>NZ_JBDGIS010000005.1:0-356818 GCF_057657295.1 Luteimonas sp. Soil_C_16 | reverse complement strand
AAACTCGCTGCGCTCAGACATGGGCTGCTCTTCGGCCACGCCAGGCTCCGGTGCTCGGCTCGCTTTACGGCTCGATTTCAGATCAAAAGCTGGAAGCCAAAGCCAAAGCCAAAGCCAAAGCCAAAGCCAAAGCCAAAGCCAAAGCTCGTCATTCCCGCGAAAGCGGGAATCCAAGGACGTCGTATGCCTTCGAAACCTAAAGTTCTTGGATTCCCGCTTTCGCGGGAATGACGGCTGGGGAGCCAAGCTGCCAAAGCCAGAACTAAAGCCATAGACCCGCAGACAGCACAACGCAAAACGCCGCCCGAAGGCGGCGTTTTCATCCAGCAACCAGCAACCAGCAACCTCAGTCGCGGTCGTTGTCGATCGCGGTGCGCTCGCTGGCGAAGGGATTGAGGCGGCGGATCTTCCACGGCTCGTTCGGCCACTTGCCGGTCAGCGACGGGTGGTCGGGCTCGTTCTGCTCGAGCACGCGACGGGCGTCGGCGGCCAGGGTGTCGTTGCCGAGGTTGGCGTAGCTCGCGGCGAGCAGCGCGACCGCGTCGTTCTGGTACTCGCTCTGCGGGTAGGTCTCGAGCAGGTAGGTCGCGCGCTGCGCGGCGGCCACGTAGGCCTCGCGGCGCAGGTAGTACAGGCCGGTCTCGATCTCGTGACGCGCGAAGGTGTTGCGCAGCGTCGCCATGCGGTTGCGCGCGTCGGCGGCGTAGCGGCTGTTCGGGTAGCGGTCGGTCACGGTGTTGAAGTCCGCGTACGCCTGGTTGGGCGAGGCGAGATCGCGACGGCTGCTGTCCAGGCTCCACACGCGCTGCAGGAACACCGTGTCGCGGTTGGAGTTCACCAGGCCGCGCAGGTAGTACATGTAGGAAATGTTGCGGTGCGTGGGATAGGTGCGGATGAAGCGGTCAATGCCCGAGATCGCTTCCTCGTTGTTGCCCATCTTGTAGTTGGCGTACGCGGTCTCGACCAGCGCCTGCTCGGTGTAGGGGCCGTACGGGTACTGGGCGACGAGGCGGCGGAACGACGTGGCGCCGTTGCTCCAGTTGCCCTTGCGCATCGAGTCGTGGCCCTTCTGGTAGAGCTCGGCGACGGGCACGCCCTCGTTCTCGTCGTCCTTGGTGTTGCGGGAGCAGCCCGCGGCGACCATGACGACCAGCAGCAGAAGCATCGAAGTGCGGGCCAGGGCGCGGATCGGCGAGGCGAGGCGTGGGGTCATGGGGGCAATTGGGCGTATGGGCACGAACCGCGGATAATAACAGTCCGGGTGGATCGCCCGGCTTTCCCCGCCTGAACCTGAGCCGTCCCGATGCAGCAAGACCCCAGCGACCACCCCGACCACCGCACCGCCACGGTGCCGGATGCCGCGGCAGGGCGCCGTTTCGACGCCGTGCTCGCCGAGCTCTTCCCCCAGTTCTCCCGCTCCAAGCTGACCACCTGGATCAAGTCCGGCGAGGTGCTGCTGAACGGTGAAGTGCCGCGCCCGCGCGATGCGGTGGTGGGCGGCGAGACCGTCAGCCTGAACGTCGTGCTCGACACCCAGACCACGGCCGAGCCGCAGGACATCCCGCTGTCGGTGCTGTTCGAGGACGACCAGGTGATCGTGGTCGACAAGCCGGCCGGGCTGGTCGTGCACCCGGGCGCCGGCAACTACGACGGCACCCTGGTCAATGCGCTGCTGTTCCGCGACGCCTCGCTGGCGACGCTGCCGCGCGCGGGCATCGTGCACCGGCTCGACAAGGACACCTCGGGCGTCATGGTGGTCGCGCGCACGCTCGAAGCGCACAACGCGCTGGTCGAGCAGCTGTCGGCCCGCGACGTGCATCGCCAGTACTTGGCGGTCGTGGTCGGCGCGCTGGTCTCGGGCGGCACCGCGGATGCGCCGATCGACCGCCACCCGCGCGACCGCCTGCGCATGGGCGTGCGCGAGGACGGCCGCGAAGCCGTCACCCACTACCGCCTGCGCGAGCGTTTCCGCGCGCACACCGCGCTCGAATGCCGGCTCGAAACCGGCCGCACGCACCAGATCCGCGTGCACATGGCGCATCTGCGCCATTCGATCCTCGGCGATCCGCTCTACGGCGGCTCGTTGAAGCTGCCCAAGGGCGCGTCGGACGAGATGATCGCGACGCTGCGCGGTTTCCGCCGCCAGGCGCTGCACGCCGAGACGCTGGAGTTCAAGCATCCGGTCACCGGCGAGGCCGTGCGTTGTTCCGCGCCGCTGCCCGAGGATATGCAGGTGCTGCTGAAGGTGCTGCGGGCGGATGCGATCCAGCACGCGGAGATGGGCCGCCGGTGAGCGCGCTGCTGCACGCCGACTGGCCCGCGCCGGACGGCGTGCAGGCGCTGACGACGCTGCGCCGTGGCGCCGGCGTGTCGCAGGCGCCGTTCGACAGTTTCAACCTCGGCAACCACCGCAGCGCCGCCGGTGACGCGCCGGAGGCGGTCGCGTGCAATCGCGAGGCGCTGGTCGACATCGCCGGCCTGCCATCGCCGCCGCACTGGCTGCAGCAGGTGCATGGCGTCGAGGTCGCACGCTTTGTCGCGCCGGCAGGCGATGCGCAGCAGGCGCTGGTCGAGGCCGATGCATCGGTCACGTCGGAGTCGGGCGTGGTGCTCGCGATCCTCACCGCCGATTGCCTGCCGGTGGTGTTCGCCAGTGATGACGGCAGCGAAATCGGCGCTGCGCATGCGGGCTGGCGTGGACTCGCAGCGGGCGTGCTGGAAGCGACGGTCGCGGCGATGCAGACCTCGCCGTCGCAGCTGCGGGTGTGGCTCGGCCCGGCCGCGGGACCCGCGTCCTACGAGATCGGCGCCGAGGTGCGCGATGCATTCGTCGCGGGTGATCCGGGCGCGGAGGCGGCGTTCGTGGCGACGCGTGACGGGCATTGGCGCGTCGATCTGTACGCACTGGCGCGGCGGCGACTCGAATCGGTGGGCATCCGCGGCGATGCGATCCATGGTGGCGACCGTGACACGATCGCCGAGCCTGATGCGTTCTTTTCGCATCGTCGGGATCAGCGCACGGGGCGGATCGCGACGCTGGTGTGGATGGCCTGAGGACAGCGTCGCGCCGTGGAGCGTTCCCGCGCAACATCGCAACGCGTGCTTTGAAGCCGTCGTTCCGGCGAAAGCCGGAACCCAGCTTCTTTCGCAGTTCTCTCAGGGCACAAGTCACTGGATTCCGGCTTTCGCCGGAATGACGGGCTGTGATCGTTGGCAATCTGTGACCCCTTCGCGCAGGCGAAGGGTTGTCGTCAGGCAAGTAATGTCTTTGAATCGCGCTCGATCAGAACGCGTACCGCACCCGCGTGTAGTAATACGCGCCGCTGCTGCCGATGCCCGACAGCACGTCGTAGGGCAGATTGCCGAAGTAGAAGATGTCTTCGTTCGACAGGTCGGCGTATTCGTCGGTCAGGTTCTGGCCGCCGATGGCGAGCGTCCACTTGTCGCCGAGGCGCACTTCGGCTTCCGCGTCGAGCTGCCACTTCGCGCCGTAGACCTGTTCGGGTTCGAAGCCGCCGCCGAAGTTGAAGACGCGCTTGGTGCTGCCGTGGCGGGTCACGCGAGCGAGCAGGTTCCAGCGGTCGTTCGTCCAGCTGCCGGTGAACGCCGAGCGCGTGCGCGGGGCGGCGTCGGTCAGCGTGTTGCTCTCCTCGACGCCGAACAGCACCGCGTCGGGCACCACGGCCGACAGCGCGGCCGGTGTCGCGACGATGCGCTTGATCTCGGTGTCGGCGTAGCTCCAGGTGCCGGTCAGCAGCAGCGAACCGCCGGCCAGCGGATGCCGCCAGTTGGCGACGGCCTCGGCGCCGCGCGTGCGCGTGTCGGCGGCGTTGGTGAAGAAGCTGACGCTCTGCACCCCCGGCACGCGGAACTCGGCGTCGATGAAATCGGTCAGCGCATCGCTGGTGATCGCTTCCGACAGCGCGACGCGGTCGTCGATGTCGATCTGGAACAGATCCAGCGAGAAGTCGAAGTTTTCGCCGACGCGGCTGGTGAAGCCGAGGCTCGCGTTGATCGACTGTTCGGGCGTGAGATCGGTCGCGCCGAGCGCGCGGGCGATCGGGTTGTTGACCGACAGCAGGCGGCTCTGGATCAGCTGGCCGGCGGCGTTGTAGCCGGTGCCCGTGGACTCGTAGCCGATCTGGCCGAGCGACGGTGCACGGAAGTTCTTCGACAGCGCGCCGCGCAGCGCGAACGCCGGCACGAACTCGTAGCGCGCGGCGAGCTTGCCGGTCACTTCGCCACCGAAGTCGCTGTAGTGCTCGTAGCGCACCGCGGCGTCGGTGCTGAGCTTCTCGCCGAAGCTGCTCGACACGCTGGCGTAGAGGCTGGCGACATCGCGGTCGAGGTCGGCCTCGTCCTGCGGGGTCAGGCCGCCACCGGCCTGTGAGCCGGTCGGGCGATCGGTGAACGGACCGGTCGCGTAGCTCGCCGGATCGCCGGCGCCGGTCTCGTAGTGTTCGACGCGGAATTCCACGCCGGTGGCGAAGGTGTGCAGGTTGTCGCCCTGCGCGAACAGGCGGCTGACGTCGACGTTGGCCAGCATCTGGTCGAACGCGTAGTCGCCGGTCTTGAAACGCGTCGGGCTGGACGGGCCGAGCGAGGCATTGATCGAGTCGCGCAGGCGATAAGTGAACTCGTTGCGGCCGTGGTTGAGACTGGCGTCGACATCCCAGTCGCTCCACTGGGTGCGCACACCGGCGACGCCCGCGACATCGAGGTTCTCGCCGATCGACACCGGGCGGAAGCCGTTCGGATACACCTCGAGCCAGTTCGCTTCGCCGTCGGGGTAGCGGAAATAGTTGGCGCCTTCGGTGTCGCGCTGGTTGTAGGTGCCGAACGCGTAGAACGTCGCGGCGTCGCCGAGGGCGATCTCGGTGTTGAGCCAACCGTTGATGTCCTTGGCCGCGCCGTTGCCGTGGTGGTAGTTGCGCTGGCCCTGCAGGGCGAGGTTGCGCGGCGTCTGGTCCCACGGCGGAATCTGGTCGAAACCGGCGCGGTTGGTCGGCGAGAGCTCCTTGTACTCCAGGCCCACGCGCAGGAAGCCGTCGTCGCCGAGCGCGGTGCCGACCTTCGCCGCGAGCGATGCGCTCTGGCCGTCGGTGATGCGCTGGTCGGTCGGTTCGAACTTCGTGTGGTGCGCGCCGTAGCTGGCTTCGATCGCGCCGCCATCGCCGCCGTCGTCGAGGATGATGTTGATCACGCCCGCGACTGCATCGGCGCCGTACTGCGCGCCCGCGCCGTCGCGCAGCACTTCGATGCGCTTGATCGCGCTGAGCGGAATCGCATTGAAGTCGACCGGCGTGGTGCCGCGGCCGACCTTCGACCCCGTGGTCACCAGCGACGACACATGCCGACGCTTGCCGTTGACCAGCACCAGCACCTGGTCCGGCGACAGGCCACGCAACTGGGCGGCGCGGATGTGATCGGCGCCGCCCGAGTTCGACTGGCGCGGGATGTTGAACGACGGCAGCAGCGCCTGCAGCGCAGCGCCGAGTTCACCGTTGACCGCGCCGGCGCGGCGCAGGTCGGCTTCGTCGAGCACGTCGATCGGCGAAGTCGATTCGAGCACCGTGCGATCGGTCGCGCGGGTGCCGGTGACGATCACCGCGTCCAGACGGGTCGCGCCGTCGGCATCGGCAGTCTGCGCGGCGGCCGGCAGGGCCAGGCCACATGCGATGGCCAGCACCAGAGGTGTGGAGACGAGGCGGCGGGCAGACGGCATGGGCATGACGGTTCCTGGCGGAGGCGGGAAGAGGGGCGGTGCCGGGCGCCGACCTGGGGAGGGGCGACGTGACGCCCGGCACCGCGACCGCGCAGGGCGCGGCCGGTCCACCATTGGGCACGCTTCCAATTCATACGTCCATCCGGATTGAGCGATACAGTGTTGCGGCACTGCAACAATTCCCGGCCGTCCGCGCCTCTAGCATGGCGGCCCCGCACTTTCCGGCCGTCGCCATGTCCCTGTTCCGTCCGTTGCTGCCGATCCTCGCCGCGTCGGCGCTCGCCGCCTGCGCCACCACGGCGCCCACGTCCGCGCCCGGCGTGCCGGAGAAGGTCGTCAGCTCGGCCTACCACGGCGATGCCGCCCGGCCGGCCGAAGGCATCGGCTGGGTGCGCACCGAGCTGTATTTCGCGACCGGCCAGTGGGTGGCCTCGCCCGAAGAGACCGCGGCCTCGGAACAGCGCTGGCTCGACTTCCTCGACCGCGAAGTCACGCCGCGCTTTCCCAAGGGCCTGAGCGTGATCGACGTCTACGGCCAGTGGCTGCCGCCGGGCGCCAGCACACCGTCGCGCCTGCGCTCCAAGGAGCTGGTGGTGCATCATCCCGATACGCCGGAGCAGGCCGCCGCGATCGAGGCCATCCGCACCGCATGGAAGCAGGAAACCGGTCATCTGTCGGTGCTGCGCTCGCAGCTGCACGCCGACGTCTCGTTCTGATCCTCCCGCGTCACCTGCCCGCCGAGGTACTCCCCATGTCGTCCAGCCGCGCCCGCCAGACCGTGCTCCGTCCCGCCCGCCTCGCCCTCGCGCTCGCGTGCGCCCTGCCGGCGGGGGTCTTCGCCCAGGACGCGGTCACGCCCGCCGCCGCGACGCAGGAACGCGCCGCCACGCTCGATGCGGTGCAGGTCACCGCGCAGCGCCGCGTGGAGAACATCCAGGACGTGCCGGTGTCGATCACCACGCTGGATGCCGAGAAGCTCGGCGTGCTCGGCAGCGGCGGCACCGACATCCGCTTCTTGTCGGGCCGCGTGCCCAGTCTCAACATCGAATCGAGCTATGGCCGCGCGTTTCCGCGCTTCTACATCCGCGGTCTCGGCAATACCGACTTCGATCTCAATGCCTCGCAGCCGGTGTCGCTGATCTATGACGACGTGGTGCTGGAGAACCCGTTGCTGAAGGGCTTCCCGGTGTTCGACATCGCCGGCGTCGAAGTGCTGCGCGGTCCGCAGGGCACGCTGTTCGGCCGCAACACGCCGGCCGGCGTGGTGAAGTTCGATTCGGTGCGCCCGAGCCAGGACTTCGAGGGCTACGGCAAGCTGGCCTACGGCAGCGACAACATGTGGAACTTCGAAGGCGCGATCGGTGGCGCGCTGACCGAGCGCTGGTCGGCGCGCGTGTCGGCGCTGTACCAGCGCCGACACGATTCGGTGCGCAACACACTGGCCGGTGCGCCCAACGACGGCTTCGAGGGCTACGACGAATCCGCCGCGCGCGTGCAGTTCCTGTACGAGGGCGACGGTTTCGAAGGCCTGTTCAACCTGCATCGCCGCGATCTCAACGGCACCGCGCGCCTGTTCCGCGCGAACCTCGTCGAGCCGGGCAGCAACCGGTTCGTGCCGGGCTTCGATCGCGACACCGTATCGCTGGACGGCGTCAATTTCTCCGATCTGGAGACCTGGGGCGGCAGCGCCCGTCTGCGCTGGGATTTCGGCCAGTACAGCCTGTACTCCATTACCGGTTACGAGACGCTGGAATCCTTGAATCGCGGTGACATCGACGGTGGCTATGGCGCGGCGTTCCTGCCCGATTCCGGCCCCGGTTTCATTCCGTTCTCGGCCGAGTCGGCCGACGGCATTCCCGACCACAAGCAGATCACCCAGGAAGTGCGCATCGAGTCGAATCTCGACGGCCCCTTCGACTGGCAGGCCGGCGCGTTCTGGTTCCGCGAGGAACTCACCGTCGACAGCCTCAACTACGACTCGCTCGCGCCCGGCAATCCGCAGACCGGCCACGCCGTGCAGGAACAGCGCAATACCGCGTGGGCGCTGTTCGCATCCGGCGAATACGACGTCAGCGACAAGCTCAAGCTGCGCGGTGGCCTGCGCTACACGCAGGACAAGAAGGACTTCAGCGCCAGCGTGCTGCAGGCGGTGCCGTTCGGCACGCCGGTCGGTGGCCCGTTCTTCGAGAACACCGATGTCGACGACATCAGCTGGGACGCGAGCGCGGTCTACGAACTCAATGACGACGTCAACATCTACGGCCGTGTCGCCAAGGGCTTCCGCGCACCGTCGATCCAGGGCCGTCTCGCGTTCGGCGGCATCTCGGTCGCCGATTCAGAGGAAGTGATTTCCTACGAAGTCGGCATCAAGGCCGACCTGTGGGACCGCCGCGGCCGCATCGGCTTCAACCTGTTCCGCTACAACGTTGACGGGCAGCAGCTGATCGCCGTGGGCGGTGCGACCAACCAGGCGATCCTGCTCAACGCCGACAAGTCGATCGGGCAGGGCGCCGAACTCGATCTGCAGGCGTGGCTCACCGACACGCTGCTGGTGACCTGGGGCACGAGCTACAACGACACCGAGATCCGCGATCCGAACCTCGCGGTCGCGGTCTGCGGCGGCGGTTGCACCGTGACCGATCCGACTGTGAACGGCTTCGCCCTCGTCGACGGCAACCCGTTGCCGCAGGCGCCGAAGTGGATCCACAACCTCACCGCGCGCTGGGCGACGCCGGTCGGCGACGACGCCGAGTTCTACGTCTACACCGACTGGGCGTATCGCGGCCAGGTCAACTTCTTCCTCTACGAATCGCCGGAATTCCGCGGCCGCTCGACGCTGGAAGGCGGCCTGCGCGTCGGCACGAACTGGAACCAGGGCAACTACGATCTCGCCGTGTTCGGACGCAACATCACCGACAGCACGCGCATCGTCGGCGGTATCGATTTCAACAACCTCACCGGTTTCATCAACGAACCGCGGACCTGGGGCGTGGAGTTCACGGCGAAGTTCTGAGGTGGTGCAGACCCGTCACGAGTTTCCGTGGCGGGCTTTTCGCTCCCGCCGGAGCAGGCGGTCATGCGTCCGTACCCGCCAGAGCCCGACCCCGTCGTTCCAGCGAAAGCTGGAACCCATTTTGATCTTCGCTTTTGCATGCTGCTCTGCGAGAGGCACGTTGAAGCAAGATCAAAATGGATTCCGGCTTCCGCCGGAATGACGGTGTAGAGATTCCAACCAATTCCGGGAAACCGATGTCCACCGCCGCAGCTTCCACTCACCGCCCCCGCTGGTTCGTCCCAGGCGACATCAACGGCTTCTTCGGCCTCGTCGTCGACAACCTGTCCATCCTCGGTTTCATCGCCGCGGCGCTGGTCGGGATCTTCGGGGTGCCGGCGGACATCGTGTTCGGGCGCATGTTCCCTGGCACCGCATTCGGCGTGCTGGTCGGCAACCTGATGTACACGTGGATGGCGCGGCGTCTCGCGCAGCGCACCGGCCGCGACGATGTCACCGCGATGCCGCTCGGTCTCGACGCGCCGACCAGCATCGGCATGGCGCTGCTGGTACTCGGTCCCGCGTTCGTCACGTTCCGCCAGCAGGGCCTGGACGCGAACGCCGCGGGCATCGCGACCTGGCAGCTCGGCATGGCGTCGCTGGTGGTGATGGGTGCGCTGAAACTCGTGCTGTCGTTCGCCGGCGACTGGATCACCCGCGTCGTGCCGCGTGCGGCGTTGCTGGGTTCGATCGGTGGCGCGGCACTGATGCTGCTCGGCTTTCTGCCGCTGATCGAAACGCTGCGCTCGCCGGTCGCCGGCTTCGCGACGCTCGGCCTGCTGCTCTACGTACTGGTCGCGCGCGGTCCGGTGCCGCTGCGCCTGCCCGGCGTGCCGTTCGCCCTGCTCGTCGGTCTCGCGCTGTACTACGGCCTCGGTCTCGCCGGTCTGTCACCGGGCTTCGCGTTGCCCGATGCCAGCTGGCCGGCGCCCGCACTGCCGTGGCCGAATCTCGGCTTCGTGGATGGACTGCCGGCGACGCTGCCCTATCTGTCGCTGCTGCTGCCGTTCGGCCTGCTGATGGTGGTGGGCGGTATCAATGTCAGCGAGAGCGCGCGCGCGGCCGGTGACGACTACCGCACGCGCGACGTGCTGCTGGTCGAAGCGGTGTCGACCGTGGTCGCCGGCGTCTGCGGCGGCGTCGCGCAGACCACGCCCTACATCGGTCAGCCGGCGTACAAGCACATGGGCGCGCGCACCGGCTACACGCTGCTGACGGGTTTCTTCATCGGTATTGGCGGCATGCTTGGCCTGGTCTCGGGCCTGGTGCAGTGGTTGCCGGTCGCGGTGCTCGCGCCGATCATCGTCTTCGTCGGCATCGACATCACCGTGCAGGCTTTTCACAGCACGAAGCGCGAGCACGCGATCGCGGTGTCGCTGGCGTTCCTGCCGGCGATCGCCTACCTGCTCAACATCAAGTTCGGCAATCCGGCGTGGATCGATCCCGAGCGCATGGCCGCGCTGTATGCGCAGGTCGATGCCGGTCACGGCCTGCCGGAGATGGCGACGATCGTCGTGCTCGGCAACGGCTTCATCATTACCGCGATGCTGTGGGCGACCGCGCTGGTCGCGCTGGTCGACCGGCGGCCGGGCGTCGCGGTCGCGACCCTGTTTGCCGCGGCGGTCGCGACGCTGTTCGGCGTGATCCATTCGGTGCATCCGACCGGCGCGCTGGTGCTGCCGTGGCAGCTCGACGGCCTGCGCCAGGCGATCGCGTTCCAGTTCGCGGCGGCCTACGCGGTGCTGGCGGTACTGGTGGGCCTGCTGTCGCTGCAACGCCAGGCGAAGCCGGTGACCCCGGACTGATCGAAGCGGGCGCGCAGGCGCTATCCTGCGCCGCCCGGATACGACCTGCGTGCGATGACGCCGACCCTCTATCAGACCCTGCTCGGCGCTGCGTTCTTCCGTCTGCCCGATGCCCTGCGCGCGCTGCACGGCGTGCACGGCACGGCGCGCTACAGCGGACAGGTGACGGTGGTGCGCGGCACGGGCCTGCTGTCGCGCCTGTGCGCGCGCATCGCGGGTCTGCCGCGTGCGATGACCGATGCGCCGGTGACCGTCGAGTTCGCCAGCGGGCCGAAAGGCGAGATCTGGTCGCGCGTGTTCGGCACGCCACCGAAGGCCTCGCGCATGCGCTCGCGCCTGTGGCATCGCGACGGCGAACTGCGCGAGCGGCTCGGCCCGGTGCAGTTCCGCTTCGTGCTGCACACCTGGGAGGGCACGATCTTCTGGAACGTCGCCGGCGCACGCCTGCTCGGCGTGGTGCCGCTGCCGGCCGCGCTGTTCCGCGACGTGCGCTGCAACGAACGCGAGATCGACGGGCGCTATGCGTTCGAGGTCGAAGCCGCATTGCCGCTCGTCGGTCAACTGGTGCGTTACCACGGCTGGCTGCTTCCGGCTGACACCCGCGCCGCGTGACCACGGCCTTGCGGCGGCTTCGCCGATAATGGACGGCCCCTCTCAGGAAGCCGTGCCATGACCGCACAGACCCTCGCCGATCTCGCCAACGTTCCGGGCGTCGCGCCGCGCGATGCCGCGACCCGCGATTTCGTGTTCAACCACACCATGCTGCGGGTCAAGGACCCGGTGGCCTCGCTCGACTTCTACACCCGCGTGCTCGGCTTCACCCTGGTGCGCAAGGCCGACTTCGAACAGGCGAAGTTCTCGCTGTTCTTCCTCGCACTGGTCGACGACACCGCCGGCATCCCGGACGACGAAGACGCCCGCCGCGAATGGCTCGCGCGCCAGCCGGGCGTGCTCGAACTCACCCACAACCACGGCACCGAATCGCAGGACGGCCCGGTCTATCACGACGGCAACAGCGATCCGCGCGGCTTCGGCCACATCTGCGTCAGCGTTCCGGATGTCCGCGCCGCCTGCGCGCGTTTCGAAGAGCTGGGTGTGACGTTCCAGAAGCGGCTGACTGACGGCACGATGAAGTCGATCGCCTTCATCAAGGATCCGGACGGCTACTGGGTGGAAATCATCCAGCCCACGAAAATGTGATGTCTTCCGCCGCAGGCGGATGCCGTTGGCTCCTCTCCCTCTGGGAGAGGGGAGGACCATCGGCGGATGCCGATGGTGGGGTGAGGGCGGGGCTTTTCTGTTGGTGCATTGGTTTTTTCAGATACCGCCAAAAGCTCCCTCACCCCAACCCCTCTCCCGGAGGGAGAGGGGCTCAAAGCGCATCCGGCTCGACATGGCGCGATCTATCCCGATGCACAACTCGCACCAGCGGACCAGCACCTCTCCCTCCGGGAGAGGTCGACGCACGCAGTGCGTCGGGTGAGGGCTGAACGTCAGCAGCAACGCCTACGGATTCGCAGCATCGAGAACCAGACGGTCAACCTTCGCGCGCGAGAAGCGATGGGTTTCGCTTCGCAATACCCATCCTACGAAACGCGACGGCTCAGCTCCGCGTCGCCGCCAGCCGCGACAGAAAATCCTTTCGCCACGCGTGGATGTCGTACTCGCGGATGCGCGTGATCATCGACTGCCAGCGTTCGCGCCGTGCCTCGCGCGGCATCGCCATCGCAGCGGCGATCGCGTCGGCGACACCGTCGCTGTCGAAGGGGTTCACCAGCAACGCGCCGTCCAGCTCACGCGCGGCGCCGGCGAAGATCGACAGCACCAGTGCGCCGGGATCGTCTCCGTCCTGCGAGGCCACGTATTCCTTGGCGACGAGATTCATGCCATCACGCAGCGGCGTGACCAGGGCCATGCGCGACAGGCGGTAGAAGCCGGTCAGCGCGGGATGCGGATACGTGCGGTTGACGTAGCGCACGGGCGTCCAGTCGGGCTCGGCGTGCGCGCCGTTGATGTGGCCGGCGTACTGCTCGAGCTCGCGGCGCAGCGTGCGGTAGCTGGCGACGCCGCCGCGCGAGACCGGTGCGATCTGCAGGTAGGTCATCTTGCCGCGCTGGTCGGCATGGCGTTCGAAGAAGCGCTGGATCGCGCGGAAGCGCTCCGGCAGACCTTTCGAGTAGTCCAGCCGGTCGACGCCGATCGCCAGCGCACGGCCATTGAGACTGGCCTGCATGCGCTTGGTCGTCGCACTGCGTGAGGCGGTCTCGGCCAGCGATTCGATCACGCCGGCGTCGATGCCGATCGGGAATGCCGCCGCGCTGAAACGGCGCCCGTCGTGGTCGCGCAGATCGCCCTGGGCGGCGACCTGTCCGCCCCGGAACAGGCGGATGTAATCCTGGAAGCGTTCGAGATCGCGCTCGGTCTGGAACCCGACGAGGTCATAGGACGACAGCGCGCCGAAGGTCTTCTCGTGATGCGGCAGGCCGGCGACGATGTCGGCCGAGGGAAACGGCACGTGCAGGAAGAAGCCGATACGTGCGCGCACGCCGCGCTTGCGCAGTTCCTGCGCGAGCGGAAACAGGTGGTAGTCCTGCACCCAGACGATGTCGTCGTCGCGCAGTTCCTTCGACAGTTTTTCGGCGAACAGCGCGTTGACACCACGATAGGCGGCCTGGGTCAGCGCGTTGTAGTCGACGAGATCCAGCCGGAAATGCAGCAGCGGCCACAGCGTGCGGTTGGAGAAGCCGTTGTAGTAGCCCTCGTAATCCTCGCGCGACAGATCGACGGTGAGGTACTCGATGCCGTCGGCCTGCTGGTGATGCACTTCGCCCGAGTGCGCGCGCGCGACCTTGCCGCTCCAGCCGAACCACAGGCCGCCGGTTTCCTTGAGCGCCGCGTCGAGCGCCGTCGCGAGGCCGCCGTTCTGGCTGGCACCCGGCAACGCGACGCGGTTGGAGACGACGACCAGGCGGCTCATGCCGCGTCCTGCCAGGACCGCGACAGGCGCATCGCCGCCATGATCAGACCGACATGCGAATACGTCTGCGGGAAGTTGCCCCAGGCCTCGCCGGTTTCGAACGACAGGTCTTCCGACAGCAGGCCGAGATGGTTGCGGCGCGACAGCAGGGTCTCGAACAGCTGCCGCGCCTCGTGCGTGCGGCCGATCGACGCCAGCGCGTCGATGTACCAGAACGTGCAGATCGTGAAGCTGGTCTCCGGCGTGCCGAAATCGTCGGGCGTGACGTAGCGGAACAGGCCGTCGCCGTGGCGCAGCGACCGGCCGATCGCCTCGACCGTGCCGATGAAGCGCGGATCTTCCGGCGTCACGAAGCCGAGATCGGCGAGCAGGAGCAGTGAGGCGTCGAGCCGGTCGCCGCCGAAGGCATCGGCGAAATGGCCGAGCTCGGAATTCCACGCTTCGCCCAGAATCCGCTCGCGCATGCCGTCGGCGCGTTCGCGCCAGTATCCGATGCGGTCGTCGATGCCGAGCTGTCCGGCGATGCGCGCGAGCCGGTCGCAGGCCGCCCAGCACATCACCGCCGAGTAGGTGTGCACGTGTGCCTTGCCGCGGAATTCCCACAGGCCCGCGTCGGGCTGGTCGAAAAGCTTGAACGCGAGTTCGCCCAGCGGTTCGAGCTTGCGGAACGTCGCCGCGTCGCCACGGTGTTCCAGACGGCGATCGAAGAACAGCTGCGTGGACGCGAGCACCACGCTGCCGTAGGTGTCGTGCTGGCGCTGCACGTAGGCGAGATTGCCGCGGCGCACCGGCCCCATGCCGCGGTAGCCGTCCAGCGCCGGCATCGTCTCCTCGGTGAGCGTGTGCTCGAAGCCGATGCCGTACAGCGGCTGCATGTCGCCGTCGTCGCTGACGGTCAGGTTGAAGATGTAGCGGATGTACTCTTCCATCGTGCGCGTCGCGCCGAGACGGTTGAGCGCGCGCACCACGAACGCCGAGTCGCGCATCCAGCAGTAGCGGTAATCCCAGTTGCGCTCGGTGTCGGCGGCTTCGGGGATCGACGTCGTCATCGCTGCGATGATGCCGCCGCTGTCCTCGTACTGGCACAGCTTCAGCGTGATCGCGCTGCGGATCACCGCCTCTTGGAAGTCGAGCGGAATCGACAGGTAGCGCACCCACTCGCGCCAGTAGTTCGTCGTGCGGTGGAGACCGTCGCGGACGAATTCCGTCAGTGGCTGGGTCAGGGTTTCGTCGGGGCCGAGGATGAAATGCAGGTCGCGATCGAGCACGAAGGGCAGGCCGTCGCGCAGCAGGCGGATCGGCAGATCGGTGGTCGCGCGCAGCGTGAAACCGGGCAGCACGTAGCGGATGTGGTTGCTGCCCCAAGTGCTGTCGGGCACGCGTGCGCCCCAATCGGCCAACGGGCGCAGCAGCACGCGGATGCGCGGGCTGCCCGAGAGCAGACGCACGCGCCGCATCAGCATGACCGGCCGGTAGAAGCGGTCGTGCTGGCGCCAGCGCGGCGCGAAATCGGTGATCTCAAGCGACGCGCCATGGCGGTCGTACAGCACGGTGCGCAGGATCGCGGTGTTCTCGACGTAGCTCTGCTCGCTGCGTTCGAAATCGTCGAGTTCGATCGACCAGTCGCCGTGGCCGTCCTTCGGCGACAGCAGCGCGCAGAACGCGGGATCGCCGTCGAAGGCCGGCAGGCAGGACCACACCAGGCGCGCGTTGCGGTCGAACAGCGCGCCGAAACTGCCGTTGCCGACGAGGCCGAGGTCGAGACTGGGGGCGAGCGGTTGGGTCATCGGGCACTCTCCGGATTCGGGCCGCCTGCGGGCACGCCGAGCCACGCGTGGATCGCGGCGGGATCGGGCAGGCGGAAGCGGGCGGCGCTGCCGGCGCGATCGCCGACCAGCACGCTGATGCCGCCATGGGTGTTGACGGCCGAAAAGCCCGGCTCGTCGGTGAGATCGTCGCCGGCGAACACCGGCACGCGACCTTGGAACGGCGCTTCTTCGAGGAACGCGAGAATCGCGCTGCCCTTGTCGGCATGGCGCGGGCGCAGCTCGATGACGTGGTCGCCGGGCTGCAACTGGTAGTCGGGCAATCCGGTCAGCGCGCCGGCGGCGAACGCACGCAGCGCGAGTTCGGCGGCGGCCTTGTGCTCCGGCGCGACCATGCGCCAGTGCAGACCGAGCGCCGCGCCCTTGTCCTCGACCAGTGCGCCGGGATGCGCGTCGATCAGCGCGATGGCCGCGTCCCGTGCGCGCACCAGCGCGAGTGGCACGTCGCCGGCGACGCCGGTGTGGCCGAGGCGGCGCCGCTCGACGCCATGCAGGCCGGCGGCCGCGAACATCTGCGGCGCGAACAGCTGGTCGAGCGTGGCGAGATTGCGGCCGCTGACCAGCGCCAGCGCACCGCCCAGCGCCTGCTGCAGGACGGTCAGACGCGCGAGCAGCGCAGGCGGGACCTCGACCGCGTCGGGACGCGGCGCGAACGGCAACAGGCACCCATCAACATCGAGAAACAACGCCGCATTCGCCGGCAGCGTGGGCGGCGGAGGCAGCGCGGTCGCGGCCGGCGTCAGGAAGGGTGGGGTGGCTTCCGGTGATTGGCGCATTGCAGCATGATGGCCACGCGTCCGGAAAACCGATGTGAACCCCGCCAGCCCATCCGCCTCATCCACTGCACCGCACGACGGTCCCATCGTCGTGTTCGACGGCGTATGCGCGCTGTGCAGCGGCTGGGTGCGCTTCCTGCTGCGCCACGATCGCCGCGCCGGGTTTCGCTTCGCCGCGATGCAGGATCGCATCGGCCGCGACCTGTTGGTCGCGCACGGGATCGATCCGGACGATCCGGTGTCGTTCCTGCTGGTCGACGGCGATGCCGGCTGGCACGACAGCGATGGCGTGATCGAAGTGCTGCGGCGGCTTGGTGGCGTGTGGCGGATCGCCACTGTGCTGCGCCTGATCCCGCGTCGTCCGCGCGATGCCGCGTATCGGCTGCTGGCGCGCAACCGCTACCGCGTGTTCGGGCGCCGCGACAACTGCATGCTGCCGCCTGCAGGCATGCGCGAACGCTTCCTGTGAGGTCGGCTCAGAACCGCAACCAGCCACTGGCGTAAGGACCGCCACAGGCGAGGGCGATGTCGCGCCGGACGACGCGCTCCGGGAGGATTTCACTCCCGCCACCGCCGCCCAGACGGACCCGCTCGCCGGCGAACGCGACGTTGCCCTCAGTATCCATGACGCCATGGCGGCCGTCGCTGCGAACCACGGCCCGATAATCGTGCGGCCACAGAATCGTGACATCACCAGGCGGCGTGCTGTGTTCGAGCCGGAAGCAACCGCCGCGATACGCGAGCCTGCCGCTGGATTCGCCTGTCAGCCAGATGTCCTCCATGCCGGGAAGCGGCGGCTCGAACCGCACGAGGTCGTTCGGGGTGACGGGTCTGTATGCGCACGCCGTGATCGCGAGCAGTGCGAGCAGTGCACCCCAGCGCGCCGCGCGACAAGCGGAGAAGACATCCTTGTGCATGCGCACCCTCCGTGATGATCAACCTCCGATACCGCCATCCAGCTCGGGATACTGGCGGAAAATCCCCTGCGTGTTGAACGCCAGCCGTCGCTCCGATGCCAGGTACGCCACAATGTTCGGGCGTTCGGCGATGCGCGCTTCCAGCTTGCGCAGCTGCGGAATCTTCGGCCCCAGCGCCTGCATCGCCTCCGGATACGCGTAATCGAGCCCCCGCATGAGCTGGAACAGCGACAGGTCGACATACGAATGCGCGCCCAGCGCATGCCCATTGCCGCGATCGACCACCTGCTCGAAATAGCTCAGAAACTTCGGCAACCGGTTCGTTCGCAGATCGGCGGCGCGGCGCTTCGCCGCGTCTTTCTGGTCTTCGTAATACGCGGCGCTGGCGATCGGGTGGTGGCTGTCGTGGATCTCGGTGACGAGGTCGGCAATGGTGAGCTGCAGTTGCAGCGCCTGCAGCCGCGCGGCTTCGCATTCGGGCACGAGATCGAGGCGGGGCCCGAGGAAGTGCAGGATGTTGGCGACCTGGGCGACCACGAGATCGTCCGATACCAGGAACGGCGGCGCGAACGGCCGGGCGCCGGTGCGGTCGCCATCGAGAAAGGGCTGCATCGCGTCGTCGCCGTCCACGCGGGCCACGTCGACGTAGTCGGCGCCGGCGTCCTCCAGCGCGAGCCGCACGAACTCGCCGCGACCCTGGATGCCGGTCCAGTAATAGAGCTGGTAGGTCATGTGCGGCTCCACGAGAAGGAAGGCGGCTACCGTAGGACCGCCCGCGCAAGCGGCAGGTGAGGGCGGCGGAGGATTCCGTTGCGCCCCGGACGCCTTGCCGGCCCCGACCGCTTGCAACACACCGCTTCGACCGCATCTGTTGGACATTGCCGGCACGGCCGGCCCCGATCTCCCGAGGATTTCCCGATGCGGATGGACAAGCTCACTTCGCGTTTCCAGCAGGCATTGAGCGACGCGCAGTCGCTGGCCGTGGGCCGCGACCACAATTTCATCGAACCGGTGCATCTGTTGCTGGCGCTGCTGGACCAGCAGGGCGGCGGCACGCGGCCGCTGCTCGGCCAGGCCGGCGTCAACGTGCCGGTGCTGCGCGAGCGCCTGACCGAGGCGATGGACCGGCTGCCCAAGGTCACCGGCCAGGCCGGCCAGCTGTCGGTCGGCAACGATCTCTCCCGCCTGCTCAACGTGACCGACAAGCTGGCCCAGCAGCGCGGCGATG
Organism: Luteimonas sp. Soil_C_16; assembly: GCF_057657295.1. Lineage (NCBI taxonomy): Bacteria > Pseudomonadati > Pseudomonadota > Gammaproteobacteria > Lysobacterales > Lysobacteraceae > Luteimonas > Luteimonas sp. Soil_C_16. The sequence goes on along the minus strand of NZ_JBDGIS010000005.1, from coordinate 338,512 downwards.
CGTTCATCGCGTCCGAACTGTTCGTGCTGGCGGCGCTCGACGACGGTGGCGACGCCGGCAAGGCGCTCAAGGCCGCCGGCGCCGACAAGGCGCGCCTCGAAGCCGCGATCACCAAGGTACGCGGCGGCGAAAGCGTCAAGGACGAGAACGCCGAGGACGCGCGCCAGGCGCTGGAGAAATACACGATCGATCTGACCGCGCGTGCCGAGAGCGGCAAGCTCGATCCGGTGGTCGGCCGCGACGAGGAAATCCGCCGCACGATCCAGGTGCTGCAGCGGCGCACGAAGAACAATCCCGTACTGATCGGCGAACCGGGCGTGGGCAAGACCGCGATCGTCGAAGGCCTGGCCCAGCGCATCATCAACAACGAAGTGCCCGAAGGCCTGCGCGGCAAGCGTGTGCTCTCACTCGACATGGGCGCGCTGATCGCCGGCGCCAAGTTCCGCGGCGAGTTCGAGGAGCGCCTGAAGGGCGTGCTCAACGATCTGTCGAAGAACGAGGGCCAGATCATCCTCTTCATCGACGAACTGCACACCATGGTCGGCGCCGGCAAGGCCGAAGGTTCGATGGACGCCGGCAACATGCTCAAGCCCGCGCTCGCGCGCGGCGAGCTGCACTGCATCGGCGCGACCACGCTCGACGAGTATCGCAAGTACGTCGAGAAGGACGCCGCGCTGGAGCGTCGCTTCCAGAAGGTGTTCGTCGGCGAGCCGAGCGTGGAAGACACGATTGCGATTCTGCGCGGCCTCAAGGAACGCTACGCAGTGCACCACGGCGTGGAGATCACCGATCCGGCGATCGTCGCCGCGGCCACGCTGTCCAACCGCTACATCGCCGACCGCCAGCTGCCCGACAAGGCCATCGACCTGATGGACGAGGCGGCGTCGCGCATCCGCATGGAGATCGACTCCAAGCCCGAGGAGCTCGATCGCAAGGAACGCCGCCTGATCCAGCTCAAGATCCAGCGCGAGGCGCTGAAGAAGGAGAAGGACGCCGAGTCGAAGCAGCGCCTGGCCGATCTCGAAGCCGAGATCGCCACGCTCGAGCGTGACTACAACGACATGGAAGAAGTCTGGAAGGCCGAGAAGGCCAGCGTGCAGGGCGCCACGAAGATCAAGGAACAGATCGAGGCGGCCAAGCTCGATCTCGAGTCCGCGCAGCGCACGCAGGACTACGCGCGCATGAGCGAGATCCAGTACGGGCGCATTCCCGAACTCGAAAAGCAGCTCAAGGCGGCGCAGGAGGCCGAGACCCAAGGCTTCACCCTGCTGCAGGACAAGGTGACCGCCGAGGAGATCGCCCAGGTCGTCGCGCGCTGGACCGGCATTCCGGTCAGCAAGATGCTTGAGGGCGAGCGCGAGAAGCTGCTGGCGATGGAATCCCAGCTGCACACGCGCGTGATCGGCCAGGAGGAAGCGATCAAGGTCGTGTCCGATTCGGTGCGCCGCTCGCGCGCCGGACTCAGCGATCCCGATCGCCCGACCGGCTCGTTCCTGTTCCTCGGCCCGACCGGCGTGGGCAAGACCGAACTGTGCAAGGCGCTGGCCGAGTTCCTGTTCGACAGCCAGGACGCCATGGTCCGCATCGACATGAGCGAGTTCATGGAGAAGCACTCGGTCGCGCGCCTGATCGGTGCGCCTCCGGGCTACGTCGGCTACGAGGAAGGCGGGTATCTGACCGAGGCCGTGCGGCGTCGCCCGTACAGCGTGATCCTGCTCGATGAAGTGGAGAAGGCGCATCCGGACGTCTTCAACATCCTGTTGCAGGTGCTTGACGACGGTCGCCTGACCGATGGCCAGGGCCGCACGGTCGACTTCCGCAATGTCGTCATCGTGATGACCTCGAATCTCGGCTCGCACCAGATCCAGGAGATGAGCGAGCGCGGCACCGATGCCGACAGCGCCGAGGGCTACACGCAGATGAAGGCGGCGGTGATGGGCGTGGTGCAGGCGCACTTCCGTCCGGAGTTCATCAACCGGCTCGACGACATCGTCGTGTTCCACCCGCTGCAGAAAGCGCAGATCCGCGAGATCGCGAAGATCCAGCTGCGTGGTCTCGACAAGCGTCTGGCCGAACGCGGACTGCGCATCGAAGTCTCGGATGCCGCGTTCGATCTGCTCGGCAATGTCGGTTTCGATCCGGTCTACGGCGCGCGCCCGCTCAAGCGCGCGATCCAGCAGCAGCTGGAGAACCCGCTGGCGCAGCGCATCCTCTCGGGCGCGTTCGTCAGTGGCGACACCATCAAGGTCGATGCCGTTGGCGGGCAGCTGGCGTTCGAACAGGGCTGATCGCGTCCGCGTCTGCGCCGGTCCATCGCATCCGCGGTGACCGGCGCTCGGGCACGATGAGGTCGTTGAAAGCGCAGCGCCTTGACGCGTGCTCACGCGGCGGCTGCCACGATGGCGTTCGTCCGCAGTCCGAGGCACGTCCATGCGCATCCTGATCACCGGCGGCAGCGGCTTCATCGGCAGCGCGCTGACCGCCCGTCTGCAGCGCGACGGCGCGCACGTCACCTGGTTGTCGCGGCGCGCGTCGACGCCGTCGCCCGAAGGTGTGGATGTCCGCGACTACGCTTCGCTCTGGGCCGACGACCGCTTCGATGCGGTGGTCAATCTCGCCGGCGCCGGCATCGCCGACAGCCGCTGGAGCGCGTCGCGCAAGCAGACGCTGCGTGACAGCCGGCTGATTCCGACGGGCGTGCTGACCGACTGGATCCGCTCGGCGCACACGCCGCCCAGGGTCCTGCTCAGCGGCTCTGCGATCGGCTGGTACGGCGCGCAGGGCGATGCGCCACTGGACGAAGACAGCGCGCCGCACGACGAATTCCAGCATCGGCTGTGCGCCGACTGGGAAGCCGCGGCGCGAGTTGCCGAGGATCGCGTGCCGGTGGTGCTGCTGCGTACCGGCGTCGTGCTGCATCCGGCCGGCGGCATGCTGCAGCGTCTGCGGATGCCGTTCCAGTTCGGACTCGGCGCGCGTCTGGGCGATGGTCGCCAGGTGCTGAGCTGGATCGCGCGCGAGGACTGGATCGATGCGGCGGTGTCGCTGCTGCGCGCGCATCTCGAGGGCGCAGCCGATGCGCCGACCGGCGCCTTCAATCTCACCGCGCCCGAGCCGGTCGCCAATACCCGGTTCACCCGCGCGCTGGCCGATGCCCTGCGGCGCCCGGCGCTGTTGGCGGTGCCGGCCAAGGCGCTCGAACTCGGTCTGGGCGAGATGGCGACACTGCTCGTCGACGGCCAGTGCGTGCTGCCCGCGCGTCTGCAACAGCGTGGCCACGCGTTCGCCTGGCCGACGCTGGAGCCGTATCTGGAATCCGTGCTGCGCTGAGCCACGTTACGCCGAGGCCGCGCTGCGCAAGATCGGGTACGCGTACCGTCCGCCGGAACCGGATACTCGTGGCAAGCCCATCGCGAGCGCTGCCATGAAAGCCGACACCCGGACCCGTCTCGCACCGCGTATCGCCGCTGTCGCCGGGCACCTGCACGACATCGTCGCCGAGGGCGCGGCGCTGCCGCCGCTGGAGACGCTCGCGCGCCAGGCCAGCCTGTCGCCGTTCCATTTCCATCGTGTGTGGCGCGCGGCGACCGGCGAAACGTTGGGCCGCACCCTGACGCGACTGCGCCTGTCCCGCGCGCTGCAGTTGCTGGCCGCGGGCGAGACGGTCACGCACGCTGCGCTCGCGGTCGGTTATGCCAGTCCGCAGGCTCTGGCCCGCACGTTCCGGCAGACGCTCGACGTCACGCCTGCCCAGTTGCGCGGCCGGACAGCGCAGGCGACTGCGTTGCTGGATCGGCTGCAACCGCCTTCGCCGCAGACGTTCGAACCCGTGACCGTCGAGCTGGTTGAGATCGCGCCGTTCGAGGTCGTGGCGCTGCGCGCGCGTGGCGCGTTCGACGATCTCGACGATGCCTTCGGCCGTCTGTTCGGCTGGGCCGAAACGGCCGGCGTGGTGGAAGGGATCGAAGCGCTGATCGGCGTGCCCTTGGGCGATCACCGCGACCTGCCACCGCACGCGTTGCAGTTCGATGCCGCGCTGCAGCTGTCGATTCCGGCGCGTGTGCCGCGGCCGCTGCGCAGGCTGACGATCGGCGGTGGCCGCCACGCCCGCGTGCGCCACGTCGGTGCGTACTCGGGGCTGGAAGACATGACCGATCGTCTGCTGGCGCAGTGGTGGCCTGCAAGCGGCGAACGCCTGCGCGATGCGCCGCTGCATTACCACTTCCTCGACGATCCCGAGCAGGTGGCCGAAGCCGATCTTCGCGCCGACATCCTGTTGCCGCTGGTCGACTGAGGCGCGGCGCTCAGTCCGCAAGGACGCGCATTGGATCGTCCGGCGTCTGCTGCAGACGCGCCCGCAGTCGCGCCATGCCGGCGGTCGCGGTCAATGACCAGTGCGCGGTCGCACGTGACGACAGCGGCGTCGCCCGCGGATTGATGTCGAGCACCGGCGTGCCTGCGCGCAGTGCGCGTTCGGGCAGGCCGGCGGCCGGCCACACCAGTGACGCGGTGCCGACGACGACCAGCAGATCGCAGGCGTCGACCGCCGCTTCGGCCGCGTCCCAGGCCTCGGCCGGCAATGCTTCTCCGAACCACACGACATCGGGCCGGAATGCTGCGCCGCAGGCCGCACATGCCGGCGGGGTTTCACGCGACCCGCCTTCCGGTGGCGAAGGCGGCGCGAGAATCGGGTCTGGCGTGATGCGTGCACCGCAGCCGATGCAGCGCGAGGCCAGCAGCCGGCCATGCAGGTGCAGCACGTCGCGTGCACCGCCGCGTTCGTGCAGATCGTCGACGTTCTGGGTGATCACGGTCAGCGCGTGCCCGTCATCGGCGAGCGCGGCGACATCGACGTGGGCGGCATTCGGCGCGGCCGCGGCGACCATTGCCGCGCGCCAGCGGTACCAGCCCCAGACGAGCGCGGGATCGGCGCGGAATGCGTCTTCGGTGGCCAGGCGCTCGGCGTCGAAGCGCGCCCACAGGCCGGTCAGCGCATCGCGGAATGTCGGAATGCCGCTCTCGGCCGAGATGCCGGCACCGCTGAGGACGACCAGGCGCATCGTCAGCCCGGCTGCGGCGCCTCGACCGGCACCGACCCCGGACGCACCGGACGGAACGGCGGCGTCGACATCACCATCTCGGCCAGCGAATACGCGAGCTCGCGTTCGGCCAGCACCGCGCCGTCGGCGCCGTGCTGCAGCAGATGTTTGACCTCGCCGTCGCTGTGCGCGCGGGCCAGCACGGTGAGCGCCGGATTGACCGCCTTCATGCGCTCGATCGCCTCGCCGGCCTCCAGCGCCTGCGGAATCGCGAAGATCGCCAGCGCCGCGCGGTCGGGTGCCGCGTCGAGCATCACCGGTTCCGACGCGATGTTGCCGCGCACGACGGTGAAGCCACGTTCGCGACCGCGGCGCACCAGTTCGTTGTCGTCCTCGACAACGACCAGCGGCACGCCGCGCTGCTTGAGCAGATCGGCCAGCTGGCGGCCGACGCGGCCGTAGCCGACGAGGATCGCGTGGCCGTGCAGATCGTCCGGCACGCCGTGTTCGGGCGGCAGCGGCGCTTCGTGCGCGGCCGACGCAGCACGCGCGGCGAGCTCCTGTTTCGCCTGCCAGCGGTCGAGCCAGCCGAACAGCAGCGGATTGACCACGATCGACAGCAGCGCGCCGGCCAGCACCAGATCGCGCCCGGTTTCGGGCAGCAGCTTCAGCGCGACGCCGAGGCCGACGAGGATGAAGGAGAACTCGCCGATCTGCGCGAGGCTGGTCGAGATCGTCAGCGCCGTCGAACGCGGATGCTTGAACAGCCGCACGATGTAATACGCGGCGATCGACTTGCCGACCACGATGATCAGGAAGGTCGCCAGCACCTGCCACGGGTGTTCGACGAGGATCATCGGGTTGAACAGCATGCCCACCGAGACGAAGAACAGCACCGCGAACGCGTCGCGCAGAGGGAGCGAATCGTTCGCGGCCTCGTGGCTGAACTCCGATTCGTTGAGCACCATGCCGGCGAAGAACGCGCCCAGCGCGAACGACACGCCGAACAGCGCGGATGCACCGAAGGCCACGCCGAGCGCGATCGCCAGCACCGACAGGGTGAACAGTTCGCGCTGGCCGGTGCCGGCGATGCGCTCGAGCACCCACGGAATCACCCGGCGGCCGACCAGCAGCATCACCGCGACGAAGGCGCTGACCTTGACCAGCGTCCACAGGATCATCAGCGTGATCGCGCCGGCGCCCGGCGGCGTGTCGCCACCGCGATCGGTGTAGATGTCGGCCAGCACCGGCAGCAGCACCAGCGCCAGCACCATGACCAGATCCTCGACGATCAGCCAGCCGACCGCGATCTTGCCGCGCCGGGTATCCAGCAATCGCCGCTCTTCCATCGCGCGCAGCAGCACCACCGTACTGGCGACCGACAGCGCGAGGCCGAACACGAAGCCGCTGACCATCGGCCAGCCCATCAGCCACGCCAGCACCCAGCCCAGCACGGTCGCGACGGTGATCTGCGCGATGGCGCCGGGAATCGCGATGGACTTCACGTCCATCAGATCCTTGAGCGAGAAGTGCAGGCCGACGCCGAACATCAGCAGCATCACGCCGATTTCGGCGAGCTGGTTGGCGAGGTCCTGATCGGCGACGAAGCCGGGGGTGAACGGTCCGACGATGATGCCCGCGACCAGATAGCCCACCAGCGGCGAGAGCCGCAACTTGTTGGCGAGCGCGCCGAACACGAAGGCCATGCCGAGGCCGACGGCGACGATGTTGATCAGGTCGGTGTTGTGCGGCATCGAGGCTTCGCGCTGGACTGGTCTTGCAGTGTCGCCGACGCATTGCGACAGGGGCAAGCAGCAATGTGTGCGTTCTTCGTCGAATTTCGGTGTTGGCGGCGGGAAAGGTCGGGAACGGGCGGGAATGTGCCGGTCAAACGGACGGGACCGATATTGCAGCGAGCGCCTGCGCTCGGCCTCGGGCATGCGCGGCTGCTGCCAAGTCTCTCTTCGGGGTCCGATGGCAATCGATAAACCAAAGCACCCGAAGCAGTGAACCTGACGACCCGACAGCGGCTGGGCGGGCGCGGGCCGCGCCGAGCGCGCCATGGAGGGCGCGCGCCCGAGTCAGGGCACGACGCCCTGACCGAGGGACGAGCGGTCTGGGCCCGCCCTGCCGCTGCGTTTCCGAAGTGATGTCTTTGGATCTGAGCTCACGAAGCACTCAGGAGAAAATCCGGAACCCCGAAACGACGATGCCCCGGCAAGCCGGGGCATCGAAGCGCAAACGACGAAGCCGATTACCAGTTGTAGGCGACCTTCGCGTAGGCGAACGCGCCGCCGAATCCGAACGGCGAGAGGTTGCTGTAGGGGAACTGCCCGTTGGTCGAGTTGCCGAAGATGTTCTCGTCCGGGTACTCGTTGAGCACGTTGTCCGCGCCCAGTGTCAGGGCCCAGTTGTCGCCCGGCTTGAACGTCGCCGACAGGTCGAGCAGCCACTTGGCGCCGTACTTCTGGTCGAGCGCCGCGTTGTTCGGCGTCGTGCGCACGCTGCCGTAGCGCGTGGTCGACACCGCGAGCGCCCAGTCGTCCACGTTCCAGGTGCCCGACAGCAGCAGCTTGTTGCGCGGGAAGCCATCCTCGATGCGGCCGATCTCGACGCGATCGATGCGCTCGAGGTTCAGACCGTTCTGCGCCAGCTCCTCCGGATTCGCCGCGATGCGGGTGATCTCGGTCTTGGTGTGGTTGTAGCCGGCGGTCAGATCGAGGCTGCTGGCGGCGAGATCCCAGCGGTAGCTGCCGACGACGTCGATGCCGCGCGTGCGCGTGTCGATGGCATTGGTGAAGTAGCGGCCGCCGGTGATGCCGAAGATGCCCTGCGATTCGAGCAGGCGACGCACCGCATCACCGGTGAGGTTGGACGACAGCGCGATACGGTCGTCGACGTCGATCTGGTAGGCGTCGACGGTGACGTAGAGATTGTCGACCGGCTGCAGCACCAGGCCCAGGCTGTAGGACAGCGATTCCTCGGGCTTCAGCGCCTCGGCGCCGAAGGCCTGCGCGACCGGGCTGCTGGCCGGGAAGGTGCGGATCTCGAACGGCGTGGTGATGCCGGCGATGAAGGTCGTGCTGACGGTCTGGAAATACTGCTGCGCCAGCGACGGTGCGCGGAAGCCGCTCGACACCGTGCCGCGCAGCGCGATCGCATCGTTGAACGCGTAACGCGCCGAGAGCTTGCCCGAGACCTGGCTGCCGAAATCGTCGTAGTCCTCGTAACGCGCTGCGGCGCCGGCCGAGAACTGTTCGGTGAGATCCGCTTCCAGGCCCGCGTACACCGCGTGGCTGTCACGGTCGAACGCACCGGCGACTTCCGGCGCGAAGCCGCCGAAGCCCTGCGCACCCGCGCCCGCACCGGGCACGCCGCGGCCGGCGTTCGCGTACGAACCGAACTCGCCCGGCGACTGGTTCCACTTCTCGTTGCGACCTTCCACGCCGAACGACAGCGTCGCCGGATAGGCCAGGCCGAGTTCCAGCGGGCGGCTGATGTCCAGGTTGACGATGTTCTGCGTGGTCTCCAGCGCGCCGTCGTAGAACGACGTCGGCGAGGTCGCGCCCAGGCTCGCGTTGAGCGTGTTACGCGTATAGAACTCGAGATGGTTGTAGCCGTAGTTGTAGCTCAGGTCCCAGTTCCACTCGCCGGCGTGGCCCTTGACGCCCGCGACCAGCGACCGGTCCTTGGAGATGTTGTTGATCTCCGGCAGGAAGCCGTCGGGATAGATGCTGCGGATGTTCTGCGCGGTGTTGCCGGGCGCGCGGAAGAACGCGAACGAGGTGATGTCGCGATTGCTCGCGGTACCGAAGCCGTAGACGCTGATGCTGTCGGTCAGGGCGATGTCGGTGTTGAAACCGACCGCGCCGAAATCGACTTCCGGCTCGCCGATCACGAAGGCCTTCTGGCCGAGCGCGGGCTGGGTGACGCCGGGCGTGCCCGCGAACGGACGCGCGCGGTTGGTTTCTTCCTGCTGGCCGACCTGCGCCGACAGATGCAGGAAGCCGCGCTCACCGAGCGCCAGGCCGGTGTCGCCGGCGATCTGGGTCTGCTTGCCGTCGCCGGCCGAGTACTGGCCCGCGCTCACCGACAGGCTGCCGCCTTCGGACGATCCCTTCAGCACCACGTTGACGACGCCGGCGATCGCATCGGAACCGTACTGCGCCGAGGCACCATCGCGCAGCACTTCGACGCGGTCGATCGCCGAGATCGGAATGGTGTTGAGATCGACCGGCGACGAGCCGCGGCCGATCGTGCCGTTGAGGTTGAGCAGCGACGAGGTGTGGCGGCGCTTGCCGTTGACCAGCACCAGCACCTGGTCGGGCGCGAGGCCGCGCAGCTGCGCCGGGCGGATCGCCGAGGTGCCGTCGGTCAGCGCGGGGCGCGGGAAGTTCAGCGAGGGCAGGGCGCGGGCGAGCGCCGTCGCAAGTTCAGTGGTGCCGGAGGCGGTCAGCGTCTCGGACGTGATGATGTCGATCGGCGATTGCGACTCGGCGACGGTGCGGTCGCTGACGCGGGTGCCGGTGACGATCAGCGTGTCGAGCGTGGAGGTGCGTGCCTGCGTGTCGGCGGGCGACTGCTGGGCGAACGCGGCGGTCGGGAACACCAGTGCCGCGGCGACGGCGAGGGTCAAACGGTGGGGGCGAAGCATCGGGGGAGGCCTGTTGTTGGAAATTCGTAAAGGCGATTGGAGCGCGTCGTCCTGAAAACGTCAATGATGATAAAAATGCGATCCAATCGTTCCTTGTGTAGAACGAAGGTATCGGCCGCACACGACGACGCCCCGGTAGGCCGGGGCGTCGAGGATTCGCGGCATGACGCGCGGGTTTACCAGCGGTAGGCGGCGTTCGCGTAGACGAAGGCGCCGTTGAAGCCGAACGGCGAGCTGCCGCTCCACGGCAGCTGGCCGCCTGTGGAGTTCGCGAACAGCACTTCGTCCGGATACTCGTTGAGCACGTTGTCGCCGCCGACGGTGAACTTCCACTTGTCGAGCGCGTAGGAGAACGCGAGATCCAGCGTCCAAGCCGCGTCGAAGGTCTGGTCGAGCGCGGCGGTGCTGCCGAGCACGCTGAACTCGCCGTAGCGCGTGGCATTGGCCGTCGCTTCGAACCCACCCGCCGTCCAGGTGCCGCCGAGCAGGACCTTGTCGCGCGGCGCGCCGACCTCGAAGCGGCCGCGTTCGACCCGGTCGAAGCGCACCGCGGTCGGATCGATCGCGGTCAGCGTGGCCGGGTTCTCGGCCACCCGGTCGATCGTGGTCTTGTTGTAGTTGTAGCCCAGCGTCAGATCGAGCTGGCTGTTCGCCAGCGCCCAGCCGTAGGTGCCGACCAGATCCACGCCCTTGGTCGTGGTGTCGATGGCATTGGTGAAGTAGCGACCGCCGCCGACGCCCGCGAAGCCGTTGGCCTGCAGGTAGTTGCGCACCGGCGTCGATGTCAGATTGGCCGACAGCGAGATGCGGTCCTCGACCTTGATCTGGTAGGCGTCGACGGTGACGTAGAGGTTGTCGACCGGTTGCAGCACCAGACCCAGGCTGTAGTTGGTCGACTCCTCGGCGCGCAGCGGTTCGGCGCCCAGCGCGATCGCCGCCGGGTTGGTCACGCGGAAGGTCACGATGTCGAACGGCAGCGTGCCCTGCGGCGTCGCGATGAAGTTCGTCGCGGTCGACTGGAAGTACTGCTGCTGCAGCGACGGCGCGCGGAAGCCGGTCGAGGCCGTCGCGCGCAGGGCGATGGCATCGGTGAACTCGTAGCGGCTGGAGATCTTGAAGTTGCTGGTGTCGCCGAAATCGCTGAAGTCCTCGAAGCGACCGGCCACGCCCAGCGACAGCTTGTCGGTGAGGTCGGCTTCCAGGCCCGTGTAGAACGACAGCGCGTTGCGGTCGAACTCGCCGCCGTCGCCGGGACGGAAGCCCGCGAACACCTGCGCGCCCGGCAGCGGCGTGGTCTGGCCGGGCGCGACGACGCCGCCGTTCGCATACGACGCCGGTGCGCCCGGCGATTGGATGAAGCCGTCGCCGCGCCACTCGGCGCCGTAGGACCAGGTCACCGGATAATCGAGGCCCCATTCGAGCTGCTTGCTCAGATCGAGATTCAGCACGTGCTGGCGGACTTCCAGTGCGCCGGCGTAGAACTCGGTCGGCGACGTCGGCCCCAGGCTCCGGTTGAGCGTGTTGAGGATGTCGAACGTCATCTCGCTGTCGCCGTAGGTGTAGCTGAAGTCGATCGCGGTGCCGCCCGCGGTCTCGGCCTTGAAGCCGGCGGTGAAGTGGTGGTCGGTGGTGACGTTGTTGATCTGCGGCAGGAAGCCGTCGGGATAGATCGACGGGATGTTGCGCGGGTCGCCGGCCGGGCGGAAGAAGCCGTTCGAGAGCGAATCGCGCTTGGTATAGATGCCGGTGCCGTAGAACTGCAGGTATTCGGTCACCGGCAGTTCGGCGTTGAACGTCACCGAGCCGTGGTCGACTTCGGGATCGCCCTGGCGCTGCACGACGCGACCGAGCGGCGCGGTGGTCGGGCCGGGCGTGCCGATGAAGGGCCGCGCGCGGTTGGTCTGGTCCTGGTGCGCGCCCTGCGCGGACAGGTGCACGAAGCCGTCGTCGCCGATGCCGAAGCCGGCATCCGCCAGCACCTGGTACTGCGCGCCGTCACCGGCGCTGTACTGGCCGTAGCGCGCGGACACGCCACCGCTGCCGGCGCGTCCCTTGAGCACGATGTTGATCACGCCGGCGATCGCGTCCGAGCCGTACTGCGCCGACGCACCATCGCGCAGCACTTCGACGCGTTCGATCGCCGAGATCGGAATGGTGTTGAGGTCGACCGGCGACGAACTGCGGCCCTGCGAGCCGTTGACGTTGACCAGCGCGCCGGAGTGGTAGCGCTTGCCGTTGACCAGCACCAGCACGTGGTCCGGCGACAGGCCGCGGATCTGCGCGGGGCGCACCGCGTCGGTGCCGTCATTGATTGCCGGGCGCGGGAAGTTCAGCGACGGCAACGCGCGCGACAGCGCGGTCGCCAGTTCCGGCGTGCCGGTGGCGGTGAGCGTCTCCGGCGTGAGGATGTCGATCGGCGATTGCGATTCGGCCACCGTGCGATCGGACACGCGTGTGCCGGTGACGATCAGGGTGTCGAGCGTGCGCGGGCCTTGCCCGGCGGGTGTGTCCTGGGCGAGGACGGGGCCTGCGGCGAGCGATGCGAGCAGGGCCAGATGCAGCGGGTGTCGGGTCATGCGGCGGTCCTCGTGGGGGTAGGAGAGCGATGCGTGCGAAACGACTGCCCTTCGGCTTTAACACGCACGTAACAAACCGGTCAAAGGTTTCATCGGTATCGATGGCCGCTTCTGCCCCGGTTCCGCGTTCAAGCGATCCACGCACGGAATCCGCCGCCGGCACGTGCCGGAAAGCCGCCCGACAGGCGGCGTCCGGTAGAATCAGCGCCATGATCTCTTTCAAGAATTTCGCCCTGCGGCGCGGCGAACGGCTGCTGCTGTCCGAAATGGACCTGACCATGCATGCCGGCTGGCGCGTGGGCGTCGTCGGCCGCAACGGCACCGGCAAGTCCTCCCTGTTCGCGGCCGTGCGCGGCGAGGTCGAGGCCGACAAGGGCGATCTCGACCTGCCCAACCGCCTGCGCCTGGCGAGCATCGCCCAGGAAATGCCGTCGCTGCCGGACCCGGCCATCGACTTCGTGCTCGGCGGCGACGCCGCCGTGGCCGCCGTGCTCAAGGCCGAGGCCGATGCGCTGGCCGCGGAAGACTGGGAAGCCGTCGCCGACGTGCACCTGCGCATGGCCGAAGTCGGCGCCTACGATGCCGGCGCGCGCGCCGGCAAGCTGCTGCACGGTCTGGGGTTTCCTGCGGAGACCCACCAGCGCGCCGTCGCGACGTTCTCCGGCGGCTGGCGCGTGCGCCTGAATCTCGCCCGCGCGCTGATGACGCCCAGCGACATGCTGCTACTCGACGAGCCGACCAACCATCTCGATCTCGACGCGGTGCTGTGGCTGGAGCAGTGGCTGCTGAAGTACCCGGGCACGCTGCTGCTGATCTCGCACGACCGCGAGTTCCTCGACAACGTCTGCACCCACACGCTGCATCTGCATGGCGGCAAGGCCAAGCTCTATTCCGGCGACTACACCTCGTTCGAGCGCCAGCGCTCCGAGCAGTTGCGCCTGCAGCAGATCACCCACGAGAAGTCGCAGGCCGAAAAGGCGCATCTGCAGAAGTTCATCGACCGCTTCAAGGCCAGCGCGGCCAAGGCCAAGCAGGCGCAGTCGCGGGTCAAGCGCCTGGCCAAGATGGCCGACACCGAAGCGGTGCGCGCCGAGCGCGAGGTGCAGATCGATTTCCCCGCGCCGGTGAAGCTGCCGCATGCGCTGCTGCGCATCAATCACGGCACCTGCGGCTATCCGGCCGCGGACGGGCAGGTCGTCATTCTCGACAACGTCGGCTTCGGTCTCGAAGCCGGCGACCGCATCGGTCTGCTCGGCCCGAACGGCGCGGGCAAGTCGACGCTGGTCAAGACGCTGGTCGGCGAACTGCGGCTGCTGGCCGGCGAGCGCTATGCGCACCCGGACCTGCGCATCGGTTACTTCGCCCAGCACACGGTGGAATCGCTGGTCGCCGGCACGTCGCCGATCGACCACCTGCGCGAGATCTCGCCGACCGCGTCGATCCAGTCGTTCCGCGATTTCCTCGGCAAGTGGAGCTTCCCCGGCGATCGCGCATTCGAAAGCATCGACGGCTTCTCCGGCGGCGAACGCGCGCGTCTGGCGCTGGCGCTGATCGCGTGGCTGCAGCCGAACGTGCTCCTGCTCGACGAACCGACCAACCATCTCGATCTGGAAATGCGCGAGGCCTTGGCCGAAGCGCTCAGCGACTTCGCCGGCGCGATCGTGCTGGTCTCGCATGACCGTCACCTCATCGGCCTGGTCAGCGACACCTTCTGGCGTGTGTCCGACGGCGTGGTGATTCCGTTCGACGGCGACCTCGACGAATACGCCGCGTGGCTGCGCGCGCGCGGCAATGCCGGCGAACTGCGCACGCCGCCGCCGACCAAAGCCGCCGCGCCTGTACCTGCCGCCGCACCGGCCGCGGCGCGTCCGAAGGCCAATCCGCACAAGCTGCAGAAGGCCGAAGGGCGCGTGGCCGAACTCGAGCAGGCGCTGTCGGAGATCGACGGCGCACTCGCCGATCCGGCGACCTACGCCGATCCCGACAAGGCCACGTCGCTCGGCCAGCGCCAGGCCGCGCTGCGCGCCGAACTCGAACAGGCCGAGGGCGATCTGCTGGCGCTGTACGAGGCCGCGTGATCACGATCCCCGGGTTCGCCCGGGTTGCCGCTCCTGCGGGTGCCGGTTAGGGTGATGCGATGAACCCGAATCCGCTCCGACTCGCCCTGCTCGCCACCGTGATTTCGCTCGCCGCCTGTGGTGGGAAGGAATCCGCCGAACCCGCGCCGCCCGCCGCGGCCAATCCCACCGCCGATGCCGCCGCCGCTGCCGCGGCGGTCGATGCCGCCACCCAGCGCGTGCCCGCCGACGAATTCCTCGCCGCGATCGCGCGCCACTGCGGCGAAGCCTTCGCCGGCCGCATCATCACCAACGAGCCGGCGCCTGCGCCGGGCGCCGAGCCTGATCCGTTCGAAGGCAAGGAACTGGTGATGCACGTGCGCGACTGCAGCAACCGCAAGGAAGAGCTGCGCATCCCGTTCCATGTCGGCGACGACCACTCGCGCACCTGGATCCTGACCCGCACCGAACACGGCCTGCGTCTGAAGCACGACCACCGCATGCCCGATGGCAGCGACGATCCGGTGACCATGTACGGCGGCGAATCGCAGAACGCCGGCACCGCGCAGCGCCAGGAATTCCCGGTCGATGCCGAATCGATCGCGCTGTTCGAGAAGGAAGGCCTCGACGCTTCGGTCACCAATACCTGGGCGATGGAAATCGAGCCCGGCAAGCGCTTCGTCTACGAGCTGGCCCGTCCGGGCGGCCGCAAGTTCCAGGTCGAGTTCGACCTGACCAAGACCGTCGCCGCCCCGCCGACACCCTGGGGCTACTGATCCGGCACGGGCGCCCTCGATGCGGCGCCCGCTCCGATCCCGCACAATCGCGCCCCCGGCCGGCTTGAACCGGCCCGGGGCGTCCTCATGTCCGTCTCCCTGAATTCCTCGCAGCGTCCCGCCATGCCGATCTATGCCTTCCAGTGCGCCGAATGCGGCCACAGTTTCGACCGTCTGCAGAAGATGTCCGATCCCGATCCCGACACCTGCCCGGAATGCGGCGCGTCCGCGGTCAAGCGGCAGCTCACCGCGCCGTCGTTCCGCCTCGCGGGCAGCGGCTGGTACGAGACCGACTTCAAGAAGGACGGCGACAAGAAGCGCAATCTGGTCGAGAGCAGCGGCACCACGTCCGGCGGTGACAAGCCGGCGGCCGATGCACCTGCGGCCAAGACCGAGTCCAAGCCCGCGGCCAGCGAATCCAAGCCGGCGGCCAAGCCTGCCGCGAAGCCCGCTTCGGCGGACTGACGCCCCGTCAGCCGCGCGTGCCGCGGCGACGCCTTAAACTAGCGGGCTTCCATCCAGCACGACCGTCGCCACGGCGGCCCGTGCGCCCGCGCTTTCGTGTCCGGAGTTCCCATGCGTACCCATTTCTGCGGCCTGATCGACGAATCGCTGATCGGCCAGACCGTCACCCTGTGCGGCTGGGCCGACGTCGCCCGCGACCTCGGCGGCGTCTGCTTCATCGACCTGCGCGACCACGAGGGCATCGTGCAGGTGGTCGCGGAATCGTCGGATGCGGACGGCAACGCCGCCGTCGTCGCGACCGCGGAGCAGGTGGGCTACGAGGATTGCCTGCGCATCACCGGTACGGTGCGCGCGCGGCATTCGGTCAACGCGAAGATCCGCACCGGCCAGGTCGAGATCGTCGCCACGCAGATCGAGGTGTTGAACAAGGCCGAGCCGCTGCCGTTCCACCATCACGAGAACCCGGGCGAGGAAACGCGCCTGAAGTACCGCTATCTCGACCTGCGCCATCCGGAGATGCAGCGCCGGATGCGCACGCGCACGAAGCTGGTCAGCGCGCTGCGCCACTGGCTCGACGACAAGGGTTTCCAGGACATCGAAACGCCGATCCTGACGAAGGCGACGCCGGAAGGCGCGCGCGACTTCCTGGTGCCAGCGCGCATGCATCCGGGCGAGTTCTACGCATTGCCGCAGTCGCCGCAGCTGTTCAAGCAGATCCTGATGATGGCGGGCTTCGACCGCTACTACCAGATCGCGCGCTGCTTCCGCGACGAGGCGCTGCGCGCCGACCGCCAGCTGGAATTCACCCAGCTCGACATGGAGTTCGCGTGGGTGTCGGAGCGCGACGTGCAGGATCTCGTCGAGGCGATGATCCGCGACGTGTTCCGCGATGTCGCCGGCGTCGAGCTCGCCGCCGAATTCCCGCGCATGACCTACGCGGAAGCCATGCGCCGCTACGGGTCCGACAAGCCGGACCTGCGCATCGCACTGGAGCTGGTCGACGTCGCCGATCTGGTCAAGGACAGCCAGTTCGCGGTGTTCACCGGTCCGGCTGCTGATGCCGGCGGCCGCGTGTGCGCGCTGCGCATTCCGGGCGGCGCGAGTCTGAGCCGCAAGCAGATCGACGAGTACGCCGCGCACGCCGCGAAGTACGGCGCGAAGGGCCTGGCCTACATCAAGATTTCGGAGGCGGGCGAGGTCAGCTCGCCGATCCAGAAGTTCTTCGACGAGGTCGCGTTCGCCGCGCTGGTGTCGCACGTCGGCGCCGGCAATGGCGACCTCGTGTTCTTCGGCGCCGGCAAGTATTCGACCGTCAGCGACTTCATGGGCGCGGTGCGACTGAAGGCCGGCAAGGATTTCAACCTGGTCGCCGACGGTTGGGCGCCGCTGTGGGTCACCGACTTCCCGATGTTCGAATGGGACGACGAGGCGCAGCGTTACGTCGCCCTGCATCACCCCTTCACCGCGCCGTCGGTCGACGACGAGGCCGACCTGCGCGCGAACGCCGCGACGGCCGTGTCGCGCGGTTACGACATGGTGCTCAACGGCAACGAGATCGGCGGCGGTTCGATCCGTATCCACCGCTCCTCGATGCAGTCGGCGGTGTTCGAGCTGCTCGGCATCGGCGCCGAGGAAGCGCAGGCGAAGTTCGGCTTCCTGCTCGACGCGCTGAAGTACGGCGCGCCGCCGCATGGCGGCATCGCGTTCGGCATCGACCGCATCGCCGCGCTGATGGCCGGTACCGAATCGATCCGCGACGTCATCGCATTCCCGAAGACCACCGGCGCGCAGTGCCTGATGACCGATGCGCCGTCGCCGATCGCGGATGCGCAGCTGGCCGAAGTGCACATCCAGGTCCGGCCGGTCGCACCGAAGCCGGCGGCCTGATCGCGCGATGACGACGCTCCGCCGCGCCACCGTCGACGATGCGCAGACGCTGTCCACGCTGGCCGCGCGTACGTTCACCGAAACCTTCGGCCATCTGTATCCGCCGGCGGATCTCGCGGCGTTTCTCGCCGATGCGTACGCGGTGGAGAAGCAGTGCACGATCCTCGCGCATCCCGACTACGCGGTCTGGCTGCTGGAACACGAGGGCGAGGCGATCGGCCACGCGGCGGCCGGCCCATGCGGACTGCCGCACGCTGACGTTGCGCCCGGCGACGGTGAGCTCAAACGCCTGTATCTGGTGCAGGGCCACCAGGGCGGCGGCAACGGCACGCGGATGATGGACGCCGCGATGGATTGGCTGCTGCGAGACGGTCCGCGCACGCTGTGGGTCGGCGTGTGGTCGGAGAACCTCGGCGCGCAGCGCTTCTACGCGCGCCACGGCTTCGAGCAGGTCGGTGACTACTTCTTCCCGGTCGGCGCGATCAACGATCTGGAATTCATCCTGCGCCGTCCGGCGCAGGGCTGAGCGGGACGCGCCAGGCGCGTCCCACCCACCTGCGACTTACTCGGCGATCGACAACGTCACGTCGATGTTGCCGCGGGTCGCATTCGAGTACGGGCACACGATGTGCGCGGCGTCGACCAGGGTCTGCAGCTGCTCGCGATCCACGCCGGGCGCCGAGATGGTGAGATCGGCCTGGATGCCGAAGCCGGTCGGAATCTTGCCGATGCCGACCTTGCCGGTCACGGTGGTCTCGGCCGGCAGCGTGACCTTGTGCTGGCCTGCGACGAACTTCAGCGCGCCGAGGAAGCAGGCCGAGTAGCCGGCCGCGAACAGCTGCTCGGGATTCGTGCCCGGGCCGCCGGCGCCGCCGAGTTCGCGCGGGGTCGACAGGGTGACGTCGAGGACGTTGTCGGACGAGGTGGCGCGGCCTTCGCGGCCGCCGGTGGCGCTGGCGGTGGCGGTGTAAAGCACGGTGTCGATGGACATCGGAAAATCTCCTGTCGGACCGGTCACGGGATGCGCCGGCGAGGTGGCCATCGTGCACGGTCGCGGACGACGATTGGTGATACAAAGTCCATCAAACTTGTCCCGGAGTCCTGTCATGGTTGATCGTCTCGCGGCATTGCTCGACCGCTTTCCGATCACGGCGCGTGTCGATCCGCTCGGCGACGGCGCGCCGGGCGCCGCGCTGTGGTTGCTCCGCGACGGCGCCATCGCGCTGCCGGGTACCGGCGCGTGGACGGGCCCCGGGCTGCTGTTGCAGCCGCGCATCGAGGCCCGCGACGCGGTCAGCCCCGAAGCCGGCGCGGCCTGGATGCGCGTGCGGCTGTTGTTCGAAGGCGGCGCCGACAGCCCGCTGGCCACGGCATTGCCGGGCGCGCTGTGGGTCTCGCCGGATGCGTTGCCGGGTTCGCAGGGCCTGCTGGCATTGCTGTTCGAGGAGGCCTTCGACGGGCGCTGCGGGCGCACCGCGCTGATCGAGCGGCTGGTCGAAGCGTTGCTGGTGCAGGTGCTGCGCCAGCAGATGGAGGCGGGCGCGTTGCAGGGCGGATTGCTGGCCGGCATGGCGCATCCGCGGTTGCGGCGCGCGCTGGTGGCGATGCACGAGGCGCCGGCGCAGCCGTGGTCGCTGGAAACACTCGCGGACGCGGCCGGCATGTCGCGCAGCGCCTTCGCCGATGCGTTCCGCGAGGCGATCGGGCAGACGCCGGGCCAGTATCTGCAGGCCTGGCGCATCGGCCTCGCGCAACGCGCGCTGCGCCGCGGGCGGCCGCTGAAACTGATCGCCGACGAGGTGGGTTACGGCAGCGAGGCGGCGCTGTCGCGCGCGTTCAAGGCGCACAGCGGCGTATCGCCGCGGGCCTGGCGACAGGCGCGGGTGGCAAGCGAGGCCGTCGCGTGAGCGCTGCGCCGACGCGCGTGCTGCTGCTGCACGGCATCTGGATGGTCGGCCTGACGATGCGCCGATTCGCGCGTGGCCTGGCCGAGGCCGGCTTCGAACCTGAGATCATCGGTTACCCCAGCATCGCGGGTGGCCCGGATGCGGCGGCCGAACGCCTCGCCGATGCCTTCGCGCAAGGCCCGGCGCACGTCGTCGGCCACAGTCTCGGCGGCCTGTCGGCGCTGCGGGCGGCGGGCGCGGCGCTGGATCTGCCGGTGGGCCGTATCGTGTGCCTGGGCTCGCCGGTGTGCGGCAGCGGCGCGGCGCATGCGCTGTCGCGGGTGCCGATGTCGCATCTGTATTTCGGCCGCAGCGCCGACCTGCTGCATGCCGGCTGCGTCGAATGGCCGGCCGGCCTCGAGGTAGGCATGGTCGCCGGCTGCGTGCCACGCGGACTGGGCGCGCTGCTGGCGCGGTTCGACGGGCCGCACGATGGCACGGTGTCGGTCGAGGAAACCCGGGCGCCCGCGCTGGCCGACCACATCGTGGTGCAGGCCAGCCACAGCGGCCTGCTGCTGTCGGCCGACGCGGTGCGGCAGACCGTCGGATTCCTGCGCCACGGCCGCTTCGAGCACGCGCGACCCGGGCATGCGGAGTAAAATCGCCGGCTTCCAACGCCAACAGACCTGACGACCCATGGGACGAGGACCTTCGATCGAGGCCCGCAAGAACGCGACCGACGCCAAGCGCGGCAAGATCTTCACCAAGATCATCCGCGAAATCGGTGTGGCCGCGCGTGCCGGCGGCGGTGATCCGTCGAACAACCCGCGCCTGCGCACGGCGATCGACAAGGGCATGGCGCAGAACATGACCAAGGATGTGGTCGAGCGCGCGATCAAGAAGGCGACCGGCGAGCTCGAAGGCGTCGAGTACGAGGAAATCCGCTACGAGGGCTACGCGCCCGGCGGCGTCGCGGTGATCGTCGACACGCTGACCGACAACCGCGTGCGTACCGTGGCCGAAGTCCGCCACGCGTTCGGCAAGTGCGGCGGCAACATGGGCACCGAAGGCTCGGTCGCCTTCATGTTCAAGCGCCTGGGCGTGCTGAGCTTCGAGGGCATGGACGAAGACGCGGTGACCGAGGCCGCGATCGAGGCCGGCGCCGACGACGTCGTGGTGTATCCCGAGGACGGCGCGATCGACGTGGTCACCAGCGCGGACGCGTTCGAATCCGTGCGCGATGCGATGGCGGCCGCGGGCATCGTCGCGGGCCACGCGGAGGTGACGTTCCGCGCCGACAACGACATCGCCGTCGACGGCGAGACGGCGGAGCAGGTGCGCAAGATGCTCGACCTGCTCGAGGATCTCGACGACGTACAGGCCGTCTATTCGAACGCGCAGTTCGAGGGCTGAAGACCCCCGTGACCCGCATCCTGGGCATCGATCCCGGTTCGCAGCGCACCGGGGTCGGCATCATCGACGTGGATGCGGCCGGCAAGGTCACGCACGTGTTCCATGCGCCGCTGGTGCTGGTGACCGCGGGTGAGTTTCCTGCGCGCCTGCGACGCCTGCTCGACGGGCTGACCGCGCTGATCGTCGAGCACCGGCCCGACGAGGTCGCGATCGAGAAAGTGTTCATGGCGCGCAATCCGGACTCTGCGCTCAAGCTCGGCCAGGCGCGCGGCGCCGCGATCGGTGCAGTCGTGTTGCGCGATCTGCCCGTCAGCGAATACGCCGCCACCGAGGTCAAGCTGGCGGTGGTCGGGCGGGGCAGCGCCGAGAAGGCGCAGATTCAGCACATGGTCGGGCTGATGCTCGGCTTGAGCGGCAAGTTGCAGGCCGACGCCGCCGACGCCCTGGCGGTCGCGATCACCCATGCGCACGTCAGCGCCACCGCGAAGCGGCTCGGCGTCGGCGTGAAGCAGGCCTGGGGGCGCAAAGGATGAACGCCGGCGCCATCGGACACGCGCATCGCGCTGAATCCATCGCGTGCTGGCCCGTTGCTTGCGTGCCTGTCGTACTCCAATCCCCCTGTTCCATTCGCCCCGAGAGGCACCGCCGATGATCGGACGACTGCGCGGCAAATTGGCCCACAAGGCACCGCCCTGGCTGGTGATCGACGTCAATGGCGTCGGCTACGAACTCGAAGCGCCGATGAGCACGTTCTACGACCTGCCCGAGGTCGGTCGCGAGGTCGCGCTGTTCACGCACTACGCGCAGAAAGAGGACAGCGTGTCGCTGTACGGCTTTCTGCACGAGTCGGAGCGGCGGCTGTTCCGCGACGTGCAGAAGGTCACCGGCATCGGCGCGAAGATCGCGCTGGCGGTGCTGTCGGGCGTCAGCGTCGATGCGTTCGCGCGGCTGGTGCAGACCGGCGACGTCGCGGCGCTGACCAAGATTCCCGGCATTGGCAAGAAGACCGCCGAGCGCATGGTGGTCGAACTGCGCGATCGCGCGGCCGATCTGGCGGGCGCGGGCGGGGCGATCGGTGGCGTGCAGGTGCCGGCCGATCCGATGTCCGAAGCGGTCGTGGCGCTGCAGCAGCTGGGCTACAAACCCGCCGATGCGGTGCGGATGGCGAAGGCCGCGGCGAATGAAGGCGACCCGCCGGAAATCATCATCCGGAAAGCGCTACAGTCCGCGCTTCGCTGACCCCCACTCCCACATCCGTCGGCAAGGTCGACACTACATGTCACACGCCAGCAGCCAGCCCGGCACGGGCCCGCGTACCCACGGTTCGGGACATGGCAAGGTGGGTCTCGCCGGGCTGATCGCCGGTGCGATCGGTGTCGTCTTCGGCGACATCGGCACCAGCCCGCTGTACACGCTACGCGAGGCGTTCTCGCCGCACTACGGGCTGGTGGCCAACCACGACACCGTGCTCGGTGTGCTGTCGATGATCTTCTGGTCGCTGATGATCGTGGTGACGCTCAAGTACGTCACGATCATCCTGCGCGCCGACAACGACGGCGAGGGCGGCATCATGGCGCTGATGGCACTGGCCCAGCGCTGTCTCGCCAAGGGCGGCAAGTCCGCGTATCTGGTCGGCATCCTCGGCGTGTTCGGTGCGTCGCTGTTCTTCAGCGACGGCGTGATCACGCCGGCGATCTCGGTGCTCTCCGCGGTCGAGGGTCTGGAGGTCGTCGCGCCCGGACTGCACGCCTGGATCATTCCGATCACCGTCGTCGTGCTGACGGCGCTGTTCGCCACCCAGCGTTACGGCACCGCCAAGGTCGGTCGCGTGTTCGGTCCGATCACGATGCTGTGGTTCCTGTCGCTCGCCGCGCTCGGCGTGCTCAACATCCTGCACGAGCCGGAAGTGCTCAACGCGATCAATCCGCTGTGGGCGGCACGCTTCTTCTGGGAACACAGCTGGGGCGGTGTCTTCATCCTCGGCGCGGTGGTGCTCGCGGTAACCGGCGGTGAGGCGATCTACACCGACATGGGTCACTTCGGCGCCAAGCCGATCCGCTACGCCTGGTACTTCTTCGTCCTGCCGTCGCTGATGCTCAACTATCTGGGGCAGGGCGCGCTGGTGCTCGAAGACCCGGCCGCGATCCAGAACCCGTTCTACATCGGCGTGCCGCAGTGGGCGCGCTGGCCGATGATCGTGCTGGCGACCTGCGCGACCGTCATCGCTTCGCAGGCAGTGATCACCGGCGGCTTCTCGGTCGCCCGCCAGGCGATGCAGCTGGGTTACATCCCGCGCATGCACGTGCGCCACACGTCCAGCGACACCATCGGCCAGATCTATATCCCCGGCATCAACTGGGCGATGGCGATCGTCGTGATCGCGCTGGTGCTGACGTTCCAGACGTCCTCGGCGCTGGCGGCGGCCTACGGCATCTCGGTGTCGCTGACGATGCTGATCGACACTCTGCTGCTGATCGTCGTCGCCCGCGCGTTGTGGCCCCGCTGGCGGCGCTGGGTGCTGCCGTGCTGCGCGGGCTTCATCCTGATCGACGTGGCGTTCGTCGTCGCCAACGGCGCCAAGGTGCTGCAGGGCGCGTGGTTCCCGCTGGTGCTCGGCATCACGCTGTTCACCCTGCTGCGCACGTGGCGCCGGGGCCGTCAGCTGCTGCACGCCGAAATCCAGAAGGACGGCATCCGCCTCGACACCTTCCTGCCGGGCCTGATGCTCGCCCCGCCGGTGCGCGTGCCCGGTACCGCGGTGTTCCTGACCAGCGACCGCGGCATCGTGCCGCATGCGTTGATGCACAACCTTAAGCACAACAAGGTGTTGCACGAACGCAACGTGTTCCTGACCGTCGAAACGCTGACGCTGCCCTATGCGGCGCCGGACCGGCGCCTGAAGATGGAGTCGATCGGCGACGACTTCCACCGCGTCACGATCCGTTTCGGCTTCATGGAAACGCCCGATGTGCCGATGGCACTGATGCGCTGCGGCGATGTCGAAAGCGGCATCGTCATCGATCCGATGGACACGACCTACTTCACCAGTCGCGAGACGGTTGTGGCGAGTCCGCGGCGCGGCATGCCAGTGTGGCGTGACAAGCTGTTCGCCTTCATGCACCGCAACGCGGCGCCGGCGACGGTGTTCTTCCGGATTCCGGGGAATCGGCTGGTGGAGTTGGGGTCGCAGGTGCAGATCTGATCTGGCTTTGTTTTTCGCATCAGCGCCACGATGCGTGCGACTGGCGCTTCGCTGCCTTTGATTGGCCTTCATGAGGCGTAACGCCGTGCTGCAGCGGCCGACCCATAGGGCGCCGCCCATGGATGGGCGGCGTTTTCCGACCGAGGCAGGATGCCGAGTCGGAAAATCCCTGCGGACTACGAGTCGCGGGCTTCGGACGTGTCGGGGAGACGTTTTTCTTTGGTTCCGTTTCTTTTGGCGTCTACCAAAAGAAATGAACTCGGCCGCGTCAGCGGACGAAAGCAATTAACGTTGCTGTTCTGATCTTTGCCTAGAGCGAACAGGCAAAGTCAAACGCTTCCACTCGCCTTGCGGCGAGCGGGTTCATTTCTTTTGCTGGCCCAAAAGAAACGGAACCAAAGAAAAGGGCCAGCCCCGACGGAGCGAACCCGGCATTTCATTCGTTCCGGGATTTTCCGACTCGCCATCCTGGCTCGGTCGAAAAACGCCGCACATCCATGTGCGGCGCCCTGCGGGTCTACGTGCTTTGCCGGCTCGTCAGCGCCGCGAAAAATCCAGAGCAAAAGCCAGAGCAGAAGCAGATACGGCCCATTGCCTCTTTGACGAGGTGCTCGCCATGGGTGGCCCCGTACGCTGCGATCCGCGTTGAAGGAAGCAAGAGCGCGGCAATGTAGACGCACTGCGGCGCACGGCACCCGCCGAGCTGATCTGGAACAGAGCACCCCACCTCCCACGCTGGTGTTCCCGTCCGGCCGCCCCAAGGTTGAGGGCATCCCCCAGGATGTCCTGCCATGATTCCCTTCTCGATTCTCGATCTCGCCCCGGTCACCGAGGGCAGCACGCCGGCCGAATCCTTTGCCCGGTCGCTCGATCTCGCCCGGCACGGTGAGGCGCTCGGCTACGCGCGCTACTGGCTCGCCGAACACCACAACATGCCCGGTATCGCCAGTGCGGCGACGGCCGTGCTGATCGGGCACATCGCCGGCGGCACGTCGACGATCCGGGTCGGCTCGGGCGGCGTGATGCTGCCCAACCACGCACCGCTGCAGGTGGCCGAGCAGTTCGGCACGCTGGCGTCGCTGTATCCGGGGCGGATCGATCTCGGGTTGGGTCGGGCGCCGGGCACCGATCAGCCGACGACGAAGGCGCTGCGCCGCTATTACGCCGGCGCGGATGCGTTTCCGTCCGATGTCATGGAACTGCTGCGCTACTTCGAGCCCGCGCAGCCGGGCCAGCCGGTGCAGGCCGTGCCCGGCGCGGGGCTCGACGTGCCGGTGTGGATCTTGGGGTCCAGCCTGTTCGGCGCAGGACTCGCGGCCACGCTCGGCCTGCCGTATGCGTTCGCCTCGCATTTCGCGCCGGCGGCGATGTCGGAAGCGCTGGCGCTGTATCACCGCGATTTCCGCCCCTCGAAGCACCTGCGCCAGCCGCACGCGATGCTCGCGCTCAACGTGGTCGCGGCCGATACGCGCGCCGAGGCGCAGCGCTTGTTCACCACGCAGCAGCAGAGTTTCGTGCGCCTGCGCCGCGGCGCGCCGGGGCTGATTCCGCCGCCGATCGACGACATCGAGGCGTTCTGGACGCCGGCCGAGAAGGCGATGGTCGCGCAGTCGCTGGCGTGTTCGGTGATCGGCGATCCGGCCGACGTGCGCGAAGGCATCGCCGAATTCGTCGCGCGCCATCGTCCGGACGAGCTGATGCTGACCGCCAACATCTTCGACCACGGCGCGCGCAAGCACAGCTTCGCGCTCGCCGCGGAGGCGATGCGCGTCTGATCGGGCCCTGTGGGAGCGCCCTTGGGCGCGATGGAGATCGCAGTGCAGGATCACGCCCAGGGACGCCCCCACAGGCGATGCCATGCCCGCGGCGTGCGATCATGCGCGAATGACCGCAGACCGCATCATCGCCGCCGACGCCACCCGCGAGGACGACGCCATCGAGGCGAGCATCCGGCCGCAGCGGCTGGACGATTACCTCGGCCAGGTGCCGGTCCGCGAGCAGATGTCGATCTTCATCGAAGCCGCCAGGCAGCGGCGCGAGGCGCTCGACCATGTGCTGATCTTCGGGCCGCCGGGCCTGGGCAAGACCACGTTGAGCCACGTGATCGCCAATGAACTCGGCGTCGCGCTGCGCGTGACGTCGGGGCCGGTGATCGAGAAGGCCGGCGATCTCGCCGCGTTGCTGACCAATCTGCAGCCGCACGATGTGCTCTTCATCGACGAGATTCACCGCCTGTCGCCGGTCGTGGAGGAAGTGCTGTATCCGGCGATGGAGGATTTCCAGCTCGACATCATGATCGGCGAAGGCCCCGCGGCGCGTTCGATCAAGATCGACCTGCCGCCCTTCACCCTGATCGGTGCGACCACGCGCGCGGGTCTGCTGACCGCGCCGCTGCGCGACCGGTTCGGCATCGTGCAGCGCCTGGAGTTCTACAGCACCGAAGAGCTGACCCGGATCGTGCGCCGCTCGGCGCAGATCCTCGGTCTGTCCTGCGAACCCGATGGCGCCGCCGAAATCGCGAAGCGCGCACGCGGCACGCCGCGTATCGCCAACCGTCTGCTGCGCCGCGTGCGCGACTACGCGCAGGTGCGCGCCGGGGGCCGCATCGATCGCGACGTGGCCAATGCCGCGATGCAGATGCTCAAGGTCGATCCCGAGGGCTTCGACGAGCTCGATCGCCGGCTGTTGCATCTGATCATCGAGAACTTCGACGGCGGCCCGGTCGGCGTCGAGTCGATGGCGGCCGCGCTCAGCGAGGAGCGCGGCACGCTCGAGGACGTCATCGAGCCCTATCTGATCCAGCAGGGCTACCTCGTGCGCACCGCGCGCGGGCGCATGGCGACGGTCAAGGCCTGGCGCCATCTGGGCCTGGAACCGCGCCGCGACGCCACCGCGACCCCCGGCCACCTGTTCTGATGTCCTGCGAGGTGCGGCTTTGACAGTGATTTCCAGCCCTGCGACCGGTCTATTCAGTTGGCCGACACGCGTCTATTGGGAAGATACCGACGCAGGTGGCGTCGTCTATCACGCGCAGTACGTGGCGTTCATGGAACGCGCGCGCAGCGAGTGGTTGCGGGCACACGGCTACGGACAGCAGATGTTGCGCGAGATGCACGGCACGGTGTTCGCGGTCCGTGCGATGCGGATCGATTTCCGCGCACCGGCGCGGCTCGACGATGCGCTGGAGGTCAGCGTGGCGCTGCGACAGTGCCGGCGTGCGAGCGCGGTGTTCGTGCAGGAGGTGCGTCGTGACGGTGATCTGCTGCTCGATGCCGAGGTGCGCGTCGCCGCTTTGTCGGCATCCGATTTCAGGCCGCGTGCGATTCCCGACGCGCTCTACACACAACTCAAGTCACTCGAAACGTCAGCGGAGTAATCCTGGATGAGTCTCATGCCCGTGCTGTTGCAGTCCTCCGCCCAGGTGCAGGCGTTGCCCGAAGAGGCCGCCGCAGGCGCGACCGAGCTCGCGAACACCGGTGCCGCCGCGGCCGCCACCGCACCGCTGCCCAATGACCTCAGCATCCTCGAACTGATCCTGCACGCCTCGATTCCGGTGCAGCTGGTGATGCTGTTGCTGCTGTTCGCGTCGGTGTCGTCGTGGGTGATCATCTTCCGCAAGAAGCGCCTGCTCGATCGCGCCGAGAAGGAAGCCGACCGCTTCGAAGAGCGGTTCTGGTCCGGCGCGGAGATCAGCAAGCTCTACGCCTCGGCGACCGAGCGCAACCGCGAGATCGAAGGTCTGGAAGCGATCTTCGAGGCCGGCTATCGCGAGTACTCGCGTCAGCGGCAGCGACGCGGCGTCGATGCGCGCACGCATCTCGAAGGTGCACAGCGCGGCATGCGCGTCGCCGGCGCGCGCGAACTCGACGGCCTGGAAAGCAATCTCGAGTACCTCGCCAACGTCGGTTCGATCGCGCCCTACGTCGGTCTGCTCGGCACCGTGTGGGGCATCATGATTTCCTTCCACGGCCTGGCCAGCGTCAAGGAGGCGACCATCGCCACCGTCGCGCCGGGCATCTCCGAAGCGCTGATCGCGACCGCGATGGGTCTGTTCGCCGCGATCCCGGCGGTGTGGGCCTACAACCGCTTCGCGACCAAGGTCGAACGCGTCGCCACGCGCTTCGAGGCCTTCTCCGACGAGTTCTCTTCGATCCTCGAACGCCAGAGCGGCACCGACTGATCCGCGCGGCGCGCTCCGGCGCGCCCGACCAGTCCCGTTCGACCGTCCCCGCATCCGGATTCCGCCATGTCGTCGATCTCCCTTCGCCGTTCCAAGCGGCGCAAGCTCAAGAACGAAATCAACGTCGTGCCCTACATCGACGTGATGCTGGTGCTGCTGATCATCTTCATGGTCACCACGCCGCTGATGAATCTGGGCACCGACATCAACCTGCCGGATTCGCGCGCGATGTCGCTCGGCTCGCCGCAGGATCCCGTCGTGGTCAGCGTCTATCCCGACGGCCAGCTGGCGCTGATGGTCGAGCAGCAGAACACCTCGGTCTCGCGTGAGGATCTGGTCGCGCGCCTGCGCGGCATCCACACCCAGAACCCGGACGCGACCATCCTCGTCAGCGGCGACGGCGCGGCCAGCTACCAGCGGATCATGAACGCCATCGACCTCATCAACGAGGCCGGCATCACCAAGGTCAGCCTGATCAGCCGTCCGGCGGAAAGCGCGAACTGAGATGCGCGAGTCGCGTTCCGACAATGTGGTGGCGATCGGACTGTCGATCCTGGTCCATGTGCTGCTGTTCGGGCTGATCATCCTCGGCGCGCTGTGGAGCGCGTCGTCGCGGCCCGAATCGGCGATGGGTTCGCCGGTCTCGGCGGACATCATCGATCCCAATGCGCTGAGCGCCGCCGACCGGCGCGCGCTGGCCAGCAAGCCCGAGCCGCTGCCCGATCCCGAGCCCGCGCCCGAACCGGTTCCCGATCCCGTGCCGGAGCCGGTACCCGAGCCGGTCGAAGAACCCGCGTCCGCGCCGCCGCAGCCGCTGCCCGAACCGCGCCCGGAAGACGCCGTCGAGCAGCGCCAGCCGCAGTTGCAGGAAGTCGTGCCCGAGCCCGATACCGTCTCGCAGGCCGCCGTGCGCCGCGACGCGCTGGCCGCCGAGCAGCGCGAGAAGGAGCAGGAAGAAAAGCGGCGTCAGGCGCAGATCGAACTGGCCGAACAGCAGAAGCAGCAGGAAGCCGAGGAGAAGCGCCGGCTCGCGCGCCAGGAACTCGAGAAGCTGCGCGCCGAGCGCGAGAAGACCCAGCGCGAAGCGCAGCTCGCCGAGCAGCGCCTGAAGCAGATCGCCGAGCGCAATGCGCAGCAGGCCTCCGAGCAGCGCGCCGCCGCGTCCGCCGCGAGTCCGCCGCCCGGTCGTCCCGATGGCGACAGTGGCCTGGCCGCGAAGTACGCCGCCGCGCTGCAGGAGGCGATCCGTCGCAACTGGCGTCGTCCCGACAACGTGCCGCTGGGCCAGCGCTGCCGCCTCTACATCACCCAGTTGCCGGGCGGCGAGGTGTTGAACGTCGAGTTCGACGCGTCCTGTCCTTACGACGCGCAGGGCCGCCGTTCGGTCGAAGCCGCAGTGCGCGCGGCCGAGCCGCTGCCGTATGCCGGCTTCGAGGCGGTGTTCAACCGCAGGCTCAACCTCAACTTCACGGCGCAGGACTGACGCCGGCGCGGCGCGCCGCACGCGCCCGCTTCGCGTCGTGCAGTGTGCGCACGGCTTCGCGTCGTCGCGTCGTGCCGGTATCCCCCCGACGTTGCTGCGGCTTCACCACCACGTTCACCTGCGCGGGGCGATGATTGCGCTGGTATTCATCCTGTTCCCCGGTCCAGCGGCCAAGCTGCCCGGGTTCACTCTCTTCAAACCGGTAAGCCGATGAAACCCATTCTGATCCGTTGCCTGTTGGCTCTGTTCGCGCTCGGCCTGCCCATGCTCGCCAGTGCGCAGCAGCAGGGCCTCGAGATCGACATCACCGGCGGCAGCGCCCAGGCGATGCCGATCGCGGTCGTGCCGATGCCCTACCAGGGCAGTGGCGCCGCGCCCGATACCGATGTCGCCGCCGTGGTACGCGCCGACCTCGACCGTTCCGGCCAGTTCCGCACGCTGCCCGAGCGCGACATCGTCGAGCGTCCGACCCGCGGCAGCGAGGTCCAGTACCCGACCTGGCGCGCGCTGCGTCAGGACTTCCTGGTCGTCGGCCGCGTCGTCGATGCCGGCGGCGGCAGCTACCGGGTCGAGTACGAGCTGTTCGACGTCGCCAAGCAGGAGCGCGTACTCGGTCTCGCGATGACCGCGCGTCCGAATGCGATGCGCGACGTCGCTCACCAGATGGCCGACGCGATCTACGAAAAGATCACTGGCGTGCGCGGCGCGTTCTGGACCCGGATCGCTTACATCACTCAGACCGGCGTCGGTCCGAGTGCGCGTTACGCGCTGATCGTCGCCGACTCCGACGGCCACAATCCGCAGACGGTGGTGCGCTCCAACGAGCCGCTGATGTCGCCGAGCTGGAGCCCGGACGGCCGCCGCGTCGCCTACGTCAGCTTCGAGAGCGGCAACTCGGCGATCTACATCCAGGACATCACCAGCGGTGGTCGCGAGCTGGTCTCGAGCTTCCGCGGCATCAACGGCGCACCTGCGTTCTCGCCCGACGGTCGTCGTCTGGCGCTGTCGCTGTCGCGCAGCGGCAACCCCGAGATCTACGTGATGGACCTCGGCAGCAAGGCGCTGACCCAGGTCACCAACCATTTCGCCATCGATACCTCGCCCTCGTGGGCGGCCGACGGCGGCAGTCTCTACTTCATCTCCGATCGCGGCGGTCGCCCGCAGGTCTACCAGGCGCCGGTGTCGGGCGGCAGCGCCACCCGGGTGACCTTCGAGGGCAGCTACAACGCCGATCCGTCGGTCTCGTTCGATGGCAAGAAAATCGTCGTGGCGCAAGGTTCGGGCAACGTGTACCGTATTGCACTGCTGGATCGCAGCCTGGGGTCGCCCCGCTGGTCCACGCTGTCGCCAGGGTCGCTCGACGAATCGCCGAGCTTCGCCCCGAACGCCGGCATGGTCCTGTACGCGGCGCGTGAGGGGCGCAGGGGTGTGTTGTATGCGGTGTCCTCGGATGGCCGTGTGCGTCAGCGCCTCGTCCTCGCCGATGGCGATGTCCGCGAGCCGGCTTGGGGTCCGTACCGGGAACAGCGCTGACGCTGCCTGCACGTCCCGTCCAATAACAATTGCCCTGTTGCCATAGAAAACCAAGGATCGACGAGATGAAGACGACCACCCGTTTGATGCTGGCCGCGATGCTCTGCACCGCTGCCGTTGCGTGTTCCAAGAAGGTCAAGGAAGAGGCACCGGTCGATACCGGTCCGTCGACCGGCACCGTGGCGCCGACCGCCCCGACCGCGGGTGCGTACACCCCGGCCGACCTCGACAGCGATGCATGCCTGCGTCAGCGCGTCGTCTACTTCGATCTCGATCAGGACAACCTGCGTCCCGAGTTCCAGGCCGTGATGGCCTGCCACGCCAAGTACCTGCGTGACCGCAGCGCTGCGCGCATCTCGCTGGAAGGCCACGCCGACGAGCGCGGCAGCCGCGAGTACAACCAGGGCCTGGGCGAGCGTCGTGGCAATGGTGTGTCCTCGGCACTGCAGGCCAACGGTGGTTCGGCTGCCCAGCTGGCTGTCGTCAGCTACGGCGAAGAGCGTCCGGTCTGCAATGACTCGAACGAAGATTGCTGGGCCCGCAATCGTCGCGTCGAGATCATCTACACCGCTCGCTGATGCGTTCGATGCGTCATTGGCTGGTACTCCCAGTAGCGTTCGCGGCGACCCTCGTGGTCGCCGCGCCCGCATGGGCGCAACGGGCGAGCCTCGCGGACCGCGTGGCCTCGCTCGAAGCGCGCGCGGGTGATACCAGCGCCAACGTCGATCTGCTCAACCAGCTCAACCAGCTGCGGCAGGAGATCGTGTCCCTGCGCTCGCAGGTGGAAGAACTCCAGCAGCAGAACGAGCAGCTCAAGTCCAGCAACCGCAGCCAGTATCTCGACATCGACGGCCGGCTCAACCGGCTCGAGAGCGGGCAGGGCGGCGGTGGCGGTGGTCTGGAACTGCCTGATCCCACCGGCGCTGCAACGCCGGCACCCGCGGCAGGCGCGAATGCGCAGGCCGCGCGTGGTCCCGCGACGGGCGCTGCGCCCGTCGCAACGCAGGCCGCACCTGCGGACGAACGCGCCGCTTACGAGCAGGCGTTCGATGCATTGAAGAATGCGCGTTACGACGAATCCGCCACCCTGTTCCAGGGCTTCCTGCAGCAGCACCCGCAGGGCAGCTACGCGCCGAACGCGCTGTACTGGCTCGGCGAGAGCTATTACGTCACCCAGAATTACGCACTGGCGCAGGAGCAGTTTCTGGCGCTGCTGCAGCGCTATCCGCAGAGCGACAAGGCCCCGGGCGCGATGCTCAAGGTCGGCCTGTCGCAGTACGGACTGAAAGACCTCGACGGCGCCGAGACGACGCTCGCCGATGTCGGCAAGCAGTATCCCGGCACCGACGCGGCACGCACCGCCGCCGACCGGCTCCGCGCGATCCAGCTCTCGCGCCTGCGCTGATCCATGACCGCCGTTGCGCCCGATGCGGTCGCCGCATCCGCGGCCGACCGGCTCAAGCTCACCGAAGTCTTCCTGTCGCTGCAGGGCGAAGCCCGCGACGCCGGATGGCCGACGGTGTTCGTGCGCCTGACCGGCTGCCCGTTGCGTTGCACCTACTGCGACACTGCGTACGCCTTCCACGGCGGCCAGTGGTGGACGATCGACGACATCCTCGCGGAAGTCGCGAAGCACGGCGTGCGGCACGTCTGCGTGACCGGTGGCGAACCACTGGCGCAGAAGCGGTGCATTGGCCTGCTGCGTCGCCTTTGCGACGCCGGCTATCAGGTGTCGCTGGAGACCTCGGGCGCGCTCGACATCGCCGCGGTCGATCCGCGCGTCAGTCGTGTGCTCGACATCAAGACGCCGGCGTCCAACGAAGCGCACCGCAACCGCTGGGACAATCTGCCGCTGCTGACCGCGCACGACCAGATCAAGTTCGTCGTCTGCTCCCGCGCCGATTACGAGTGGGCGCGCGATCTCGTGCTGACCAAGGGCCTGCCGCATCGCTGCGACGTGCTGTTCTCGCCGAGCAAGGGCGAGATCACCGGCCGCGAACTGGCCGACTGGATCGTTGCCGACCGCCTGCCGGTGAAATTCCAGATGCAGCTGCACAAGCTGCTGTGGGACGACGAACCGGGGCGCTGAGCCCGGTCTTCGATCGAAGGCTGCGCTAGCCTGTCACGCGACATCCGAATTTCCGTTTTGCATCCAGATCACCCATGAAAAAAGCTGTCGTCCTGTTGTCCGGAGGCATGGACTCCGCCGCCGTCATCGCCATCGCCCAGGAACAGGGCTTCGATGTGCATGCGCTGAGCGTGCGCTACGGCCAGCGCCACACGTCCGAACTCGATGCCGCCGCGCGCGTCGCCGCCGCGATGGGCGTCACCGTGCACAAGACCGTCGACGTCGACCTGCGCAGCATCGGCGGCTCGGCGCTCACCGACGACATCGACGTGCCGGAGGCGGGCGGCGCCGGCATACCGGTGACCTACGTGCCCGCGCGTAACACGATCATGCTGTCGCTGGCGCTCGGCTGGGCCGAGGTGCTGGGCGCAGCCGACATCTTCTGCGGCGTCAACGCGGTCGACTATTCCGGTTATCCGGATTGCCGTCCCGAATTCGTCGATGCCTTCGAGCGTCTGGCCAATCTCGCGACCAAAGCGGGCGTCGAAGGTGCTGGCATCCGCGTGCACGCGCCGCTGCAGCGCATGGGCAAGGGCGACATCGTGCGCGAAGGCGTGCGCCTGGGCGTCGACTTCGGCCTGACGGTGTCCTGCTACAACGCTGATGCGCAGGGTCTGGCCTGTGGCCATTGCGACGCATGCCGTCTGCGCGCGGACGGATTCGACGCCGCCGGCGTGCCTGATCCCACGCGCTACATCCAGACGACGGCCTGAGGCCGACGCGCGGTCCACATTGCGCTAGAATGCGCCCCCTGCGCCGGCCACTGCTGCCGGCGACTGTCTTCCGGGTCGTTAGCTCAGTCGGTAGAGCATCGGACTTTTAATCCGCTGGTCGATGGTTCGAATCCATCACGACCCACCAGCTTTCCATTGCGCGTTCTCGCCCGTTCGCCCGGTCGCGCACGACTGCGGTTGCCCGCGGTCTACGCAGCGGCGTCGGTGGTCTCGAAGCACGCACATGGTCCGTCTGGTCGTCTTGGCGCGATCGCCGGTGGCGGACGCGCGTGTCCTGCACGATCCACACCGACGCGCGCGCCAGCGGATGAGCGCGCATCCGGCCAGGCAGCCGTCATGAATCTGGCAGCGGCACGCCTGGTCGCATCACGGCCGGTACCTGATGCATGGGCGGGGTCTCGCCGATGCCGATCTAGACAGCCGCACCCGGCGCAGCCTGGCTGCCACGCGGATGGCGCACCCCGACCGCCCATGCGTGTTCGATCTGCGCTTTTTCATTCAGCTTCAGGTCCGGCGATCGAGCGTCTGCGCCCCGAATGCGCCGCTGAAAACTGAATAGCGCCTTACACGCCCCCTGATCTTCCGCCTGCCGTGAGAAAAATCTCAAGCGAAGTCGCAAATCTGTGCCTCTCATCACATAGAATTCGCGATGTTTTAACGTCCGGCGAAAGCAGGGCGGCTTGAAAGGGGCGTCGCCACCGGGTGCACAGCACGCGGTGGCAGACGGAAGCGGACGGCCAGGAGCCGTCCCGGCGACCCGAAAGGGACGCTGGATCAAGGGGCGACACACGTGTTCGACAACGGAACGACCAGCTCGGCCCGGGCGCTTGCCCGTGGCTTCTTCCTTGCGCTCGGCCTCGTGGCCGGCGCTTCGCTCGTCAGCGAAGCAGGCGCGCAGACGTCCGTGGTCAACACCGCAACGGTGACGACGCCAGCCGGCGTGACCGATCCGACGCCGGGCAACAACACGTCGAGCGCGACGCTCAACGTCTCGCCTGCGGTGCCGGCCTACAGCTTCTGCAGCGCGCCGGGCGGCACGGCCGCCAGCAACGCAGTCTTCAGCATCGTCGGCGGCAACAGCGGCGTGCAGATCTGGCGCTACGAAGCAGGCGCCGCCGCGGACGCTGCAGTCCCCGCACTGGCGCTCCCGTCGGTGAACGGCAACGTCAATGGACTGATGGTCGACCCGGTCAGGGACCGGCTGTTGTTCCATGCGACCAACGGATCGATGCTCTGGGCCTACGACGCCGACAATGGCGGTTGGTACCAGGCGTTGTCGTCCGCGATTCCGATCAGCGACCTGCCGCGTGCCGGCATGGACCGCAATGGTGTGGGCTACCTCGTCGCGGGCACCGGTGCACCCACGGTCTACCGCATCACCGCCAATGCGACCGGCTTCGGCTACTCCGCGCAGAATATCGGCAACCTGCAGTACGACGTCGCGCCGACCAATCTCGGCTCCGGCGACATTGCCTTCGACGCCGCCGGATTCGGCTGGCTGTCGGCCGGTGTGGATCTGTATCGCATCGACTTTTCGCTGCCGGGCAATCCGGTTGCGGTCCGTCAGACGCGGCCCCTGCTCAATGGCCAGCCGTCCTCCACCCAGTGGGCGGGTGTGGCCTTCGGCGACGACGGGCGTCTCTACTTCGCCAACAACTCCTCGCCCAGCCGGTACTTCTCCTACGATCGCGCCACGGGTGAGCTGGCCGATCGCGCGCCCACCGGCGCGAACGGTTCCCGCGACCTGGCGTCCTGCGCGTACCCGGCACCGCTGCAGGCAGATCTCTCCGTCGTGAAGTCGCTGTCGCAGGTCAACGGCGTCGCGCCGACCGCGGCAACGCGTGTGCGCGCCGGTGACCAGCTCAACTATGCGATCACATTCACCAACAACGGTGGCGCGGCCGACACGTTGTTCCCGGGCGAAGTCCGCGAGGCCGTACCCGCGAACACGGTCCACGTGGCCGGCCGGGACGGCTTCACCTGCACCGGCACGAGCTGCAGCAATACCGCTGCGCTCAACGTGCGGGCGGGCGGAACCGCCACACTGAACTTCATCGTCGATGTCGTCTCGCCGCTGCCGGGGTCCGCGACCTCGATCGCCAACACGGTGTCCTTCAATGGTGATGTTCTGGACTGCGCCGCCGCTGGTAACGTCTGCAGCGTGACGACGCCGGTCGGCCCCGCGGTGACGGTCTCCAAGAGCGCCGACACCGCGACCAACACGGCGGTCACCGCCGGCCAGACCCTGACGTACACGCTGACGGCGACGATCGCGAACGCGGCGATCCTGTCCGACGTGGTGCTGACCGACACGCTCGGCGACGGCCTCACCTTCGGCGCCGTGGTCGAGCCCGGCAGCTTCGTCGCAGGCGGCGCGGGCGCCGTGCGCACCTTCACTCTCCCGGCCGGCACCGCGCCGGGCACCTATACCGTGCGCTACACCGCGAACGTCGATGCGGATGCGGCCGTGCGCGTGACGAATTCGGTCACTGCCGCCGGCGGTGACGACCCGAGCGCGCCTTCGCCGGTGCCGCCGGTCTGCACCAGCTGCTCCACGAGCCATCCGCTCGCAGCATCGACGGTGACGATCGTCAAGACCGCCGATCCGGCGTCGGGCACCACGGTCGCCGCCGGCGCCACGTTGACCTACACGCTGTCGGCCACCGTCGCCGACGCAGCGACCACCGAGATCGTGACGCTGACCGACACGCTCGGCGCAGGTCTGAGCTTCGGTGCGGTCACGAGCCCGGGCATCCTGACGTGCACGGGCAGCCTGAGCTGCACGCTGCCGTCGGGTACGGTGCCGGGCACCTATACCGTGAGCTACACCGCGACCGTTGATGCCGACGCGGCCGGTACGCTGCGCAACGCCGTCGTG
Source organism: Luteimonas sp. Soil_C_16 (assembly GCF_057657295.1). Taxonomy (NCBI): domain Bacteria; kingdom Pseudomonadati; phylum Pseudomonadota; class Gammaproteobacteria; order Lysobacterales; family Lysobacteraceae; genus Luteimonas; species Luteimonas sp. Soil_C_16. The sequence continues at coordinate 301,621 of NZ_JBDGIS010000005.1, read as the reverse complement.
GCGTCCGTGCCGCCAGGTGGCACGCAGCCGACGCCGGTCTGCACGACCTGCTCGACCGAGCACAACGTGCTGCCGCAGATCACTGCGACCGATGATCCGCTGGGTCCGGTCAACGGTGCAGTCGGCAATCCGAACGCCGGCAATGCGTACGACAACGACACGCTCGGCGGCGCACCGGTCGACCCGGCCGACGTCACCGGTCGCGTGGTGACACCGGCGACGCCGATCAACGGTGGGCCGGTGCCGGTGCTGGATCCTGCGACGGGCGTCGTCAGCGTCCCGCCCGGCACGCCGGCGGGCAGCTACGAGATCGAGTACGAGATCTGCGAAGCCCTGAATCCGGCGAACTGCGCCACGGCCACGATCACTGTGACCGTCGATGCGGCGACCATCGCTGCGACCGATGATCCGCTGGGTCCGGTCAACGGTGCAGTCGGCAATCCGAACGCCGGCAACGCCTACGACAACGACACGCTCGGCGGCGCACCGGTCGACCCGGCCGACATCACCGGTCGCGTGGTGACGCCGGCGACGCCGATCAACGGCGGCCCGGTGCCGGTGCTGGATCCTGTAACGGGCATCGTCAGCGTGCCGGCCGGCACGCCGTCGGGCAGTTACGAGATCGACTACGAGATCTGCGAAGTCCTGAATCCGACCAACTGCGCCACGGCCACGATTACTGTGACCGTCGATGCGGCGACCATCGCAGCGACTGACGATCCGCTGGGTCCGGTCAACGGCGCAGTCGGCAATCCGAACGCCGGCAACGCCTACGACAACGACACGCTCGGCGGCGCACCGGTCGACCCGGCCGACATCACCGGTCGCGTGGTGACACCGGCGACGCCGATCAATGGTGGGCCGGTGCCGGTGCTGGATCCTGTAACGGGCATCGTCAGCGTGCCGGCCGGCACGCCGTCGGGCAGTTACGAGATCGACTACGAGATCTGCGAAGTCCTGAACCCGACGAACTGCGCCACGGCCACGATCACTGTGACTGTCAACACTTCGCCGATTGCTGCGACCGACGATCCGCTGGGTCCGGTCAACGGCGCAGTCGGCAATCCGAACGCCGGCAATGCGTACAACAACGACACGCTCGGTGGCGCACCGGTCGACCCGGCCGACATCACCGGTCGCGTGGTGACACCGGCGACGCCGATCAATGGTGGGCCGGTGCCGGCGCTGGATCCTGTAACGGGCATCGTCAGCGTCCCGCCGGGCACGCCGGCGGGCAGCTACGAGATCGAGTACGAGATCTGCGAAGTCCTGAACCCGACGAACTGCGCCACGGCCACGATCACCGTGACCGTCGACGCGCCGGTGATCACCGCGGTCGACGACAGCTACACCGGCGTCAACGGTGCATCGGGCGATCCTTCGGTCGGCAATGTGCTCGACGGCGACACGCTCAATGGCGTGGCGATCACCGATCCGTCGCTGGTCGACATCACGATCGTCGGCACGCTGCCGCCGCAGCTGACGGTGGATCTCGACACGGGTGTGATCGGTGTGCTGCCGGGTACCCCGGCCGGCGATTACACGTTCGAGTACCAGATCTGCGAAGTGCTCAACCCCACCAACTGCAGCACCGCGACGGTGACAATCACGGTGGAAGCGCCGGTGATCACCGCGGTCGACGACAGCTACACCGGCGTCAACGGTGCATCGGGCGATCCTGGGGTCGGCAATGTACTGGATGGCGACACGCTCAATGGTGTGGCGATCACCGATCCGTTGCTGGTCGACATCACGATCGTCGGCACGCTGCCGCCGCAGCTGACGGTGGATCTCGACACGGGTGTGATCGGTGTGCTGCCGGGTACCCCGGCCGGCGATTACACGTTCGATTACCAGATCTGCGAAGTGCTCAACCCGACCAACTGCAGCACCGCGACCGTGACGATCACGGTGGAAGCGCCTGCGATCGTGGCGATCGACGACACCCTCGGTCCGGTCAACGGCGGCAGCGGCAATCCCAACGTCGGCAACGTGCTCGACGGCGACACGCTCAATGGTCAGCCGGTCACCGATCCGTCGCTGGTCGACATCACGATCGTCGGCACGCTGCCGGGCGGCATCACGGTCGATCCGGTGACGGGCGTCATCGGCGTCGCGCCGGGCACGCCGGCCGGTGACTACACGTTCGAGTACCAGATCTGCGAAGTACTCAACCCGAGCAACTGCAGCACCGCGACGGTGACGATCACGGTCGAGGCGCCTGCGATCGTCGCGATCGACGACAGCATCAGTCCGGTCAACGGCGGCAGCGGCAATCCCAACGTCGGCAACGTGCTCGACGGCGACACGCTCAACGGTCAGCCGGTCACCGATCCGTCGCTGGTGACGATCACCATCGTCGGCACGTTGCCGGGTGGCATCACGGTCGACCTGGTGACGGGCGTCATCGGTGTTGTGCCGGGCACGCCGGCGGGCGACTACACGTTCGAGTACCAGATCTGCGAGGTGCTCAATCCGACCAACTGCAGCACCGCGACGGTGACGGTCACCGTCGTCGCGCCGGACGTGACGGCCGTGGACGATGGTGCGACCACAGACCAGAACACGCCGGTCACCATTCCGGTGCTCGACAACGACACGCTCAATGGCGTGCTTGTCGATCCGGACAACGTGACCATCACCGTGACGCCGCCAGGCAACGGCAGTGTGGTCGTGAATCCGGACGGCAGCATCGTCTACACGCCGGCCCCCGGTTTCGCGGGCGACGACAGCTTCACCTACACGATCTGCGAGACCACCAATCCGGACAACTGCGCCACCGCGACCGTGGTCGTGACCGTACGTCCGAACGTGGTCGAGGCGATCGATGACGATGCGGGCACCGCCGAATCCGGCGTGCCGCTGCAGATCGTCGTCGTCGGCAACGATCGCAGCACCGGTGCGCCGCTGGATCCGAATTCGATCACGGTGATCACGCCGGCCGGTCACGGCAGCGTGGTCTGCGCCAACGGCATCTGCACCTACACGCCGGAGTTCGGCTTCGCAGGCGAGGACCGCTTCACCTACCGCGTCTGCGACACCTCGTTCCCGGTGGCGATCTGCGACACCGCGACGGTGACCATCCGCGTCGAGGGCGTGTCGCCGCTGCGCGTGACCAAGACCGCCGCCGTGCGCGAGGTCAAGATCGGCGATCTGGTGCGCTACACGGTGACGGTCGAGAACATCGGCAATGCCGTGGTCTCGGGCGCCAGCGTGGTCGACACACCGCCGGCGGGCTTCAGCTACGTCGACGGGTCGTTGGCCGCCAGCGATGGCCGTGCGCTGTCGGTGACAGGTGCGCGTCCGATCCGCATCGCCAGCCTTGATCTCGCGCCGGGCGACAGCCTGACGATGAGCTACCTGCTGCGCGTGGGTGCCGGCATCCGCGCCGGTGGTCACGTCAACCAGGTGCAGGCGCAGAGCGCAGGGGGCATCGCGCTGTCCAACGTCGCGACTGCGCAGGTGCAGACCGCGTTCGACCCGCTGCTCGACGACAGCCTGGTGTTCGGCACCGTGTTCGACGATCGCAACGGCGATGGCTGGCAGGCGAGCGCAGCGTTGCGCGATGTGCGCGTGCAGGGCGGTTTCGCGCCGGGTGCCTACATCGCGGGGTCGACGACGATCGATCATGGCGACGGCCCGCAGCCGCTCGCCGACGCCAGCGCGCCGCTGCTGCACGGCGTGGTGCTCGACACGATTGCCGGTCGCCAGTCGGTGGCCGATCCGGTCGAAGCGAACCAGGTCGTGATCCGCCAGCGTCTGCGCAGCGCGGACTTCACCGACGACTTCGTGCTCACCAGCGGCGATGGCGCGACGCTGCGCATGTCGGCCGATGGCAGCACCCGCCTGGAGCGCAGTGGCGACGTGGCGAAGGGGCTGTCGGCTGCCGAGCCGGTGGTGACCCGTCGCGTCTCGCAGGACGGCGAGGGCGTGCTGGTCGAGTACGTGATCGGCAACGCCGGCATCGACGAGCGCGGCATTCCGGGCGTGCGCATCGCGTCGGTCGAAGGTCTGCTGATCGAGACCGACCAGTACGGCCGCTACCACCTGGTCGACGTACCGGGCGGCACCGCCGCGCATGGCCGCAACTTCATCCTCAAGGTCGATCCCGCGACGTTGCCGCCGGGCACCACGTTCACCACGGCCAATCCGCTGGTGCGTCGCGTGACCGCCGGCCTGCCGGTGCGCTTCGACTTCGGCGTGCGTCTGCCGGTGGTGGAGCTGCAGGCACCGGGCGAGACCGTCGAGATGACGCTGGGCGAAGTGATGTTCGATCCCGACAGCAGCGCGCTGCGCGCGGACATGCTGCCGGCGATCGAAGCGATGGCGCGCGAGGTCGACCGCCATGGCGGCGGCAGCATCGTCATCACTGGCGAAGGTGGGCAGGAAGCGCTCGCGTTCGCGCGTGCGGCCTCGGTGCGCGATGCGCTGCAGGGCAAGGTGTCGCACGCGGCCGCGCAGGCGCTGCAGGTCGAACTGCGCACGCGGGTCGAAGATCCGCACGCCCTGGTGGCCGGTGTCGGCAACGGCGACGTGCTGCTCGGCACGGTGCTGTTCGATACCGACCGCGCGACGATCCGGCCCGAATTCGCGGCACTGCTCGATGCCGTGGCCGCGCGTCTGGAGACCCTGGGCGGCGGCGTGGTCGGCATCGTCGGCCACACCGACGTGCGCGGCGCGCATGCCTACAACGTCGATCTGGGCCTGCGCCGCGCGCGTGCGGTCTACGACGCGCTCGCAGGGCGCCTGAGTCCGGAGGTGCGTGCGAATACACGGGTCGAGGCCACGCGCGATCCGGCTGCACCGGTCGGGGAGGTGCGCAAGTGAACGGGAACCGCAACATGAAGATGAAACTGCTCGACGCCACCCTGCTGGGCATTCTGGCCAGCATGGCGTCGGCAGCCGCGACGGCGCAGGACGCTGTCGCGACGGACGCGGCTAACGCAGCGCCGACCGGTACCGCGATCGACTGCGACGACTCGGGTTGCCGCGACGGCGATGCGACGCTGTTCCAGCTGCGCACGCGCAGCTTCGACCAGCCGGTGACCACGGGCACGTCCCCGCGCTCGTCGTCGGCCGCGTTGCAGCCCGATCGCCGCGTCAGCGTGGCGCTGGAGCAGCCGGGACGCGCGACCACGCTCGGTCGCTTCTCGGTGCAGCTGCCCGGCGGTGGCGCGATCTGGGCGACCGAAGATCCCGATCTCGGCCAGCCCGAGCTGTCGGTGTCCGGCCCGTCGCTGACGCCGTTCGAAGCCGGCCGCATCACGCGTCCAGTGCGCTTCTACGCGCGCAGCAACTACGTCGACTTCATCGATCGCCTCGAGCTCACGCTGTATCGCGCCAGCGATGCCGATCTGATCGAGCCGATCGCGCAGTTCGACCTGCCGCACGCGGCCGTCGCCGATGCCGAGTGGGACGGCACGTTGCCCGCCGGTCGCCAGTTCCGTCCCGGTGACGAGCTGGTCTACGTGCTGCGTGCCTACGACGCGCAGGGCCACTTCGACGAGACGTACACGCATCGCCTGCAGCTGGTCACGCCGGCCGAGGCCGATCGCGGCGACCAGATGCTGCGCACCGGCACCGAGCGTGCACTCGGCACCGCGCTGACCGCCGACCAGGCGGCCACGCAGTCGCTGGTCGATGCCGTGTTCTCCGGCAACGGCCTGCGTCAGCAGAACATTCCGGTGTACGGCTCGCGCGTGCGCATCCAGGGTCGCAACCTGGCCGACGGCCAGACGCTGCTGATCAACGGCGACAGCTACCCGGTCGATCTGGAACGCAAGTTCGTCGCCGAATACCTGATGCCCGTCGGCCAGCACCGGTTCGACATCGGCCTGAAGAACCGCAACGGCGACACCGCGCACCACGCGCTGGATGTCGACGTCAGTGGCCGCTATTTCTTCGGCGTCGGCATCGCCGATGTCACCGTGTTCCAGAACAAGGCCAGCGGTCCCGGCCGCGAACTGGCGCTTGCCGGCCGCGAAGACGACATCCTCAGCGATGGCCGCCTGGCGTTCTACGGCAAGGGCAAGATCGGTGGCAAGTACCTGATCACCGCGCAGGCCGACACGCAGAACCGGCCGCTCAGTGATCTGTTCGACGGCTTCACCGCTGCCGATCCGCAGGACATCTTCCGCCGCGTCGATCCGGACCTGTACTACCCGAGCTACGGCGACGATTCCACGACGTATCGCGACGTCGACACCATGGGCCGCTTCTACGTGCGCATGGACTGGGACAAGAACCAGGCGCTGTGGGGCAACTTTTCGACCGGCTTCACCGGCACCGAGTACGGCCAGTACCAGCGTGCGCTCTACGGCGCGGCGCTGGCGTGGCGTTCGCGCGCGGCCAACGTCTGGGGCGACCCGGTAAGCGAACTGCGTGCGTTCGGCTCCGAAGCGCAGACCGCGCCGGGCCACAGCGAATTCGTCGGCACCGGCGGCAGCCTGTACTACCTGCGCCACACCGACGTGCTGCCGGGGTCGGAGCAGGTGGTGGTGGAAACGCGCGACCCGACGACGGGCCGCGTCGAAGTCCGCAGCGTGCTGCTGCGCGGCGCCGACTACGAGATCGACGAGCTGCAGGGCCGCATCATCCTGACGCGTCCGTTGATGCCGGTGTCGCGCGACAACGTGCCCACGATCACCCGTGACGCACCGCTCGACGGCTTCGAACAGCGCCTGATCGTCGACTACGAATGGGTGCCTGCGGGCTTCGATCCCGACGAGATCGCCGCGGGCGTGCGCGCCAAGCAGTGGTTCGGTGATCACGTCGGCCTCGGCGCGACCTGGGTCGACGAGAACCGCGCCGGCGAGGACTACACGCTGATGTCGGCCGACCTGACCTTGCAGGCCGGCAAGGGCACCTACCTCAAGCTCGAGCACAGCCGCACCGAGTCCACCGGCGCGCCGGTGTTCTTCTCCGACAACGGCGGTTTCACCTTCACCCAGCTCAACCCGGTCGGTCCGCGCGAAGGCGAGGCGAGTGCGGTCGAACTGCGCGCGAACTTCCGCGAGCTCGGCTGGACCGCGCAGGACTGGAGCACGGGCGCCTGGTGGCGCCGCGTCGATGCCGGCTTCTCGGTCGCACGTTTCGACACCGGCGCCGACATCGAGGAATACGGCGCCGAAGTGCTGGGCGAGTTCACGTCCGACATCGGCTTCTACGCGCGCTACAGCCGCGCCGAGCGTGGCGTCGATGCGCTGGTGCAGGCGCAGGCGACGACCGAATGGCGTTTCTCCGACGTCTCCGCGCTCGCCGCCGAACTGCGTCGCGTGCAGGAAGAGCGCGCAGCAACGGCCGACATCGCCGGCACGCTCGGCGCGTTGCGCTACACGCATCGCTTCGGCACGTCGCTCGACGTCTACGGTGTCGCGCAGCTGACGCTCGACGATGACGACGGTCGTTACGCGGACAACGATGCATTCACGCTCGGCGGCCGCTACAACTTCGCCAACCTCTCGACGCTGGGCGGCGAAGTCACGACCGGCGATCGTGGCGACGCGGCGCAGGTCAACGGCGAGTACCGGCTGTCGCCGCAGCACGCGCTGTACGGCGCCTACACCTACTCGACGGACACCACCGAGTACGACCCGCTGTTCAACCCGACCCGCCAGAACGGCTGGACGCTCGGCCAGCGCTGGCGCCTGTCGAACCAGGTCAACATCTTCAACGAGAGCCAGTTCCTCAAGACCCGGCAGGAGTCGGGCCTGGCGCACACCTACGGCATGGATTTCTATCCGGGCGTGGGCTGGAACCTCGGCTTCACGCTGTCGGACGGAGAGTTGACGACGCGCGATGGCGGCCAGGTCGACCGGCGCGCGATCAGCGTCTCGGGTGGTCGCACGTCCAACGTCACCGACTGGCAGAGCAAGATCGAGTGGCGCGAGGACACCGGCGCGGAACGCCGTACGCAGTGGATCACCACCAACCGCGTGCAGCACCGCCTCAACGAAAGCTGGCGCGTCGCCGCGCGCTTCAACTACGCCGACACCCAGGACGATCTCGATCCGCGCGCCAGCGCGAAGTTCATCGAGAGCAACCTCGGCTTCGCGTATCGCCCGTGGGACGGATCGCGCTGGGGCCTGTTCGGCCGCTACACGTATCTGTACGACCTGGCGACGCTGGGCCAGTTGGGCGGCGCGGATTACGACCAGAAGTCGCAGGTGCTCTCGCTCGAAGGCGTGTACCGCATCGACGACCGCTGGGAAGTCGCCGGCAAGCTCGCACGCCGCGAAGGCGAAGCGCGCTACGGCCGCGGCACCGGTGCGTGGTTCGACTCGGCGACGACCTTCGCCGCCAGCCAGCTGCGCTACGAACTGCTGCACAAGTGGCACGCGCTGGCCGAGTACCGCTGGCTCGACGTCGACGATGGCGGTACGCGCCAGGGCTGGATGGCCGGCGTGGACCGCGACATCGGCCGCAACTTCCGCGTGGGCGTGGGTTACAACTTCACCGATTTCAGTGACGACCTCACCGATCTCGACTACGACCACCGCGGGTTCTACATCAACTTCGTCGGCAGCTACTGATATGCGTAATGCTCGTCTGTTTTCCCGAAACTTCTGGCGCCGCGCCGCAAACGGCTTTGCACTGGCGACCGTGCTGGCGCCGATTGCGCTGATGTGGCCGGCGTCGGCCTTCGCGGCTGCCTACGCCACCGGCGGCACGAGCCCGTACAGGCAGCAGGTCCTGTGGCTGACCTGGGGCGGCGGCACCAACGGCACGAACGGCGTCGCGGTCGGCGACGGCGCGACCAGCACGGCAACGGTCGAGGTCACGCCGGGCCAGAACCTGGTGCTGACGTGTGCATTGGCGAATGCGGGCGCCGCCGGCAGTAGCGGTCTGGAGTCCTACCGTCCGGGCAACTACGGTGGCGATGCGCTCGATGACCTCTACAACATCGGCGGCACCGGCACCGCCAACCAGCTGATCAGTGGCATCATGACGCGGGCCTCGACCCGGAGCTTCCGGGTGAGCTGCACCTCCACCATCGGTGGCCAGCCGTTCCGCGTACCGGGTCTGGTCATGGCGGACGCCGAGTCGATGAACACCGGCGGCACGATCGAAACGCCCGCCGAGATCCTGCAGGCAAGCGCGCTGGGCACGTGGAACGTGGTCGAGATGAATCGCGTTGCCGGACGGACGTATTACGCCCGCAAGACCGCCGGCGCCGGTGGTCTGGAGACGATCCGCTTCGGTCCGGGCGGCGAGGGCGGCGGTACCAGTCCGGCGGCAGTGACGTTCCTCAGCTTCGGCAGCAACGCCTACAGCGGCGGAAACTTCCAGGTGGGCGTGGACTTCCAGATCCGCGGTGGCGGCAACACGGCTATCGCGATCGGCATGCTCGTGCCTTACGCGGACTTTGGCGACGCGCCGACGAGCTACGGCGCCGCGTCCCATCTGATCCAGACGCTGGACGTCACCCCCGATGGACTGCCGGCCAACGGCGTCTCCGTCGACATCAACGCGGCCAGCTTCCAGCTCGGCAGGCTCGCGACCAACCAGAACTTCTTCATCGGCTCGCAGGGCCCGGATGCCGAGAGCACGTCCGCCCACAGCCCCGATGCGCGCGGCGACGACAGCGCCGGCATTGCGGGACCCAACGAGGAAGACGGCCTCCCGGCCAATACGGTGATCTTCCAGCACCAGATCGGCGAGGTGTTCACCCGGAACATCGCCTGTCGCGGCAATGGCACGCTCGCCGGCTGGATCGACTTCAATCGCAATGGCACCTTCGACGCTGCCGAACGTGCGCAGGGCGTGTGCAACGGCACAAGCGCGCCCTTGTCGTGGACGATCCCGACGAACCTGTCGGTCGGTCGCACGTTCGCCCGACTTCGCTACGCCTCCGACCCGGCCGAGATTGCGCTGCCGACGGGCACGGCCCGGGATGGCGAGGTCGAGGATCACGCGATTGAAGTCCAGATCCGTGCCGACGTCTTCGTGACGAAGGCCGTGTCGCCTGGAACGGTCCGGAACGGTGGCGAAGCGACGTACACGCTGACTGTCGGCAACAACGGCGAGAGCTCGGTCAGCGGCACCCTTCTGCGCGATCCGCCGGTCACCGGGCTCGATTGCAGCGCGGCGGTGCCGACGTGCACCGCGACCGCGGGCGCTGTGTGCCCGACCGATTTGTCGATCGGCGCGTTGCAGGGCACCGGCATGGTCATTTCGACATTGCCGCTCGGCGGCGAAGTCCGGGTTGCGCTCACCTGCCGCGTTACCGCGAGCGGCGTCGCGCCGTAACGCGGCAACTGCTGGCCGCGGCTCAATCCGCGTCCAGCACCGTTTCCAGTACGGCATCGCCGTAGCGTTCCAGCTTGCCGGCACCGACGCCGCCGATGCCGCCGAGCTGGCCGTGGCTGATCGGACGCAGGCGTGCGATCTCGCGCAACGTGGCGTCGTGGAAGATCACGTAGGCGGGGACATTCTGCTCGCGTGCCAGACGCCCGCGCAATGCACGCAGCGATTCGAACAGGGGGCGGTCGGCCGGCGCGAGGTCGATGTCGGCGCCGGTCGCGGCGCGTGTGGTCCGTGCGCGCTCCTTCGTGTTCGTCGGCTTGCGCAGCATCACCTGCGTCTCGCCCTTGAGCACGCCGCGGCTGGCCTCGGTCAGGCGCAGGCCGCCGTAGCCTTCGGCGTCGACGTCGAGCAGGCCCTGTGCGACGAGCTGGCGCAGCACGCTCTTCCACACGCGCGCATCGACATCGGTGCCGACGCCGTAGGTGCTGAGCTGGTCGTGGCCGAACTGGCGGATGCGTTCGCTCTCGCTGCCGCGCAGGATGTCGATGATGTGCGCAGCGCCGAACCGCTGGCCGCTGCGATACACGCAACTGAGCGCTTTCTGCGCAGGTACGGTGGCATCCCACGCGGCCGGCGGGTCGAGGCAGTTGTCGCAGTTGCCGCAGGGCTGGCCTGTGCCCTTGGCCGCGTAGTCCTCGCCGAAGTTCGCCAGCAGCACCTGACGGCGGCAGCGCATCGTTTCGCAATAGCCGACCAGCGCGTCGAGCTTGCGGTGTTCGAGCCGCTTGCGTTCGTCGCCCGATTCCGACTGTTCGATCATCTGCCGCAGCAGCACCAGATCGCCGAGGCCGTAGCACATCCACGCATCGGCGGGCTCGCCGTCGCGGCCGCCGCGGCCGGTTTCCTGGTAGTAGCCCTCGATGGATTTCGGTAGGTCGGTATGGGCGACGAAGCGCACGTCGGGCTTGTCGATGCCCATGCCGAACGCGATCGTCGCCACGACCACAACGCCATCACTGCGCAGGAAGCGGCGCTGGTTCGCCGCGCGCAGTTCCGCATCCATGCCGGCGTGGTACGGAATCGCATCGATGCCCTGGCCGGCGAGATACTCGGCCGTCTCTTCGACCTTGCGCCGCGACAGGCAGTAGACGATGCCGGCTTCGCCGCGATGCGACTGCACGAAATCGAGCAGCTGGCGCTTGGCGTTCTCCTTCTGCACCACCGTGTAGCGGATGTTGGGCCGGTCGAAAGAACTGACGAAGCGGCGCGCGTCCTCCAGTTGCAGGCGCTCGGCGATCTCGCGCTGGGTCGGCGGATCGGCGGTCGCGGTCAGCGCGATGCGCGGCACGTCCGGCCAGCGCTCGTGCAGGATCGTCAGCTCGCGATACTCGCGGCGGAAATCGTGGCCCCATTGCGACACGCAATGCGCTTCGTCGATCGCGAACAGTGCCAGCGGCGCGCGGTCGAGCAGCGACAGGAAGCGTGGGGTGAGCAGGCGCTCGGGCGCGACGTAGAGCAGGTCGAGTTCGCCGGCCAGCAGCTCCCGCTCCACGCGTTGCGCGGTCTCGCCATCGAGCGTGGAGTTGAGATACGCCGCGCGCACGCCCGACTGCAGCAGCGCATCCACCTGGTCCTGCATCAGCGCGATCAGCGGCGACACCACGATCGCCACGCCGTCGCGCAGCAGCGCCGGCACCTGGTAGCACATGGACTTGCCGCCGCCGGTGGGCATCAGCACCAGGGCGTCATGGCCGGCGGCCACGTGGGCGACGATCGCGGACTGTTCGCCGCGGAACGCGGCATGGCCGAACACGCGCTGCAGAACATCGAGCGCGCCGGCGTCGGGAGACGAAGACATCGCACAAGGATACCGGCTGCGGCCGGCGCCCTGGCATCGCCGAAGCGCGCATCGAAGCGTCGTCCGGACGGCGTTTGTTAAGCTGACCGGTCTTCCCGCAGGACGACCGCATGACCTCGACGCCCGGATCCGGCGGCATGCCGCTTCACACCAAGATGCTGATCGGCTTCCTCGTCGGCGCGATCGCCGGCCTGGCGATCAATCTGCTGACCGGCCATCTGACCGTCGACGGCGTCCCGCCTGCGTTCTCCGGATGGGTCGAAGGCCTGATCCGCTACGTCACCGAACCGATCGGCCAGTTGTTCCTGCGTCTGCTGTTCATGCTGGTCGTGCCGCTGGTGTTCTCGGCGCTGATCCTGGGCGTGGTGGAGATCGGCGATCCCCGCGCGCTCGGCCGTCTCGGCGGCAAGACGCTGGTGTGGGTGTTCGGTACCACGTTCATCGCGGTGATCATCGGTCTGGTGGTGGTGTCGATCATCCAGCCCGGCGCGGGCATCGACCCCGCGCTGCGCGACGCGATGCTGTCGGATTCCGTCGCCGCGGGCGCCACGATCGCCGAGCCCGCCTCGATCGGCCTCGTCGACATGCTGCTCAACATGGTGCCGCGCAATCCGATCGCCGCCGCCGCCGCGACCGATCTGATCGCGGTGATGGTGTTCGCGCTGCTGTTCGGCATCGCCGCCACCGTGGTCAATTCGCCGGGCACGCGCAGCTTCGTCGGCGCTGTGCAGGGCATCTACGACATCAGCCTGAAGCTGATCGACTGGGTGATCCGGCTGGCGCCCTACGCCGTGGCCGCGCTGCTGTTCACGCTGACCGCGCGCATGGGTCTGGGGCTGATGGTGCAGCTGGGCTGGTTCGTGCTGACCGCGGTGCTGGCGCTGGCGCTGCACTTCTTCGGCACCTTCTCGCTGCTGATCGCGGTACTCGCCCGGCGCTCGCCGCTCGATGTGTTCAGGAAATCGCAGCCGGCGCTGCTGACCGCGTTTTCCACCTCGTCCAGCGCGGCCACGCTGCCGACCTCGCTGAAGACCGCGGAGGAAAACCTCGGCGTGCCGCGACGCGTGGCGCGCTTCGTCTGCACGCTCGGTGCCACCGTCAACATGAACGGCACGGCGCTCTACGAGGGCGTGACCGTGCTGTTCCTCGCCCAGCTGTTCGGCGTCGAGCTCACGCTGCTGCAGCAGGCGATGATCCTGGTGATGTGCATCATGGGCGGCATCGGCGCGGCCAGCGTGCCGGGCGGCTCGCTGCCGGTGATCGCGACGATCCTGGTGATGTTCGGCATTCCGCCCGAGGGCATCGGCATCATCCTCGGCGTCGACCGCTTCCTCGACATGTGCCGCACGACGGTCAACATCGGCGGCGACATGGTCGGCTCGGTGGTCATCGGCCGCGGCGAAGCGGACGAGGACGACGACGCCGAACCGGTGACCGACCAAGCGCTGCCGCGCCCCGCCTGAGGCCGCATCACGCCGCTGCCGGGACATCACCCGGGCAGCGGCGCGGCGCTCGTGGGACAATTGGCGGCTCCCGCCCGCTGCCGCCCGTCTCCGAGCCCATGACCACGTCGACCCGTCGCGAACTCGCCAACGCCATCCGTTTCCTCGCCATCGACGCCGTCGATGCCGCCAAGTCCGGACATCCCGGCATGCCGATGGGCATGGCCGACATCGCCGAAGTGCTGTGGAACGACCACCTCAGCCACAATCCGGCGAATCCGCAGTGGTTCAACCGCGACCGCTTCGTGCTGTCGAACGGCCACGGCTCGATGCTGCATTACGCGCTGCTGCACCTGTCGGGTTACGACCTGCCGCTGGAAGAGCTGAAGAACTTCCGCCAGCTGCACAGCAAGACCGCCGGTCACCCGGAGCGCCACGAGACGCCCGGCGTCGAGACCACCACCGGTCCACTGGGCCAGGGCTTCGCGAACGCCGTCGGCTTCGCACTCGCCGAGCGCCTGCTCGCGCAGCGTTTCAACCGTCCCGAGTTCGCCGTCGTCGACCATCGCACCTGGGTGTTCATGGGCGACGGCTGCCTGATGGAAGGCATTTCGCACGAGGCCGCCTCGCTCGCCGGCACGCTGGGCCTGGGCAAGCTGGTCGCGTTCTGGGACGACAACCGCATCTCGATCGACGGCAACACCGAAGGCTGGTTCACCGACGATACCCCGGCGCGTTTCGAGGCCTACGGCTGGCGCGTGATCCGCGACGTCGACGGCCACGACGCCGAGGCGATCTCGCGTGCGATCGAAGCCGCCACCGCCGAAGACGACAAGCCGGTGCTGGTGTGCTGCCGCACGACGATCGGCTTCGGCTCGCCCAACCGCGCCGGCAAGGAGTCCTCGCACGGCGCGCCGCTGGGCCAGGACGAGTCCGACGCCACGCGCGCCGCGCTCGGCTGGAACCACGGTCCGTTCGAGGTGCCGCAGGCGCTGCGCGACGGCTGGCGCGCGGTCGAAGCCGGCCAGGTGCGCGAGTCGGAGTGGAACCAGCAGTTCGACGCCTACCAGGCCAAGTACCCCGAGCTCGCCGCCGAACTCGTGCGCCGCTCGCACGGCGACCTGCCGGACGGCTTCGTCGAAGCGGCCGATGCCTTCATCGCCAAGCTGCAGAGCGGCGGCCCGACGATCGCCTCGCGCAAGGCCTCGCAGATGGCGATCGAAGCGTTCGCGCCGCTGCTGCCGGAAATCATCGGCGGCTCGGCCGACCTCGCGCATTCCAACCTGACCCTGTGGAAGGGCAGCACGTCCGCGGCCAGCACCGATGCCAACGCGAACTACGTCTATTACGGTGTGCGCGAGTTCGGCATGAGCGCGATCGCGAACGGCCTGGCGCTGCACGGCGGTTTCATTCCGTTCGACGCGACGTTCCTGGTCTTCAGCGACTACGCCCGCAACGCCGTGCGCATGAGCGCGCTGATCCCCGCGCACGCGATCCACGTCTACACGCACGATTCGATCGGTCTGGGCGAAGACGGCCCGACCCATCAGCCGGTCGAGCATCTCGCGAGCCTGCGCTACATCCCGAACAACGACGTGTGGCGCCCGTGCGACGCGGTCGAATCGGCGGTGGCATGGAAGTCGGCGATCACCCGTCAGGACGGCCCGAGCTGCCTGATCTTCTCGCGCCAGAACCTGCCCCACCAGGCGCGCGACGCCGCGCAGGTCGCCGACATCGCGCGCGGCGGCTACGTGCTGAAGGATTCGGTCGGCACGCCGGAGATCATCCTGATCGCGACCGGTTCGGAGATCGGTCTGGCGACCCAGGCGGCCGAACAGCTCGGCGACACGGTGCGCGTGGTGTCGATGCCCTCGACCGACGTGTTCGATCGTCAGGACGCGGCGTACCGCGAATCCGTGCTGCCCAACGCCGTGCGCAAGCGCGTCGCGATCGAAGCCGGCGTCACCGCCTTCTGGCGCGCCTACGTGGGTCTCGACGGCGCCGTGATCGGCATCGACACCTTCGGCGCCTCGGCGCCGGCCGACAAGCTGTTCCAGCACTTTGGCATCACGGTCCAGAAGATCGTCGAGGCGGCGAAGGCGCTTTGATCGGTCGCTGCGATCTGCAGCAGTGAACGAAAAAGCCCGCGCAAGCGGGCTTTTTTCTGGCCCCTCTCCCTCTGGGGTGAGGCGGCACGCTTGCGAGCCACTGGCTCGCGTGTCGACGAACGCCCTCGCGCCAGCGCGAGGGCCGGGGCGCGGAGCGGGGGTTGGGGTGAGGGCTGACGCTCGCGAAGTTCGATCAGCGCGCGGTTCTGCGGCTACAAACGTCGCTGCGCCCCATCCACGAATCAGGAGCGGCGCTTTCCTGCGGCTCACGATTCGCCCTCTGCAAGCAGGGGAGGGCTTCAGATACCGCCCACCGGCGTGTCGTGCTTGCTCCCACCCCGGCAGTGCGGCGAATCCGGCACCTGCACTTCCGCGGCCCATTCGTCAGGCGTGAATGTGTGCAGCGCCAGTGCGTGGATCTGCTGCATCTGCGGGCCGAGCGCGCGATACACCGCCTGGTGCCGCTGCAACGCACGCTTGCCGTCGAACGTCACGCTGACCACGACCGCCTTGTAATGCGTTTCCAGCCCGCGACTGTGCATGTGGCTTTCGTCCTCGACATCGAGGTGGGTGGGCTGCAGCGCGGCGAGGGCGTCGCGGAGCTGGTCGGCGCGGGTGGTCATGGTCGGGTCCTGCACGGGTATCGTCGAACGAAATGGAGGCATGCTGCGATTTCGCAACTCGGCCTCAGGCCGCGGAAGTCGGCGCGATCACATCCTGCGGCGCACTGGGCCGCGCGGTGCGGCGCAGGCCGAGCGACACCAGTCGCGCCATCAAATGTTCGTTGAGGCCGCTGGGCGCCTGCAGCTGCATGCGCGCGAGTGCAGGCGTGTCGTCACCGATCCCCTCGCGCAGCGCGTCAAACACCGTCGCGAGCTTGCCGCGTCGCGTCGCGGTCTGCGTACGCAGCCAGGCCAACGCACGCAGCAGGCGCTGCTCGACGACATCGAAATCGCTGCCCAGCGGATAGTCGGGCAGGCTGCCGTCGGCGCGCAGCGGTGCAAGCGACGTGCGCAGGCTGTCCGGCGTGTTGCGTTGCCACGGCTCGGGAACGACGAAGCGCGCATCGAGCTTGCCTGCTGCCTGCGCACGCTGTACGAGTCCGGCCTGATGCGGGGCTTCGGCGACGCGCACCATCGCGCGCGTGCAGTCCTCGTCGGTCGCGCCGCGGATGTCGGCGATGCCGTACTCGGTGATGTAGACATCGCGCAGATGCCGCGGAATCGTCGTGTGGCCGTAGTTCCAGCGGATGTTGGCCTCGCGGCCGCCGCCGGCATCGCGCGCCGCGCGCAGCAGCAGCACCGAGCGCGCGTCGGGCAGCGCGTGGCCCATCGCGACGAAGTTGTACTGGCCGCCGACGCCGGACACCACGCTGCCGTCCTCCAGCCCATCGGACACCGCCGCGCCCAGCGCGGTCGCCATCATGCAGCTGTTGAAGAAGCGCGCATCGCGGCGTTGCAGGCGCTCGAGGCCTTCGTCGAGACCGTAGAGCTCGTTGACCTCGCCGACGCGTTTCATGCCGATGCCGCGACGGGTCTCGTCGTCGAGTCCGCGCAGCCAGGCGTAGAAATCCGGCGAGCCGAGATAGAACGCGCCGTGCAGGAACTCGCCGTTGCGCTCGATCAGATCGAGATCGAGCGCGCTCGCGGTGCCGTCGTTGGCGCGGCGCATCAGGCTGGCCTTGTCGACGACGCGGCGCTTGATCACGCCGACTTCGACCAGGCGCTTGAAGCCCTCGTTGATCATCTCGCTGCAGCCGTAGAGGCCGATCTCGAACGGGTCGAGTCCACCGACGGCTTGCACCGTGCGATGCGCGGCGAGATCGGGATCGAGCGCGTGCAGCACGCGCCGATAGGCCGCGTTGTCGGTGTGGCGCAGCGCCAGCGCATGGCACAGCGCATCGGCGAGCGCGCCGATGCCGATCTGCAGCGTGCCGCCATCGCGCACCAGCGTGCTGGCGTAGAAACCGATCGCGTAGTCGGCATCCGACACCGGCTGGCGCGGCAGGCCGAACAGGCGCGGGTAGGGCGGTGGCGGCGCGATCACGACGTCGAAGAACGCCGCGTCCACCGCCGCGGTGCCGTCGAGCCAAGGCAGCGCAGGATCGACTTCGCCGACGACCAGCGGGCGCGGGTGACCGGCCGCCACGAGTGCATCGATCGCATCGAAGGTCAGGTCGGTGTTCGACGACAGCGAGAAGCGCGTGCCGTCGTCATTGGCCGCGACCTTCTGCACCAGCACGTTGACGCCGCGGTCGGCGAGCGCGCGCGCCACGTGCGTGTAGTTGAGGCTGGCATAGCGGCGCTGCGCCTGGGACGAGCCCAGCATCGCGCCAGACTGCATGTAGAACTCTTCGACCTCGATATGCGGCGGCAGCGCGTTGCGGCGCAGCGCGTCCACGTACTTCAGATGCACGAAGTCCTCGCCGAAATGCCGCTTCGCGAACGGGCCGATGAAACGGCCTTCGAGATCGTCGCCGCCTTTGGGCGGATCCAGCGAGAGGGCGGTGTAGAGCGTGAACGGCCGTGCGGGATCCGCGATCGCGGCATCGAACAGCGCGTTGAGCAACCGGTGCGGCTTGCCGATGCCGAGCGGCGCACCGATGTGGAGGGCACCGTCGACATGCGCATGGATGCGGCTGACGGCGTCTTCGATGGAGTCGACGTAGGCGGTCATGGCGAGAGGATACGCAGGCCCACGTGAATAGGCGGCCGCCCGGGCGCCAGCGGTGCGCGTGACCATCGTCACGCGCGTGCGTCGGTGCGCCGACGTCCGGAACGTCAGCGCGTGGGCGTCGCCCGCGGTCGCACGCGGATCGCGTCGGGCTCGGCGGTGATCTCCGCATTCGCGTCCTGGCCCAGCAGCGTCAGCACCGCACTCAGCGGCATGCCGTCGAAATGCAGCGAGACCGTGTGATCGAGCGTCACCCCATCGGCGATGTCGAGCGGCACGCCACCGGCGGTCGCGATCTGCTCCAGCACATCGCGGGCACGCGCGTCGCTGACCGACAGCGCGATTTCCGCCTGCGCGCCGGTCGCCGCGTAGCTGGTGCCGGAGGTGAAGCGCACCGCGTCATGCGTGGGCGGCTGGGCAGGCGTGGCGATGGCCGCAGGCGGCGCGGCATCGGCAGCAGGCGCGACGGGCGCCGCATCGCCGTTGGCGCTGCCGCAGCCGGACAGCGAGAGCGCAACGAGCGCCATCGTGCACAGCAGGCTCGGACGTGAAACGCGTGGGTGGCGCATCGGGAGCTCCTTGCGGTCGACGGGGCGGGAGGGCAGGCGATCACACGATACCGCCGTCAGCGGCCGCGTTCACGACTCCAGCATCTCCGGCTTGAACAGCGCCCGCCGCGAACGTTCGTCGCCGCTGACCATGAACTGCCCGTCGCCGCGGTAGTGCACGGTGCGCGGCCATTTCGGACGTCGTGCGGCGTGCGCGGCAACGACGCGCCAGACGAACAGCGGGTAGTCGGCGGTGATGCGGGTCTCGTGCAGGCGGCATTCGAAACGCGCGTGGCATTCGCCGATGCCGGGGGCGTCGACCTCGCTGCCGTCCACCGCGGTCAGGCCGAAGCGTTCGAACTTGTCTTCGTCGGCGCTGCTGCTGTTGCCGATGCGCACGACGGTGTCGAGCATGTCGGCGGTCGGCAGGTTGATCACGCATTCGCGGCTGGCGCGCGCGAGTGCATGGCTGCGGTTGGCCGACCAGATGTAGGTGCCGACGAGGTCGTAGCCCAGCATCATGTGCCAGCCCAGCGTCATGACGCCGCGCTCGCCTTTGTGCGCGGTGGACAGCAGCACGACGGGGCCGGGTTCGAGAAAGCGACGCGTCTGGTCGGGCGGAATCGCGTGGGTGCGGGGCATGGCGCGGACCTGCAAGCGGGCCTGCGATTGCCGCAGGTCGTCGGTGAACGCCGCGTCGCCTGCTCAGGCCAGCGTGTGCACCGCGTCGGCCAGGCGCCGCACGTCGTCGCTGGTGTGGCTGACGTAGAGCATCGGCAGCCGCACCTCGTCGCGCACGCGCTGCAGCCACGGAATCAGTTCCTCGCGGCGCGCCTCGTCGAGTGCGGACAGCGGCTCGTCGAACAACAGCACCGCCGGCTGCGACAGCAACGCACGACCGATCGCCACGCGTTGCGCTTCGCCGCCGGAGAGATTCGCCGGTTGGCGCTGCAGCAGCGCGCCGATGCCGAGCAGTTCGACCACCTGATCGAGTGCGAAGGTGTCGGCGCCCGCGTGGTGGCGGCCGTAGCGCAGGTTGCGCAGCACGTCGAGGTGCGGGAACAGGCGCGCGTCCTGGAACACGTAACCGACACGCCGGCGATGCGCGGGCACATCGATACGCGCGGCGCTGTCGAACAGCACGCGGCCGTCGATCTCGATGCGGCCGGCGCGTGGGCGCACGAGGCCGGCGATCGCATTGAGCACGCTGGTCTTGCCGGCGCCCGACGGCCCGGTCAGCGCGAGCACGCGCTGCGTGGCGTCGATGCGGATGTGGCGCGCGAAGCTGCCGCGGCGCAGGTCGATGTCGACGTGCAGCATCAGTCGTGCACCTCGCCGCGCTGGCGCCGTACCAGCCACTCGGACGCGAGCAGCGCTGCCAGCGAGATCGCCACCGACACGGCGGCCAGACGCCAGATGCCGGCTTCGCCATCGGGCACCTGCATCAGCCCGTAGATCGCCGACGACACGGTCTGCGTTTCACCGGGGATGTTGGAGACGAAGGTGATCGTCGCGCCGAATTCGCCCAGCGCCTTCGCGAACGCGAGTACCGCGCCGGCGATCACGCCCGGCCACGCCAGCGGCAGGGTGATCGTGAAGAACACCCGCCAGGGACTCGCACCCAGCGTGGCCGCGGCCTGTTCGAGCCGGCGGTCGACATTCTCGATCGACAGCCGGATCGTGCGCACCAGCAGCGGGAATCCCATGATCGCGCTGGCCAGCGCGGCGCCGGTCCAGCGGAATGCGAACGAAATGCCCAGCGTCTCTTCGAGCCAGTGACCGATCACGCCGTTGCCGCCCAGCAACACCAGCAGCGCGTAGCCGACGACCACCGGCGGCAGCACCAGCGGCAGATGCACCAGCGCATCGAGCAGCGACTTGCCGAAGAAACGCCTGCGCGCGAGCAGCCACGCGATCGCGATGCCGAACGGCAGGCTGCACAGCGCGGCGGCGGCCGCGACCTTCAGGCTGAGCCGGATCGCGACGAGTTCATCGGGCCCGAAGCCCAGCAGTGTGCCCGGGTCCGCCATCGGTCAGCGGATCGAGAAACCGTGTTCGCGGAAGATCGCCGACGCGGCCTCGCCGTCGAGCCAGCGCACGAAGGCATCGGCCTGGCGGTTGCGGCTGGCGGCGACGCGCGCGACCGGATAGACGATCGCCGGATGGCTGTCGGCCGGGAACGTGGCCAGCACCTTGACCCGCGGTTCGGCCTGGGCATCGCTGCCGTAGACCACGCCCAGCGGCGCCTCGCCGCGCGCGACGAGGGTGAGCGCCGAACGCACGCTGTCGGACTCGGCCACGCGCGGCTGCAGAGCCGGCCACTGGCCCAGCGATTCGAACGCCGCCTTGGCGTACTTGCCGGCCGGCACGCTCGCCGTCAGCGCCAGCGAGAGGCGACCGCGCGCGCCGAGCAGAGGCAGCAGATCGGTCCCGCGCGCGAGTGTCAGCGGCTGCGCGGCGCTGTCGGCCGGCGCCACCAGCACCAGGGTGTTGCCGAGCAGCACGCGGCGCGAGGCGTTATCGATGAGGTTGCGTGTCTGCAGCCAGTCCATCCATTCCAGATCGGCGGACACGAATACATCGGCCGGCGCGCGCTGTTCGATCTGCCGCGCGAGCGCGGAACTCGCGGCGTAGGAGACGCGGACCGGTTGGCCGGTGTCCTGCTGATAGCGCGCGGCCGCGGCGTCCATCGATTCCTTGAGGCTGGCCGCGGCGAAGACGGTGATCGGCGCGCGTTCCTGGGCGACGGCCGGCAGGACGGCGAGCGCAACGAGAGCGGTGAGCAGCACGGCGGCAAAGGTGCGCAGCCAGCGGCGGGAACGGAGCATGTGCATGGCGATTCCGGCAGGAGGGCGACAGGATCAGGGCGCGGCGATGATGGTGATGCGTTCGACCTGGCGTACGCCGCGTGCCGGGCGCGTGTCGTCGGGCACCAGCAGACGCAAGGGGCCGTTGTCGGCATCGAGCGGGGCACCGTCGCAGCGGTCGACCAGATAGACGCCGCGATTGCCCAGCGTCGCGTCGAGTTCGCCGAGCGAGAACACCGCGCGGTAGCCGTCACGCGCGCTGACCAGCACGTAGCGATCGAGATGCGCGCCGCGCAAGGGCGCGTCCGGCATCGCGCCGCTGGACTGCAGCAATGCAGCCAGCGACACGCCTTCGCAGCGCAGCGTCTGGCCGTGGGCAGTGGCCTCGACCGTGTGCCGGGTCAGTGTGGCGCGTGCAGCAGCATCCAGCGGCACGACGACCGGCGACGGATCGGCCGGCGGCGCCGCGCGCTGGTGCGCGGCGTGGTCGTGCGCCTCGGGCGCCTGCGCATGGACCGCGGTGGCGCACAGCAGCAGCGCAGACAGATGCAGGCCACGGACCATGGCGGCTTTCCTCGTTATGAACGACCGAGCATAACGACCCGCTGCACCGGCGACAACGCGCCTCAGACCGTATCGATCGGCAGCTTCATGTAGCGCACGCCATTGGCCTCGGCCTCGGGCAGGGCGCCGGCGCGGATGTTGGTCTGCACCGAGGGCAGCAGCAGCGCCGGCATCGGGAGGGTGGCGTCACGGGCCTCGCGCAAGGCGACGAAGGTGGCCTCATCGATGTGGTGGCCGACGTGGATGTTGTCGCGCTTCTGCGCACCGATCGTGGTCTCGCAGGCCACCGCGCGGCCGCCAGGGCCGTAGTCGTGGCAGACGAACACGCGGGTGGCGTCGGGCAGTTCGAACATGCGCTGGATCGAGCGGTACAGCGTGGCCGCATCACCGCCGGGGAAATCGCAGCGGGCGGTGCCGCCGTCGGGCATGAACAGCGAGTCGCCGGTGAACAGCGCATCGCCGATCAGGTACGCGCTGCTGTCGCTGGTATGACCGGGCACCGGAATCGTGCGGCCTGCGAGCGCGCCGATTGCGAACGTGGCATCGGCCGCGAACAGCCGGTCGAACTGCGAGCCGTCGACGGGGAAGTGCTCGCCCAGATTGAAGATCGGCCGGAAGGTCTTCTGCACCGTGCGGATGCCGTCGCCGATCGCCAGCCGCGCGCCGGGCAACTGCTGGCGCAGCCAGTCGCCGGCCGACAGATGATCGGCGTGGGCGTGCGTCTCGAGGATCCACTGCACGTCGAGGCCGTGCGCCTGCACGTGGTCCAGCAGCACCATTGCCGAGGCCGTCGAGGTACGCGCCGAGGCCATGTCGAAGTCCAGCACCGGATCGACGATCGCCGCCGCGTTCGACGACTGGTCACGCACGATGTAGCTCCACGTGCCGCTGCCGGCGTGGTGGAACGGGGTGACCTGCGGTTGCGGCATCGCGATCCTCCTGGGAGCCGGGCGGCAGACGCCATCCGGACGGCGTGTAGACCGCGTCCGATGCTAGTCCACGCGGCCCGCGCGGACGTTGCGATTGCGTAACGTCAGCGTTGCGCGGGCGGCGCGAGCGCGGTGTTCAGCAGCGCGCCGAGACGGGCGCCCGCATCGCGCAGTTCCTGCTCGGCCTGCGGCAGATGCGTGGTCACGTAGGCCTCGCTGACGCGCGCGCGGCGCGGATAGACACCCGGCGCCAGGGCGATGCGGCAGGCGGCCTCGGCCCACTCGGCGGCCGGCGGCGGCAGGCGTACCGCGCCGCTTGCATTGGCCGACGGCGCACGCGCGCCGATCCGCGCCAGCCAGGCATCGCCGGACAGGTTCTGGCTGTTGAGCATGCCGCTGTCCCAGAACGCGTGCAGATTGGTGCCGCGACCGCGGAAGTTGATCTGCTGGTCGTTGCCGCCGCGGTCGTGCCCGTAGCCGGCATGCATCGGCTGATGCGCATC
This sequence comes from Luteimonas sp. Soil_C_16, assembly GCF_057657295.1. Classification (NCBI taxonomy): domain Bacteria; kingdom Pseudomonadati; phylum Pseudomonadota; class Gammaproteobacteria; order Lysobacterales; family Lysobacteraceae; genus Luteimonas; species Luteimonas sp. Soil_C_16. Next base: position 277,944 of record NZ_JBDGIS010000005.1, on the reverse strand, counting down.
TCCGGTGAAATGCACGACGAACTTCAGCGCCTGCGCCCGCTCGGCACGCGGCCGGCTGCGGTCGGCCAGGATCGCGGTCTGGGCCTTGAGCGCCTCGACCACGCAGTTGCCATCCGGACAGTCGCGTCGCGCCTCGTAGCGGCAGTTCGACTCGCCGATGTTGACGTAGTGCCAGGACGCGGACCGCTTGCCCAGATCCGGATCGTGCTCACGCAGCTCGTCGGCCCAGCTGGCGACGCCGGGCAGGGTGGGATCGGGCTCGCCGGCCAGCAGCCGGGACACCTCGGCCCGCGCGGCCGGCGTCAGATCACGCTCGGCGATCTGCGCCACCAGACGGTGGCCGAGCTTGCCCCAGGCGAGGGCGGAGGAAGGAAGGGCGAAGGCGGCCAGCAGGCCACCGCACAGAAGAATTCGACGCAGCATGGGCGCAGTTTAACCGGCCGGAATGCCTACCACCCAATAGGGAAAAATCTGATGGTGATGGAGCGACAGTCGACGACCGTTGCTAACCAAAGCGAGGTCGGATGCCTTTGACGTGTTCTGCGACCCGAGTGAACAAGATAGGCAAGTTGTCCGACCTTCTACGGCACGTCTCATGTGCATGTCATGCGGCGGAATCACTCGCCATGCGAGCCGAGTCGGATTTCCCAATCGATGCCTGTGGGCAGGACGAAACGCACTCCCTCACCGAGGCGCACTGCTTCGTTTGCAAGGGCATGCGCAGCGCAGATTGCGCCTAATTGCCCTTCGAAAGCTTCGTGATGAAGCCCTAGCGCCTCCACTTCGAACCGCCCGTCGCCAAGCTCCCTTACTTCGATGTCGATCATGATCTTCTCCGTTCGATCGCGCGAACCATCCTTACGCGCTCGACGGGTGTAGTCCGTAAGAGATCATCGCATCAATTTGTCTCGAGCCCACTCATCTACTTAGAGGTGGGACGCTTTGCACTGGTGCCGCTTGAGATCGTCTTCTCAAAGCGTCTTACAAAGCTAACTAGATCTTGATCGCAAGCTTGGCAGTACTCACGCAGTTGAAGCAGGTCCAATCGTCGCCCACCGCGCTCCACGTCGCTGACATATGACTGTGATCGCTCAAGCAAGCCAGCTAACTCAGCCTGTTTCAATCCTGCTTTGTTTCGGATCTCGACGAGCATTTCGAGCAGGATTTGATGCTCGGGCTTGTGGATCGACTTAGGGGACATTGCGGCATCAACAATGGAAGGCCGCACTTACCCTATATCTGGTTTTTCGGTATCTGAAAAACAGATTTATTTCAGCAAAACGTTGTTGTTTCGCGCCTTTCCTATGGGGGCGAAAGGCTTGGTGCATCAGCAATTGCTCGCTCTAGCCGTTCTATAAAAGTGGTTGGATCTTGGCCACATGCCCTGCAGTACTCACGCAACTGCAGCGTGTCCAATCTCCGGAACCCGCGCTCGGTTTCGCTGATAGAAGACTGAGATCGTTCTAGAAGCGCGGCGAGTTGAGTCTGGGTCAGGCCGGCCTTCTTCCTAATCTCAACAAGCAGGTCGAGAAGCTCCTGGTACTCCGGCTTGTGGATCGACTTAGCGGCCATAGCGGCATCACGTGTGGAAGGCCGCAGCTACGCTATATCCCCTTTTCAAATATCTGAAAAGCAGATATTGTCTGGTCGTGGGCGATCGAGATCTGCGGGAGAGGACCGCCCGGGTGCCCACGACTGGCCTCAGGTCGAGAGCTGCCGGAACAACCACCCCTGCCATAGGGGCGTGTAGGGATGCCGACTATTCACCGGAGACATTGCATGTTGAACGACAAAGGATTTGTTGTAGCCGTCTCGGTTGGAACGGAGCACTCGCCGTTGTTTCTTGCCTCTAAGGCAGGCGGTGAGAAGGCCATGCCGCGTAAGCCTTCCACTTGGATACAAGCTCGGAAGCACAGAGCGGTAACCGCGCGTCCAGCCTGCCTCAGGCTGACGTTGTCGCGCAGCGCTCTTGCGTTAGCACTAGCGGCGCTGCTTCCGCTCCATGACGCTTCAGCCCAGGAGCTGCCGAAATTCGCGACGCGTGAAAACGCTCCGTCTGAGGAGGCGCTTATCGATTCAAACCCAGTGGAGCTAGAATCGATCACCGTCACCGGCACCCGCATTCGGGGCGGCACCACACCTTCGCCGGTGATCACCCTCGACAGCGAGCGCATCCGCGAAGAGGGCTTCTCGGATCTCGGCGAAGTGATCCGCAGCGTGCCGCAGAACTTCACGGGTGGTCAGAACCCAGGCGCTACAAGCGGCAATCTGGCAGGAGCAGGGCTCGGCAATCAGAACGTCACCGGCGGCTCAAGCCTCAATCTGCGCGGGCTCGGCGCGGACGCTACGCTGACCCTGCTCAATGGGCGGCGACTCTCATACGGTGGCTTCCTGCAAGGCGTGGATATCAGCGCGATTCCGGTGGAAGCGGTGTCCCGAGTCGAGATCGTTGCCGACGGCGCATCCGCCATCTACGGCTCCGACGCCGTGGCAGGGGTGGGCAATGTTGTGCTCAAGCGCGAGCACGAAGGGCTTACGGTCGGCGCGCGTTACGGCGCTGCGACCGGCGGCGGTCTGGCGACCCGGGAGTACACGGCGACCGGCGGCGCGGTTTGGGCGAGCGGTGGCCTGATTGCCACGTACAAGGACGCCACCGTGGACCCGATCTATGCAGCGGATCGGAACTATGCCTCGCGCCTCACACATCCGACGACGTTGTACCCGGGCAGCGAGCTCAGCAGTGCGCTGGTGAGCCTGCATCAATCGCTGGGGCCGAAGGCGGAGTTCAGGCTGGATGCGTTGAGAACACAGCGCAAGCAGGCTTACGACTTCTTCTATCTCGGCTCGAACACGCACGTCACGCCGGAAACGACCACGTCCTTCGTGTCGCCGGGCGTGGACCTGTTTCTGGGCAACGACTGGACGCTGTCTGCCACGGCCGCGTTAGGGCGGGACCGTCACCGGCAGTACCAGACCCGACAGAACCTGCAGACAATGGAGACGCTGTTGCAGCTAGACGAATGCTACTGCAACGAAAGCCGCATCTATGAGCTGGGTGCGGAAGGGCCGTTATTCGAACTGCCAGGCGGAAGCGTCCGGATGGCGGCAGGAGCCGGCAATCGCACCAATGCATTCAGCCAGATCAACCACGTCACGAACCAGCAGGTCACCCATGGCCGCGAGAGCAGTCGATTCGTCTATGCAGAAGTGGACATTCCACTGGTGGGAGACGGGAACCAGATGGCCGGCATCGACGGGCTCGTCTTCACTGCAGCGGTACGCGGCGAGGACTACGACACCTTCGGGAGTGTCGCCACGCCCAAGTTCGGATTGCTCTATCGCCCGTCCGCGGACTTCACGATGAAGGCATCGCTGGGCAGGTCGTTCAAGGCGCCGACACTTTTTGACCGGAACTACGCAACCTACGTGTTTCTGGATCCGCCCGGGTACTACGGTGGTACCGGATTCCCTACAGATGCCACTGTCATGTATTACGGCGGCGGCAATCCGGATCTGGAAGCAGAGCGTGCCCGCACATGGAGCACGTCAGTCGCATTCCATCCACGTGCGCTGCTTGGGCTGGAAGCTGAGCTGACCTGGTTCGACATCTATTTCGAGAATCGGGTGAAGCAGCCCATCGCAAACGTGGCCGAGGGGTTGAGCAATCCGGTCTACGGCCAGTTTGTTACCTTCGCGCCATCGGCCGCCGCGCAGCAGCAGGCCATCGCGGCTGCTGACACGTTCACCAACTACACCGGCAGGCCGTATGACCCAGGCAACGTGGTTGCACTGGTCTCTGCGCGCCGGATCAATGTCAGCACGCAACGGGTGCACGGGCTGGATTTGTCCAGCACGTACCGATTAGACATTGGCGCGAGCCGGCTGGACCTGCGTGGCGCCGTCAGCTGGATGGAGAGTTCGGAGCAGACCGTCGCGGGGCAGGGGAGTAACGAACTGGCGGGCACCTTGTTCAATCCGCCGAAGTTCAGCGGGCGGGTGGGTGCAGTTTGGGACCGGGCCGGTTTGATGGCCTCCGCCTTCGCCAACTACAGCGGCGGCGTGACCGATACCGTCAATGCGGAAAAGGGTGGGTCCTTTACGACGCTGGATGCGACCTTGCGCTACACACCTCGCCAGCCTGGCGCTGAATGGGCCGGGCTCGAGTTCACGCTGTCGGCGCAGAACCTGCTCGACCGAGCGCCGCCCTCGTATGTTCCGGCGCTGGCCGAGTACGCGCCGCCGTATGACGCCACCAACCACTCGCCAATCGGACGCTTCGTAAGCGTCTCGGTGTCCAAGCGTTTCTGATTGGAGTGATGTCATGTCGCTCCGATCGATTTTGAACGACCTTGCGTGGCTCGCTCGGGGTGACATGTGGTCAACCTATGTAGCGCCGCGTATCCGCGGGGCGTGGGGCCCATGGCTGGTGATCGCACTCGCGGGATTGGCGGCTCCTTGTCGAGCTGAGGTCATCGCTGCCGACCGCCTGTTGGAAGTAGTTGACCTCGCGAGCCCCGCGCTGTCACCGGATGGTTACCGCGTGGCCTTTCGCGCCGAACAGGCATCGATCGAGCGCAACACCTACGACAGCGCGTGGTACGTCGCGGACATCCGTGCAGGTTCCACGCCTCGCATGGTGGGCAACGGAGGTGTCCCGGCACGGGGATCTGCCGGGACATCTTTGCCTCCCAAGGTTGTTTGGTCGCCCGACGGGACATGGATCTACTACCGTGCCCAGTTCAACGGAACGATGGCGGTCTGGCGCGCGGCGGTAGGCCTTGGGGCCGAAGTCGTGACGCGGGAGGACGCAGATGTTCGTGATTTCCATCTCAGCGAAGACGGGGCACTGCTTGTCTACAGCGTGGGTGCAACGCGTGACCGCATTGCTGCGGCGGAACGCTTCGAATATGAGCGTGGTGTTCGACTGGACGAGCGGGTGCCCCTCGGAAGGCCCTTGTTCGGACGCGGCGAAACAGCCGGGCTGCCTGGCACGCAGCGATTCGGAGGGGCGTGGTTCGATCTGGCTGCCTTGCTGGCCGAGGAACCCGACCGCTGGCGTGTCGTCGAAACTGTGGGCGGCGTCAGTCGCGATGCAGAGGCCGGCGAAATCGCCACCTTCTCATCCCAGAGCCCAGTCCACTACGAGGCATCGGTAGCGTCGAAGTGGGTAAGGGAATCTGAGGGCGACCGGGTCGCTTTGCTGATTCCGAACAGCAACGCGCCCGGCATGATGGAAGTGACAGAATCGCGGCTCGCATTGATTCCTGCCTTGGATTCGCCAGATGCGAACTGGTGCGAGGCAGCAGCATGTCGTGGTCGAGCAATCACCGGCATGCAATGGCGCAGAGGAACCGACGAAGTTGTGTTCACTGCAACCGAACCGGGACACGCTTACGGCCAGTCCATATTTCGATGGAACGTCGTCTCCGGCACCGTTCTTCCCGTGACGCATTCTCGCGGTCTTCTAAGTGGTGGTCGTGACGCGTCGAGTGATTGCGGGCTGTCCTCAGCGGTCCTTGTGTGCGTGGCTGCCGCAGCTGACCGGCCCCCGAGGCTTGAGGTGATCGATCTGGATGCCGGCACTCGTCGAGTTCTGTACGACCCCAATGCGGTACTGGCTGCAGACATTGCAGCCAATGCATCAGCACAGCTTTTGGCCTGGACGGATGCGCAAGGGCGACAGTTCACAGGCTGGCTCTTCGCAGCTCGCATCGAGCCTGCGCCGCTGTTCGTAACCTACTACCGATGCACTGGATTCCTGCGCGGTGGGGTAGGGGACGAGTGGCCGTTGGCCACATTGGCGGGGCACGGAATATCCGCGCTGTGTATCAACGCGCCTCCCCACAGTCGTGAGGCCCTCGAGAGATACGGCGGCGGTTTGTCGGCTGTGGCGGGAGCCATCGAAATGCTTGCGTCCAACGCACAGGTTCGCCCCGATCGGGTCGGAATTGGCGGTCTGAGTTTCGGCAGTGAGGTTGCACTGTGGGTTGCAACGGAATCGTCCCTGGTTTCAGCGGTCTCCATTAGTACGCCGGTGGTGTCCCCGACCTATTTCTTGATGAGCAGCATGAAGGGCGATCAGTTCCTTGATGGGCTAGGCACTTATTGGGGCTTGGGCACACCGCAGGACACCCCGGACCGTTGGGAGGCATTGTCTCCGGCCTACAAGATTGATCGGCCGCTCGCGCCGATCCTGTTCCAGATGTCGGAGCAGGAGCATCTGTACGCCGCTGACTACGTCATTCCGCTCATTCGTGATCGGCGAGGCGACGCGTACGTGTTCGCGGATGAGCCGCATCAGAAGATCCAGCCCCTTCACAAGCTGGCGGTGTATGAACGCAATCTCGACTGGTTTCGCTTCTGGCTGCAGGGTGTGGAAGACAGTGACCCCGACAAGGCAGCGCATTACGCCTATTGGAGGTCAATGCGGGCCACAGGGTTGGAGAGCCGATAGGCTGCGCGTCAGGATTTCTGGCGCACCCAATTCTCGATCATGCAAAGAGTGAAGATGCGCATGAAGGACTGATCGCGGATCGCGAGCTCGCGATCCATGAACTGACGTAGGGCTTGGTATCGAGCAGACCGCGGGCCTCCAGTTCGCCATTGAGCAAGAAATCTCTCATTCCTTTCTGGTTCCTGCGGTAACAAGCGCCGGTATATCCCATGAAGTTGCCTTTGCTGCGGCGCTGGATAGCGGCTGCAGGCAGATCAGCCGCGAATGCGTCTCTGGCAATTGCTCTGTTGCGACCGCCCGCCACCCACATCCAGGACGGCACTCTCAAGCATGCCTCCACCACGGGCTGCGAGAGAAGTGGCATGCGTACCGCTGCCTTGCCCCCGCGCGGCAACCCGTCTCTGAACACTTGGGTGCCGATGAGATCGGCGACGCGGTCGCAGTCACCGGGCAGTGCGCCTCGCGGAGCTTGCGACCAGGGATGAAGTTCCACAGGCACGTCTGCTCGCTCAGCCAGAAAAGAAACATCAGGAGCCCTGACCCGGGTCGAAGCGTAGAGAAGCTTTCGCAGCGTTAGGCGCGCGGCCTTCCAGAACGTGCATTGATGGAGTTGCGACAAATCACGGATTGCCGAGAGCCCGGCGCCAACACCGCAGCTCTTAAAGGCGTCCGCTGCGGGAGAGGCATTCATGAGGTAGCCGAACACCGTATCGCCGCCGCCCCCGGAGAAATAGCTCGTAGCGCCCCTGCGTTCGCCAGCTCGCAGCATGATCTCGTCCGCGACGTGCTGAAGGACGCCGATACGTGGCCCGGTCGAAGATCGTGGGACCGGAAACTCGTAGTGGACCTGATCGAATCGAAGATCTTCCTCGACGAGCTCAAGACCCAAGTGTTGCGCAACAATGCTTGCGTACTGACGCTCATCCGCTCCAGGAACCGGGGTGACCAGCGTGCACGCGATGACTCTGGATGCTTCGGGTTGTAGACACGCAGCGATGACTGAGGAGTCGAGGCCCCCCGACAGCTCCATGAGTATCGGACCGCTGTCCGATCGTGCCCAGGCTGCGACCGCGGCGAACACGGCTTGCCTGACGTCTGCGGCTGCCTCCTTCGGATCTCTGTAGCGCTGGTGCGAGTCGATCTGAGTCCAAGGAGACCAAGCCGTGGATGGGACGCTAGTGCTGCATAAAGCATCGATCGAGCATCCGGGAAGCAGCTCATGGGCATGTGCGAGCGCGGTGCGCGACGCTTTGACGTAGGGATACGCAAGGCAATGCGCTATGGATGCCCAGTCGATGGCGCTAACGTAGAGGCCGAGTCGCGTCGCCAGCGAAATGTCGGACGTGATGAATCCGCTCCCATCACTCAATGAGTAGACACAAGCCACGCCACCTGACGGGTCGCGCGTGACCGTCAACATGATGCGATTTCTGTTTGTAGAGGACTTGACCAGGACGTACTCGCCCCACAAGTCGCTCACGATTCGATGCTCTGCATCCGCTGCGGTCGGAGGCGCGGACACCGCGGTGCCGTCTTCTCGGAAAAGGTCTCCGATAACGACGCCGTCATCGAGGGTTCCCATTACCGGCGTATTTGGGGATACAAAGATGAGCGTGGTCTCCGAACGGAAGCGGACCTGCAGATCCAGAGCTTCAAATGTGCGGGGATCGGCGGAGCAGAAGCGAGGATCCCGTGCGCTGGCGCCGACGAGGATGAGATACGAGTGCATCACACCACCCTGATCGGACTGTGTGCGCTCGCGTTGCCCGTAGTGTCGTTGAGCACCAGGTCTCCTGTTTGGACCCAGCAATGTGCAGAGAACGGATCGGCAGACACCCCAAAGACAAGATCTGCTTTCAGTCGCCGTCTCGCGAGGTAGCGCGCCAATGCGAGAGAATCCAGAAGGCATGATCTGTCGACGGGTACATAGGGTCTGATACGAGAAAACGCTTGTGCGGCGTCGCCGATCTCCGGTTCCGCATCGCTCTTCCTGCTGATGACGCCCTGCGTCATGCGCTGTTGCAGCGCATTGAGCTCATCGAGCACGCGCTTCAACGTTTGAAACCGCAAACGCGCTTTCATGGTCCAAACGCTCTCGAAGACCCCCCAAGCATCCAGCCAAGTGATCGATCTCAGGGCGCCGTCGCTCTCCAGAACGCTTCGTCGCGGAGACGTGGTCGCCGAGATCATCGGTGTAGCGGCATCAGACTGCCCGGGGACCAGGATGCCTCTGTCCAGCAAGGTGGTCAGCGCAGCCAAGTCTCTCGACTCTTCCTTGATCACATTTCGAAACGCGTGCTCTAACGCTGCAGACAGTCGAAAGTACGCATCGTTGTCGATATCCATGAAGATCAGACGACCGTCTACTTCACAGAACGACAGTCGATCAGGGATTTGGTAGGCCATCTACGACCCCACAGAAAAAGAGGGCGCACCTTTCGGTGCGCCCTAGTTCGTCACTCTTCGGAAATACCGGGCAGCATTAGCCGACCAATCGGCTCGCCGACACCTTCCGCCCCGTGGGTCTCGACACTGACTTTGCCGAGCTCGATCACTTCACCCCGCGCTTCGGCGGGGATGTTGTCGTTGGTCTTCATTGCAGTCTCCTACGGATGTGTCATGGGGAGATCCCATGACGAAGCGAGCGTAGGCACCGCAGAAAATAATTCTCAAATGACTTTTGTTTGACTACGAAATAATTAGATCTGAAATGTGATCGGATGCTCTGCGCTGCAGCTCCGGGTTGGCCGGCGCTACGCAGTCAGCTGCGCCCGTCAAATCAGTGCAAGCGCTCGCTCTGCTCGATGAGCCGCGCGACGATCTTCGGTACAAGCTGTTTGCGCCGATCGTGGTAGGAAATGACGCCCGATTTCAGTGCGGCAACGTCCCGGTCCAGCCAAGCTGAGTGCAGGTCGACTAGCTCGACATATGCGTTGTCGATCAAATTTTCCTTGGCGCGACGCACCGGAGCAAGCTGATCATTGATGCGCCGAACGGCGTCGTGAAGCGAACGGCTTCCGGTTTCCTCGGCGATAGCATCGAACAGCTTCCATGTGGCTTTTGGCAGATCGCTGTCGTCAGCCAACGTCAGCAACTTGCGGCGATGATGGGGTGTCTCACTCCAGCCGATCTCACAGGCCACCAGTAAGAGACGCTCCATCCACTCGTAGCGGTCGCGCAGCATTAGATCGCTAAGCAGCGGCACGAAAAGACCGCCGCGCGCGTGGTCCGAGATCATGCCTTCGCCGATAAGCCGATATAGCGCGAGGCGAATGGGCGTCTGGCTGGTCTTGAATTCCCGGGCCATTGCAGCCGGCTCAATTCGTTGGCCTGGCACGTACCGACCGGCCTGCAGAGCGCGGCGGATGCGCTCATAAAGAAACGTGCTCTTGGTGTGGATCGCGTTCATCGCGGAACTCCGTGTCGGCGTAAAGCGTCGTCCTGTGACGAAATTACTACAGCTTTGCCTTGCGTGCGATCCATGCGAGCTATCAATAAAGTCCCGCTAAAAGCGTCTCCAAGCACTTCCGCTTTCGGCCACTAGCGAACATGGTTGATGACTTTGTGGTCGGCGAAGTCGAACCCTTGAGGGAGCGGCTCCATGCAGGGCCATTGGATACTGAGGCTGACGGTGCCGTTTGTCGGCGAGGCGCTCGGCGCGTTCTGGAAGTAGAAGAAATTGCGATGGAGAGCGAATGTGTTGGGGCCGAGCTTGAAGGGCAGGGGCTGTGCACTGGCCTGGCGCGCCTGATGCTCTGGGTCGATTGAAAGATCTTGGTCAGCGATGAGCAGATCTACAGTCCGCTCGACCGCAGCGTCCTGACTGACGAGCGCCTGGGCTCTGGCAGGTGAGATCGATATCGCCGCACAGCGGTAGCGCAGCGGGACGTGCTGTTGATCAGGCTCAATTACGAGCGCCAGATCCTCCTTCAGTTCGCTGGGTTCCGCAGCACAGGCGCTGAGGAGCGCACAGAAGCATGAGCGGAGCAGCACCGAACCAGGTTCGTGTCTGGCGGCTCTGGGGCGTCAAGCGATGAGAAATCACGAGATTGATCGTGCGCGCAGTCAGACATCTTCTCAAAGGTGCATAGCCTGGGCTTGAGGCATTTCGCGTGCTCCGTCGCTCTGTGCGCGTAGAGACTGCTCCTGCGCGCGCAGGGCGCTTTCATCAACAGAGGGCGGCGGCGTGCTGATATTGACGTCAACTCGCGGCCACCCGCTGGAAGTTGCAAAGGCTGCGCGCTCTCCCGCGATCTCAATCGATGCCAGAGAGCGGGCTCCGATGCCGCCGCGTTGGCACTCAGAAGTGAACTGCGCAAGTCGACGCTCGGACGTCCCCTCAGGAAGATTGTCTTTCAGCAGCGCATAGAGCGCATGCTGAGGATGACTACTAGCCGCGAACGGCGACGCAGACGTCTCCTTTGCCGAAGTCTCGCTCAGTGGAATGCCGAGTGGCCCAGGGGTTGGACCAGACGCGGGTTGATCGGTCGGTGGAGCCTTCGCTCGCGGCTCAGTAGAAGGCTCACGATGCGTCGTCTGATCGTCCCGTGCGCGCTGAATATCCTCCGCCGTTGTGGTGGCGGCGACGCGCACAACGCCCTCGTGCCTGACAAGGTGATCAATCGGCGAGTGAATCGAGTAGCGCCCATCGCTGTCGAGTTGAGGAGAGAGTGATGTGGTAGAGCGATCCAGGCCGTGCGTGGCGCGAGTTCGCGCCACCGCGAGCAAAGTCGCATCCAAGCTCTCACGGCTCGGAGCAACCCCGTAATCGGCGTAAGTTGACGTCAGGTTGGATCGATCCTGCGCCTCGGGAGATGGTTCGGCTCGAACGGAGACGTGGCGCATCGCTTCTGCATGCTGCGCCAGCGCGGGCATGAGCGCTTCACGCGTGAGTTCGAGCTCACTCGCCAGGTTGCCTGACGCGACTGCGTCTTCGTGCCGCCAAGCGGCATCTGGACCGCGAATGTAAGCGCGGCCGTTGGACGCCGTCAGGGTGTCGGCACCTGATAGCGCTTTCACCACTTGGGTAGGCATCGGCCCATGACGATCCCAGCCTTCCGAGCGATACACAGCCTCGTAGCGTGCGGCAGTTGCCGAAGGGCTATTCGCGATGTTCGACGCAATGGTCCGTGTTGACTCAGCGTCGAGCGCTTCCGCGCGCGCAGGCGAGGCGATCTCTCGCTCGAACACCGGTATGTCCGGTGCCTCTACGCGGCTCACAATGTCTCGATACCATCCATCCCCCCGCGGATCCCGCTGCCAGTCGGCGCGCTGCAAGCTGGCGCGGTCTTCGGCACCAGCCGCAAGTTTGAACGGGTTGGAAGGCGAGGGCTGATCGCGCGAGGTGAGATCAACCGCAGCGTTTGTGGCCCGATAGTTCAGTTCACTTGTCTTCTCAGGTAGCGCAGAAAAGCTGCGGCGCTGCGGCTGTGTTGCGGCGTCCTGCGTTAGATCGGCAAGTTCGTCACGCTCCCACTGCCGGCCAGCGAGGCGCCATTGAACGCCGTCTTTGTCGATCTGACTGTAGATCTTTTTGGCGTCCTCCCGGTCGGCGATCCGCTCACCCGCGACCGAGCCGATCACTCCGCCTACGACGCCGCCGATGATGGCTGTCTGCGGCGTTCTGCCAAATGTGGTCAGACCAAGTTCGGCGCCGGCTGCAGCGCCAGCCCAGCCCCCGATATTCCGTCCCGCAAAGTGATTGAGCTCAGATTGAGCGGCAAGCACGCTCCCCTGATCGCGAAGCGCGTCTGACCGGGAGCTGCTCGCGAGGGCGTCATAAGCAGTCAGAGCCAATCCAGCTGTCCCAACGGACTTCGCAAGCCCAGCCCCCCCATTGGTTCGCGCGCCGCTTTCTCCTGGCGCGGTGATTGAAGCGCTTATGCTTCTGCCAGCGCTTAATCCTTCGTGTAATGAGAGATCGTTTCCAAGACTTGAAACCCGCACAGCCTCGCTAAAAAGGTTGCGGTTGGGCACCAGGTACTGGGTTGCTCCGCCAGTTCGAGCGACAGCCCCTCCTAGTTCAGACGTGGGAGCAACCGTGCTCATGAACACTTCGGTCGGCGCCTTAGGCACAATTCTGTAGAGGTCGTAGACAGGCGCTTCGCTTGCGATTGGAAGACCGAAGCGCTCGTTGATGCTGCCGCCTGCCGCGATCTCACGCAGGAAATCGGATTCTTTGCCGAAGAAAGGAGTGTAGGGCGTCGGTTGCGTGCCACTTGGCACCGCCTTGACCAAGGGTTCGCTGATGGACACCAAGCGCGGCAGCTCTTGCCCCGACATGGTTTGAAGAATTGCGCGCTCTCGGATGACCTGAGCGGACGCGGTGGGATCAGCCTCTATCAGTCGCTGCTGATAGAGCAGACCTTCATCAGTGCGCAGGAACTCCTTCGCGGCCTGTTCGCTGACGCCATGCGTTTTGAACGAGCGACCAAGTGCGATGGCGTCCGCATGCTGAGATCTGATCTCCTCGCTCAGAAGGCCGTGATCGCTCATCGCCTTGCCTGCGCACGCAATTGCTCAAGCTTTTCTAGATCACGGCGGTCTTCGTCCGAGAGACCACCCTTGAGTTCGATGGAGAAGGCGACATATGCCTCGTCAACGCTCGGGTCGGTGAGTTCGGTAAAGACCCCCTCGGCGAACGCGCGTTCACAAGGCACCCCGTCCAGTGGCTTTGAAATCTGACGGGCCTTTGCGGCGAGGATCAGATCGCCAAGCTCGATCAGTAGGGCCCGCGCTGCTGGATCATCCTTGTGATGATGCAGCACCCGCTCCAAGTGTTCTGCCGTTGCCCCGAGCCTGATTGGATCAATGGTCTTCGTCATAGAATTCCTTCTCTGCTAGAACTTCGATTGCGCAATCAATTCGCCTGCAATCGTTTGAAAAGATACTGCTGACCAATCTTGTCGAGCATCAGCCAGCGTGGTCAGGCCGCACGGCACTACAAGCCGAGTGCGTTCAACGTTGTCGAATCCTGCGACACGCTAACCTTGATGCCCGCGGTACTCTTGGCTCTTGACTCCAAGTTGAGCGGCCTGACCTCAACCGCGGGCATTAGGCGCTTCGTAAAATAGCTGTCCTTGTAATAACGGATCTTCTTGCAGAGCACGGGGTGCGCGAGGCCCTCGTAGATCACGATTTCCTTCTCAGGCCCCATGGCTTTGAGCTCTTGGGGAAGCATGAGCGCGCGCTTCTCCAAGACCTCGTTATCCGACACGGAGCGACCCTGACCATGTGAGCGCGTGCGGGCGCGGCGGCGCACCGTGGTGTAGCCCAGCATCTCGGAATAGTCGTTCGCATCCTGCTGCTCACGCGGGGCATAGATGATCTGCAGCGCGTGGTTCGTGATGATCGTGCGCGAGAGTTCTTTGCCATATACAGCGTCGAGCTGCGCCATGGACTGGATGATCGGGAGGAGCCTGAGGTTGTAGCCCGCCATGTAGGCAACGGCTTTGGAGATGATGTCGACTCTGCCGATCGCCGTGAACTCATCCATCAAGAGAAGGCACTGGTGCTTCAACGACTTGTCGTTTTGCGGCAGCGTCTTGGTGTTGACATTGATGAGCTGGCTGAAAAAGAGGTTCACGATCAGACGGCTCTCGGCCAGCTTATTGGGCTGGATGCCGACATAGATCGTCATGCGCTTGCGGCGCACATCGTCCAGTCGGAAGTCGTCGCCACTGGTGGCGGCGTCCAAAACGGGGTTCAGGAACGCGTTGAGGGGCTCTCGGAAGGTGCCGATGATCGAGGCGAAGGTGACGTCTGCCTGGGACAGAAGGCCGGCGAAGGCGGTCTTGGCCTGCCCACTCAGGAAATGGGCCTCCGAGAGCTTTTGGATGTAGGGCTTGAGCTCGGTGCCGTCGCCCGAGGCAAGGCGCAGCACCTCGCCCAGCGTCGGCGTTGGGGCGACCGGAATCGCCTCTGCTTGTTCGAACAGGTAGAGCGTGAAGCCGAGGAAGGTATTACGCGCTTGGCTCGTCCAGAACTTGTCCTTGTCGTCGCCGTCCGGATAAAGCATCGCGGCGATCGCCTGGAGATCCGATACTCGGAACGATGGATCGCTCGACACATAGGTCAGCGGGTTCCACCGATGCGAGCGACGATCTTCCGCAAACGGGTTGAACAGGTAGATCTCGTGGCCAATCGAGCGGCGCCAACCCGAGGTCAGGTCGAAGTTCTCCTGCTTGATATCGAGCACGACCGCGGATTCGCGGTAGTCAAGGAGATTTGGGATCACAACCCCGACGCCCTTGCCTGAACGGGTAGGCGCGGCGAGTATCACGAACTGCTGACCCGAGAGGCGCAGCAGCTTGCCGTTCTGCTGGCCGACGACGATGCCGTCATCCTTCTGCTTCAAAAATCCCTTGTTGGCGAGATCGAGCATGCCGGCAAAGCGCGCACGGCCATGGATATTCCCATCGCTTCGAAGCTTGTAGAGCATGACGAGGAGCGATGCCCACACCAACAGCATCAGACCACCACCAATACCGCCGGCGGTCCATATGCGCCAGGCGTAGGGCTGCACCTGCGGATGATCGATGTTCTTGAAGTATTGGTAGTAGGTGCCAAACCCGAGTTGCCCCGTGTCGAGTCCGAGGAACATCAGGGTCAGGTAGCCAGAGAGGTAGACAGCAGCGACGCCGAAAAGAACGGTGAGGACAAGCGCCGCGATCAATCGAAAGTTGTTCAAAGCGATTCCTTTTACTCAGAACTGGCAATAGGTTTGAAGCACCTGAGCGAACGGCGACATCAGGGCGGGAGGTCAGGGCACCGGTGCGCCTTCGGCTGCGCTGGTGTCTACAAGAATGTAGTCGTCGTTTTTCGTCCACCGCGCCTGACCGTCCGAGAGCTTGACGCAAGGCTGGCCATCGCAAGAGGTGATCGAAACGCTCTGTAGCGCTTCCATGATCTGCGCGTCGACGCTTGCGCGCTCTGCGCGCTGGAGATTGCTCCATGCTACGTAGCCGGTTATGCCAATCGTCAGTGCCGACGCAACAAGCAGCGCGCCAAGCGCTTTCCATCCGAGCATTCTCATGTGGGCGCCCGCAGCCGCTTGATCGCGCGCGAGTTGCTCGGTGATGCGAGTCAATCTATCTCCGGCCTCGGAAATGGCTTCGACTGCTGCGGGAATTTCTTGGGACAACACTTCGCGGACCGCGAGTTTTGCGCTTTGAGCGATTTCTGTTTTACCGGCGACGACCTCCCGCCCAACACTGGCAGCGGCAGCGCGCAGGTCGATCGCTGCGGCGGACTGGCTCGCAGTCGCCTTTTCGCACTCGTGGGTCAACCTACCGGCAAGGAGCGCCGCGTTCGCAACGAAGTCTTCCATGCTTGATCGATCCACAGCTCACCTGCTTGGCAGATGCCCCCCTGGGCGTAAGCCGCATGTTGCCAGAGTCGGCAGTAGGGCAGTCAATCGCGCTTGCGCATGAAGGGCTTCATCACACGTCACCAAAGATCATCCGCGACTTGCAGAGCGAAGAAGGTTCGAGCAGCGTTCAGTCGGTGCTGCGAAGGTGCGATAAGCCATAGATGTGTTGCGCGTCACATTTTTTTTCTAAGTGTTAGCCGATCAGCTGCAATCGCGGTGACACATTGCGGGCAGTTGCCACGCGCTTCGAACTGAACACAGCTCGCGCCGTGCTGATTTGCTTGACGCTCGAAGCGTGGCGCAGATATGTTCGGCGAAAGTTCAGGTTGGCGGGAGCGGCTACTGCGCCCTCGTCAAGGGGTAAGGAAGTGTTGAGACAAGGAGTTTGCACAGGGGGCGATTCGTAGGCACTGCCTGCGCGCTGTATCGACAAGAAGAGAAGATTTTTTGGTGCGGGGCGTCGGTGCTGCGTGTCTGAATCGTGTGAGTCTTTTTTGAATGCAGTGACGCAGGTCTGCGCAGCGCTCTGATTGAGGGCTGTCGCGGCCAGGCCGTGGCTGCTTCTTGCCGATGGTGATTGCGTGATTCGTAATGTGCCGATTCGAAGGGCCCTAGGCCTCGCGTGCGTTCTTGCAGTGATCTCTCTTGTTGGGTGTGCAACGCCCTCTGCGCCTGATCCGCGCGGCAAGTGGATGCCGGTGAACCGCCTTGCGGATGCGCCGCAGGCAATCCCGCTCAACCAGGTCTATGTCTTCCAAGCGTCTCCGGCTGACGGGACGCTCAAGACGATGCTCACCCGATGGGCCCGCGATTCGCGGATGACCCTGTCGTATCTGCATCCAAACGACTACACCCTCTACGGACCGGTAGGCAGCATTCGCACGCCAAGCCTCGTGGAAGCGTCTTCAGCGCTGACCGCCGCCTACGCCAGAGAGAACGTGGTTGTTGCCGTTGATCACTCGACGATCGTCGTAAGCGTTGCTGGCAGTCAGGGCGACCCTGCGGACATGCAGGGCAACATCGATGCTGCGGCCGCCACCGGCGCAGGGGCGAACTGATGTTTGGTAAGAAAAAAACGGATACGCCCGCAATCGAGCGCACCGTCGCCCAAGGCGTGAGCTTTGAGCTCACGCTTACCGAGCGCGCGCTCCGAAGCGAAAAGCGCGCGTGGCTCGTGGCGTGGAGTGCTATCGTCATGGCGCTGATCCTTGCGGGCGGCTATCTGCTGTTCCTCCCGCTGAAGGAGAAGGTGCCTTACCTCGTGATGGCCGATCCCTATACCGGGACCGCGTCGGTTGCCCGCCTCGTCGGCAACTTCGAGAACCGGGACGTCACGACCGAAGAAGCCATCAACAAGAGCAACGTGGCGCAGTTCATTCTCGCCCGTGAGTCCTATGACTCGGGCCTCATCGGACAGCGCAACTGGCGGACAACGCTGTCGATGGCAGGGCCTGCGGTGGCGCCTGCCTACACGGCGCTGCACGCCGAAGCCAATCCAGAGCGACCCTTTCGGGTCTACGGCGCAGCCAAGGCACTCCACATTCGCATTCTCAGCATCGTGCTGATTGGCGGAGGCGAGGGTCGTCGTCCAACAGGCGCGACAGTGCGCTTTCAGCGCAACGTCTACGACAAGGGTCGCGGTCGGTCGGATCCACTCGACAACAAGATCGCCACCATGGAGTTCACCTACAACCAGGACCTGCGATTGAACGACGAAGACCGTCTTCTCAATCCGCTTGGGTTTCGCGTTGTGAACTACCGCGTCGACAACGACTTCGCGCCATCGCCCGCGTCGCCTGGCGTGGCTGAGCTGAGTCAGGCGCCGGTGCAAGCCCAGGCACCCGCCTTGGGCGCTGATCCGGCAATGCTGGGCGCGCCGGCGGATGCGGCAACAGTGAACGGGGCAGTCGCCTTGCCAGCCATGCCGGCTGAGCAGATGGAAGCTGAGGGCGCACAAAGGGGAACGGAATGATGGGTCGTTTGATGCAAGTGTGTCTGCATCTCGGGCTGGCCGCGCTTTTTGCTGGCGTCTGCGCGCCTGCATCCGCGCAAGTCGTCGAGGAGTACGAGTATGGCGCTGACAAGATCTACCAGGTCCGCACGGGCCTTGGCATCACCACGCAGATCGAGCTCAGCCCGCACGAGGAAATCCTCGATTACAGCACCGGTTTCAGCGGTGGGTGGGATATCAGCCGGCGTGAGAACGTCTTTTACTTGAAGCCAAAGAACGTCGACGTCGATACGAACCTGCTTGTTCGGACCGCCGCGCACTCTTACATCTTCGAACTCAAAGTTGTGGCCACGAACTGGCGCGCGCTGGACCAGGCAAAGGCCTCCGGCGTTCAATACAAGGTTCGCTTTCTCTATCCGACCGACACAAAGTTCGCGGGTCAGGCGACGACTACGGAAGAGCCGTCGTCCGAGCTCAGCACCGCGATCGAGCCGGCGCGCGATTACTACTTCGCCTACGAGTATTCCTTCCATAAGCGCCAGCCGACGTGGCTCGTGCCTGCGACGGTCTATGACGACCGGCGGTTCACTTACATCCGCATGGGAGATCGCTCGCGCTTTCCCAGCGGCAATTTCCCGGCAATTTTTGCCCGCGACAGCGAAGACGGTGATGAGTTCATCGTCAACTCGACCGTGGAGGGGGACACCATCGTCGTGCACGGCACCTACGCCTTCCTCGTTGTGCGCCACGGTGAGAATGCAGTTGGCCTGCGCAGGAGACCGGAACTGTGAATCAAATTCCGCCCAATGAGCATGATGCTCGCGACGCCGAGCGTCACCAGGCGCCTAATCCCTACGCACGCCGCGACTATGCGGATGCACCCTCGCTTGACGGTGAAGCGCCCTATCTGAGAGCTGATGACGTCCAGCGCCTCAATCGCAAAGCGCTCGTGTTCCTCGCCGCCATCGTGATCGCGCTGATGGCGATTGCAGCGTGGCTACTTTTCGGGAGCTCCTCAGATGAGGAGGCTGGGCCGCGCCGTCCTGCGAGCGAGCAGGTCGTAATCCCGGCCGCGCCGCGTGATCTGCCTGAGTTGCCGCCAGAGCGCGCCGTCGCGCAGGCGCCTCCGGTAGAGGATCTTCCGCCGCTTCCGGTGATTGACGATACGCGCCCGCCGCAATCGTCGAGCATGCCGAACATGGACTCGCTGCGCGGCGGCATGCCGTCCTTGCTTGACCGGCGTATGGAAGACGCAAACGCCGGCGCATCGATGGGCAGCACTGAACCGCAGGGCGGCCAGCAGGGCATGAATCCTCAGGACTACGCCGCAATGCTGACCGGGCAGCCGCAGCAGCAGGCTGGGAGAGGGGGCCCGCCGGATGGCCTGACGAGTGCACGCCCGCTGTATCAACCTGACACCCTGTTGCTCCGCGGCACCTACATTCGCTGCGTGCTGCAGTCGCGCGTGATCTCAGACTACCCGGGCTACACCTCGTGCATCGTGACCGAGCCGGTGTATTCGGTGAATGGTCGGCGCCTTCTGTTGCCGCGCGGCTCGAAAGTGCAGGGCAGCTACGGCTCGGATGAACTCATCGGCGATCGCGTCGGCATCATCTGGGACCGCGTGACCACGCCCAATGGTCTCGACATCAACATGAAGAGCCCAGGCGTCGACATGCTGGGGTCTGCGGGCAACGCAGGCCATTACAGCGCGCATTGGGGTCAGCGCATCTCGTCTGCGCTGCTGATCAGCATCCTGAGCGACGCCTTCAAGTATGCAGCTGCAGAGAATGGCCCGCCCACGACTTCGGTCGTGAACGGCGGTCTTGTCCAGAACCCCTACGAGAGCACAACAGCTCGCACGATGGAGCGCCTTGCCAATCTGGCGCTCGAACGGAACATGACCCGTCCGCCGACGGTGACGATCAATCAGGGCACGATCGTCGCTGTTTACGTTTCGCGCGACGTTGATTTCTCGTCAGTGATCCGCTGATCGACGCAGCCCAGATGAACGCCGAAACCGCAATCCTCGCCCAGGTGTCGAATGAATTTCTCGACTACCAGTACGAGATCCTGGGCATCCGGGAGCACATGCAGTCGGCGGACGTTACGGAAATCTGTATCAACAAGCCGGGCGAGCTCTATCTTGAAACCAGGTCGGGCTGGAACCGCGTCGAGGTGCCATCTCTCACCTTCGAGCGCGCGAGGCAGTTCTGCACATCGGTCGTCAATGAAAGCAACACCGGTCAGCGCATTACGGATGCGGACCCGATGGTGTCGTTGACCTTTCCAACCGGTCAACGCGCGCAGTTCGTGATTCCGCCGGCCTGCGACTCCGGAAAGGTGTCGATCACCATCCGTCTCCCTGCGCGGTTTGGAAAGACGCTGGAGGAGTACGAACGGGACGGATTTTTTGCCGAAATCGTGGAGCAGCAGCACACGATCAGCGAGTACGACCAAGAGCTTTTGGAACTCAAGCAGCAGCGCGACTACTCGGCGTTCTTCCAGAAGGCCGTCCAGTACCACAAGAACATCGTCGTATCGGGCGCAACCGGCAGTGGCAAGACCACTTTCATGAAGTCGCTCGTGCACCACATTTCACATCAAGAGCGTCTGGTCACGATCGAAGACGCGCGCGAACTGTTTCTCTCTCAACCCAATGTCGTGCACTTGCTCTACTCGAAAGGTGGACAAAGCGCGAGCAACATTTCCGCGAAGACCTGCATGGAGGCCTGTCTGCGTATGAAGCCTGATCGCATCATTCTGGCCGAGCTTCGCGGCGATGAGTCGTTTTACTTCATCCGCAACTGTGCCTCGGGCCACCCGGGCTCGATCACCAGTTGCCACGCTGGCAGCACGTCCCAGACTTGGGATCAGCTTGCGCTCATGGTGAAGGCGTCCGCGGAAGGTGCAGGTCTTGAGTTCGAGGTCATCAAGCGACTCCTGAAACTCACCATCGACGTGGTGGTGCATATCAAAGCCCACGCAGGGCGCCGTTTTATTACCGGGATCGACTTCGATCCGGCGCGGGGACTTGCGGCATGAAGCGCATTTCCTCGAAGCGTCGCCTAGCAAGGCCGTTGATCAACGCTCATACGATCGCAAGCTGGAGGCCGCGCTGATGTTGCCCGGTATCGAAATGATGGCGTGCACAGACCTGGCTGTCCCAGCAGAGGTCATGCACCACGTGGTGAAGGTCGAGTCGTCCTTCAACCCGTTTGCAATCGGTGTTGTTGGTGGGCGCCTCGCCAGGCAGCCGCGTAGCCTCGGCGAGGCCCTCTCCACGACACGCATGCTCGAGCAAGAGGGCTACAACTTCTCGCTCGGTATTGCCCAGGTCAACCGCTACAACCTCACAAGCCAAGGTCTTGATAGTTACGAGAAGGCGTTTGACATTTGTCCTAACCTCCAGGCGGGTTCGAGGATCCTGGCCGAGTGCTACGGGCGCTCGGGTCGGGACTGGGGCAAGGCGTTTAGCTGCTACTACTCTGGCAACTTCACCACCGGTTTCCGGCATGGCTACGTCCAAAAGGTCGTTGCGTCCTGGCAGGGCGCGGCAGCGGGCGGGGTGCAGGCAGCCGCAATCCCGGTGATTCGATCGCAAGGCGCCGCGCCGCGCGCAGCGCGCGTGAGCAGCCCGCCGCCGGCAACCGCCAGCCTGATCGCGCGACGCATTGAGGAGGCGGCGATGTCGAGCCGCGTTCAAGAGACGCTTTCGAGCGCCGCTAGCCTGCCGCCCACGCCTGTCGCTGCGAGCCCCGTCGCCCCCGCGGCTGTGCGGCCCGTCGGCGTGGGCGCAGGCACCCCGCAGATGCTGGACGACGCCCCGGTAATTGTGCAGCTGATGGGAGCGCCTGCCACGCCGGCTGGCGCAGCGATGCTGCCGCCGACTCCGCAGACCTCTCTAGCACCGCCACCGCCACCGGCACCGGCACCGCCAGCTCGCGATGCGGCGTTTGTGTTCTGAATTCAAGTTTTATCCGGCCAATGGACGGGCCACGCATCACCCTTCAATTCCTTCACTTGCTAACGAAAAGGGGCTCCCCATGAAAAATGCACTCTCGATCAAGTCCGCCCTGCGCAGTGGCCGCGCCCACGCCGTCGCCGCTGGTGCGTCGCTCGCACTTTTGCCTGTCATGGCCATGGCGCAGGACGGCAGCGGCGCGACCAACCGCGTGACCCAGTTCTTTACGAACCTCACTGGCATTTTGAACGTCGCATCTATCGCTGTCGTTACGATCGCGGTGATCTTCGCGGGCTACCAGATTGCGTTCAACCACAAGCGTATCGGCGACGTCGCACCGGTTCTCATTGGCGGCTTTCTGATCGGCGCCGCGGCGCAGATTGCCCGCATGTTGCTGCCCGACGACGTTATGGCGACTGGCATGGTCGTTGTCGACAGCCTGATGCGGTATGCATAAAAACGCGCTGTTTCGAGGCTGCACGCGCCCGCCCATGTTTCTGGGCGTGCCCTACATCCCGTTTGCGATTGGGGCGGGTGCGTGCTTGCTTCTGACGTTTTACATCAACATGTTTTTCCTGCTCCTGCTGCCCATCGTGATCATGGCGATGCGGCAGATGGCGCGGCGCGATGAGATGGTCTTTCGTCTGCTCGGTCTGCGATGGCAGTTCCGCACGAAGGTCAAAAATATCAAGCATCACAACGGCATGTGGGTGTTCACTCCGAACAGCTACCGCAAGACGTTCGAACAGCCCACGAAGGACTAGCAACATGCTTGCGCCCGACACTTCCATCTCCGAGTTCATCCCCTTGTCTGCCCATGTGTCCCCGCATGTGGTCAAGACGACGGGCGGAGACTTCCTGATCACTTGGCGGCTTGACGGGCTGCCCTTCGTCGGTCGGGAGGAGTGGGAGCTAGAGCACCGGCACAACACCTTCAATCGGATGCTGCAGACGCTCCGCGCGCCTGACTTCGTCAATGTTGCGTTTTGGGTTCACGACATCCGCAGACGCGGCAGGATTGACGTCGCCAATTACTTCCAGCAGGCCTTCAACCAGCAGCTTTCCGATGAGTATTTCGAGCGTTTAACGTCTCAGAAGATCATGCAGAATGAGCTTTACCTGACAATGATCTTCCGGCCCATTGTGGTCGGTAAGAGATTTGTCGAGAAGTCTGCAGATGTCGTGCGGCTACAGAGCGAGCAGGATCAGGCGGTCAACAAGACGATGGAACTTGCGGGCAACGTGGAGGCCGTCCTCAAGGATTACGCGCCGGTGCGCTTGTCGATGTATGAGGCTGATAACGGCGTCGTTTTCTCCGAGACGTTGACCTTCTTTGGCTATCTACTCAATCGCATTGACGAGCCGGTGCCGGTGCTTCGCGCGCCCGTCTACGACTACTTGCCTGTGGCGCGCCACATGTTCTCGGCGAAGTCGGGAGACTTCGTGATCAATGCGCCGGGCGGAGAGAACCACTACGGCGCAATCCTCAACATCAAGGAGTTCACGGACGCCACCTACCCGGGCATCTTGAACAACCTGAAGTATCTCGACTTCGAATATGTCATCACGCACTCCTTTAGCCCCATGGGGCGCCAGGATGCTCTCAAGGTGCTCGACCGCACCAAGGGCATGATGATCTCCTCCGGGGACAAGGCCGTCAGCCAAGTGATCGAGATGGATCACGCGATGGACCAGGTGGCGTCGGGCAATTTCGTGCTTGGCGAGTATCACTTCCTGATCGCGCTGTATGCGGAGGACCAAAAGTCGTTGTCGCAGAACATCGCCACCGCGCGCGCCGAGCTGTCGAATGCAGGATTCGTGTCGGTCAAGGAAGACTTGGCGGTGTGCTCGTCGTTCTATTCGCAGTTTCCAGCCAATTGGAAGTTCCGCACGCGCCTTGCCAATGTCAGTTCGTTGAACTTCCTTGGCCTCTCGCCACTGCACAATTTCGCGACGGGCAAGAAGGAAAACAATCCGTGGGGGCAGTGCCTGACGGTGCTCCAGACCACGAACGGCCAGCCCTACTACTTCAACTTCCACGCCACGCATCCGGCCGAAAACTCGCTCGGGGAAAAGGCGATTGGCAACACCATGGTGATCGGCAAGTCCGGCACCGGTAAGACCGCGCTGATAAACTTCCTGCTCAGCCAGGTCCAGAAATATGATCCGGCGCCCACCATCTTCTTCTTTGACAAGGACCGCGGCGCAGAGATCTTTGTGCGCGCCTGCGGGGGCAACTACCTCGCGCTCGATAACGGTCAGCCGACGGGCTTCAATCCGTTTCAATGTGAGCGCACGGACTCCAATGTGCAGTTCCTTGGCAACCTCGTGAAGGTGCTGGCCGGTAAGAGCAGCTATACGGCCCGGGAAGACGAGGAGATCTTCCGCGCGGTGGAAAGCATGCTCGACATGCCCAAACACCTCCGCTCGATGACTAATTTCCAGAAGAGCCTGCCCAATATGGGCGACGACGGACTCTATGCACGCCTTCGCAAGTGGACAGCAGGCAACACGCTCGGATGGGTGTTCGACAATCCGGTGGACATCATCGATCTCGACCGCGCGAACATCATCGGATTTGACTACACCGACGTGATCGACAACGCGGAGGTTCGCGTCCCGGTCATCAACTACCTCCTTCACCGTCTTGAAGAGCTGATCGACGGCCGCCCCCTCATCTACGTCATGGATGAGTTCTGGAAGATCCTCGACGGCGGCGGCGCGCTCAAAGACTTCGCCAAGAACAAGCAAAAGACAATCCGTAAGCAGAACGGTCTTGGCATCTTTGCAACCCAGAGTCCTGAGGATGCACTGGCCAGCGACATCTCGGCGGCGCTGATCGAGCAGACAGCGACTTTGATCCTCTTGCCAAACCCGAACGCCTCGCGCGCGGACTACATGGAAGGCTTGAAGTTGACGGAGGCGGAGTTCGAGGTCGTGGCCAACCTGGACGAGCGCTCGCGCTCGTTCCTTGTAAAGCAAGGCCATGGCTCGACGGTGTGTCAACTCAACATGCGGGGCATGGACGATGCGCTCGCGGTCATCTCGGCGAGCACGGACAACATCGAAGTGATGGATCAAATTGTGCGGGAGGAAGCGGGGCGGCTAGGTATCGATCGCTCGGAGCTTTCGCCTGAGCAGTGGCTCGAAGCGTTTTACGAGAAGCGGAAGGGCTCGCGTGCCTCAACGCCCCAGGTGGAGGCCCGCGGTGGCCGCCGGGCTACAGCAAATTAGTTGAGACCGTTTCACTCTTTCATCGATTTGAACAAATAGGTTGGAGGTGGACCATGGCATCGAAAACACATCGCTCGAGCGCGAAGACGAATTTTCGCGACGCATGGATTCGGACGTTTGGATCTTCCGTTTCAGCGCCGAAAGTGAGCCCTCAGGTCAAGATCGCAATTGCTCTTGTCGCGCTGCTTGGCACGGGCGTTGCGGCGGCCGCTTGGCAGGTCACTGACACGAGGACACAGGACCGTATCCGCGAGGTGGAGCGTCGACTGGGTAATGACGGAACCGTTACCGGGCGGGCTGCCGAGCTCAATCGAAAGCTCCAGATCGCGCCGCGCGGCGGCACGACTCCGGCGATGATCGTTGAGCCGACGGGCGAGGAGGCGCTGAACGCAACGCAGCCGAGCACGACGGCGGTTGCGATCGATCAGCTTTGCACCACGGGCGCCCAGACCACGCTGGGTGAGCAGCAGCAGCGCCTGTGCCAGGACTTGGCGCGGACTGAGCTCGCGCAATACCGGTTCTCGCTGCGGATGTTCGAGCGGGCCAAGCAAAACTACGACCGGTTGAAGCAGATTGAGGATCATCGCCGGAGCCTTGGTGCGGATGACTACGCCAACATCCAGCAGAACACCAACGAGATCCTGGCCCTGACCGCGCTCATGGATAACGACCGTGACCGCTACCAGACCTACATGGCCGCTTATAGCGCGCGCATCTCGCACATCAGGAACTCGCAGACTGCCTTGACGCGGAATGCGCTCAAAGGCAGCGGCAGCCTGAGCTTGACCTCTCTGTAATCGGACGAAAGCATCATGTCATTTGATCCGAGCGGCTTTGTTTCGTGGGCATTTTTTGCCTTCATCTTCGATGTGGTGAATACCAGCATCGAAGCATTTCAGGACGCGCTCCTCGGACGCACAATGCGGTGGGTCAGCAGTGTTGTGTTTATGCTGTTGTCGCTCTGGGTGTTCTTCCAGGGCTTCATGATCGTCACGGGTAGAAGCCGCGAATCGCTCATGGGGCTCGTGGTCGGCTCCCTCAGGGCGTTCTTGATCGTCATTGCGGCGACTTCCATGTCCTTCGCGGGCACAAACATCACGCAGACGCTGACGACTGACTTGCCACGCGGCATCCATCAGATGATTTCGGGGGACGACGACGACGTCCAAGACGCCATCGATGCAAACCTCACTCGCATGGGGCTCATCTTTGCGCTTGTCGACGCGCTCCCGTCGCAGGAAAGCGAGCCCAATGCAGCTGCGCAGCGAAGCATCACCTCGCTGACAGGCATTGGCATCGCAGGCCCGTCGGTTGTGGGCGGGGCAATGCTACTGCTCTACAAGATTGCGCTTGTCTTGTTCGTTGGGTTTGGTCCGCTTTTCATTCTCGCGCTCTTGTTTGATCAGACGAAAGATCTATTCAAGCGATGGCTGCTTTACGGGATAGGCACTATGTTTGCGATGGGCGTGCTCGCTGTCATGGTGT
Organism: Luteimonas sp. Soil_C_16; assembly: GCF_057657295.1. Taxonomy (NCBI): domain Bacteria; kingdom Pseudomonadati; phylum Pseudomonadota; class Gammaproteobacteria; order Lysobacterales; family Lysobacteraceae; genus Luteimonas; species Luteimonas sp. Soil_C_16. Next base: position 251,486 of record NZ_JBDGIS010000005.1, on the reverse strand, counting down.
CGATCGCAACCCAGATTGTTGCGATCTCCGCAGCTACGATGATTGCCGCATATACGCTGTCAAGTATGGGCATGACGCCTGGATTTGGAGGCGGGCTGAATTCCGCTGCTGTTCAGCAGGGCGGTGTTGGTCTGATCATGTCGGTTCTCATGGTGATGGCGCCGCCGATGGCTGCGATGTTCTTCAACGGCACGCTGGGGCAATTCGCGGCGAACTCGAGCTTTGGCAATGTGGGTCGCAACAGTTCGGGCCAGACGTCTGACTTCAAGCAAGACTATGTGGGCCGTGGAGATCCGCCGCCTCCTCCGAGCGAAGGGAAGGTGGGCAAGCCGCGATGAGAGCTTTTCGCTGTCAGATAACGCGAGTAGGTGGACCTATGAATTTTATGCTTCGGTTGAGTATTGCTTTGCTTCTCGCCTCCCTATGGGCACTGCCGGCAGTCGCGCAGCAGCCGGGGACGCCCGCCTATAACCAAGTGTTCCTCCCGGCACATGGAGTCGGCGACACGCGTCAGAAGCCCATGTCTTGGGGCAGCTTCGCGATGAGCGAAGAGAACAACTGGTCGGGCTGGGTCGTGGATGCAACCTCGGAAGGCGCAGCGCGCCAAGCTGCTCTGGAGAACTGCGCGTCGCGCGGCGGCACGAATTGCGCGGTGGTGTTCACATTTGCCAACGCATGCGCGGCAGTTGCGGCGAGCGATCACGACAGCTTTTGGGTGCAGGGCTATGACCTCCCTGACGCTAGAAGGCGCGCTTTGGAAGGGTGCGGAAAGAACTGCGAAATCTTCCGCGAAGGGTGCTCTCCTTCCAGCAAGACTCGCTAGTGATCACCTTTAGGTAGATGCAAGCTTCGTTGCTTGCAGCGCGAGAACTTGATGGGTTTTGACGCGCTGAGCGATGCGCATTTGGAGGCGAGTTGAGAAATTTCAGGACAGTCGTAAAGCCGAGGGCCCGGCTGGCTCTAGCCTTTCTTCTATCGATTGCTGCCGCTGGCTGCACTGGCACTAACACGGACTCAGGCTCAATGAACGCAGATACCGATACGCGCGACGACGCAGCCCCGCTGCGTAATCTCAACCCGGCTCCTCAGAAGGGGTACGACATCAAGGTCGTCCTGAAAGATCCGCCTGGCCCATTCGCGGAGATCGATGCGGCTGCGCAGTACGACGTCTCGAACGCTGCCGAGTGCGGTGAGCCGCAGCCCCTCTCGGGAGCGATCCCGCGGATATCGACCAATGAAAAGGTCAAGCTGACGCGCGTCTCCGACACCGAGTTTGCGGGCACAGTGTTTGTTGATCAGGTGCTCGATGAGGATTACTACGGACGCGGTGTGTGCCATTGGGAGTTCGTAGAGGCCCGGGTAAGCCTGCGCGAGTCGAGCGATCCGATGGCAACCGCGTTCGTGGCCGCGCTGGAGGCCGACGCGATCGAGCAGGGTGGCTCGAAGCCCACATTTTTTTGGGAAGGTCACTACCCCAAAGCTGAAATCGATAACTACGCTGAGTTCGGGGATCCGTCGCTCGACAATGTGCCGGACGCGCAGAGGTCGGAGTTTTTTGTAGTTGAAATCTCCGCGCAGCAGGCGCAGCCGTGACCGTGCCGTCCCAGCAGTATGCCGGGCTCGCCAACGACAGCTACGAGGATCGCCGCGTCGGCGTGCGTAGTCCGCCCTACAACGAGCACGTGACGATCGAGGGCGTTGATTACCGCATCCGGGAGCATGTGAACAATGCGCGGACCGGCTACCAAGGCACGGTCTATCAACGTGCAGATACGGGAGAGATCGTTGTTGCGCATCGCGGCACCGAGCAGATCTGGAAAGACGGCGTTGTCGCAGATGGCTCCATGGTGGCTAATCGCACCAATCCCCAAGCGAACGACGCGATCGAGCTGACGCGGCGCGCGATGGGTTATGCCGAACAGTCGAACAAGACACCCGGACGCGCGGCGCCAGAAGTGACGGTCACTGGGCATTCGCTGGGCGGCACGCTTGCGCAGGTCTCGGCGCACCACTTTGATCTGCGCGGTGAGACCTTTAATGCCTACGGCGCGGCAAGTCTTGATCGCCGTATCCCCGAGGGTGGGAGCCGCGTGGTCAACCACGTGATGGCTGCTGACGCGGTGAGCTCCGCGAGTCCGCACTACGGACAGGTTCGCATCTATGCGACCGAGCGCGAGATGACGGTTCTGAATCAGTCGGGCTACAAAGATGGTCGCATTGCAGATGCGCTGACGCCGGACCTTCCGCTCGTTGCCGCAGGCAGATCATTCGGTTCTCACAGCATGCACAACTTTCTCCCCGTTGATGGGGATGGAAAGCCGGACCGCTCGGTCTTGGGCGACCGCGCGGCAATCGACCGCGCTGCCGAGCATCAGCGCCCGATCAACAATTACCGGGAGGACATGGAGACGCTGCGGCGCGGCACAACCGTCATCTCCCGTGGGCCGGGCGGAATCATTCGCGACGGCATCGATCACCTCAGGGGACCCTTGCCTGCGGGCGAGCCGGCACGGCGCGAGGAAGAAGCGCGCGGGCGTGATGGGCGCCGGGCGTCTGTCGACAACGCTGGCGAACGCGGCGATGTCCAGCTCGCGCAAGTGGAGCGCGGCCCTCAGCAGGATTATCTCTCGCGTCTGTTTGATGCTGCCAAGAGCGACAGTCCTGACGCGATACGGACGGCGAGCCAAGACCTTCAGAATTCAGCAACGGGCCAGGCGTGGCAGCAGCGCGCCGACACCGAGGCGCAGCAGCTTGCCCAGCGAGACGCATCGCAACAGCAATCCCCGCAGCACCAGGACGTGGCCCGAGGCTAAGGCGCCTTCGGATGCCCTGCGACTAGGAGAGGTGATGAAACGCATAGCGTCATTCGCGACCGCTGCACTCGCGCTCAGCTTGGCGAGCTGTTCGCCAAGTGGCGGGGAGGAGGTCGCGCCGCAGTCCGCCCCTACTGATATGCAGTCTGCCCAAGCTCAGGACAAGGACACCCGCATGGTTGCGCTCAAACCGCCGTCGCCTGACAGCATCCTCTATTTCATTTACGAGCGTGATGGCGACGGAGCGCACAGCTTCGAGGTTGATGGCGGCGACATCATCAGCTATTGGTTCGGGCACGCGTTTGACGTTGGCGGCAAGCATTATTTCACCGGCTTTACTTCGCGCTCGGCCGGCGCCGACTCTGATTCCACGACGATGGAACCCGGCCATGTCGCTATCGGTCAGGCGACTCTGGTGCAGGTCGACAAAGCGGGTCAGCCAGCGTGGTCCCAGCTTGCGACCGATGGCTACGTTGGAGAGTTTGGACGTAATGATCAACCGGACGCGATCGACGAGTCGCGGCGGCCGGAGAGCCATGACCTCGGAGACGGACGTTTGCTGCTCGCGGTGCCTACCCGGCAGTTTGACGACGGCGTCGCGGCAACCGGGTTTGCAATGTTTTTGTTCGATCCGGACAACGTCGATTCGCTAGCGTTCCGGACCTGGGGGTATGTAGGGACGGTCCAAGCCGGAAGCGACAATTCAGCCGCGTGCGAGGGCGGCGTTTTGACCTGCGCTGTGAGCGCCGGTGCCATCTCGTTGGAAACCGATCCACAGTCTCAGCTCCCGGCGATCCGCGTCACGCTTTCCGGTGAGGCCGTTTCGGGGCCGGGCCAGGTGCGTTCACTTGGGCCAACGGATGAGGTAGTCTTCAAATTCGACGCGAATGCAGGGCAATACCAACCCTGACCCACTTTCGAGTTGACCGCTCTGCATATGACTCAAGGATTGAGTCCGGTTGACGTCCTGCGGCCCGCCGCGGCCGCACTTCATCTGAGGAGCCAATGATGGCCGGTCCTAACGACAGAGCAGCTGTTCTCGACATTATCGAACGCGAAGCCGAGCAAAGCGGCATTCCGCGCGACGACTTCCTTCGATTTGCCTACATCGAGACAGGCGGTCAGTTCAACGCTGACGCACACAACCGATCGAGCGGCGCGAAGGGACTGTTTCAGTTCATGCCCAGCACTGCAGCCGAATTCGGACTGACGGGGCGCGAGTTCGACGCAACCGCAAATACGGATGCGGCGGCGACGCTTTACGCGCGTAATCGCACGCAGATCACCAACCGCTCCGCCGACACCGGTCATGCATTTCTCTCTGGTGCTGAGGCGCCAAATGGCCTCGACATGTATCTGGCGCATCAGCAGGGCGGCGGCGGATATGCGTCAATTCAGCGGGCGATTGCGACTGGCGAGTTCTCGCGGTCGGATACGCGGACGAACATTCTGGGCAACGTTGCTGCCGCCGATTTCCAGCGCGTGACTGGGCAGCCACACTCAGCGCTCTCCGGTATGAGCGATCGCGACTTGGCGACGTCGTTCACTCAGTACTGGACGGCAAAGTATGCCGCGATCGAGATCCCGGACCGCGGCATTGTGGCGACCGCGACTCTGCCAGGTGCGCGCGAGCGTTCCAACCCTATGGCGGATGGCGTTCTCGAGCGCGGAGAGCGTGGCGACGAAGTTCGCGCTATGCAGGATGCGTTGAACCAGCTCGGCTTTCGGGATGGGCAGGGCGGGAGCCTCGAGACAAACAGCGGTATCTACGGACAGCGCACACTCGAAGCGGTTCAAAGCTTCCAGCTCGCCAACTCACTGGAACAGACGGGTCGAGCAGATCAGGCGACGCGTGATGCGATCACCGCGCAGCTGGCTAGGCCGGAAGCCGAGCGAAGCGCTGCGCCGCAGCCCGTAGAACGCGCGCCGGGCAGGGCGGTGTGGCCGTCGCCAGGCAATGCGCAGATCAACGAGGCCGACAAGCCGCGCGAAGGTCGGGGCGAGTTCGGAACGCCGCGCAGTAGCGGTCAGCCGCATGGCGGCATTGATATCCAGGGCAATGTCGGTGATCCGATCGTCGCGTTCGCAGGTGGGCGCGTCAGTGTCGCGCCAAACAATGGCGCCGCCGGCAACACCGTGCGCATCCAGCACGACGACGGATCGTTGACCAAGTATTTCCATCTCGAACAATTCTCTGTGCGAAACGGCGAGCGAGTGGAGGCGGGTCAGCAAATTGGCACGATGGGGCGCAGCGGCAACACGCCGGCACAGGGCGATACCCATCTGCACTTTGAGCTACTGCGAGATGGCCGCCGCGTCGACCCGCTGCCCGTGCTTCGGGGTAGTGAGCAGGTGTCCGTCGACAGCGCGGCGCGATCGGGCGGGGCATCTGATGGCCCTGCGCGTCTTGGCGCGTCGGGCGCGACTGTCATTGCGCTGCAAGAGCAGCTTAATCGGCTCGGGTATCAGGGCGAAGACGGCAACGCACTTGAGGTTCGTAGCGGCGTATTCGGCGCGCAGACCGATCATGCCCTGCGCGCGTTCCAGGCAGATCGAGGCCTCGAGGTTGATGGGATCTTTGGCAAGGAATCTCAGAAGGCTATGGCCGGCGCTGCGAGAGAGCAAGGCGGCGCTGGCGATATACTTCGCCAAGGCGATAAGGGTCAGGGCGTCAACGGGTTGCAGGAGCGCCTGAACGCACTCGGCGCGACGGACGCCGCGGGACGCGGACTGGCGGTCGACGGCACTTTCGGCAACTCGACGCGCGAGGCGGTCCTCAATTTGCAGCGCGCTCAGGGTATCAAGGTAGACGGCATCGTGGGGCCAGAAACGCTGGGCAAGATGAGCGAGCTCGCGCGTGGGCGGCAGGCGCCCGGCCAGGAGCAGCCTTCGGCCGCGGATACGTCCCGCGAATCTCAGTCTTCGTTCGTCGAGCGCATGCTCGCAGCCGCGAAAGACGCAGACGGGCTTGAAATTCGGCGCATCGTCGACGGACTTGCGTCTAGCGACCAAGGGCAGCAGTGGCAGAAGCAGGCTGCGGAGCAGGGCAACAATGAGCCTGCGAAGTCAAACCCTGATTTGTCGCGGTAAGGAACAAGTGCGTCGTAGTTGAGGTTATCGCGCCGTCTGCCGCCAGTGCACCAGCCCCCTACGGTTGGTGCGCTGGCCAAGCAGCCAATCCGTCTCGCGTGCTCTGTAAAGGATTTCCATGAAACCCCGCATTTTCATGACTGCTTTGGGGCTGCTGCTCGCAAGCTTTGAGCTCTGCGCGCAAGGCATGTATCAGCGGCTCAACTACCGAGACAATGATCCGTTCTTGTTCTGCGAGCAGGGTCAAGACATCAAGAGAGCGCCGATGCGGTGCTGGATGCCTTTGCCGCCCTTTACAGGGAATTTTATGGTTATGCCGTATTGCCATCCTAATCCCTACGGCAAATCCTGGTCGAGCGACGATACGCTCTCGCTGAGGGAGTACTTGACCGTATGTCCTGCCGGCGTCACGCCTGGCAGGTGGGAAGGGCCAGGACAGAAGGATATGACGCCTCATCAGCACTGAGCCGATAGAACCTTCGATCTTGGGTTGTCCCCGAGGGATGCGCGAGCCTATGACGAAGCGATAAGGCACCTCTGGACAGCGCTCGCGGCTTATGAGCTGCGGGGCTAACACTTCACGCGACTGACCGCGCGTGAGGTACTGCAAGTCAGGCGAGACGGTTTAGTACTGCACGGTTTAGAACTGCTCTCTCAAGAGATGATTCGTTGCCGCATAGAGTTCGCGGTGCGGGATGGCATGTTGACCGAATCTGCTGCGAAGCAGCTGCTGATGCGCAATCTCGTTGAACGACCCAGCCGTTTGGGTCAGATCTGTTTCTGCTTCTATCCGCTGTCTGAGGCCTTCGAGTCCGGCTTGCGTCCTCTACTTGCCCACTGGGGCGGCGAAGCGATCTACCAACTGCACGCAGGTAACCCACAGATGGGCACCGCTCTGGGGGAGATCTGGCAACCATCTGGAGTTCCGGCTCACGTGCCGATTGCAAACCTTTCGCCCCGCGCGGCTGGCACGGGGCCCGCGATCGGCGCGGCTGATAGACTGTGCAGCGCTGTCCGGGCTGGCGCCCACGCGCCGCGCGGCCACGTCTTTCCCACTTTTGCCGCGTGCGCGCGGCTGCAGGAGTCCGGATTCATGGCGATCAAGGTAGGCATCAACGGCTTCGGCCGCATCGGCCGCAACGTGCTGCGTTCGGCAGTGGAGAACTTCGACGGCGACATCGAGATCGTCGCGATCAACGATCTGCTGGAGCCGGACTACCTGGCCTACATGCTGTCCTACGACTCGGTGCACGGCCGCTTCAAGGGCACGGTGTCGGTCGAGGGCAACACGTTGACCGTGAACGGCAAGCAGATCCGCCTGACCCAGGAACGCGATCCGGCCAACCTGAAGTGGGACGAGGTGGGCGCCGACGTCGTCATCGAGTCGACCGGCCTGTTCCTGACCAAGGGCACCGCACAGAAGCACATCGACGCGGGCGCGAAGAAGGTGATCCTGTCGGCGCCGTCGAAGGACGACACGCCGATGTTCGTGTTCGGGGTCAACGACAAGTCCTACGCCGGCGAGGCGATCATCTCCAACGCCTCGTGCACCACCAACTGCCTGGCGCCGATCGCCAAGGTCATGCACGACAAGTGGGGCATCAAGCGCGGCCTGATGACCACCGTGCACGCGGCGACCGCGACGCAGAAGACCGTCGACGGCCCGAGCAACAAGGACTGGCGCGGCGGCCGCGGCATCCTGGAGAACATCATTCCGTCCTCGACCGGTGCGGCCAAGGCCGTCGGCGTGGTGATCCCGGAGCTCAACAAGAAGCTCACCGGCATGAGCTTCCGCGTGCCGACGTCCGACGTGTCGGTGGTCGACCTGGTGGTCGAACTCGACACGCCGGCAAGCTACGAGGAAATCTGCGCCGAAATGAAGGCGCAGAGCGAAGGCGCGCTCAAGGGCATCCTGGGCTACACCGAAGACAAGGTCGTCGCCACCGACTTCCGCGGCGAGACCTGCACCTCGGTGTTCGACGCCGAGGCGGGCATCGCGCTCGACCCGACCTTCGTCAAGCTGGTCAGCTGGTACGACAACGAGTGGGGCTACTCCAACAAGTGCCTGGAGATGGTCCGCGTGGTCGCGGCCAAGTAACCGCGCAGTCTCGCGACGCGATACCCGAAGCCCCGCACATGCGGGGCTTCTTGTTTTCGGACGTTCGCCGCGTAAGGTGGCTGGGCGCGCCCCTCCGGCGCCGCGGGGGTGCCATGGAAGAACTCGTCGTACTGATCGGGCTCGCGCTGCTGACGGTGCCCGTTCTGCTGGTCGTCGGACTGGTCATGCTGTTCGGCCTTCGCCGCCGCGTGGCCGATCTCGAAGACCTCAGCGAGCGGCTGCGCGCGGAGATCGCCGGTCGGGCGATGCCGGCAGCGCCTGCGCCTGCCGTTGCATCGCGCGCTGCGCCTCCCGCTTCGGTAGCCACGCCCGTCGAGAGCCCATCGGCTGCGCCGCCGCCGATCGCCGAACCGCTGCGCCCCGCAGCGCCTGCACCCGTCGCAGGCCCGCCGCCGTTGCCGCTCGCGCTGCCGCGCGCGAGCTGGCGTGATGCGGATCCCGTGCGTTCCGCGCCGTCCGATGCGCCGCGGGCCGCACCCGCCGCTCCGGCAGGGCCGGACGTGTTCGAACGCGGCCTGCGTCTGGTCCGGCAGTGGTTCACCTCCGGCAATGTGCCGGTGAAGATCGGCATGCTGGTGCTGTTCGCCGGCGTGGCCGCATTGCTCAAGTACGCCAGTGACGCGGGCCTGCTGCAGGTGCCGGTGTCGCTGCGCCTGGCCGGGGTGTCGGTGGCCGCGGTGGCCGGGCTGGTGTTCGGCTGGATGCGACGCGCCAGCCATCGGACATTCGCGCTCAGCCTGCAGGGCGGCATGATCGGCATCCTGTTGCTGGTGGTCTTCGCCGCGTCGCGGATGTTCGGCCTGGTGCCGATGGAATTCGCGTTTGCCGCGAGCGTGGCGCTGGTGTTCGGCGCCGGTGCGCTGGCGGTGCTGCAGGGCGCGATGGCACTCGCGGTGTTCGCGGTGCTGGCCGGCTTCCTCGCGCCGATCTGGCTGTCGACCGGCGGCGGCAATCACGTCGCGCTGTTCGGTTACTACGCGGTGCTCAACGCGGCGATCGTCGCCATCGCGTGGTTCCGCGCCTGGCGCCTGCTCAATCTGCTGGGCTTCGTCTTCACATTCGGCATCGGCACGCTGTGGGGCGTGCTCGATTACGAGGCTGCCGACTACGCGTCCGCGCAGGCGTTCCTCGCGGTGTTCTTCGCGATCTATCTGGCGGTGCCCCTGCTGCACGCGCGTCGCAGGCCGGTAGGGCGTCGCGATCTGATCGATGGCTGCCTCGTGTTCGGCACGCCGCTGATCGCGTTCTCGCTGCAGTCGGGGCTGATGCGTGACGACACGACCACGCTGGCCCTGTGCGCGCTCGGTCTCGCGGCGGTCTACGCCGGCCTGTCGTGGTGGCTGCGTCGCGGCGGTCGCTTTGAAGTGCTGCAGCAGTCGTATGCGCTGTTGGCCGCGGGCTTCGCGACGCTGGCCGTGCCGCTGGCGCTGTCGGCACAGGCCACCGCCAGCGTGTTCGCGCTCGAAGGTGCGGCGCTGGTGTGGCTGGGGCTGCGTCAGCAGCGGCGCTTGCCGCGCTGGTCGGGCATCGCGCTGCAGATCGCGGCGCTGGTCGCGTATGTGTTCGCGGCCGGCAATACGACGATCGACGAGACGCCGTTCGTGCACGGCCTGTTCGTCGGCGCGATGTTGTTCGTGATCGCCGGGCTCGCGATTGCCTGGGCGTATTCCTGTGCAGGTGCCGTCGCGCCCGCGCGCATCGCCTACGTCTGGGCGATGTTCTGGTGGCTCGGTGCGTGGGTATTCGAACTGCAGCGCGTGCTGCCGGGACGCGACGTCCCCGATGCGTGGCTGGTGCTCGCCGCGGTCACCGGCTGGCTGGCGGCGGAGCGCAACCGGCGCGTGTTCGATCCCTTGCTGGCCGGCACCGCGTGCCTGGCATTGGCGGCCGCATTGCCGCTGGCGGTCCTGCAGGCCGAAGCGCATCAGCAGCCGTTCGCCGGCAACGGCGTCTGGGCGTGGCTGGTGTTCGCCGCGCTCGGCGTGCGCAGCCTGTTGTGTCTGCGCGTCGGCGACAGCGGGTTCGCCCGCGCCGCGCAGTTCGTCTGGTGGCTGCTGTGGCCGTTCGCGGTGTCGCTGTTGCTGGTGCAGCTGTCCGACCGGATCGGCGGCGGCGATGGCTGGTGGCTCGTGGCCGCGGTTGCGCCCTGGCTGGCGATCAGCGCGGTGGCGCTGCTGCGTTGGCCGTGGCTCACGCACCCGCTCGGCGCGGCGTTCGATCCCATGCGCGGGGCATTCCGCACGACCTGTTGCGGGCTGCTGGCGCTCTGGTGGTGCGTGGCGCTCGGCAACGCCGGCGACCCCGCACCGCTGCCGTGGATCGCGCTGCTCAATCCGCTCGACCTCGCCCAGATCGCGGCGCTGCTGCTGATCGCACGCTGGGTGTGGTCCGGCGACGCGCCGGTCGGCGCGCGCGCTCGCATGCCGCTGCTGTCGGTCGGCGCGTTCCTGCTGGTCACCGCGATCACGCTGCGTGGCGCGCATCACTGGGGCGGCGTGCCGTGGAGCATGGCGCTCGTCGACAGCAGCCTGGCGCAGACCAGCCTGACCATCGTGTGGAGCGTGCTCGGCGTACTCGGCTGGGTCATCGGCTCGCGCCGCGGCCAGCGCGTGCTGTGGCTGGCGGGCGCAGTGCTGATGGCGATCGTGCTGGCGAAGCTGGTGCTGGTGGATCGCAGCCATCTCGGCAATCTGTGGGGCATCGGCTCGTTCATCGCCTACGGCCTGCTGTGCACGGTCGTCGGCTTCTTCGCGCCGGCGCCGCCGCGCACCGCCACCTTCGAACCGGCACAGGAGGCCGGCGCATGAACCGGACTCTGAAATGCCTGGCTGTCCTCACCGGTGGCGTCCTCTGCAGTGTGGCGATCGCAGCCGCCGGCGACGCGGCCTTCGTCGCGCAGTGGCCGCTGGATCTGCCGTCGTCCGATGCCGGTGCCTACCAGGTCGAACTCGATGACGCCGTCTACGCGACCACGGTGTCGCCGGCGCTGCGCGATCTGGTGATCGTCAACGGTGCGGGCCGTCAGGTGCCGGCGCTGCTGCAGTCGGCGCCGGCGCCCGCGGCGCGCCGCACCACGCAGGCGCTGGCGTGGTTCCCGCTGCCGGCGACGGCCGCGCGCGTCGGCAGCGACATCGCCGCGATCAGCGAGCTCGATCCAGACGGCCGTCTGCGTCGGATCCAGTGGCGACCCGCGCCGGGCGACGCGCCGCCGGCCGCGGTGCTGGTGGATGCCAGCGCATCGGCGTTGCCACTGCAGGCGCTGGTGCTGGACTGGGGCGTCGCGGACGTGGCGTTCGAACGCACGATGCGGGTCGAAGGTTCGGAAGATCTGCGCGACTGGCAGCCGCTGTCCGCAGGCGGTCGTCTGCTCGATCTGCACCGCGGCGAAGCGCGGCTGGTCGAGCGGCGGATCGTGTTCGATACGCCGGTGCGCACGCGCTATCTGCGGCTCTCGCCGGGTGCCGGCGCCGGTGCGATGCCGGCAATCGTGTCGGTGACCGGTGAATCGCCGGCGATGACCGATGCGCCGGCCCTGCAATGGCGTGCCCTCGAGCCGGTAGGACCGGCCGATGCGCAGGGTGGGCTCGTGTTCCATCTCGACGCGCGCGTGCCGGTGACGCATGTCGATCTCGGTTTCGACGGCAACGCGACCGCGCGCTGGACGCTGTCGGTGCGCGAGAACGAGGCGGCGCCATGGCGCACGGTCGCCAGCGACTGGCTGGTCTATCGGATCGGCGCGGATGCGGGTTCCCGCACGCCACCGCTCGCGCTCGATGTGGCCGTGCGCGAGCGCCAGTGGCGTCTGGTGCCGGATGCACCCGCTGCCGGCACGGCGCCCGTGTTGCGACTCGGCTATCGGCCGGAGCGTCTGGTGTTCGTCGCCGAGGGCGCCGCGCCGTTTTCGCTGCGCGCGGGCAGTGGTCGCGCGAAACGCGTCGATGCCGCGGTGGCGCCATTGCTGGCGGATCTACGCGCGCGCAATGGCGGTCGCTGGGCACCGGCCGTCGCGACGCTCGGCGCGCGGACGGAACTCGCCGGCCCAGCCGCACTCGACGACACCCCGCCGCGCGACTGGGGCACCTGGCTGCTGTGGGGCGTACTGGTGCTGGGCGTGCTGCTGGTCGGCGGCTTCGCGCTGAGTCTGCTGCGGGCGCCGAAGCCGCGTTGAAGGGGCGGGTGAGAGCGCGCTCGCGCGCGATGAAGCCTTGCGGATACGCCCGATCGCGCGCAAGCGCGCTCCCACCGGCTTCGACGCGGGCGCCGGTTTGCCTGCCTGCATGGAGTCCGCGGACAATGGGCGGCTGACGCACACGCGTTCTCCTTCCGAATACAGCGAGCCCAGCGCCATGACCATTGTCCGCATGACCGACCTCGACCTTTCCGGCAAGCGCGTGTTGATCCGGCAGGATCTCAACGTCCCCGTCGACGGGGGCACGGTCACCTCCGACCAGCGCATCACCGCGTCGTTGCCGACGCTGAAGGCTGCACTGGCGCAGGGCGCGGCAGTCATGGTGACTTCGCATCTGGGGCGGCCGAAGGAAGGCAGCTGGAGCGAAGCCGACTCGCTGGCACCGGTTGCCGCGCGGCTGTCCGAGCTGCTCGGCATCGACGTGCCGTTGGTGCGTGACTGGGTGGACGGTGTCGACGTCGCGCCGGGTCAGCTGGTGCTGCTGGAAAACTGCCGCATGAACGTCGGCGAGAAGGATGACGATGAGGCGCTGTCGAAGAAGTACGCAGCGCTGTGCGACATATTCGTCATGGACGCGTTCGGCACCGCGCACCGTGCGCAGGCGTCGACGCACGGCGTGATCCGTCATGCGGTCACCGCCGCCGGCGGCCCGCTGCTGATGGCCGAACTCGATGCGCTGGCCAAGGCGCTCGACGCGCCGGCGCGCCCGCTACTGGCCATCGTCGCCGGCAGTAAGGTGTCGACCAAGCTCGAGCTGCTGTCGTCGCTGGTCGGCAAGGTCGACCAGCTGATCGTCGGCGGCGGCATCGCCAACACCTTCATCGCCGCGCTGGGTCACAGTGTCGGCAAGTCGCTGGTCGAGACCGATCTGCTCGACACCGCGAAACAGATCATGGCCGACGCCAAGGCACGCGGCGCCGACATTCCGGTGCCGACCGACGTCGTCGTCGCGCCTGCGTTCGCCGCCGATGCACCGGCGACGGTCAAGGCGGTGGATGCGGTCGACGCCAACGACATGATCCTCGACATCGGCCCGGACACCGCGAAGCGCTACGCCGCGATGATCAATGAGGCCGGCACCGTGGTCTGGAACGGCCCGGTCGGCGTGTTCGAGTTCGATGCGTTCGGCAAGGGCACCGAGGCGCTGGCGCGCGCGGTCGCGTCGTCGAAGGCGTTTTCGATCGCCGGCGGCGGTGACACGCTGGCGGCGGTCGACAAGTACGGCATCGCCGATGACGTGTCCTACATCTCCACCGGTGGCGGCGCGTTCCTCGAATTCCTCGAAGGCAAGACGCTGCCGGCGGTCGCGGCGCTCGACGCGCGCGGCGCATGACGCACGCGCTGTTCTTCGATCTCGACGGCACGCTGATCGACTCGGAGCCGGGCATCCTCGGCGGCATCGCACACACGCTCGATGCGCTGGGGCATCCGCCGCTGTCGCGCGAGGCGCTGCTGCCGTGGATCGGCCCGCCGCTGCGCGACAGTTACGAGGCGCTGTTCGACGGCGACCGGTCGCGCGCCGAGCGCGCGGTCGCGCTGTATCGCGAACGCTACGACGCGCAGGGCTGGCGCGAGCATTCGGTCTACGCCGACATTCCGGAGACGATCGCCGCGCTGCAGGCCGCCGGTCACCGGCTGGCGGTCGTCACCTCGAAGAACGAAGGCTTCGCGCGGCGCATCCTCGAGTCGCTGCCGTTCGGTGCGGCATTCGAGACCGTGGTCGGCGCCAGCGACGACGGCATGCGCCGTTACAAGCGCGAACTGATCGCCGAAGCGCTGTCGCGGCTCGCGCTGACCGCGGCGGACGCGATCATGATCGGCGACCGTCGCTACGACATGGAAGGCGCGTGTCAGCACGGCATGCGCGGCATCGGCGTGCTGTGGGGCTTCGGCGCTGCGGATGAGCTGCATGCCGCGGGCGCGGATGTCGTCGTCGATTCGCCGGCCGCGCTGCGGGCCGCAATCGCCTGAGCGACGTGACCGTGCACGGGTCGCGTTCAGTACGAGACCCGGCGCCGCAAATGCGCGCCGCGCCGCGTGCTTTAACGCTTCGCCAACCCCCCACCGCCGCTTCGCTGCGAGGGTGATGCGGCGGCGATTCGCCGCGACGTGGAGGGCAGCATCATGAAGACACGGACCCGTTGGGGCCTCGGCATCCTCGCCACCTGTCTGCTGGCCGGTGCCGGCATCGCCGGCGCGAACGGATTCCCCGGCGCCGAGATGTATTACGACGATGCCGGCGTGCTGGTCGGCGAGGCGACGTTCGGGTGTGTGCCGAACCAGGCCTGGGGTGAGGTGACCGACAACGTGGTGGTCCGCGCCGGCTGCGGGGTTTCGCAGTAAGCTTCGGGAACGGCGCGCCAGCTCTGGTGCGCCGTTTCCATGTTGCCGTGCAACGTGCGGCTGACCACCGGTGGACATTAGACTTGGCGCCATGACCACGACCGACCTGCCTTCCGTTCCGGCGCACCGTCGCCGCACCCGTATTCTCGCCACGCTGGGCCCCGCGACCGACGCGCCCGGCGTCCTCGATGCGCTCATCGCCGCCGGCGTCAACGCGGTGCGCCTCAACTTCTCGCACGGCGATCCGTCCTCGCAGCAGGTGCGCGCCGAAGCGGTGCGCGCCGCGGCCGATCGCGCCGGTGTCGAGATCGGCATCCTCGCCGACCTGCCGGGTCCGAAGATCCGCATCGAGAAGTTCGCCGAGGGCAAGGTGCAGCTGCGCGCCGGCGCGCGCTTCGATCTGGTCGCCGATCCCGCGGCGCCGCCGGGCACCGTCGATGAAGTCGGCGTCAGCTATCTCGGCCTGCCGGGCGACGTGGAAGCCGGCGACGTGCTGCTGCTCGACGACGGCCTGATGCAGCTGCAGGTCACTGCCGTCGAAGGCGCGCGCATCGTCACCACCGTGCTCAATGACGGCGTGCTGTCGAACCGCAAGGGACTCAACAAACAGGGCGGCGGCCTGTCGCTCGGCGCGCTGACCGACCACGACCGCCAGCTGATCAAGGTCGCGGCCGACATCGGCGTCGACTTCATCGCGGTGTCGTTCTGCCGCAACGCCGCCGACATGGAAGAGGCGCGTTCGATCGCGCGCTCGCACGGCAGCGATGCCGCCCTGGTGTCGAAGATCGAGCGCACCGAGGCGATCGACAATCTCGCCGAGATCATCGACGCCAGCGACGTGGTGATGGTCGCGCGTGGCGATCTGGGTGTGGAGATCGGCGATGCCGAGCTGCCGGGCCTGCAGAAGAAGATCATTCGCGAGTCGCTGGCCCGCAACAAGGTGGTGATCACCGCGACGCAGATGCTGCAGTCGATGGTCGAAAGCCCGATGCCGACGCGCGCCGAAGTGCTGGACGTCGCCAACTCGGTCATCGACGGCACCGATGCGGTGATGCTGTCGGCCGAGACCGCCGCCGGTGCGTATCCGGTGCGCGCGGTCGAAGCCATGGCGCGCATCTGCGTCGGCGCCGAACGGCAGTTCGCCCACGACACCGATTTCGAAAAGGCGCAGCGCAACCTCGAACGCGCCGACCATGCGATCGCGATGGCGGCGATGTTCCTGTCCGAGCACGTCGGTGTCGGCGCGATCGTCGCGATGACCGAATCCGGCGGCACCGCGCGTTATCTGTCGCGATTCCGCGGCGGCGCATCGATCTATGCGTTCGCCCGTCACGACGGCGCACGCCGGCGCATGTCGCTGATGCGCGACGTGTTCCCGTTCAACTACGACAGCCGCGGCCAGACCCCGCGCGAAGCCGCGCGCGGCAGCGTGCGCCTGCTGGTCGAAGCGGGCCTGCTCGGCCCCGGCCAGCGCGTCGTGTTCACCAGCGGCGAGCACATGGAAACCCACGGCGCCACCAACACGTTGCGCCTGCTGCAGGTCGGCGTCGACGGCCGCGCCGAGGGGCTGGGCGAGCTGTAACGCCAGCTGTGCGTTCGCTGGCTGCGCCAGCGACGCGCCGTCTCCGAAGGCCCGGCCGATGCGCCGGGCTATAATCGCGGCCCTTTCCCGTCGCGATCCCGGAACCCGTCATGAGCATCGAACAGCTTGCCGAAACCGCCCAGGCCATGGTGGCGAAGGGCAAGGGCATCATCGCGATCGACGAGTCGACGGGCACGATCGGCAAGCGCTTCGAGCAGGTCGGCATTCCGAACAACGAAGAAAACCGCCGCGCCTACCGCGAGCTGCTGCTCACCACGCCGAAGCTGTCGGAGCACATCAGCGGCGCGATCCTGTTCGACGAGACCCTGCGCCAGTCGACCAAGGCCGGTGTGCCGTTCGCCAAGTACCTCACCCAGAACGGCATCATCCCGGGCATCAAGGTCGACAAGGGCACGCATGCGCTGGCCGGCTTTCCGGGCGAGCTGGTGACCGAAGGCCTCGACGGCCTGCGCGCGCGCCTGGAGGAGTACTACAAGCTCGGCGCGCGGTTCGCCAAGTGGCGCGCGGTGATCACCATCGGCGAAGACATGCCGTCGGGCACCTGCATCGACGTCAACGCGCACGCACTCGCACGCTACGCCGCGCTGTGCCAGGAGCAGGGCCTGGTGCCGATGGTCGAGCCGGAAGTGCTGCTCGACGGCGACCACGACATCCAGACCGCGTACGAAGTCACCGAGGTCGTGCTGCGCGGCGTGTTCGATGCGCTCTACAGCCAGAACGTCATGCTCGAAGGCACGATCCTCAAGGCGTCGATGGTGGTGCCGGGCAAGGACTGCGAGGAAGACGCGGATGTCGAGGAAGTCGCCGAAGCGACCCTGATGTGCCTCAAGTCTTCGGTGCCGGCGATCCTGCCGGGCATCGTGTTCCTGTCGGGCGGCCAGTCGGACGAACTGGCGACCGCACATCTCGATGCGATGAACCGCCTCGGCCCGAATCCGTGGCCGCTGTCGTTCTCCTACGGCCGCGCGATGCAGCAGGCCGCGCTGAAGCTGTGGTCGCAGGATCTCACCGGCAATGTGCGCAAGGCGCAGGACACGGTCTATGCGCGCGCCCGCGACAACGGTCTGGCCGCGCAGGGCAAGTTCAACGGCTGATCGCGATACCCGCATCGCTTTCCGGGAACGCCGGCCTCGTGCCGGCGTTTGCGTGTGCGGCGATCAATCCGCGAGTGCGGCCTCGTAACGCGTCAGCATCGCGGCATCGAAGCAGCAGAACAGCACCTGCGTCGGCAAGTCGCCGGTCCAGGCGCGCACGGTGTCGACGGCGATCTGCACCGCCTGGTCGATCGGATAGCCGTAGACGCCGCAGCTGATCGCCGGAAACGCGATGCGTGCGAGCCCGTGTCCGGCCGCGAGCGCGAGGCTGCTGCGATAGCAGGCCGCAAGCATTCCGGCTTCGCCGGCATCGCCGCCGCGCCATACCGGTCCGACGGTGTGGATCACCGAATGGGCCGGCAGTCCGAACCCCGGCGTGATCCGCGCTTCGCCGGTCGGGCAGCGCACGCCCGGACGCACCTGCGGCAGAGCCCGGCAGGCCTGCAGCAGGGCGGGCCCGGCAGCGCGATGGATCGCGCCGTCGACACCGCCGCCACCGAGCAGGGTTTCGTTCGCGGCGTTGACGATCGCATCGGCGTCGACGCGGGTGATGTCGGCCTGACGGGCTTCGAGAATCGGCATGCAGGCAGGCTCGGCGCCGCTGCGTGGAGGCCGGGTGAGTCCCGTGCGCGCGGCCGGCGATTAGGCTGGTCCGGCATTTCCGAGCGCCGAGGTCATCGATGAGCGTCATTTCCCGATCCACACGCCTGCACGTGCCGCTCGCGGTCCACGATGCGCTGCGGCGCGGCAGCGCGATCGAGGCGATCAAGCAGTTGCGCGACGCGAATCCCGGGCTGAAGCTCGCGGACGCGCGCGATGCGGTGCAGCGTCTGGCGGAGAACCCGTCGGATGCGCTGGATCCCGACGACCGGTTCCGTCCCGCGGGCGGCGCCGCGCCCCCGTCGAGCGGCACGCTGCCCAGCGAAGTCGCCGCAAAGCTCGCGACCGGCAACACCGTCGATGCCGCGAAGCGCCTGCGCGACGTCAAGCCGGGACTGAGCGAGGAAGCGGCGCGCGACGCGATCGCGAACCACGGCTCGTCATTGATGCGCGAGGCCCGGCAGGAAACCGTGGTGCGTGGCGACAGCGGCCAGTTCGGCTGGGCTGGGTGCTCGCGCTGGTGATCGTCGGCGGTGGTCTGGCGATCTGGCTGGGCTGAGCGCCCAGCCCGCACCACGGGCACCCTGCAGGAGCACGCTCGCGTGCGATGGGCTTGACCGGCACCCGCCATCTCGCGCGAGCGCGGCCACACGAGATTTGTACCGGAACTCAGCCGGTCACGGCAGACCGGCCAGCCATTCGTCGTCGGAGCCTTCATTGATGTCCGCGAACAGGGGCGTGGAGAAGTAACGCTCGCCGGTATCGGGCAGCATCGTCAGGATCACCGCCCCGTCGGCAGCGGTCTTCGCGACCTGGAGCGCGGCGGCGAGCGTGCCGCCGGCCGAGATGCCAACGAAGATGCCTTCTTCGGCGGCGAGTCGACGCGCAGTGTCGATCGAGTCGGCATCGTCGATCGACAGCACCCGGTGCGCGACATCGCGATTGAGCACGCCAGGCACGAAGTCGGGTGTCCAACCCTGCACCTTGTGCGGCGCCCATTCCTTGCCCTGCAACAGCGCGGCACCCGCCGGTTCGCAGGTCACGATCTCCACTTCGGGTCGCGCGACTCGCAATACCTCGCCCACGCCGGTGAGCGTGCCGCCCGTGCCCCAGCCGGTGACGAAATGATCGAGCCGGCGGCCGGCGAAATCTCGCAGGATCTCGGCGGCCGTGGTCTGCCGGTGGTACGCCGGATTGGCGGGGTTCTCGAACTGGCTGGCCCAGAACCAGCCGTGCTCCTCGGCCAGCGCCTTCGCGCGCTTGACCATGCCGCTGCCGCGTTCGGCGGCGGGGGTGAGGATCACCTTGGCGCCATAGGCGCGCATCAGCTTGCGGCGTTCGATCGAGAAGGTTTCGACCATCGTCGCAACGAACTTGTAGCCGCGCGCCGCGCAGACCATCGCCAGCGCCACGCCGGTATTGCCCGAGGTCGCTTCGACGACGGTGTCGCCGGGCTTGAGCAGGCCACGCTGTTCGGCGTCGAGAATGATCGCCAGCGCGAGGCGGTCCTTGACCGAGCCGCCGGGGTTGAACGACTCGACCTTGGCGTAGAGTTCGACGTTCGGCGGGGCGATGCGGTGCAGACGCACGACCGGCGTATTGCCGATGGTCTGGAGAATGTTGTCGTACAGGGCCATGGGGGTGCCTCGACACGGGCGCTGGGCGCGGTCGGACCAGACTGGGCCATAACGCACGAGGCTGCCAGCGGTTGACGTGGAACGCTGTTTTTTCATGCCCATCCGATGGCACAGGGAACGTCACGGACCAGCGGGTAAGATCGGCCGGTTTTCCGTCCCGGTAGCATCCCTTGTCCCAGTCGCATGTCTCCGTCCGACCCGCGTTTCCGTTGCGGGCCCTTGGTCTGGCCGCCGCGCTCGTGCTGTCCGCCTGCGGCGGGGGCGAGGCCGGACCGTCCGGCCAGGCCGCAGCCGCGCCCGTACCGGTGACGACGACCGTCGCAGCGCCGCGGCAATGGAACGACAGCGTCACCGCGCTGGGTACCGTGAATGCGCGCGAGTCGATCACCGTGACCGCCAAGGTCAGCGAAATCGTGCAGCGCGTGCACTTCGACAGTGGCGACGAGGTCGCGGCCGGCGCGCCGCTGATCACGCTCAGCGGCAACCAGCAGCAGGCCACGCTGCAGGCGGCCGAGGCCGCGGCGATCGATGCCGACAGCCAGTTCCGTCGTGGCGCCGAGCTGGTCGACAGCCAGCTGATCGCGCGCGCGTCGGTCGACACCTTGCGCGCGAACCGCGACTCGGCGCGCGCCAACGTCGCCGAGATGCGGGCCAACATCAGCGACCGCACCATCCGCGCCCCGTTCGCCGGCGTGCTGGGGCTGCGCCAGGTGAGCCCGGGCGCACTGGTCACCCCCGGCACGCCGATCGCCACGCTCGACGACATCGGCGCGGTCTACGTCGATTTTCCGGTGCCCGAGACGCAGCTCTCGCGCGTGGTCAACGGCCAGCGCCTGTTCGGCCGCGTGGCTTCGTTCCCGGGTCGCGATTTCGAGGGCGTCGTGCAGACGGTCGATGCGCGCATCGATCCGCAGTCGCGCGCGGTGACCGTGCGCGGCGCGTTCGAGAATCCGGATCGCGAGCTGCGCCCCGGCATGCTGGTGCAGGTGCGCCTGCAGCAGGCGGCGCGCGAGGCGCTGATGATTCCCGAGATCGCGGTGATCCAGGTCGGCCGCGATACCTTCGTCTATCGCGTGCGCGAGGACGAGATCGTCGAGCAGGCACCGGTGACGGTCGGCGTGCGCGCGGAAGGCCTGGTCGAGATCCTCGAGGGGCTGGAGCCGAACACCCGCATCGTCGTCGACGGCACCGGCAAGCTGCGCCCCGGCATGCAGATCACCGAGGGCACGGTGCAGGAAGCGAAAGCGCAGCAGGCCGACGAGGCCGCACCGGCGGGTAACGCCCAGTGAAGCTGTCCGATCTCTCGATCAAGCGGCCGGTCTTCGCGGCCGTCATCAGCCTGCTGCTGGTCGTGCTGGGCATCATGGCGTTCATGCGCCTGACGGTGCGCGAACTGCCGAACGTCGATCCGCCGATCGTCTCGGTCGACGTCAGCTATGCCGGCGCGTCGGCGGCTGTCGTCGAAACCCGCATCACCCAGATCCTCGAGGACGCGCTGGCCGGCATCGAGGGCATCCGCACGATCGAGTCGCGCAGCCGCAACGGCCGCTCCGACGTCACCATCGAGTTCAATCTCAACCGCGACATCGAAGCGGCGGCCAACGACGTGCGCGACGCGATCAGCCGCGTCATGGACCGCATGCCGATCGAGGCCGACCCGCCGGAGATCTCCAAGGTCGAGGCCGACGCCGATCCGATCATGTGGCTCAACATGCGCTCCACGGTGATGGACACCATGGAGTTGAGCGACTACGCCGATCGCTACGTCGTCGACCGTCTGTCCTCGCTCGACGGCGTGGCCCGCGTGCAGCTCAGCGGCGCGCAGCGCTACTCGATGCGCATCTGGCTCGACCGCGATGCGATGGCCGCGCGCGGCATCACCGCCAACGACGTCGAGACCGCGCTGCGCAACGAGAACGTCGAACTGCCGGCCGGCCGAATCGAATCGGAAACCCGCGACTTCACCCTGCGCGTGGAGCGCGGCTATCGCGAACCCGAGCAGTTCGCGACGATCCCGCTGCGCCGCGGCGACGACGGCTACGTGATCCGCATGGGCGACGTGGCCCGGATCGAACTGGGCACGGCCGAGCGTCGCTCCTACATGCGCAGCAACTCGGTGCCCAACGTCGGTCTCGGCATCGTGCGCACCTCGATCGCCAACGCGCTGGACGTCGCCCACGCCGCGCGCGCCGAGGCCGAGCGCATCCAGCAGACGCTGCCCGAAGGCACCGAGATCTTCGTCGCCGCCGACAACACCGTCTTCATCGATGCGGCAATCAGCCGCGTGTACTGGACGCTGGCCGAAGCGATGGGCCTGGTGTTCGTCGTCATCTGGCTGTTCCTGGGCAGCCTGCGCGCGGCGCTGATTCCCGCGATCACGGTGCCGGTGTGCCTGGTCGCGGCCTTCATCGCGCTGTATGCGTTCGGCTTCTCGATCAACCTGCTGACCCTGCTCGCGCTGGTGCTGTGCATCGGCCTCGTCGTCGACGACGCGATCATCGTGCTGGAGAACGTGCAGCGCCGCGCCGATCTCGGCGAGCCGCCGCTGGTCGCGGCCAAACGCGGCACCGCGCAGGTCGCGTTCGCGGTCATCGCGACGACCGCGGTGCTGGTCGCGGTGTTCCTGCCGGTCGGTTTCATGGAAGGCAATTCCGGACGGCTGTTCCGCGAACTGTCGGTCGCCCTGGCCGGCGCGGTCGCGCTGTCGGCGTTCATCGCGCTGACGCTGACGCCGATGATGTGCTCCAAGCTCGTGCGCCCGCAGAGCCACAAGAAGACCGGCTTCAACGCCTGGACCAACCGCCACCTCACGCGCCTGTCCAACGGCTACGGCCGTCGCGTCGGTGGGCTGGTCGCATTGTCGGGTGGCCGTCTGTTGCTGCTCGTGGTCGGCGCGATGGCGGTCTGCGCCGTGGCCGCGGTGCTGCTGTACTGGCGCGTGCCCAGCGAACTGTCGCCGGCCGAGGACCGCGGCCGCTTCTTCATCGGCGTCGATGGCCCGGAAGGTGCGGGCTACGACTACACGGTCGCGCAGATGCAGCAGGTCGAGCGGATCTTCGCGCCGCTGGTCGGCGACGACCAGCCGATCGAACGCGCCAACTCGCGCGTGCCGCGCGGCTGGGGCGGCAGCGAGGACATGCACACCGGACAGATCGTGGTGTTCCTGCAGGACTGGCGCACGCGCGACGTCAGCACGGCGTCGGTCGTCGAACAGCTGCGCGGCCAGCTGGCCGAACTGCCGGGCGTGCAGGCGCGCGCCAACGTGCCCGGTGGCCTGGTCGGCGGTCGCGGCCAGCGTTACCAGCTGGTGCTGGGCGGTCCTGACTACGCCGAGATCGCGCAGTGGCGCGATCGCATGCTGGCGCGCATGCGCGAGAACCCGGGCATCCAGGATCCGGATTCCGACTACAAGGAAACGCGTCCGCAGATGCGCGTCGACATCGACCGCGCGCGCGCGTCCGATCTCGGCGTCTCGGTGCAGGAGATCGGCCGCACGCTGGAAACCATGATGGGCCAGCGCCAGGTCACGACCTTCGTCGACAACGGCGAGGAATACGACGTGCTGCTGCAGGCGGATCGCGACCGTCGCATGTCGCCGTCCGATCTCACCGGCACCTTCGTGCGCGGCCGCGACGACACACTGGTGCCGCTGTCGAATCTGGTGACGCTCAGCGAGATCGCCGAGCCCGGCAGCTTCAACCGCTTCAACCGTCTGCGTGCGATCACCATCGCCGCAGGCCTCGCGCCGGGCTACACGATGAGCGAGGCGATCGCGTGGACCAACGAGGTCGCCGCCGAGGAACTGCCGGACTACGCGCAGGTCGACTGGAAGGGCGAGAGCCGGGAATTCCAGGAAGCCGGCGGCGCGGTGCTGCTGACCTTCGCGATGGCGTTGCTGATCGTCTATCTGGTGCTGGCGGCGCAGTTCGAGAGCTTCATCCATCCGCTGTCGATCATGCTGACGGTGCCGCTGGCGGTGCTCGGCGCGCTGCTCGGACTGTGGGCGACCGGCAGCACGCTGAATCTCTTCAGCCAGATCGGCATCGTGATGCTGATCGGCCTGGCGGCGAAGAACGGCATCCTGATCGTCGAGTTCGCCAACCAGCTGCGCGATGACGGCCGCACCGTGCGCGAAGCGATCGCCGAAGCCTCGGCGGTGCGCCTGCGCCCGATCCTGATGACCTCGGCAGCGACGATCATGGGCGCGATCCCGCTGGTCGTGGCCGGCGGTCCGGGTTCGGCGAGCCGGGCGACGATCGGCATCGTGGTGATCTTCGGTGTCGCGTTCTCGACGCTGCTGTCGCTGTTCGTCGTGCCGGCGTTCTATGCGCTGCTCGCGCCGTTCACGCGTTCGCCCGAAGCACTGGCGCACGAACTCGAGCGGCTCGAAGGCGAGACGCCCGAAGTCAGCGGCCATGCCTGACGCCGCGCGCTGGGACGCGGTGCGCCTGGGCGGCGCGGGCTTCGTGCTCCGCCGCTGGCGCGCCAGTGATCTCGACGCGCTGTTGCAGCACGCGGACGATCCACTGATCAATCGCGGCCTGAGTGACCGGTTTCCCAATCCCTATACGCGCGCCGATGGCGAGGCCTTTCTCGCCGGACACGTGGTCGATCTATCGCTGCCGGTGCTGGCGATCGAAATCGACGGCGCGGCCTGCGGCAGCATCGGCGTGCGCCGTGCCGCGAGCGGCGAGCGCGCGCATGCGGCGGAGCTCGGCTACTGGCTCGGCCGCGCGCACTGGAACCGCGGCGTGATGCGTCAGGTCGTCGCGCGGTACGTGCCCTGGGTGATGGATGCGCTGTTGCTGACGCGCCTGCAGGCCAACGTGCTCGACATCAATCCGGCTTCGGCGCGGGTGCTGCAGGCGAACGGTTTCGTCGAGGAAGGCCTGCTGCGCGGCGCGATCCGCAAACCCGACGGGCTGCACGATCTGCGCGTATTCGGACTGCTGCGCGACGCCGCGGTCGGCTGATCCACGCGCGAAAAGCCCGCCGGGCGGGGCACGCCGCGCGGAAATGCAGGTATCGTGTCCGCCAGTTGCGACGGGGATCGCGACAGCCACCCGACGGGAGCATCGCGCAACGTGGATACCTTACTCAGTGCATTGAACGGGCTGATCTGGAGCAAGGCGCTGATCGCGCTGTGCCTGGGCGCGGGCCTCTGGTTTTCGTTCCGCACCCGTTTCATGCAGGTCCGCGGCTTCGTCGAGATGACCCGGCTGACCTTCAGCGGCAAGAGCTCGAACGCGGGCGTGTCCTCGTTCCAGGCGCTGGCGATGTCGATGGCTGGCCGGATCGGCATCGGCAACATCGCTGGCGTCGCGACCGCGATCGCCTTCGGCGGTCCCGGCGCGGTGTTCTGGATGTGGGTGATGGGGTTCCTCGGCGCCTCGACCTCGTTCGTCGAGTGCACGCTGGCGCAGATCTACAAGGAAAAAGACAGCGAAGGCCGCTACCGGGGCGGCCCGGCGTACTACATCGAAAAGGCCATGGGTCTGAAGTGGTACGCGCTGGCATTCGCGTTCGCGACGCTGATCGCCGCCGGTCTGTTGATGCCGGGCGTGCAGGCGAACGCGATCGCCGACAGCATCGCCAACGCCTGCGTGGGCACCTCGGTCTGCGGCGACCTGACCGGCCAGTGGATGGGCATGGACGCGCGCACCGTGCTGAAGGCGGGGATCGGCATCACGGTGGCGCTGATGCTGTCGGTAATCATCTTCGGCGGCGTCAAGCGCATCGCGGCGTTCGCCGAACTGGTCGTGCCGTTCATGGCGCTGGCCTACATCTTCATCGCGGTCGCGGTGATGATCTTCAACTACGACTTCGTGCCGACGATGTTCCGCATCATCTTCGAGAGCGCGTTCGGCGTGCACGCCGGCTTCGGCGCGATGCTGGGCCTGGCGATCGAGTGGGGCGTCAAGCGCGGCATCTACGCCAACGAGGCCGGCCAGGGCACCGGTCCGCATGCGGCGGCTGCGGCCGAGGTGTCGCACCCGGCCAAGCAGGGGTACGTGCAGGCGTGGGCAATCTACTTCGACACGATGCTGGTCTGCACCGCGACCGCGTTCCTGATCCTGGCGACCGGCATGTACAACGTGATCATGCCCGACGGCACCGTGCTGCATCAGGCGCTGCCCGGCGTGGAAGCGGGCTCGGGCTTCGCCCAGGCAGGCATCGAATCAATCCTGCCGGGCTGGGGCGCGGGACTGGTCGCCGTGGCGCTGTTCTTCTTCGCGTTCACCACGATCATGGCCTATTACTACATGGCCGAAACCAACCTCACCTACCTCAACAACCACGTCGCCCGGCCGACCCGCACCCTGCTGCTGCGTCTCGCGATCCTGGGCATGGTGATCTTCGGCGCGGTGCGCAGCGCGGAGATGGCGTGGATGCTCGGTGACATCGGTGTCGGCCTGATGGCGTGGCTCAACATTGTCGCCATCCTGATCCTGCAGAAGCCCGCGATGCTCGCATTGCGCGATTACGAGACGCAGAAGAAGCAGGGGCTCGATCCGATCTTCGATCCCGACAAGCTCGGGATCCGCAATGCCGATTTCTGGCGCAAGGCCCCCTGATATGACGAAGTCCCCCTGGTCCGGCGGTGGCCGCGACACGCCCCGCACGCCGGCGCCCGCGCCGGGCCGCGACAGTCCGTGGGGCGCGCGTTCGCGTCCTGATACGCCTGCACCGCCGCGCGCTGCTGCGCCGCGGCCCGACGTGCGCGCGGACGTCGTGGAGGGCAGCGAAACCGAAGACCGGCGCGAGATGCGCCTCTACGGCCGCAACGCGATCGACGCCGTGTTCGCGCGTCGACCCGACGCGATCCGCAAGCTCTATCTGCTCGAGGCGCGCATTCCGCAGCTGCAGCCCCTGTTGAAGTGGTGCGCGGCGAATCGCGTCGGCTATCGCGTCGTCGCCGAAGACGATCTGCGCAAGCTCGCGGCCAGCTCGCACCACGAAGGCGTCGTCGCCGACGTACTGCGAGAGGCGCCGCAGTCGCTGGGCACCTGGCTGCTGTCGCTGCCGGCCGGTCCGGCGTGCGCGCTGTGGCTCGACGGCGTGGGCAATCCGCACAACCTCGGCGCGATCCTGCGCTCGGCCGCGCACTTCGGCGTGGGCGCGATCCTGCTGCCAAAGACCTCGCCGCTGGCGCTGTCCGGCGCCGCTGCGCGCGTCGCCGAAGGTGGCGCCGAATCGGTGCCGTTCGTGCGCCTCGGCCGCGACGACAATTCGCTGGCCCAGCTGCGCAGCGCCGGTTTCTCGCTCGCGGCGACCGTCGTGCGCGGCGGCGACAGTGTGTTCGCCAAACCGCTGCCCGACCGCATCGTCTTCGTCATCGGTTCCGAAGGCGAGGGCATGGATCCCGAACTCGCCAAGGCCTGCGATCTGCGTGTCGGCATCCCCGGCAGCGGCAAGGTCGAGAGCCTCAATGTCGCCTCGGCGACGGCCGTGCTGCTGGCGCAGTGGGCGGCTCAGCGCGCTTGAAGCCCGTGGAGGCTTTGCGACATCAGCGGACGCTCCTGAGCGCCGCAATCGCCTTGGCTGCGCTCTACGGTCTGTCCGCGTTGTCCGCGATGTGGCTGCATGCGCCACGCGTGCCGTACGCAGATGGTTGGCGCTACATCGCCGTCCTGGCGGATGCGCCGTTCCTGGACGGTGTACTGATGGTCAGCAACGGCCACCGCGAGGTGTTCCCCAATATCGTGCGCTGGCTGGATCTCCGCCTGTTCGGCGCATCGCAGCTTCTGCAGATCGTAGTCGGTATCGCCTTGCTGCTCGGCACGCTCGCGGTTCTCTGGCGTCCATTGGGGCGCCTCGCCCCGCTCACGCGCGTCGCTGCGTATCTGTGGGCAATCGTCGGTCTGTGCTGGCTCGGCAATGCGCGGGCCTTGGCGCATGCGCAGGAAAGCGTGCATGCCTATCTGGTGACACTTGCACTGGTCTGCGGAGTGACGCTGCTGGCTCGCGCGCCGCACGATGGCCGCGATGCCTGGCACCGTGGCCTTCTTGCGAGTGCTTGCGGTCTTGTGGCGACGTTTTCGTTCGGGTCAGGCGTCGCATGTTTCGGCGCGTTCCTGATCGTGCTCTGGTTGCGGCGCGCTTCGTGGCGCGATGCGTTGCCCATACTGTTCAGCGCGGGACTGGCCGCAGTGTCCCTGGCGATCGCGGGCGTCGGTGACGAGCGGATCGGCTTCGCGCCGTTGGTACAGGGCGAACGCCTGCTGCGCTGGCTCGCCGCGCCTTCCCTGTATGCCGCTTGGCCGTTGCTCGACCCCGAGATCGCCGCACGCCTGCCACTCGCTCCGCTGCGTGCACTGGTGCTGCCGGTCGCTGAGGGCATCTCCAACGTGACCGGTCCGGCACACGTCGCGCGCTGGCCGCACCTGCTCACAGGCGTGCTCGGCGCCGCCTGGCTGCTGGTCGCAAGCATTCGCTGCAGGTGCGCACCGACCGCTCCTGTCGTGGTCGGTCTCGGCGTCGCCTGGTTCGCGGTAGGCGTAGGTGGGCTGATTGCTCTGGCCAGACTGGGCTACTTCGAGCTGTATCCAGAGCAGTTGCTGGCGTCGCGCTACGTCGTCTGGTCGAGTCTGTTCTGGGCCGGACTCGCCTATGCGACGATCGCACGTGCTCGCAGCGCGACTGTATCGGGTGTCGCGATCGTCCTCGCGCTGGTGCTCATGCCGAGCCAGCTGTGGATGTGGCGGTATGCCGAACGGCTACAGGAAGTGGCGCTGCCGGTTGCGACAGCGGTTGCAGTGGGTGTGCTCGATCCTGCGTTGCCGCTCGGCGAGAATGTCGTCGGCGAACTGCGCGATGCATCGAAGCCGCTGGAAGCGCGCGGCGCAGCGATGTACGCCTGGCCGGAAACATCTTGGTTGGGACGCAGGCCGGACGCTGACGCAGTGCATGCGGTTGCCACCGGTGCACTGACGGTTTCAGGTTTCGAAGATCAACTGTCGCCCGGCGAAGCCGCAAGACGGGTGGAGTTCGCGACGCCGTCGACGCGCACCGAGCGCTGGCTGCTGCAGGACGAGGACGGGGTGGTGCGCGGACTCGCGACCCGTGATCCCCTCGATGCAAGGCGTGCGATCGGCTGGATGCGCGGCCCAGCGGAAGCGCCGCCGCGTGTGCTGGCGCTGCGCAAGGTCGACGGCAGCTAAGCGCGGGCACGTCTCACGGCTGCATGCTGCTATCACCGCTCGCAGCAATTCATCGGGCCGGGGACGTTACGACACGGCGTGCCGTCATCAGCGAAACGCCGCGACGCACCAGCATCAATGCTCCGGCGTCGCCTCGGTCTTCGGCGCACTGCCGAATCCGCCTTCCGACTCCGCCGCCAGCCACGCGAACACGGCGTAGGCGGCGGTGTTCTGCGCAACGGCGTCCGGGTCGACCTTGTCGAGCGTGTCGTTTGCGTTGTGGTGCAGGTCGAAGTAATCGGTGCCGTCCTGGCCCAGCCAGCCCCAGGCACCGCCCTTCGCAGCCAGCGGGGAAATGTCCGGGCCCGGGCCGCCCTTGTCCTGCAGGTAGTCGATGCCGAGCGGGCGCAGTACCTCGGCGATCGCGTCGCTGGTCGCGCGCTGTCCGGCCGGCGCGCTGGTGTTGAAACCGTAGATGCGACCGGCGCCGAAATCGCTTTCCGCGCCGATGATGTGCTGCGCGATGACGTCCGCGCCGCCGTGTGCCTCGGCGTAGGCGCGAGCGCCGAGCAGTCCCTGCTCTTCATTGGCGAACGCGACCACGCGCACCGTGCGGCGCGGGCGCTGCGGCAGCTGCGCGATCAGATGGCCGGCGGCCATCGTGATGCCGACGCCGGACGCATCGTCGACCGCGCCGGTGCCGAGATCC
The DNA here is from genome assembly GCF_057657295.1 of Luteimonas sp. Soil_C_16. Taxonomy (NCBI): domain Bacteria; kingdom Pseudomonadati; phylum Pseudomonadota; class Gammaproteobacteria; order Lysobacterales; family Lysobacteraceae; genus Luteimonas; species Luteimonas sp. Soil_C_16. Next base: position 222,149 of record NZ_JBDGIS010000005.1, on the reverse strand, counting down.
CACGAATCCAGATGCCCGCCGATCAGCACGATCTCGCCCGGCGCTTCGCGCCCCGTGATTTCGCCGATGACGTTCTGCGAGGTGTAGTCGCCGTTCCAACCGACATCCAGCGCCAGATGCACCTGCACGGGGCCGAGTCGCAACAGGCGCGCAAGCTGGTCGGCGTCGGGCAGCGACAGCGCAGCGGACGGAATCGGAGTGACATCAGCATCGAAGCGGGTGATGCCGGTATTGGCGACGCGGTGCGGACTGGTACTGATCGAGCGCATCAGATAGCCCGCGGCGCCCTTGCGCGCCGCGATCGACGGGCCGCGGCCACGCACCGGGCCCGCAGCGCCATATCCGCTGCCGTCGCGCGAGCGCGCCATCGGCACGTCGACGAACGCGAGCTTCCCGCGCAGCGTCGCGGGATCGGCCGCTTCCAGCGCGGCGACGCTGTCGAAGCGCACGAGTTCGGCGGTGACGTCGCCGGCGGGGCTGCCGCCGAGCGCGGTGATCACCAGCGGCTGCGCATGCGCGCCGACCACGGCCGCGTGCTCGCTGCGGCGCTCCCACTTCGGGAACGTTACCGGTTCGGTCCAGACCTTGTCGTAGCCGAGCGCCTCGAACCGGGCTTTGGCCCAGGCGACGGCGCGGGCGTCCGCTTCGCTGCCGGGCAGGCGCGGGCCGATCTCGGTGGTCAGCGATTCGATCAACCCGTATGCGGTGCCGTCCTGCGTGGCGCGTTCGCGCAATTGCGCGGCCTGTTCCAGCGCAGCCGCCGACAGCGGCGCGGCCTCAGGCGATTGTGCGAAGGCGGGAGAGGCGGCCAGCAGCGCGGTCGACAGCAGGGCAGTGGCCAGAGGCCTGATGGACGGAACGCGCATGTGGACGACTCCAGCGGTGAAAAGGGGTTCGACAAAACGGAAACGGGCCGCGGCATTGTCGCGCGCGGCCCGTCGGATGGCTCGAGCGTGTCTGGAACGCTGCGTCAGGCTTGCGGACGCAGCGAATCGCGGATCTCGCGCAGCAGCTTCACTTCTTCGCTCGGCTCGGCGGGCTTGGCCGGCTCCGGCGCCTCGGCCTGCTTGCGCTTCAGGCGGTTGATGAACTTGACCGCGAGGAAGATCGCGAACGCGACGATGGTGAACTGGATGATGGTGTTGATGAAGATGCCGTAGCCGATGGCGACCGCGGGAATCTCCTCACCGGTGGCGGCATCGACCGTCGCGGCGCGCAGCGTGACGGCCAGTTCGGTGAAATCGACGTTGCCGATCAACATGCCGATCGGCGGCATGATGATCTGGTCCACCAGCGCGGTGACGATCTTGCCGAACGATGCGCCGATGACGACACCGACCGCGAGATCGATGACGTTGCCGCGGACCGCAAATTCCTTGAATTCGGACAGAATGCCCATGGATCACTCCTGCACTGTGTAAGGGAACAAGCGCGGGTGACTATACCGACGGCGAAGTGATTTCGAGATGCAGTGCGATCACGTCGTCGAGCGCGGCGACGCAACGATCGCCCGGCTGCAGCGCGGCCACGCCGGCGGGCGTGCCCATGAAGACGAGGTCGCCGGCGCGCAGCGCGAACAGTTTCGACAGTTCGTGCAGGATTTCGGGTACGTCCCAGATCAGCTGGTCGAGCGTCGACGTCTGGCGCAGCGCGCCGTTGACCTGCAGTGACAGCGTGCGCGATGCAAGCGCGCCGATCTCTGCTGCCGGCACGAGTTCGCCGACCGGTGCGGACGCGTCGAAACCCTTGGCGATGTCCCACGGCAGGCCCTTCGCCTTGGCCGCGGCCTGCAGGTCGCGACGGGTGAGATCGAGGCCGATCGTGTAGCCGAACACCAGCGCCTGCGCGTCCTCGACCGCGAGCACGCCTGCAGGCGCGTCGGCACCGAGCGCGACGACCAGTTCGACCTCGTGATGCAGATCCTGCGTGGCGCTCGGGTAGGGCACCGCACCACCGGTCGTCACCGCATCGGCGGGCTTGGCGAAGAACACCGGCGTGCCGCGTGCGGCCTTCGAGGCCGGCGCCTCGGCACCCATTTCCTTCGCGTGGTCGGCGAAATTACGGCCGACGCAGTACACGCGGCGGACCGGGAAACGGCCACCGCCGCGCACCGGCAGGCGCACGGGCTCGAGAGCGGGCACGACATCGCGCGCGGGGTCGGTCATCGCGGGTCCTCGGCGCAACGCGCCATCAAGATGCAAGACAGGCGCGGCGCAGTCGCCGCGCGCGTTGGATCAACGCAGTGCGGCGTGGTCGCGGTCGCGCACGACGCGATATTCGGCGTCGACGATGCGCGTATCGCGGCGCGGCGCGGGGCCGCGGACGAGCAGGCGACGGGCGATGCCGAACAGGATCATCGCCGCGCCGATGAAGACGCCGGCGACGAGCAGCACCGCGAGCATCGCCACGCCGACCAGGCCGAGCGCGATGCGCAGCAGCGGGTGACGCGGTTTGCGCGGCGCGAACATCGCGCGCACGCCGGAGGCGTCGAATCGGGCATGGAGATCGCGGAAGAAAGGCTTGGACATGGGTTCTGTCAACGTCGTGACACAATGCGGCGGGTGGGCCGGCGACCAGTATCGGGCCCGGGCCGATCGGAGTTGTAATGTCTTCGTTAAATCCACGTGAAGCGCATGCGCCGCTGCTCGCGCTCGACGCCATTGCCGACGGCGGATTCGCCGAAGTGGAGGTGACGCTGGACGGCGATGCCGAATCGCTGGTGCTGTTCCGCGACGGCGCACGCGTACAGGCGTGGTTGAACATCTGCCCGCATGCGGGGCGTCGTCTCGACTGGGCACCCGGCCAGTTCCTGCGCGCGAAGACCGGTGAATTGGTGTGCGCCGCGCACGGCGCGAGTTTTTCGTTGACCGACGGTGTGTGTGTCGCCGGCCCTTGCCGTGGCGAGTCGCTGCGCGCGGTCGCGGTGCGCGTGCAGGACGGGCAGGTCGTGCTGGATTGAACGTGTCCGCGACGCATCACGCCTGCGGCGGAACGTGATCGCGCCGGTCAGAACAGCAGGTTGACCATCAGCACGACGATCACCGTGTAGATCAGCGAGATCGGCAGGCCGATCCGCCAGAGCTCGCGCGCCTTGTAGCCGGCCGGGCCGATGATCATCGACATCACCGGGTTCGACTGGGTCATGAAGTTGTTCGACGCCGACAGCGCGACGATCAGCGCGAACGCGGTCGGATTGCCGCCCACCGCGAGCGCGAGATTGATCGCCAGCGGCACGACGACGATCGTCGCGCCGACGTGGCTGATGACCATCGAGAACGCCGCGGTCAGCAGGGCAACCGCGATTTCCAGCACCCACACCGGCAGCCCGCTCGGCAACCGTTCGATCGTGTGCCCGGCGACCCATGCCGCCGCGCCGCTGGAATCCATCGCCCAACCCAGCGGGATCAGGCAGGCCATCAGGAACACGGTCTTCCAGTTGATGGCGCTGTAGGCCTCGTCCATCTTCAGCACGCCGAACACCAGCATGCCGGCGACGCCGGCCATCAGCGCGACCGAGGTCGGCACGCGCGAGGACAGCGCGATCAGCATCGTCACCGCGAAGATCGCCATCGCGATCTTGAACTTGTGCGGGCGCTGCTCGCCCTTCGGATAATCGGTGACGATGATGAAGTCGAGCGACTTGGCGGTCTTCGCCAGGTCCTGCCAGATGCTGTGCAGCACCAGCATGTCGCCAGCGCGCAGCGTCATCGAACGCACGTCCTCGCGGATCACCTGCTTGTCGCGGTTGATCGCGAGCAGGCGCACGCCGTACTTCTTGCGCAGGCTCAGTTCGGCCGCGGACTTGCCGATGAACTTCGAGGTCGGCGGCACCACGGCTTCGGCGATGCCGGCGCGGCTGGGATTGAACAGATCGCCGAAATTGCGCAGCCGCGTGCTCAGGCGCAGGAACTGGTTCTGGGCGAAATCGGCGACCTGCTGGCGCTGGCCCATCGCGCCGATCACGCTGCCGACCCAGATGCGCGCATCCGATGGCGGCGCGAGTCGCGATTCATTCTCGGACTTGAGCGCCAGCAGTACCGGCGCATCGTGGATCGATTCCGCTTCGCCGAAGGTCATGCCGACCAGCGGACTTTCCGCGGTCACCACGAGCTCGTAGACGTCACCGTCGATGCCGTAGGCGCTGGCGAAGTAACTCTGTGTACGCGCCGGCGTGACGTTGCCTTCGCCGTCGCCCAGATCGCCCAGCTGCCGGTTGCCGCGGAAATGGAAATAGGCGAGGCCCGCGGCGAGCAGCACCAGGCCGATCGGCAACGGCGCGAACATGTTGAGCGATTCGAGCGTCGCCGAGCCCGAGGGCAGGTTGGCATTGGCCGCGGTCAGCAGATCGTTGAGCAGGATCAGCGGCGAGGAGCCGACCATCGTCAGGGTGCCGCCCATGATGATGGCCACGCAGATGGGCAGCAGCATTTGCGCCAGGCGCAGACCCGAGCGCGATGCGAGACGCGCGGCGACCGGCATGTACAGCGCCATCACCGACGGGTTCTGCATCACCGAGGAGTTGAGGCCGGCGATACCGGCGGTCAGCATCAGCAGCCGGTCTTCCTGGCCCTTGGCCCGTCGCAGCAGCCAGCCCGCGAGGCGGTTCAGCGCGCCGGTGCGGTCGAGTCCCATGCCGAGGATCATCGTGGCGATGACGCTGATCGTCGCGTTCGACGAGAAGCCGTTGAATACGTCTTCCGGCGCGACCAGGCCGGTCAGGCCCAGCATCACCAGTACCACCAGCGCAACGAGATCGGCGCGCACGCGCTGGAACACGAACAGCACCATCGTCAGGCCCACGAGGGCCAGGACGATCTTCATGTCGGTGGTGAGGGCGAGCGCGGTGTCCATCAGCGTCGCAGGCCGTCCTGGCGCTGGGTGACGCAATGATCGGTGCGGGCGCGGGCCATCGGCCACAGACTGCGCGGCGCCGCGTGCAGCGGATGTCGAACCCGGCGTCCTGGGGCCCGTGTCACGGCTCTAGCGTCCGGCGGCGTCTTCGGCGACGCGGTCGTACAGCAGATCCCAGACGCCGTGCCCGAGCTTCTGCCCGCGGGTTTCGAAATGGGTCTGCGGCCGCCACGGCGGTCGCGGCACATGGCCGCGCGGGCCGGCGCGATTCCGCAGGCCGGGCGTCGCGTCGAGCACGTCCCACATCTGCTCGGCGTAATCCGCCCAGTCGGTCGCCAGATGCAGGCGGCCTTCGGGGCTGAGCTTGCGCACCAGCAAGGCCGCGAACTCCGGCTTCACCAGTCGGCGCTTGTTGTGGCGCTTCTTGTGCCAAGGATCCGGGAAATAGATGCGGATCTCGTCGAGCGCGCCGTCGGCGATCTCGTGTTCCAGCACTTCGACCGCGTCGTGGTGATACACGCGGACATTGCCGTTGCCGTCCTCGGCCAACGCATTGAGCACGCGGCCGACGCCCGGCGCGTGCACTTCGATGCCGATGTGGTCGCGCGCGGGATCCAGCTGCACCGAGTGGCGCAGAGCCGAACCGTTGCCGAACCCGATCTCGACGATGCGCGGCGCGCTGCGGCCGAACACTGCGTCGAAATCACGGGGGGTGCCCCCACGTTCGGATGGTGTGTAGTCCAGACCGAACTTCGGCCACGCGTCGTCGAACGCGCGCTGCTGGGCCGGTGTGAACCGGCCCTGGCGCAGCACGAAGCTGCGGATCTCGCGACGGCCTTCGGTTGCCGTGAACGGCTTCGGCGGGGCCTTGGCACCTTCGCTGGAAAACGGGTTGGTCATCGCGCGTCGATCAGCCCAGCAGACCGTCGACCGGCGAAGACGCGCTGGCGAACCGCTTGCGCGGAATGCGGCCGGCGAGGAACGCCTCGCGACCGGCCTCCACCGCCTTGCGCATCGCGCTGGCCATCAGCACCGGATGGCGCGCGCCGGCGATCGCGGTGTTCATCAGCACGCCGTCGCAGCCCAGCTCCATCGCGATCGCCGCGTCGGACGCGGTGCCGACGCCGGCGTCGACGATGATCGGCACCTTCGCGTTCTCGATGATCTCGATCAGGTTGTATTTGTTCTGGATGCCCAGGCCCGAGCCGATCGGCGCGGCCAGCGGCATCACCGCGGCGCAGCCGATCTCTTCCAGGCGCTTGGCCAGGATCGGATCGTCCGAGGTGTAGACCATGACGTCGAAGCCGTCCTTGACCAGCTGCTCGGCCGCTTTCAGCGTCTGCACGACGTCGGGGAACAGCGTGCGCTGGTCGCCCAGCACTTCGAGCTTGGTCAGGTTGTGGCCGTCGAGCAGTTCGCGCGCGAGGCGACAGGTGCGCACCGCGTCTTCGGCGGTGTAGCAGCCGGCGGTGTTGGGCAGGATGGTGTAGCGGTCCGGCGGCAGCACGTCGAGCAGGTTGGGCTCGCCCGGGGTCTGGCCGATGTTGGTGCGGCGGATCGCGACGGTGACGATCTGCGCGCCCGCGGCCTCGGTGGCCAGGCGGGTCTCGTCGAGATCCTTGAACTTGCCGGTGCCGGTCAGCAGGCGGGAGGAATAGGTCTTGCCGGCGATGATGAGGCCGGCATCAGCGGGGGATGCAGTGGTCATCGGGGGATTATCGCCGATGCGGCCGGGGCATGTGGGCGTTCGCGATCGGCCGTCGGAATCGAGCGCGCTTCGGGCCGCACGCGGAGGTGCCCGGTGGGGCCCGGGCATCATCCGACGCGACGCCGGATGGACGCTCAGCCGCCGCCCAGCGCGTGCACGATCTCGACCCGGTCGCCCTCGTGGATCACGTGTTCGGCGTGGCGGCCGCGCGGCACGATGTCGCCGTTGATCTCGACCGCGACGCGGCGGCCGGCCAGCCCCTGTTGGGTGAGCAGTGCGGCGATGGTGCTGCCGGTGTCGAGGGCGAGATCCTCGCCGTTGAGTCGGATGTTCATGGCCGGATTGTCGCCGCTTCGCGCAGCCGGCGCACGCGTGCCGCACTGCGGCGTGCCGGCGCCGGAAACGGCGTGGGATGATCCCGCGATTCGGCGCCATGCGCTGCCGGATGGACCGGCGGGAACGCGCCGGCCAACGTCAATTCCCCAGGAGAAGCCCCCAGATGTCGTCCACGCCCATCCGTGCCGCCCTTGCCGTTGCGCTCGCCGCGGCCGCCATTCCCGCTCTCGCCGACGACACGTTCTCGCGCACGGTGTTCTTTGGCGACAGTCTCACCGACTCGGGCTATTTCCGTCCGGCCATCGTGCGCGCCGTCGGCGCGCAGGGCGCCCTCCTCGGCCGCTTCACCACCAACCCGGGCCTGACCTGGGCCGAGCACGTGGCCGACCGTTACGGCACCAAGGCGTACCCGAACGGCAACGGCCAGGTCGGCGACAACTACGCTGCCGGCGGTGCGCGCGTGGCCGTGGCCAATCCGACCGCGCTCGGTGTCGCGCCGTCGCTGGCGTCGCAGGTCAATACCTACCTGTCCGCGAATGGTGGCCGTGCCGATGCGAATGCGCTCTACACCGTGTGGGGCGGCGCGAACGATCTGTTCGCGGTTGCCGCCAATCCCGCGCAGGCGCAGCAGATCATCGGCTCGGCGGTCACCGCCCAGGTCGGTCTGGTCGGCACGCTGCAGGGCGCGGGCGCCCGCTACGTCGTGGTGCCGTCCATCCCCGACATCGGCCTGACCCCGCAGTCGCGCGCCGGCGGCGCCGTTGCGATGGCGACCGGCACCGCGCTCGCCAATACCTACAACACCGCGCTCTACGGCGGCCTGGCCAGCCAGGGCCTGCGGGTGATCCCGGTCGACACTTTCCACTTCCTGCAGGAAGTCAGCGCCAGCCCGGCGCTGTACGGCTTCGCCAACGTGACCTCGGCCGCGTGCCGCGCGCAGCCGGGCATCGGCGACTCGTCTGTCTTCTGCAATCCGAACTCGCTGGTCACCCCGTCCGCGGCCGACACTTATCTGTTCGCCGACGGCGTGCACCCGGCCAGCCGCGCGCACGAGATGATCGCCGACCTGGCGATCGCGATGATCGACGGCCCGCAGCAGATCGCGGTGCTGCCGCAGTCGGCGACCGTGAGCGGCCGCGCCCGCGCCGATCGCATCAACAACCGCCTGAGCCTGGCGCCGGCACGCAGCGAAGGCCGCAGCTGGTGGGCCGACGTGCGCGCCGACATGCAGCGTTACGACCACGGCGATGCCTACGATGGCGTCGGCCCGGCGCTGACGGCCGGTATGGACTGGACCTCGGGCAACACCACCTTCGGCGGCTTCGTCGGCTACGGCAAGCAGGGCAACGATTGGGGTCTGCGTCGCGGCAACTGGGACCAGAGCGAAGCGACGGTCGGCGGTTTCGTCGGCTGGCGCGCCGACAGCGGCGCCTGGGTCAACGCGCAGCTGAGCTACACCTGGCTCGACTTCGACACCGACCGCACGGTGCAGATCGGCCCGGTGACGCGCGTGCATTCCGGCCAGGCCGACGGCAGCAACGTGACCGCCGCGATCGGCGCCGGCTGGAACTTCGGCGAAGGCGCGCTGCAGCACGGCCCGGTGCTGTCGCTGGTCGCGCAGCGCATCGAAGTCGACGGTTTCGCCGAAAGCGATCCGACCGTGTCGAGCTCGCTGGCGTACCCGTCGCAGGACATCGACTCGCTGATCGGCAGCGCCGGCTGGCAGTTCGCCTACGCCGCCAGCGACGCGTTCCGCCCCTATGCGCGCCTGACCATCGATCGCGAGTTGGAAGACGCGCCGACGGAAGCCTTCGCGCAGGCGCAGTCGCTGCCGTCGACGCTGCCGTACGCGGTGCCGGCGCGCGGCTACGACAACAGCTACGCCACCGCGACGCTGGGCACGCAGACCAAGCTGTTCGGCCTCGACGCCAACGTCGGCGCCAGCCTGACAATCGGCCAGAAGGGCGGCAGCAACACCACCGCGTTCGCGACGATCGGCGCCGGCTTCTGAAGCCAGCGTCGTCAGGCAACGGCGCCCGGCTGGCGTCGTTGCCAATGCGCGCAGGGCCGGCATAGACTGCCCACCTCGCGCGGGTGTAGCTCAATGGTAGAGCTGTTGCTTCCCAAGCAACTGACGAGGGTTCGATTCCCTTCACCCGCTCCAACCGGTGTGTGTGACATCCGTGCGGCGACACCATCGAACTGGTGTCGCCGTTTTCGTTGGTGGTCCGTCTCTCTTCGCTGTGCGCCTGTCCGGTGATTCGATGAAGCTCGCGATCCTCTCCCGCAACACCAAGCTCTACTCCACCCGGCGCCTGGTCGAGGCCGCGCGCGTGCGCGGGCACACTGTGCGCGTGCTCGATCCGCTGCGCTGCTACATGCGCATCAGCAGCGAAGGGTTCTCGATGCGCTACAAGGGCAAACCGGTCGTCGGCTACGACGCGGTGATCCCGCGCTTCGCGGCATCGGTCACGCGTTACGGCAACGCGGTGCTGCGCCAGTTCGAACTGATGGGCACCTTCGCGCCGAATCCCTCGGCGGCGTTCGCGCGTGCGCGCGACAAGCTGCTGTGCCAGCAACTGCTCGCCGCAGAAGGACTCGGCCTGCCGGTCACCGTGTTCGGCGACAACCCGGACGACACGGATGATCTGCTGGCGATGCTCGGCCCGCCGCCGCACGTCATCAAGCTCAACGAGGGCAGCCAGGGCGCGGGCGTGATGCTCACGGAGAAGCCGTCGGCCTCGCGGGGCGTCGTCGAAGCGCTGCGCGGGCTGTACGCGAGTTTCGTGATGCAGGAATTCATCGCCGAAGCGCAGGGCGCGGACCTGCGCTGCTTCGTCGTCGGCGATCGGGTGATCGGCGCGATGCAGCGTCAGGCGCCGCCGGGTGATTTCCGATCCAACCTGCACCGCGGTGGCACGGCCAGCCCGGTCGAGACGACGCCGGAAGAACGCGCCGCCGCGGTGCAAGCCGCGCAGGTTATCGGCCTCGGCATCGCGGGTGTCGATCTGATCCGCTCCGCGCGTGGTCCGCTGGTGCTGGAGGTCAATGCCTCACCGGGCCTGGAAGGCATCGAAGACGCCACCAGCGACGACATCGCCGGCGGCATCATCGAGTACCTCTCGGCCCACGTCGCGGCGAAGCCACCGACCCGCCGCGCACGGCGTGCGATTCCGAACGGAACTTGAACGTTTTTTTTCCGGATTTCGACGGCGGCATCCCTAATCTGCACATCCGGAATGCGCTCGCGCTCTCTCCGTCCCGGGCAACCGGGGCCGCAGCGAATGACGGCAATCGGGGCAACACTCCTTCGACCCGGGCGGTTTCCGCCCGGGTCTTTTTGTGTCCCGTCCCGGTAACGGCAGTCGACGGCCTGGGCACGTGCCTCGAGCGCGGGCGCGCCGGGCCCGGTTTGTATGCGCGACGACGACGGTCGTCGTGGAAGCATCGCAGCGCTGTGCCATCATCCGGCGCAGACCCGCATTCACCGTATGCGCCCGAGCGGGCGCGACGCCAAGGACACCCAATGCACATCCTCGTCATCGAAGACAACCAGGACATCGCCGCCAACCTCGGCGATTATCTCGAAGACCGCGGCCATACCGTCGATTTCGCCGCCGATGGCGTCACCGGCCTGCATCTGGCCGTGGTCCACGATTTCGACGCGATCGTGCTCGATCTCAATCTGCCGGGTATGGACGGCCTCGAGGTCTGTCGCAAGCTGCGCAACGACGCGCGCAAGCAGACGCCCGTGCTGATGCTCACCGCGCGCGACAGCCTCGACAACAAGCTGGCCGGATTCGATTCGGGCGCCGACGACTATCTGGTCAAGCCGTTCGCGCTGCAGGAAGTGGAAGTCCGCCTCAATGCATTGTCGCGTCGCGGCAAGGGCACGCACACGCGCGTGCTCGACGTCGGCGATGTCGAGTACAACCTCGACACGCTGGAAGTGCGCCGCAGCGGCAAGCTGCTGCAGCTCAATCCGACCGCCCTGAAGATCCTGCAGTCGTTGATGGAGGCCTCGCCGGCGGTGGTGACGCGGCAGGAGCTGGAAACCCGCGTCTGGGGCGAGGAGCTGCCTGATTCGGACTCGCTGCGCGTGCACATCCATGGCCTGCGTGCGGTGATCGACAAGCCGTTCGACACGCCGTACATCCAGACCCGTCACGGCATCGGCTACCGCATCGCGGTTCCCGATGCGGCCACCTGAGCCCAGCCAGGGCCGACCGGCCCGCACGCGCGGGCGCCGTCGTTACCGGCGGCGTCTGCGCAGTCGCATCATCCTGTCGTTCGTGCTGCTCGGTCTCGGGCTCACGACGCTGTTCGCGTTCCTGACCCAGGAGGCGCGCGACCGCGTGGAGAACACGCTGGTCGAAGACCTGATGAACCGCAACATCGACGAGTACGCTCGGCGCTACTACGTCGATCCGGCGCGCAATCCCGCGGTGCCGCTGGAACAGATCCGCGCGCGCGTGATCAAGCGCGACCGCTTCCAGGAGTTGCGCCGAGACCAGCCCGACTGGTACGAACTCGGCGACGGCATCCACAACCTCAGCGGCGTCGACGAGGACGGCACCCCCTTCATGTACAAGCTCGCGGTGCGCAAGACGCCCGACGAGTGGTTCTTCCTCGCCTACGACATGAGCGAGACGATGCGCGGCGCGACGCAGTTCCAGCGCGCGATCTTCGGCTCGGTGGTGCTGGTCTCGCTGTTGTCGCTGCTGATCGGCTGGTGGTCGGCTGCGCGGGTCATGAGTCCGGTGTCGGCGCTGGCGAACCGCTTGCGCAGTTCCGGTGATTCGTCCACGCCCGAGGCGCTCGCGCCGCATTTCCCGGACGACGAGGTCGGCCAGCTGGCGAGCGCGCTCGATGATTACGCGTTCCGGTTGACCGAGGTCGTGCAGCGCGATCGCGAGTTCAACGCCGACGTCAGCCACGAACTGCGCACGCCGCTGGCGGTGATCAAGGGCGCGGTGGAACTGCTGCTGTCGCGCCCGGAGCTCGACGACAAGACCCGCACGCGACTGCAACGCATCCAGCGTGCCGAACAGCAGTGCACCGATCTGATCAGCGCATTGCTGCTGCTCTCGCGCAACGAACGCGGGCACGGCGCGACCGACGTCGGCCGCGTGGTCGAGCAGCTGTTCGACGCGCATCGCGGCCAGCTGGCCGGCAAAACGTTGACGCTGCGGCTCGAGGCCGGCGCGCAGCCGTTGGTCGTCGATGCGCCCGAAGCCGCGGTGACCGTGGCGCTCGGCAATCTCGTCGGCAATGCGATCAAGTACACGCTCGAAGGCGAGGTGGTCGTGCGGTTGGGCGAGCACACCGTCGAAGTCGCCGATTCCGGCCCGGGCCTCAGCGCGGAAGATGCCGCGCGACTGTTCGAGCGCGGCTATCGCGGCACGCATGCCGAGCATTCGCAGGGTGGCGGCATCGGCCTGTCGATCGTGCGGCGTCTGTGCGCGCTGTACGGCTGGCAGGTACGCGTGGTGCCGGGCGCAGTGCGCGGCGTCGTGGCGACGCTGTCGTTCCGGCCCGAGCGGCCGTCGATGCCGGCGAACTGACGCCGGCCCCGAGAGACGCGCGCCGCCCCCGGTTTCCTAGAGGCTCACCCACCAGCAGCCGAGATGCCGGCGCAGGCCGAACACCGTCGTCACCGTGCCGCCGCCGCTCGCGCCGGTCTGGTCGATCCGCAGCGATGTCGGCGGGCGCTCCGGCGCCGCGGTCGGGATCTCGCGCGCGCTGACCCAGCCGGTGAAGCCCGATCGCTCCTGCGCGACCACGGTCTGCGCCGGACGCTGCGCGGTGATGTTGACCAGCGGCCGCTGCGCGATCGCGTCGAGGCGTTCGAGGATCTGGTACCCGCCGCTGTGACTCAGGCCCTGCCAGTGGTAGAGCCCGGCCACGCGATTGGTGTCGCGCTGGTCGATCGCGAAACTCAGTTCCTGGATCAGCCCGCGCAGCTGGCGCTGGCAACCGATCCGCGGCAGGGCGGACGGCGCGGGGCCGCGTCGTGGCGTACTCGTGGTGGCACCGACGGCCGAGCAGGCGCGATCGGTGTAGATCGTGCCGCCGTCGGGTGCGGTGCAGCGACGCACCTGCGCCGACGCGCCCGACAACACACAGACGGCCGCGATCGCCGAGGCGGTCAGCAGCAGGGCGGGGACGGGGTGGCGGGGCATCGGCGCAGCCTAGCGGCTGGCAGGTGATGACGACAGTGGCGCCGGGCGTGGCCGTCAGGACAGGCGCGCGAGGATGGCCTGGGTCGGCTTGGACAGATTGAGCGTATAGAAATGCAGCGCCGGCGCGCCGCCCGCGATCAGGCGTTCGCACAGGCGCGTGACCACCTCCGTCGCCAGTTCGCGGATCGCATCGGCATCGTCGCCGTGCGCGGTCATCTGTCGCTGCATCCAGCGCGGAATCTCGGCGCCGCAGGCTTCCGAGAACCGGCGCAGCTGGCTGAAGTTCGAGATCGGCATGATGCCGGGAATGATCGGAATCTCGACGCCCGCGCGGCGCACGCTGTCGACGAAATGGAAATACGCGTCGGCGTTATAGAAGTACTGGGTGATCGCGGCGTCCGCGCCGGCGTCCACCTTGGCCTTGAAGTGACGCAGGTCCGCGCGCGCGTCGTCGGCTTGCGGGTGGATTTCCGGATAGCAGCCGACCTCGATGCGGAAATGGTCGCCGAATTCGCTGCGGATGAAGGCGACGAGATCGGCCGCGTACCGCAGATCGCCCGGCTGGCCCATGCCCGACGGCAGATCGCCCCGCAACGCGACGATGCGGTTGCAGCCGATCGCGCGGTAAAGCTTCAGCAACTCGCGGATCTCCGCGCGGCTGCCGCCCACGCAGGACAGATGCGGGGCCGCGTCCAGACCGTGCTGCTGCTTGAGCCGGCGCACGGTCTCGGGCGTGTGGCTCAGCGTCGAACCGCCGGCGCCGAAGGTGCACGACACGTATTCGGGCGCATGCACGGCGAGTTTCTTCGCGGTGCGGTCCAGCTGGCTGCGCTGGTCGTCGGTCTTGGGCGGATAGAACTCGAAGCTGAGCGGGAGCATGCGCGGCCTGCGACGGCGGAGTGCCTTGATTGTATCGCTTGATCGCGATGAAAGCGAAGACCCGCACGCCACCCCGCTGCGTGGAACACGCCTTCCCGCCGGCTCCACGCGCGCGGGTCCTATAATTCGCCGGTCGCCCGGCTCCGTGCCGGGCCGTGCCCCTCGACGGTCCTGGCCGCCGACCGGCGTCCTCCCCCAAGGATCCCGTCATGAAAAAATTCCTCAAGGCCCTCGTCGGCCTCGTCGTGCTGGTGGCGATCGCCGCCGGTCTGTTTCTCTACTGGCCGCTGTTCGAACGCGCGCCGCCCGAGCCGGACAACGCCGAGCCCGTCGACGTGGTGCTGATCGGCGCCGGCGTCATGAGTGTCACGCTGGCCACGTACCTGCAGGAACTCGAGCCCGACTGGCGCATCGAGATGTACGAGCGCCTGGATGGCGTGTCGCTCGAAAGTTCGGACGGCTGGAACAACGCCGGCACCGGACACTCGGGCTTCGCCGAACTCAACTACACGCCCGAACGCGAGGACGGCAGCATCGAGACCGCGCGTGCGGTCGACATCGCCGAACAGTTCGAGATCTCGCGCCAGTTCTGGTCGCACCAGGTCGAAGCCGGCCGTCTCGGCGCGCCGGGTGAATTCATCAACGCCACCCCGCACATGAGCTTTGTCTGGGGCGACGCGAACATCGATTACCTGCGCCGGCGCCACGCTGCGCTGTCGAAGGAGCCGCTGTTCAACGGCATGGCGTACTCGGAAGATCCGAAGCAGATCGCCGCGTGGGCGCCGCTGATGATGCAGGGGCGCGATCCGGCGCAGAGGATCGCCGCGACCTGGATGCCGCTCGGCACCGACGTCAATTTCGGCGTGATCACCCGCCAGCTGACCCAGGCACTGGAGCGCAGCCCGAACTTCGGCCTGCATCTGCGTCACGAAGTCCGCAAGCTGCAGCGCAATGACGACGGCACCTGGACCGTCGCGGTGCACGATCTGGCGAGCGACACGACGCGCTCGATCCGGACGAAGTTCGTGTTCGTCGGCGCCGGCGGTGCCGCACTGACGATGCTGCAGCACTCGGGCATCCCGGAAGCCGCGAACTACGGTGGCTTCCCGGTCGGTGGCCAGTTCCTCGCTGCCGACAATCCGGCCGTCACCGCGCAGCATGAGGTGAAGGCCTACGGCAAGGCGGAAGAAGGCTCGCCGCCGATGTCGGTACCGCATCTCGATGCGCGCATGCTCGACGGCAAGCCGGTGCTGCTGTTCGGCCCGTTCGCGCTGCAGAGCACGCGTTTCCTCAAGCACGGCTCGTGGTTCGACCTGTTCTCCTCGGTCAACAACCACAACGTCGCCGGCATGATGCGCGTGGGCGCGGAGAACCGGGATCTGGTGGGCTATCTCATCAGCCAGGCGCGCCTGTCGGACGCCGATCGCATGGCTGAACTGCAGAAGTACTATCCGGGCGCGCAGCCCGCCGACTGGCGTCTGGTGACCGCAGGTCAGCGCGTGCAGGTGATCAAGCGCGATCCGGAGAAGGGCGCGATCCTGCAGTTCGGGACCGAGATCGTCACCGATGCCGACGGCAGCATTGCTGCGCTGCTGGGTGCGTCGCCGGGCGCGTCGACATCGCCGAAGATCATGCTCGACGTGATGCGCAAGGCCTATCCGGCGCAGATGGACGGCCCGTGGCGCGAACGCATCGCGCAGATCGTCCCGTCGTTCGGCCAGACACTCAACACCGATGTCGCGTTGACCAACCGCATCCGCGGCATGACCAGCCGCGTGCTGCAGCTGCCGTATCACGAAGTGCCTGGCGCCGCGGTCGGCGATGGCCAGCCGCCGGCGGCGAACGACGAACTGCACGGTCCCGATGAAGGCCCGGACGAGGCCGAGCTCGACCGGCGCACGCAGGCGCTGTGATCCAAACGAACAGGCGGGCCGCGAGGCCCGCCTTTTTCTTGCGCGGTGCAGGCGCGTTACCCTGTCGCGCCCCGCATGCGACCCGCCGATGTCCATCGTTCTCACGCCGTTCGCCCGCCCGCGTCTGTTCCCGCGCACGCCGCGCGGCAACACCATCCAGGACATCACGCCCGCGCAGTTCGAGGCGCATCTCAACACCGAAACGCCGCACGCCGTGCTCGACGGCTACGCGCCGTTCTGCAAGCTGCACGTGCATCGCAACTGGACCTCGACGCGCTGCCTGACGGTGCCGATCACCGACGCCAACCGGCACCTGCTGCGCTCGGGTTACGAAGCGCGCAACAGCGCGGAACTGCCGGTGCTCGTGCGCTGGTTCGAAGGCGTGGAGTCGCCACGTGCCGAGTATCTCGTCGTGATCCTCTACAGCGCCGAACAGCTCGCGAAGGAAGGCTCGCCGATCGATGCGGACTGGGGCATCGTCGGCTGCATCTACACCGCCGAGCCGGAGGAGATTCCAATGGCCCCGATCACGATGCTGCGCAATGCGCTGGGCGTGGAGGAGGGCGGTTCCGGCGTGCCGCTCGATCGCGAGGCCTACCGGCGCAGCGTGGACTTCTGGGAGCGGAACGCGAACTGGCGGCCCTGAGACGGATCCACACCTCGCAGCGGAAAACGGGCGCCTTTCGGCGCCCGTTCCGTGTCGCATCCGCGAAGCGGATCGATCAGTAGCGGTAGTGGTCCGGCTTGAATGGGCCTTCGACCGGCACGCCGATGTAGTCGGCCTGTTCCTTCGACAGCGTGGTCAGCTTCACGCCGATCTTCTCGAGGTGCAGGCGCGCGACTTCCTCGTCGAGCTGCTTGGGCAGCAGGTACACCTTGTTCTCGTAGGTGTCCTTGTTCGCCCACAGGTCGATCTGGGCGAGGGTCTGGTTGGCGAACGAGTTCGACATGACGAAGCTCGGGTGGCCGGTGGCGCAGCCGAGGTTCACCAGGCGGCCGTCGGCCAGCAGGAAGATCGCGTTGCCGTTGCCGAACACGTACTTGTCGACCTGCGGCTTGATGTTGATCTTCTCGACGCCCTTCAGCGCATTGAGCGCGTCGACCTGGATCTCGTTGTCGAAGTGGCCGATGTTGCAGACGATCGCCTGGTCCTTCATGCCCTGCATGTGCTCGACCGTGATGATGTCCTTGTTGCCGGTCGTGGTGACGTAGATGTCGCCGCGGCCCAGCGTGGACTCGATCGTGTTGACCTCGAAGCCTTCCATCGCCGCCTGCAATGCGCAGATCGGATCGATCTCGGTGACGACGACGCGCGCGCCGTAGGCACGCAGCGACGCGGCGCAGCCCTTACCCACGTCGCCGTAGCCGCAGACCACGGCGACCTTGCCGGCCAGCATCACGTCCATCGCGCGCTTCAGGCCGTCGGCCAGCGATTCGCGGCAGCCGTAGAGGTTGTCGAACTTCGACTTGGTGACCGAGTCGTTGACGTTGATCGCGGGCACCAGCAGCGTGCCGGCCTGGGCCAGCTGGTACAGGCGGTGCACGCCGGTGGTGGTCTCTTCGGAGACGCCCTTCCACTCGGCGACGGTGCGGGTCCAGAAGTCCGGACGCTCGCTGCGCACGCGCTTGAGCAGCGCCTTGATGACCTGCTCTTCGTGGCTGCCGCCGGTGCTGTTGACCCAGCTCTCGTCGCCCTTTTCGAGCTCATAACCTTTGTGGATCAGGAGGGTCACGTCGCCGCCGTCGTCGACGACCAGCTCGGGACCGATCAGGCCGCCCTTGCCGTCGGGGAAGCTCAGCGCGTCGAGCGTGCAGTCCCAGTACTCCTCCAGCGTCTCGCCCTTCCACGCGAACACCGGCGTGCCGGTCTTGGCGATCGCGGCGGCGGCGTGGTCCTGGGTCGAGAAGATGTTGCATGAGGCCCAGCGCACGTCGGCGCCGATGTCCTTGAGGGTTTCGATCAGCACTGCGGTCTGGATCGTCATGTGCAGCGAACCGGTCACGCGCACGCCCTTGAGCGGCAGGGTGGCGGCGTGCTTCTTGCGGATCGACATCAGGCCCGGCATCTCGTGCTCGGCGATGTCGAGTTCCTTGCGGCCCCAGTCGGCGAGCGTGATGTCGGCGACCTTGTAATCGCCGTCGGTCGAGAAGGTCTTCAGCTGTGCGTTCATAGCAGGCTCCGTAGTGGAATGCGCCATGCGCATTCGCGATTACGGGCGCCGTTCACAGGACACCGCGCCGAGCCTGGCCGTGCAGTCCACGGTCGCAGCGCCCCTCGGCGAGGCGACCCCCATTCTATCGCAGGCGTGTGACTGACGACCTGCTGCCGGAGCCGGCAACCGCGCCGATCGAAGCCGTCGGCATGAACGTGGATTCAGGCTGCGGCGACGACCTCGGGTTTACCCCAGTAGGTCGCTTTCGTCCGCATGCAAGACCATGTCCGCACCGCGCTGGATGCGTGGCTCCCATGAACAGGACGAGGCAACGCGTTTGAACATGCACGTACATGATGGCGGCGGCTCCATTGCACCGACCCTGCCCACCCCGACGCTCGATCCCACGCGGCACAACGTGGTGGCCGGCGACACTGTCGCGACGCTCGCCGAGCGCTACATGGTCAGCCCCGAGGCGATCCACGCGGCCAATCCGCAGCTGGTTTCGCCCACTGCGCAGGGCGGCAATGCGATCCAGCCTGGCGATGTGATCGAGATTCCGGCCTCGCCGATGAGCGCCAGCGGCGACATCGACGGCGGCAGCGCGAACCATTCCACCACCGACGTCAAAGTCAGCGCCAAGGCCGCTGACGGCAGCATCACCTGGCAGCCCGACAGCCGCACGGTCAAGCTCACCGCGGAGCAGGAAGTCGAGCTCGGCAACAACCGCGCCGAGGGCGCGCCGGCGAGCAGCCGTGGGGCGTCGATCAGCGTGGCCAGCGAGTCTTCCGTCGAATTCCAGCAAAGCCAGGGCGACGGCACGACGTCGTTTTCGGTCACCACCGGTTCGCAGATCAGCGTGTCGGGCGAAGCGAACGCAGGCGGCCGCGGCGGCGCCGAGGTCGAGGCGAGCGCCGCGACCGGTTTCGAGTCCACCTACAAGGTCACGCTGCCGGGCGAAGGCCAGACGGTCGAGGCGGCGGCTGCCGTGAATCCCTTCGATCCGACGACCATCCCGGTCGGCGGCAGTGTCACCCTCGACAGCAGCGCATTCACCGAAACTGCCTTGGCCGGCTCGTTCCGCATGATCGGAACGGAGAACAACATCAAGGCGTCCGACGGCGTGAGCTACACCGTCGAGCGCGTGGACGCGGACACCGTGCGCGTGACCACCGGCCCCACCGAGACGATCAATGCGTTCAACGGCATCGGCCTGCGCGTGGGCGATCTGTCGGTGATGGCGGGCCGCGAAGACCAGCTGCATGGCGCGACCCTGCAGACGGCCGAGTTCGACATCTCCAGCGTCGAAGGCCAGGCCGCGTATGCGCACTTCAACGCGACAGGTCAGGTCGCGCATGCAACGCCGGGCGTCGACAACGTCGCGACGATCTCGCGCATCGACTACTCGTCGCAGACCCAGCTGCGCGCCGGCTTCGACCAGCTCAGCATCGCGCTCGGTGGCCAGGCCAATCTCGGCAGCACCGTGCAGGTGGAATATGCCGACGGCTCGCGCGCACTGACCACCGATCTGAGCTACGGCAGCAACGTGCCGCTGACGATCGAGCAACGCTTCGACGCCGCCGGCAACGAACTGCCGGGCGAGCGCAGCTACGCGTTCGAACTCAGCACCGATCGACCGTCCTACAACTGGTTCGAGCGCAACATCCTCGGCAGGAACGAAGCCAGCGAAGAACAGGCCAATGCCGATCTGCTGAACTGGGCACTGACTGGCGGATTCGACGGCGGTGGTCCGGTCGGTGCGGGCGACACGGTGACGCTGACCTTCAGCGAATCGCAGCTCGAAGCGCTGATCGGCCAGACCCGCGCGACGGTCGAGGGCGGGCAGGGCATCGGCGGCGCGCACAGCGATCTGCGCGTGCTCGTCGAGGACTACAGCGGCAAGCCGGTCAACGACACGATGGACTTCGCCGTCTCGCTCGCCCGCAACCTGGGCGGCGATCCCTACGGCTTCGCCGCGCGTCTGCAGACCGTTTCCGCAGGCGCCGACGGCAACGTCGCCAACGACAGCTACGCACGTATCGATGCGGATGTGCAGGTGCGCTGACCCGCTGCACGGTTTGGCATCGACTGGATGTCAGGTTTGGGGGCCGCCTTCGGGCGGCCCCGTTTTTTTGGAGCGTCGTGGACACGCGCATCGCCTGACGGAAGCCGCGCTGCGGCGCAAGTCCCGTCGGTCCCGTCCCGCAGGCGGCGGCTGCGCCCGACTCGGCGGTTATGCTCGACGACCCGTGTGCTTCCGGATCGCCTGCCGATGTCTTCCACGATCGCCCGCCGCCGTCTCTCCGTCGTCGTCTCCGCCACGCTGCTCGTTGCGAGCCTGTCCTGGGGCGCACCCGTGCTCGCGCAAGGCGCGAATGCGGGGCAGAGCGCGGCCGCGTCGGCCGATACCGGCTACCGGTTGCCGCCCGAAGCGCTGCAGGCGATCGTCGATGCGCCGCGTCCGCCGCGGCTGCTGCTGAGCCCGCAGCGCGATCTGGCCGCATTCCTGCAGACGCCGGCGCTGCCGTCGATCGCCGAGGTGTCGCAGCCCGAGCTCAAGCTCGGCGGCATCCGCATCAATCCGAAGACCTATTCGACCAGCCGCGCCTCGTTCGTCACCGACCTGTGGCTCAAGCCGGTCGACGGCGGCGACGAACAGCGCATCGCCGGTCTGCCGGAGCCGCTGTCGCTGGCTTCGTTGCTGTGGTCGCCGGACCAGCGCCATATCGCTTTCAGCCAGGTCGACGTACGCGCCGGTGAAGTGCAGCTGTGGATCGTCAACGTGGCCACGCGACAGGCGCGCCGTCTGCTCGCGCAGCCGCTCAATGCAGTGGTCGGCAACGGCTTCGAATGGATGCCCGACAGCACCGGTCTGCTGGTGCGCCTGCGGCCGGCAGGGCAGGGCGAGCTGCCGCAGGACGAAGGCATTCCCGCCGGCCCGAACGTGCAGGAAACCGGCGCTGGCGGCACGGTGCAGCAGCTGCGCACCTATCAGGATCTGCTGCGCAGCGAGCAGGACGCACGCGTGTTCGCGCACTACATGACCAGCCAACTCGCGCGCGTGGCGCTCGACGGCACCGTGTCGCCGATCGGCGCGCCGGGCCTGACCACCAGCGCGACGACGTCGCCCGATGGGCGCCACATCCTGCGGCAGCAGATCGATCGTCCTTTCTCGTATCTCGTGCCGTACACGCGCTTCCCGCGGCGCATCGAAGTCGTCGGTCTGGACGGCAAGGTCCAGCACACCGTCGCCACGCTGCCGCTGGTCGAAGGTCTGCCGGTCGGCAACGATGCGGTGCCCACCGGCAAGCGTTCGGTGGCCTGGCGCAGCGACGCGCCGGCCACGCTGGCATGGGTGGAAGCGCAGGATGGTGGCGATCCGGCGCGCGAGGTCGCCGTGCGCGACATCGTCTACATGCAGGCCGCGCCGTTCCGCGGGCAGCCGCAGGTGCTGGCCGAACTGTCGATGCGCTACGCCGGCACGCAGTGGGGCAGCGGCGATCTCGCGCTGCTGACCGAATACTGGTGGAAGACGCGGCGCATCCGCGAATGGCGCCTGCAGCCCGATGGCGGCGACGCGGTGATGGTGCGCGACGGCTCCTACGAGGATCGCTACGCCGATCCGGGCATGGCGGTGACCATGCCCGATGCGACCGGCAACAGCCGTCTGCTGATCGCGTCGGATGGCGACAGCATCTACCGCATCGGCGATGGCGCCTCGGAGGAGGGCGACCGCCCGTTCCTCGATCGCCAGAACCTCGCCGATGGCAGCACCACGCGGCTGTTCCATTCGCAGGCGCCGTACTACGAATCGCCGAGCGCGGTACTTGATGCCGATGCGACGCGCCTGCTGACCTCGCGCGAAACCCAGACCGAGCCGGCGAACTATGTCGTGCGCAATCTGCAGGCCGCCGCTGACGGCGCGGATCCGGTTCCACTGACCGCGTTCGAACATCCGACGCCGCAGCTGCGCGACGTGCAGAAGGAACTCGTGCGCTTCAAGCGCAAGGACGGTGTGGATCTCACCGGCACGCTGTATCTGCCCGCCGGCTACGACGCCAAGCGCGACGGCCCGCTGCCGATGCTGATGTGGGCGTATCCGGGCGAGTTCAAATCCGCCGATGCCGCCAGCCAGGTCACCGATTCGCCGTACCGTTTCAACGCGATCGGCTACTGGGGTCCGCAAGCGTTTCTCGCGATGGGCTACGCGGTGTTCGCCGACGTGTCGATGCCGATCATCGGCGAGGGCGACGCGGAACCCAACGACACCTACATCGAACAGCTGGTGGCGAGCGCCGAAGCCGCGATCGACGAAGCGGTACGCCGCGGCGTCGCCGACCGTCGCCGCGTGGCGATCGGCGGGCATTCCTACGGCGCCTTCATGACCGGCAACCTGCTCGCGCATTCGCGCCTGTTCGCCGCCGGCATCGCCCGCAGCGGCGCCTACAACCGCACGCTGACCCCGTTCGGCTTCCAGGCCGAGGAACGCAACTACTGGCAGGCGCAGGAGACCTACCTGCAGATGTCGCCGTTCAACTACGCCGGCGACATCAAGGATCCGATCCTGCTGATCCACGGCGAAGAGGACAACAACTCCGGTACGTTCCCGATGCAGAGCGAACGCATGTTCGCCGCGATCAAGGGCCTCGGCGGCAATGCGCGTCTGGTGATGCTGCCCAAGGAATCGCACGGCTACCGCGCGCGCGAATCGATCCTGCACATGCTCTACGAGACCAATGCCTGGCTCGACACGTACGTGAAGAACCGGCCGGCGGAAGACGCGGCGCGCTGAGCATCAAAAGGTTGGAGCTTCACGTCACACGCTTGACGACTTCTTTCGAGCGGACTTGGGCCTTTCCGCGCGTAAAGTAATAGTCTGCAGCAGCCGGACACCTCTCCCTCCGGGAGAGGTCGACGCGCAAAGCGCGTCGAGTGAGGGGCGGGGCTCTACACAGAAGCCGTCTAAAGCACCCTCATCCGCCCTCCGGGCACCTTCTACCCCGGCGGGCACGTCGCCCCAAGGGGGAAGGGAAGACACTGGTCTGTTGATCTCGGGTTCGGCCCGAGTTGAAACACGACACGTATCAGCGCGAGCAGACCGCTCAGATCAAGCCCACTCAGGCGACGGCAACTCCGCGACCGCGCGCCGCATGCTGTCGTTCCAGTGATTGCGGATCGACTGCAGATACGCGTCGCCGTCCTCGAAGCGCTGCTGGATCTCGACCTTGAAGCTGTCGCGCCTGTAGACCAGCAGGTCGATCGGCGGGCCGACCGAGAGGTTGGAGCGGATCGTCGAATCGAACGACACCAGCGCGCACTTGGTCGCGGTGACCAGATCGGTGTGGCTGTTGATCACGCGATCGAGGATCGGCTTGCCGAACTTGATCTCGCCGGTCTGGAAGAACGGCGTCTCGCCGGCGCTCTCGATGAAGTTGCCTTCCGAATACACCAGGAACAACCGCGGCGCCTCGCCGGCGATCTGGCCGCCGACGATGAAGGACCCGCTGGGATCGATACCGCCGTCGCGCAGGTAGGCCTCGTCGCGGCCGCGGATTTCGCGCATCGCATCGCCGACCACCTGCGCCACCTGGAACATCGATTGCGCGTTGAGGATGCCGATGCGTTCGGGTTCGTGGCGCGCGCGATGCTCGAGCAGATTGAGCACGTTCTGCGTCAGCGAGAGGTTGCCCGACGACAGCGTCACCACCACGCGTTCGCCGTCCTGGGCGAAGACCCGCATCTTGCCCGCTCGGCGGATGTGGTCCACGCCGGCGTTGGTACGCGAGTCGGAGGCCAGCACGAGGCCTTCGTCGAGGTTGAGTCCGATGCAGTAGGTCATGTCATGTCGCGGTACAGCGCAATTGCAGGCGCCATTGTGCCCCGCGATGACGGGCAGTGACAGCTCAGGACGTGCGCTGCCATTGCGATTGGCGCATGACCGGTGGTGCGACGGGCGCCGCGCCGGTGGTCATGAACTGCCGGTGGATCTCGTCGCCGAGCTTCGACAGCCGCGACATCGTGTCCTGCAGCCACGGTTCCAGGCCGCCGGCGATGATCTCGTCGATGTGCGCGTAGCGTGCCTGCGCGGCCAGTGCGCCGGCCTGGCGGGCGACTTCCAGCGATTCGCCGCCCGACAGTTGCTGGAGAATCTGATGGATCGCGCCGACACAGGTCTGCAGCGAGCGCGGGTTGTCGTCGTTGAGCAGCATCAGCGCGGCGACGCCGGCCGGGCTGACCGATTCGCGATACAGGCGGCGGTAGGTTTCGAACGCCGACAGCGCCTGCAGCAGCGCGCTCCACTGGAAGTACTGCGTGGCATCGCGCGCTTCGCCGGTCTCGGGCAGTTCCTCGTCGCTGCTGATCATGTCGAGCAGGCGGATCGACCAGTCCGCGCGTTCGATGAAAGCGCCCATCTGCAGGAACTGGTAGCCCTCGCCGCGGCCGAGCGTGCCGATGGTGATGCCGCGGAACGCGGCCGAGCGGGTCTTGACCCACTCCAGCGCGCTGCTCAGGCCGTCCTGGCGCAGACGCGCGCCGTCGAAGCGGCGGATCTCCAGCCACGAACTGTTGAGGTCTTCGTACATCTCGGCGGTGATCGCGACGCGCTGCGCACGTGCGTTCTCGCGCGCGGCGCGCAGGCAGCTGTAGATCGAGCCCGGATTGTCGGGCGACAGCAGCAGATGCTGGACGACGCTCTCGGCATCGATGCGGCCGTGCGCCTGCTCGAACTCCTGCGCCGAGCCCAGCGAGTCGAGCGCGCGACGCCACGGCGCCGCCTGCGCCTTGCCGCGGTCCAGGCGCTCGGGCAGCAGCGCGATGCGCTGGGCCATGTCCAGCAGGCGCGCGGTGTTCTCGGCGCGCTCCATGTTGCGGGCCACCCAGTAGAGATCGTTCGCGGTGCGGCAGAGCATGGGTCAGCGCCTGTTCGGATGGCCGGCACGCGACGCGCCGTTGGACGTGTGTGTGCGGGCCCGGGCGCCGGGGCAGGCGGGCATCGCGCGGCTCATGCCTCCATCACCCAGGTGTCCTTGGTGCCGCCGCCCTGCGACGAGTTCACGACCAGCGAGCCTTCGCGCAGCGCGACGCGGGTCAGGCCACCGGGCACCACGTGGATGCGGCGTCCGCTGAGGATGTAGGGCCGCAGATCGATGTGGCGCGGCGCGAGGCCGCTCTCGACGTAGGTCGGGCAGGTCGACAGCGACAGCGTCGGCTGGGCGATGTAGTTGCCCGGATCGGCGAGGATGCGCGCGCGGAATTCCTCGATCTCCGCCTTCGTCGACGCCGGCCCGACCAGCATGCCGTAGCCGCCCGCGCCATGGACTTCCTTGACCACGAGTTCGGGCAGATGTTCGAGCGTGTACTTGAGGTCGTCCTTGTTGCGCAGCTGCCAGGTCGGCACGTTGTGCAGGATCGGCTCTTCGCTGAGGTAGTAGCGGATCATCTCCGGCACGTACGGGTACACCGACTTGTCGTCGCCGACGCCGGTGCCCGGTGCATTCGCCAGCGTGACGTTGCCGGCGCGGTAGGCGCCGAACAGGCCGGGCACACCCAGCATCGATTCGGGGCGGAACACGGTCGGGTCGAGATAGTCGTCGTTGATGCGGCGATAGATCACGTGCACGCGCTGCGCGCCGCGCGTGGTCTGCGCGTAGACCATGTCGCCCTGCACGAACAGATCCGCGCCCTCGACCAGTTCTACGCCCATCTGCTGGGCGAGGAACGCGTGTTCGAAATAGGCGGAGTTCGCTGCGCCCGGCGTCAGCACTGCGACCACCGGGTTGTCCACGTTCGCGGGTGCGCACTGGCGCAGCACTTCGAACAGGGCATCGGGGTACCGCTCGACCGGCGCGATCTGCTGGCGCGCGAATAGCTCGGGCGTGAGCCGCGCCATCATGCGGCGGTTCTCCAGCATGTAGGACACGCCGGAGGCCACGCGCAGATTGTCTTCGAGCACGTAGTACTCGCCGTCGCCGGCGCGCACCAGATCGATGCCCGACACATGGGAGTAGGTGTTGCAGGCGACCTTGAGGCCCTGCATTTCCTTGCGGTACTCGCTGTTGTCGAGCACCAGTTCGGTGGGGATGCGGCCGTCGCGCAGGATGCGCTGGTCACCGTAGATGTCGCCCAGAAACAGGTTCAGTGCGTGCACGCGCTGGCGCAGGCCGGCTTCGAGCATTCTCCACTCGTGCGCCGGCAACACGCGCGGCACGATGTCGAAGGGGATCAGGCGTTCGTTGCCCGATTCCTCGCCGTAGACGGAGAACGTGATGCCCACCCGGTGGAAGGAGATTTCCGCCTCGCGCCGCTTGTGCGCGACCTGTTCGTCGGGCGTGGCCTGCAGCCAGTCGTCGAAGCCGCGATAGTGCGGGCGGACATGCCCGTCGGCATCGTGCATCTCGTCAAAGCTGGGCGGCATCGGGTGACAGGCTCCGTGGGCAGCACGCGGGCGGATCTGTGCTGCACTGCACAGATAGCATGCGAACTCCGCGATGCACAACGGGTGATGGCAGGGGAACGCCCAACGAAAAACGGGCCGCATGTGCGGCCCGTTCCCGGAAGTGACGCAGACGCGGCAGACGCCGCAGCCCGATCCCTTACTTCAGCTTTGCGTCCGCGCGCAGCGCGTCGGCGCGATCGGTCTTCTCCCACGAGAACGACGTCGCGTTCTGCGACTTGCCGGCACCGTCGGTGTAGCTGAAGTCCTTCGGCTTGCGGCCGAAGTGACCGTAGGCCGCCGTCTGCTGGTACATCGGGTGGATCAGGTCGAGCATCTGGATGATGCCGTACGGGCGCAGGTCGAAATGCTTGCGGATCAGCTTCTCGATCTTGTCGTCCGGGATCTTGCCGGTGCCGAAGGTCGTCACCGAGATCGAGGTCGGCTCGGCGACACCGATCGCGTAGGACACCTGCACTTCGCAACGGTCGGCGAGGCCGGCTGCGACGACGTTCTTGGCGACGTAGCGCGCGGCGTACGCGGCCGAGCGGTCGACCTTCGACGGATCCTTGCCCGAGAACGCACCGCCACCGTGGCGCGCCCAGCCGCCGTAGGTGTCGACGATGATCTTGCGGCCGGTCAGGCCGCAGTCGCCGACGGGACCGCCGATGATGAACTTGCCGGTCGGGTTGATGTGGAACTTGGTGCCCTTGTGCAGCCACTTGGCCGGCAGCACGGGCTTGATGATCTCTTCGCGGACGGCCTCGATGAGATCCTTCTGCTTGACGCCCGGATCGTGCTGGGTCGACAGCACCACCGCGTCGATCGCGGTCGCCTTGCCGTCCTCGTAGCGCAGCGTGACCTGCGATTTCGCGTCGGGACGCAGCCACGACAGGTTGGAATTCTTCTTCTTGCGGATCTGCGCCTGGCGCTCGACGAGGCGGTGCGACAGGTGGATCGCGGCCGGCATGTAGCTGTCGGTCTCGTTGGTCGCATAGCCGAACATCAGGCCCTGGTCGCCGGCACCCTGCTGCTCGGGGTTCTTGCGGTCCACGCCCTGGTTGATGTCGGGCGACTGCTTGCCGATCAAATTCAGCACGCCACAGGTCTCGCCGTCAAAGCCGACGTCGGAGCTGTTGTAGCCGATGTCGAGGATCACCTTGCGGGTCAGCGCTTCCAGATCGATCCACGCGCTGGTCGTGACTTCGCCGGCGACGATCGCCACTCCCGTCTTGACCATGGTTTCGCACGCCACGCGGGCGCGCTTGTCCTGCGCGAGGATCGCGTCGAGGACGGCATCGGAAATCTGGTCGGCGATCTTGTCCGGGTGGCCTTCGGAGACCGACTCGGAGGTGAAGAGATAGCTGGACATCAGGCCTATATCCCTATATTCGGATGAAAAGATGGGCCGAAATGATACAGCGCCGGCCGCGGAATTGCATTGTGCCCTGCCCAGGATTGCGCTGCGGTTAAGCGCACCGTTGCCGATGCCGCGACTGTCACAGGCCTGAAAGCGCGCTGCAATGCGCGCGACGCGGCGCAGGCACAGGCTGCGCGCATCCCGCCCGCACTGGCACACCATGCTCCGGATCGAGGATCGCCTTCGGCAGCGCTGGCCCGACTGGTTCCGCGGCCGCCGCGCCCGCATCACCCGCCCGCTGCTGCGCGGCATCGGCCACTGGTCGCGCTTCGACGACATCTACGCCTTCCTGGCCGGCAGCGCCCACCTCTCCGGATTCGACTTCGTTGCCGCCTGCAGCGAGCACCTGGGCCTGCGCTTCGAGGTGGGCGATGCCGACGTCGCCCGCATCCCGGCACGCGGCCGGTTGCTGGTGGTCGCCAACCATCCCTCCGGCGCGCTCGACGCACTGGCGCTGCTGGCCTGCATCGGCCGGGTGCGCCGCGATGTGCGCATCGTCGCCAACGACCTCCTGTCGACGGTCCAGCCGCTGGCGCCGCTGATGCTGGGCGTGCGGATTCTCGGCGGCCGGCCGACCGAAGCCAGCATCGCCGCGGTCGAAGCCGCGCTGCGCGAAGACGCCTGTGTGGTGATCTTCCCGGCCGGCGAAGTCTCGCGGCTCGGGCCGGGTGGGGTGCGCGATTCGCGCTGGCGTCGCGGTGTGCTGCGCTTCGTCCGCAACACCGGCGCGCCGGTGTTGCCGGTGCGCATCGAGGCGCGCAATTCGCCGCTGTTCTACGGCGTCTCCGCGCTGTACCGGCCTGCCGGCACCGCGCTGCTCGCGCGCGAGATGTATGTGCGGCGTGGCCGGCCGCTACGCCTGCGCATCGGCACGCCGCTGGCCTTGCCGGCCGACGGCGATGGCGACGCCGCGCTGCGTTCGCTGCGCCGCCAGCTCTATGCGATCGGCACCCGCCGAGAGGCCTGCGCGCAGGGCCAGGTGCCGCTGGCGCGTCCGGCATCGCCTGCACGTCTACGCGCGGCGGTCGCAATGACGGAATGCCTGTGCGAACTCGGCGCGGGTCAGCAGGTGCGGCTGCTGCGCGGTGACCTGCGCAATCCGCTGCTGCGCGAGATCGGCCGCCTGCGTGAGCTGACCTTCCGCCGGGTCGGGGAGGGCACTGGACGCGCACGCGATCTCGATGCCTTTGACGCGCATTACGACCACATCGTGCTGTGGGACGACACGGCGGCGCGCGTCGTCGGCGCCTATCGCGTCGCCTGCGGCGCGGACGTGCTCGCGCAGCGCGGACTCGACGGTTTCTACTCGGCATCGCTGTTCCGCTACGCCGATGCGGCGCTGCCGCGGCTGCAGGCCGGCATGGAGCTCGGCCGCAGTTTCGTCGTGCCCGAGTGCTGGGGAGGCCGCGGGCTCGATGCGCTCTGGCAGGGCATCGGCGTGTATCTGCAACGTCATCCACAAGTACGCTGGCTGTACGGACCGGCGTCGATCAGTGCGGCGCTGCCGCGCGATGCACGCGAACACCTGGTCGCGTATTTCCAGCGCTACCACGCCGGCGATGGACTCGCGATCGCGCGCCGCCCGTTCGCGTTCGCCGGCGACGCGCCGTCGTTCGGCGATCTCGACGCCGCATCCGCGCTGACGCGACTGAAGGCCGGCCTCGCCGCGTTCGGCGCCGGCGTGCCCACGCTCTACCGCCAGTACGTCGAGCTGTGCGAGCCGGGTGGCGCGCGCTTCCTCGCGTTCGGCGTCGATCCCGACTTCTGCAATTCCGTCGACGGCCTCGTCGAACTGGACCTGCACCGCCTGCGTCCGCACAAGCGGCGCCGCTACCTGGGGAAGACCGACGCATGAGCCTGCCGACCCGACTCCCGCCGCCGCGCCCGCATCACCGCGCGGTGTTCGTCTCCGACGTGCACCTCGGCGCCAAGCATTGTCACGCCGCGGAACTGGCCACGTTCCTCGATGGCCTGCGTTGCGACCGGCTGTATCTGGTCGGCGACATCGTCGACCTGTGGTGGATGGCGCAGCGCCGCGCGCGCTGGGGTGCGCCGCAGATCCGTGTGGTCGAAGCGCTGCATGCACTGCGCCGTGCCGGCACGACGATCGTCTACGTGCCCGGTAACCACGACCGCGCGCTGCGTCGCGTCTGCGGCCTCGCGCTGCCGGCGATGCAGGTGCGCCGGCGCGCCGTGCACGAAACCGCCGATGGCCGCCGCCTGCTGGTCACCCATGGCGACGATTACGACGCCATTACCCATTTCGGCGGCCTGCAGGAACGGTTCGGCGACTGGCTCTACTACCGCATCCTCACCGGCAACCAGTGGCTCAACCGGGCGCGTCGGCAACTCGGCATGCGCTACTGGTCGCTGTCGGAGTTCCTCAAGTCGAAGAGCGGAGCGGCCGAGCGCTACATCGAACGCTTCGTGCAGGCCGGTCTCGACGATGCGCGCCGCCGCGGCCTCGACGGCATCGTCTGCGGCCACATCCATCGCGCGTCGCTGGTCGAACGCGACGGTCTGGTCTACGCCAACGACGGCGACTGGGTCGAAAGCCTGACCGCGCTGGCCGAAGCGCAGGACGGCAGCCTGCGCCTGCTGTCGCACCAGGGCGAGGTGCTCGCGGCCCTGCCGGCGCGGGCCGCGAAAGTGGCGGCCGAACACGTGCCGCGCGCGGCCTGACGCATCCTCGTCGCGTGGCCGACTGCTAGCATCGACGGATGGATTCCCTGACCCAGATCGTTCTCGGCGCATCGGTCGCCGCTGCCATCGTGCCTGCCGCCCATCGTCGTGCCGCGCTCGCCGCCGGTGCCGTGCTCGGCACCCTGCCGGACCTCGATGGCTTTCCGATCGCGCTGATGACCGACGATCCGGTGCTGCGGATGACCCTGCATCGCGGGCTCACGCATTCGCTGCTGGTGCTGCCGCTAGTCGCGGTCGGCATCTGGTGGCTGTTCAAGCGCTTCGGCAAGGGCCGCGTCGCCGAGTCGCCGGTGCGCTGGTTCTGGGCGATCGCGCTGGCGCTGATCACCCATCCACTGCTCGATGCGTTCACCGTCTACGGCACCCAGCTGTGGTGGCCGCTCACGCCACCGCCGGCGATGTGGTCGAGCGTCTTTATCATCGATCCGCTGTACACGGTGTGGCTCCTGATCGGCGTACTCGTCGCCGCGTTCGCCGGCCCGCGCCTGATCGCCGGACGCATGATCGCCGCCGGGCTCGTGTTGAGCACGGCGTACCTGGGCTGGTCGCTGGTCGCCAAGACGCTGGTCGACCGCGAGGCCGATCGCGCGCTGGTCGCGATGGGTATGGGCGATGCGCCGCGGTTCTCGGTGCCGATGCCGGCCAATACCGTGTTGTGGCGTGTCGTCGCGATGACCGACGACGGCTACGTCGAGGGCTTCCGCTCCCTGGTGGCCGATCAAGGCCCGATGCGGTTCACTGCGTACTCTTCCGATGTCGCCGCGCTGCGCGAGAACGCAGGTCTGCCCGCCGTGCAACGACTCGCGTGGTTCAACCACGGCTTCATGGGCGCGGCCGTCGTCGACGACACCCTGCAGCTCAGCGATCTGCGCATGGGCAATGAGCCCGACTATTTCTTCCGCTTCGATGTGGCGCGGCGTGCGGGCGATGGCTGGCGATCGATCCCGCCGGTGCAGCCGCCGATGGCGCGCGATCTCGCCGGTACGTGGAATGCCACCTGGGCGCGCATCTGGCACGAGCCGGCATCGCCCGGACTCGAGACGGGCGAGGCCGTCGGCAGCCATTGAGCCCGTGTCGGACGGGCGGGCTCAGGCCGCGAGCGTCGGCCGGATGTCGCCGGCGACCAGCGCATCGAAGTAATCGCGGGTCAGCGCGATCTGCGCCTCCGCGGTCTCGGCGCGGTTGACCACACTGCGGAACGCCGCGTTTTCGGGCCGGTCCTTGGCGTACCAGCCCAGATGCTTGCGCGCGATGCGCACGCCGGAGGTCTCGCCGTAGAACGCGTGCAGCGCGTCGAGATGGCCGAGCAGGATGTCGCGCACTTCCGTCAGCGTGGGCGGCGGCAGATGCGTACCGGTGGCGAGGAAGTGCGCGATCTCGCGGAAGATCCATGGCCGGCCCTGCGCGGCGCGGCCGACCATCACCGCATCGACGCCGGTGTGGCGCAACACCGCCAGCGCCTTCTCCGGCGAGTCGATGTCGCCGTTGGCGAGCACCGGAATCGACAGCGCCGCCTTGATCGCGGCGATCGTGTCGTACTCGGCGGTGCCGGTGTAGTGCTGGTCGCGCGTGCGGCCGTGCACGGCGAGCGCGGCGATGCCGGCATCCTGCGCGATGCGCGCGATGGTCGGCGCGTTGCGATGCTCGGCACACCAGCCGGTGCGGATCTTCAGCGTCACCGGCACGTCGACCGCGCGCACCACGGCATCCAGGATGCGCGCGACCAGCGCCTCGTCCTGCATCAGCGCCGATCCGGCCCAGGCGTTGCAGACCTTCTTCGCCGGGCAACCCATGTTGATGTCGATGATCTGCGCGCCGTGGTCGACGTTGTAGCGCGCGGCGTCGGCCAGCATCGCCGGCTCGGTGCCGGCGATCTGCACGCCGACCGGCGCGGGTTCGCCGTCGTGGTCCATGCGCCGCAGCGACTTCTCGGTCTGCCAGAAGCGCGGATCGCTGATCGTCATTTCAGACATCGCCAGCCCCGCGCCCAGCCGCTTGCACAGCTGCCGGAACGGCTTGTCCGTGACCCCGGCCATCGGGGCCAGGACCACGTTCGGTTCGATGCGGTAGGGACCGATCTGCATGCCGCCATTGTCGCCGATCGACGGAATGCGGCGCTCGCGGCCGATCCGGGTGTTCAGCCGCCGGCGACGAGCCGCGGCATCGCCAGCGCGGCGCCGACGTGCTCGGTCGACAGACCGGCGTAACGGTTGGCGAAGCGCACGTGTTCGGCGAACGGATGCGCATGCGCGGCGGCGTAGGCCGCGGCGAGGGCGCCATTGAACGCATCGCCTGCGCCGGTGGTGTCGACGGGTTCCACCTTGTCGGCAGCCACGCGATAGAACGGCACGTCGTCGCCGCGCAGGAGGTCTTCGCGGTGCGAGACGAACGCGCCGGCGGCGCCGAGCGTGATCACCACCGTGCCGCGCGGCAGCAGGGTGCGGCACAGGCGGTGCAGTTGCGCGTCCGGCGTGCCGGCGATCGCATCGCTGTCGATGCGGTGGCTGGTGTGGCGTTCCAGCAGCGCGGCGAACTCGGTTTCGTTCGGCGTGAGGATGTCGGCCGCGGCCAGCAGTTCGCGCAGGCACTGCGCGTTCGCCGGTGCCGGGTTGAGCATCGTGATCGTGCCGGCCGCGCGCGCCAGGCGCATCGCTTCGAGCACGCTGTCGAGCGGCGATTCGAGCTGCGACAGCAGCACGCGCGCGCCGGCGAGCGCCGCGGCCTGGCGGCCCAGCCACGCGACGCTGAGATCGGCATTGGCGCCGGCGCCGATGACGATGGTGTTGTGGCCGGCTTCGTCGACGTAGATGCCGGCCGTGCCGGTGGGCTGGCTGCTGTCGTGCACGCGCAGGTCGATGCCATCGGCTTCGGCCAGCGCACGCGCCTGACGGCCACCGTCGTCGTTGCCCAGTGCGCACAGGAAGCCCGTCTCGGCGCCCGCGCGCGCGGCCGCGACGGCCTGGTTGAAGCCCTTGCCGCCCGGACCTGTGTGGTAACGACCGCTCAGCGTTTCGCCCAGGCGCGGCAGCGTGGCGCAGTTCCAGACATGGTCGACATTGAACGACCCGACGACGACGACGTGACTCACGCGAATAATCCGATCAGGCGCCGATGTAGGTCAGCACGCCGGCGATGGTGGCCGTCATCAGCGTGGCGATCGTGCCGCCGAGCACCGCGCGCAGGCCGAAGCGCGCGAGGTCCTGGCGACGGTCCGGGGCGAGCCCGCCGATGCCGCCGATCTGGATCGCGATCGAGCTGAAGTTGGCGAAGCCGCACAGCGCATAGGTCGCGATCAGGCGGCCCTGCTCGCTGAGCACCACGCCGTCGACGCGGCCGTTGACGATGTCGGCCAGCTGCAGGTACGCGACGAATTCGTTGATGACGATCTTCTGGCCGATCAGCGAACCGACCACCGAAGCGTCCTGCCACGGCACGCCGATCAGCCACGCGATCGGCGCCAGCACGAAGCCGAAGATCGTCGCCAGGTTGGTCGGCTTGCCGATCGCCTCGGCCAGGCCGGTGACCTCGCCGATCCACTCCAGCGGATAGTTCACCATCGCGATCAGCGCGATGAAGGCCAGCAGCATCGCGCCGATATTCAGGGCCAGACGCAGGCCGTCACCGGCGCCCGCGGCCGCGGCGTCGATGATGTTGCTGGTGGTCTTCTCGACCTCCATCTTCACCGTGCCGCGGGTCAGCGGCTCGCCGGTTTCGGGAATCAGGATCTTGGCGATCACCAGCGTGGCCGGCGCGGCCATGATCGACGCGGCCAGCAGATGCTTGGCGTAGAACGCCTGTTCTTCCGGATTGCCGCCGCCGAGCATGCCGACGTAGGCCGCGAGCACGCCGCCGGCGATGTGCGCCATGCCGCCGATCATCATCGTGATGAGCTCGGATTCGGTCATGCGCGAGATGTAGGGGCGCACCGTCAGCGGCGCTTCGGTCTGGCCGATGAAGACGCTGGCGCAGACGCTGGTGGTTTCGGCGCCGGAGACGCGCATCACCTTGGTGATGGCCGAGGCCATGATCCGCACGATGAACTGCATGATGCCCAGGTGGTACATCACGCCCATCAGCGCGGCGAAGAAGATGATCGTCGGCAGCACCTGGAAGGCGAAGATGAAGCCGTAGGTCTCGACGTTCATCAGGCTGCCGAAGATGAACTCCGAGCCGGCGTTGACGAACGAGAGGATCTTGACGAAGCCGTGGCCGAGCGCGTCGAACACCTCGCGGCCACCCGGCACGCGCAGCACGACTGCGGCGAACGCGATCTGCAGCGTCACGCCGGTGGCGACCAGTTTCCAGTCGACCTTGCGCTTGTTGTTGGAGAACAGCCACGTGATCGCGAGCAGCACGGCCAGTCCGAACAGGCCGAAGCCGATCCGCGTCAAGTCATCCATCATGGCCCCCGGGCCCTTCGCCAAGTCGCGCAGCCTAGTGCAGCGGGCCGGCCCGGGCAACCACAGCGCCTGTGAAAACGCCGTCGTTCAGGCGTCACGCGCTTCCACGCGGTTGCGTCCGGCGCGTTTGGCCTGCTGCAGGCGCCGGTCGGCGACGCCGAGCAGGGCCGACACGTCGCCGCCGTCGGGTGGGAACGCGGCGAGCCCGGCGCTGAAGCTCAGCGGCAGGGGGCGCCCGTCGCGGTCGACCACCAGCGACTCGCAGGCCATGTCGCGTCGCAGCCGGTCCAGCCGCTCCCACGCGCTGCCGGCCGGACACCGCAACAGCAGCACGAACTCCTGGCCGCCGATCCGCGACAGCGATTCGTCGTCTTCCAGCATCGTCTGCAATCGCAGGGCGATGCCGCGGATCGCGCGATCGCCCGCGCGCGGGCCGGCATCGGCATTGATCCGGCGGAAGCCGTCGAGATCGAGGAGGCCCAGCGTCAGCGATCGGCCTTCCCGGCGCGAGTCGGCGAGCTGCCGTGGTGCGTGCTGCAGCAGCCAGGCGCGGTTGGGCAGGCCGGTCAGCCCGTCGCGCCCGGACAGATCCACCAGCCGCTGCATGCGATAGACGACCGCGCAGGCGACCACCGTCATCATCGCCAGCAGCAGCAGGCGCTCGACCTGGCCGGCGACCGAAGCCACGCCGTAACCGAGTGACGCCGGGCGCGCCTCGCCGGTGCCGGCCATCAGCGCGATCGCCAGCGCCGCGTACTGCACGACCGCCAGCCCGCCCACGTACACGGCCAGGCGTCCGTCGTTGCGCAGCGCGGTGAGCGCGATCGCCAGCATGTAGAAGTTCCACACCACCACGCTGTTGAGCGCGGCCGCCGGCTCGCGTGTCGCCAGCAGCACCAGCACCAGCGTGGTCATGCTGATGTCGTAGCTGGCGGTCGCGTAGGGCAGCCAGGGATGACGACGCTGGCGCCGGGCAAGCGCCAGCCAGACCTGGGCCATCAGGTTCGCGAACACCGCCAGCGCAAGTCCGACGACGACGGTGCGGGTGCCATGACCGCCGCTCGCGGCGATCAGCGGCAGCAGCAGGATCAGCAGAGAAAGCGCGGCGCGGACGCGCGCAACCATCAGTTCGCCGCCGGCGCCGAGTTCGAGCATCACCTCGTCGGCGCGGCCGAACAATGTGGCGACGACGCCCTGCCGGGTGCGTTGCGGTGCGCGCATCGAGACGGTCCCTGTGGCAGCTGCGGCAGCATAGCGCGGGCGGTCGCCGGTGGACGGCGGGCATACTTTGCGCATTCCGACCGTTCCAGGAGTTTCCATGCAGTACCGCCGCCTCGGCTCGTCCGGCCTGCAGCTGTCCGCGTTGTCGTTCGGGGCCTGGGTCACCTTCGGCAGCCAGATCGGCCGCAGCGAAGCGCGCAACCTGGTCGCGGCCGCGTGGGACCACGGCATCAATTTCTTCGACAACGCCGAGGGCTATGCCAACGGCGCGGCCGAACAGGTCATGGGCGACGTCATCGCCGATCTGCGCCTGCCGCGCGACGGCTATTGCGTATCGAGCAAGGTGTTCTTCGGCGCGGCCGCCGATCCGCGTCCCACGCAGCGCGGTCTGTCACGCAAGCACGTGCGCGATGCCTGCGACGCGGCACTCAAGCGCCTGCGCGTCGAGCATCTCGATCTGTACTTCTGTCATCGGCCCGATCCCGACACTCCGGTCGCCGAAACCGTCTGGGCGATGGACGCGCTCATCCGCCAGGGCAAGGTGCTGTACTGGGGCACGTCCGAATGGCCGGCGGCGCTGATCCGCGAAGCCGACCGGATCGCGCGTGCGCATCATCTGCACGGTCCGACGATGGAGCAGCCCGAGTACAACCTGCTGCGCCGTGAGCGCGTGGAGCTGGAATACGCCCCCCTGTATGCCGAACTCGGACTCGGCACGACGATCTGGTCGCCGCTGGCCTCCGGCCTGCTGACCGGCAAGTACGCCGACGGCGTGCCGGCCGACAGCCGCCTCGCGCAGCCGCAGCTCGAATGGCTGCAGGGCAGCGTGCTCGGCGATGCGAACGCCAACCGCGTCGGACGGGCAGGGCGCTTCACCGCGCTCGCCACCGAACTCGGTGTCGCGCCCGCGCCGCTGGCGATCGCGTGGTGCCTGACCAATCCGCATGTCTCGACCGTGCTGCTGGGCGCGAGCCGGGTGTCGCAACTGCTCGAAAACCTGCAGGCGCTGGAGTTGCTCGGACGCTTCGACGACAGCGTGTGGCGGCGGGTAGAGGCGGTGACGGGGTGAGGTGCAACTCTTGAAGAGTGATTGCGCGCTTGAACGCGCGCGATTGCGCTTTACGTCCTCCCCCGCAAGCGGGGGAGGGTTGGGTGGGGGCAATCCGTCGGCTCCCGTAGACGTCTGGGTCGTGCACTTGTCACTCGGCGCGGCGCTTTTTGCTTCTGATCGCGCTCGAGACCGGTTGGTCTCCCTCTGACCGTTCGCCCCCTCCCAGCCTCCCCTGCAGGCGGGGAGGCGGAAAGCGGATCAAGCGTGTGCAGTTTCCAAATGACATCCGCTCTTGACTGGCGAATGAGAATCACTATCATCGAAATCCTCTTCCGGAGGATTCCGACATGCGCGTATCCCAGTTCCAGGAGGCATCCGCTCCCCGCGACGCCCACGACGCCGGCAACGTCCATCCGTTGACCCGCGCACCCGAGGTCATCGAGCTCGACAGCGTCCAGCTGTTGCGCGGCCAGCGCGAACTGCGCATCCGCCACGGCAACGAGATCTACCGTCTGCGCCATACGCGCAACGACAAGCTGATCCTCACCAAGTAATCCGCCTTCGCGTGTCGTGGCCCGGTCCCGATGGGCCGTGCGCGCGACGCGCCGTGTCACCCAACCCTCTCCCCAGAGGCTGCCCGCCCGCGCGATCCTCCCCGCGCCCGCCAGCTCGCCGATCTCCACTTTCGCGAGCGCCCATGCGTCCCAGCCTGCTGTCCGTTTCCCTGGCCCTGTGCCTGTCGTCCACCGCCGTCCTCGCCGCACCCGAAGGCGAGCCGCGCGACTTCGACCAGATCGTCGTCACCGCCACCCGCACCGAACGTGCGATCAGCGACGTGCCCAATACCGTCGACGTGATCGACCGTGCGCGCATGGACACGTTGCTGGTGCGCGACATCGCCGATCTGTTCCGCTACGAGCCGGGCATCACCGTCGGCAGCAGCTTCGGTCGCTTCGGGCTCAACGACATCCGCATCCGCGGCCTCGGCGGCAACCGCGTGCGCATACAGACCGACGGCATCGCGGTGCCGGATGCGTTCGCGATCGGCAGCTTCTCCAGCGCCAACCGCAACTTCGTCGATCTCGAAACGCTCAAGCGCGTCGAAGTGGTGCGCGGGCCCACGAGTTCGTTGTACGGCTCCGACGCGCTCGGCGGCGTGGTGTCGTTCGTGACCAAGGACCCGTCCGACTATCTGCGCGCCGGCGACACCGCGCACTTCGGCGCCAAGATCGGGTTCGAAGGCGTGAACGAAGGCCTGATCGCCGGCGCGACCGCCGCCTTCGGTGGCGAGCGCTGGTCGGGCCTGGTCGCGGTGAGCCATCGCCAGGGCAAGGAAACCGAAAACATGGGCGAGATCGGCGGCGAAGGGGCTGCCCGCACGCAGGCCAACCCGCAGTCGTCGAACGGCCGCAGCGTGCTCGGCAAACTGGTATTCGCGCCCAGCGACACGCAGCGCTTCAAGCTGACGGTCGACGGCAACGAGGACGACGTCGAGACCGACGTGCTGAGCTCGTACGGCTTCCAGAGCCTGACCCGCGCGACCAATACCCAAGTGCTTGGCGATGACCACCAGTCGCGCGCACGCATCACCTTCGGCCACGAACTCGACGACATGTCGTCGGCGTTGGCCGACAGTGTCGACTGGCAGGTCTACCGCCAGGACAGCCGCACCCGGCAGGACAGCGTGGAAGTGCGTCGCGTGCCGTCGGACGCCGAGACGATCCGCGACCGGCGTGAACGCGAGTTCTATTTCGACCAGCGTAGCTATGGCCTGCAGGCGAATGCGCGCAAGACGTTCGAGACCGGCAGCGTCGAACACGCACTCGCCTACGGCATCGATATCGAGCGCACCGAGACGAAACAGAAGCGCGACGGACGCCGCATCTTCCTCGATACCGGCGTGGTCACCAACGTCATGTCGCCCGACACCTTTCCGGTGCGCGACTTCCCGATCAGCGAGACCACCAAGGCCTCGCTGTACGTGCAGGACGAGATCGCATTCGCCGATGGTGCGTTCCGCCTCGTGCCGGCGGTGCGCGTCGACCATTACCGGCTGGAGCCGGAAGTCGACACGATCTTCCGCGAGGACAACCCGACCACGCAGGTTGCCGACCTCAGTGAAACGAGCGTGTCGCCGAAGCTCGGCTTCGTGTGGACGTTCACCGATGCCTGGTCGCTCTACGGCGGCTACGCCCGCGGCTTCCGCGCGCCGCCCTACAACGACGTCAACATCGGCTTCACCAATTTCCAGTTCGGCTACACGGCGATCCCGAATCCGGATCTGAAGTCTGAAACGAGCGACGGTCTGGAACTGGGGCTGCGTTACTCGGGCGACGCCGCCTACGCCAGTCTCAGCACCTACTACACGCAGTACGACGACTTCATCGAATCGACGCGCTACACCGGCATCGATCCCGTATCCGGACTGATGGTCTACCAGTCGCAGAACATCGCCGATGCGCGCATCCGCGGCGTCGAGTTCAAGGGCGGCGTGTACTTCGACAGCGTCGCGCCCGCGCTCGCGGGCTGGCAGCTGCGCGGCGCGGCGGCGTGGTCGCGTGGCGAGGACCGGACCACCGGCGAGGCGCTGACGAGCGTGGACCCGCTGACCGCGACACTCGGCGTCGCGTTCGACCAGACAGCATGGGGCGCCGAACTCGCGGGCCGCTTCGTCGGCCGGCGCGACCGGCTGCCGACGGCGCCGGCCGGCAGCACCTATTTCGAAAGTTCCGGCCATGCGGTGCTCGATCTCTATGCGCACTGGAATTTCGCGCCGGGCGCGCGCCTCGACGCCGGGGTGTTCAATCTCGCCGACCGCAAGGTCTGGCAGGCGGGACTGGTGCCGCTGGTCGCTGCGAGCAGCGCCACGCTCGACCGCTACACCGCGCCGGGCCGCAACGTCGCGGTCAGCCTGTCGGTCGACTTCTGACCATGGCCACCGCCCTGTCGCCGGCCATTGCAAGCGTCGTCCCCACGCCATCGCAATTGGCGGCGCTGGGCACGGTGTTGTGTCTGCACCGCCCGGGTGCCGCGCGCGAACTCGGCGGCTGGTCGTCGGCGCGCCGCGCGCAGGCGCATGCCGGCCTCGACCTCGACGGCATGCATGAGAGACTGCGCTTCTTCGACGCCGACGATGCCTGTTGCTGGCAACTGCATCTGCTGCCCGACAGCGACTTTCTCGCTTGGGAGCGTCTCGCCGCTGATCTCCCGCGTTGCAGCGATGTGGCGCCCGGGGGCATCAGCGAGCGTCTGTGGCGGGGCCTTGCGCAGCGCATCCGCGGCGGCGCCTGGGAGGCCAGCGTGCTGCGTTTCCGGTCGGTAGCGGCGGAACCGGAGGACGGCGGGCCGATGCTGGTCGCCAGTCTCGGCACGCTATCGCCGCTCGGCATCGATTGCGCGCGTCGCATCGCGCGCGGCCACGGCATCACGCCGTCGTCCTCGCTCGACGACTGCTGCTGCCGACGCGCAGCCGCGGCCGCCGGAACCGCGTCGCCCGACGCGTACCGCCATCCGATCCCTCTCTCCTGACGTTTCCCGACCACGAGGTTCCACCGACATGACACCGCAAGCGACCGCGCTGGCACTCGCCGCCCTGCTGGCCTCGACCGCCGCACCGGCTGCCACCCGCACGCCCGCAACCCCGTCCGAGGCCGACCGCAGCGCGATCCTCGGCATGCAGGGCGAATACACCGTGCGTTTCCTGTTCGACGAGACCGTCGTCCTCGCGCCTGGTTACACGCGCAAGGACCCCAAGCGCAGCGGCGGCGACGAAGTCGTCATCGTCGTCGAGGACACGCCGACCAAGATCGTGCTGCAGCATCTGCTGCTCGACGTCAAAAGCGGCCACGTGATCAAGCACTGGCGTCAGGACTGGACGTTCGAAGCGCCGACGCGCTGGGAGTTCGCATCCGACCAGACCTGGCGCCAGCGCGACGTGCCCGCCGAACTGGTGCGCGGCGGCTGGACCCAGTGCGTGTTCGAAGTCAGCGATGCGCCGCGCTACTGCGGCAGCGGTCGCTGGGTCCATGAGAACGGCGCATCGACGTGGACATCGGATGCCGGCTGGCGTCCGCTGCCGCGCCGCGAATACACCACGCGCGAGGACTACAACGCGCTGGCCGCGGTCAACCGCCACACCATCGTGCCGGGCGGCTGGACCCATGAGCAGGACAACCGCAAGGACGTCCGCGATGCAGCCGGCGCGGTCACCTCGAGCATCGTCCGCGAGACCGGCTTCAACGATTACGTGAAGACCGATGCGATCGACTTCACCCCGGCCTACGACTACTGGAGGGCGACGCAGGACTACTGGGCACGGGTGCGCGCGCGCTGGGATGCGCGACTGTCCGCGCCGGCAGGCGTGCATCTGAAGACGAAGGTCGACGGCATGGCGCTGATCGTCCCGTTCTTCGAACAGGCGCAGACCGTGCAGGACGGCGGCAGCGTCAGCGATGCGCAGATCGACGCCGTATTCGCGCAATGGGTGGATACGCCGCGCGACTGAAGCCGGTCTACGCCTTCCCCCGCGCGCGGGGGAAGGCGGGATGGGGGCAAACCTGCCGACCCCTGTGTCAACGGATTCAGTCGCGGTCGTCGCCAACAGCTGACCACTCACCCACGATCACATCGATTGAAGCCTGACGGTTCGTTCCCGCCCAACCCTCCCTGTTGCACAGGGGAGGGCGTTTTCACGCCGATCGGTCCGCGACACCCTGCGCCTATACTCGACGCCAGCGGCATCGGCCGCCCGCACACAAGGATCGAACTATGGGAACCGGACTGTTTCTCGCCGTGGTACTGGCACTCGCCGGCGTCGTCGTGCTGTTCAAGACCGTGCGCATGGTGCCGCAGGGGTTCGAATGGACCGTCGAGCGCTTCGGCAAGTACACGCACTCGATGGCGCCGGGCCTGCATTTCCTGATTCCGGTGGTCTACGGCGTCGGCCGCAAGATCAACATGATGGAGCAGGTGCTGGACGTGCCGAGCCAGGAAGTCATCACCCGCGACAACGCGGTCGTGCGCGTCGACGGCGTGGTGTTCTTCCAGGTGCTGGACGCGGCCAAGGCGGCGTATGAAGTCTCGAATCTGGAGATCGCATCGATCGCGCTGGTGCAGACCAACATCCGCACCGTGATCGGCTCGATGGACCTCGACGAGTCGCTCAGCAACCGCGAGCGCATCAATGCGCAGCTGCTCAATGTCGTCGACCACGCCACCAATCCCTGGGGCATCAAGGTCACGCGCATCGAGATCCGCGACATCCAGCCGCCGCGCGACCTCATCGACTCGATGGCCCGGCAGATGAAGGCCGAGCGCGAACGCCGCGCGGTGATCCTCGAGGCCGAAGGCCACCGGCAGTCGGAAATCCTGCGCGCGGAAGGCGACAAGCAGTCGTCGATCCTGCAGGCCGAGGGCAAGAAGGAAGCCGCGTTCCGCGAGGCCGAAGCGCGCGAGCGTCTGGCCGAAGCCGAGGCCAAGGCGACCGAGATGGTGTCCAACGCGATCGCCAATGGCGACGTGCAAGCGATCAACTACTTCGTCGCGCAGAAGTATGTCGAGGCGTTCAAGGAACTGGCGATGGCGCCGAACCAGAAGTTCGTGCTGATGCCGATGGAGACCAGCGGCCTGATCGGCTCGATCGCCGGCATCGGCGAGCTCGCGCGCGAGGCGTTGTCGGGCAAGCCGACGCCGCCCGCGCCGCCGCCGGTCCAGCGTCCGCACGCCGGAGTCTGAGCCATGGACTGGATGCGCTGGGATGTCGCGGGTTGGGGTGCGCTGGCCCTGCTGCTGATGGCGGCGGAGACGCTGGCGCCGGGTGCGTTCCTGCTGTGGATGGGCTTCGCCGCCGCGGCGGTGTTCCTGGTCGCGCTGTTCGCGCCGGGGCTGACCCTGTTGACCCAGGTCGCGTTGTTCGTCGTGCTGAGCTTCCTGTCCGCGCTGGTCTACCAGAAGTTCTTCCGCAAGCGCGCCCGCCAGAGCGACCAGCCGCTGCTCAACCGTCGCGCGCAGCAGCACGTGGGACGCGTGCTGCCGCTGGAGCAGGGGATCGTCGACGGCCGCGGCCGGATCAAGATCGGCGACGCGTTCTGGGTCGTCGAGGGTCCGGATCTGCCCACCGGCGCGCCGGTGCGGATCACCGGCACCGACGGTGTGAACCTGCACGTCGAAGCGGCCTGAGTTGCGTGACGTCCTCCCCCGCACGCGGGGGAGGCTTGCGTGGGGGCGAACCGTCGTGCGGGTGATCGCACCACCAGGCGAAGCGTCCTGGACTTCGGCACATCTCTGCGACCGGTCCCCCGCGGCCGGCGCGCCCGACCTGCGATAATCCCGGCTTTCCGCTTGCGAGCCGGCCAGATGACGCAGAAGACGATCCTCAACGATGCCCACCGTGCGCTCGGCGCACGCATGGTCGATTTCGGCGGCTGGGACATGCCGCTCAACTACGGCTCGCAGATCGAGGAGCACCACCACGTCCGCCGCGACGCCGGCATGTTCGACGTCAGCCACATGACCGTTGTCGATCTGCGCGGCGCGGGCACGCGCGATTTCCTGCGACGCCTCGTCGCCAACTCGGTCGACAAGTTGAAGGTGCCGGGCAAGGCGCTCTATACCTGCATGCTCACGCTCGACGGCGGCATCGTCGACGACCTGATCGTCTACTTCATGGCCGACGACTGGTTCCGCCTGGTCGTCAACGCGGCGACGCGTGACAAGGACCTGG
This sequence comes from Luteimonas sp. Soil_C_16, assembly GCF_057657295.1. NCBI lineage: Bacteria > Pseudomonadati > Pseudomonadota > Gammaproteobacteria > Lysobacterales > Lysobacteraceae > Luteimonas > Luteimonas sp. Soil_C_16. The sequence goes on along the minus strand of NZ_JBDGIS010000005.1, from coordinate 178,177 downwards.
CGTGGATCGCCGCGCAGGCCGCCGACTTCGATGTCGCCGTGACCGAGCGCCCGGAGCTCGCGATGATCGCCGTGCAGGGCCCGCAGGCGCGCGACACGGTCGCCACGCTGCTGGGCGACGACGGCAAGACCGTCGCCAAGCTCGGCCGCTTCGCCGCCGCCGCGCTCGAGGGCACCGCGTTCGGCGATCTGTTCGTCGCCCGTACCGGGTACACCGGCGAGGACGGGTTCGAGATCGTCGTCGGCGAGTCGCACGCGGTCGCCCTGTGGACGGCGCTGCATGAAGCGGGCGTCGCACCGGCCGGTCTCGGCGCGCGCGACACGCTGCGCCTCGAAGCCGGCCTCGCGCTCTACGGCCAGGATATGGACGAGACCGTGTCGCCGTTCGAAGCCGCACTCGGCTGGACCGTCGCCCTCGACGAAGGCCGTGCGTTCAACGGCCGTGCGCTGCTGGAGTCGCAGGCCGACGGCGCGCCGCGGCAGATGATCGGTCTGGTGATGGACGACAAGGGCGTGCTGCGTCACGGCCAGACGGTCGCGACCGCGAACGGCGCCGGCGAGATCCTGTCGGGCACGTTCTCGCCGACGATCGGCAAGGCGATCGCGTTCGCGCGCGTGCCGGCCGGCGAGCCGGGCGAGGTCACGGTCGACATCCGCGGCCGCCAGGTGCCGGTGCGTGTGGTCAAGTTCCCGTTCGTCAAAAACGGACAGCCCGCCGACGGCGTCTGATGCGCGACGCTCGGCATCGTCGTTACACTAGCCCCACCTTCCCGATCGAACGTTTTCCCCGGAGCCGACCATGAGCGAAATCCCTGGCGACCTGAAATTCCTGAAGTCCCACGAGTGGGTCCGTATCGAAGGTGACGGCAAGGTCACCATCGGCATCTCCGACCATGCCCAGGGCCTGCTCGGCGATCTGGTCTACGTCGAATTGCCCGCCGTCGGCGACGACATCCAGGCCGGCACCGGCGTGGCCGTGGTCGAGTCGGTCAAGGCCGCGTCCGATGTCTATGCACCGGTCTCGGGCACGATCACCGCCGTCAACGAGGCACTGGCCGACAAGCCGGAGACGATCAACGAAGACGCCTATGGCGAGGGCTGGTTGTTCGTCGTCGAACTGAGCGAACCCGACCAGCTCAACGAGCTGCTGGCGCCCGACGATTACGCCGAGCAGATCGAGGGCGAAGAAGACTGACGTCTTCGCGCGAACGTCGTGCACATCGACCGGTGCGTTCCGAGAGGAACGCGCCGGTTTTCATTTCCGGCGTTCCGAACCGACGACGTGACGGCGGCGTCGTGCGAGGTCGTCGCGCCGCGACCGTCGACGCCCTCGATGCACGACGCGAACGTCGGTCGACGCGTTCGGAGGCCGCGCATTTTTCGCGCAAACCGATCCCGCAACCGCGCAAACGTGTCGCGCGCGGCACAGCCGGATTTACGTTGCGGTCGGGTGGGTGATTCTTTTTTCACCACGCCGGAAATGCCTGCGTGCGCAGGCTCGAAATGCACGCGATGAAAGCGCGCCGATGCATTGATGCCTTTTTTTATGATGTTTTGCGAAAGCGGTTCGCGTGCGATGCGCGGAGTCGCATGCCGGATCGCACCGCGTGCGTGGCATCGCCGCACCGCGTCGCCCGACACGCGTGCCGGCGGCGCCGGAAAAATTTTGCGACGACCTGTTGACAGTGGAAAAAACCGTGATTAGGTTTCGCGGAAACACACGTCCGCAACGAAACGAGTGAGTCGAACCACGACACCAGCGCGCAGCACAACTCGAACCTCTGCCAGGAACATCACACGGTGGATGCGGGCATCGTCTCCGCTGCGAAATCTCCCCACACATTTTCCCGACCTCCGCGACAGATCTGGCGCGTGCAGGTTTCCGCTTCACCGGGGCGACGTCGTGCAGTCGACGACCCACCCTTCGAATCCGGTCCGATGCGCGGTGCGCGTCGGCGGTTGTGCGCGGGTCCAACTCCCGCGTGCCGTTTGAGAACTGGGCCGCTGTACATGCAAGTCCACTGACGAGGAGAGCCATTCCATGGCCACGAAGAAAGCCGTAAAGAAAGCGCCTGCCAAGAAGGCGGCCAAGAAGACCGCGAAGAAATCCACCGCCAAGAAGGTGGTGAGCAAGGTCAAGAAGGCTGTGAAGAAGGTCGCGAAGAAGGTCGCCAAGGTCGCCAAGAAGAAGCCGGCGGCGAAGAAGACCACCAAGAAGGTCGCGAAGAAGAAGGTCGCTGCCAAGAAGACCGCGAAGAAGGCAGCGAAGAAGACCACCAAGAAGGTCGCCAAGAAGAAGGTCGCCAAGAAGTCCGTAGCGAAGAAGGCGACCAAGAAGACCGCCAAGAAGTCGACTGCGAAGAAGGCTGCGAAGAAGGCGACCAAGAAGTCCGCGACCAAGAAGACCGCGAAGAAGTCGACTGCCAAGAAGGCCACGAAGAAGGCCGCCACCAAGAAGGCAGCGACCAAGAAGTCTGCAACCAAGAAGGCCGCGACGAAGAAGCGCGCGCCTGCCAAGCGCACCAAGAAGTCCGCGCCGGTCGTGATTCCGCAGATGCCGACGCCGCTGATCTGATCTGACGTAGCTGCACTTCGTCATCGAAAGCGCTTCCTCCGCGTGCCCAGGCGGAGGAGGCGTTTTTTTTTGCCCGTGGTAGCCGCGCAAACAGACGCATCGCCGCCGCGTAGGATGGGTAGAGCGGAGCGAAACCCATCGCCTTCATTCGAACCGCACCCACCTTAGGCAGTCCCGGGTCCCGGAGACCAGAGCGAACTCGCCCGCGTGGCGTCGGAGGCTGTGCGCATGCGCGTGCGATCGCTGGCGCAGACACGCGAAGGCCGCCCGTAGGCGGCCTCATGCTCTCCCGCGTCCCGGGAGGTTTACTCCGGCGTCGCCGCCGCGCGATGGGTCGTGCTGCCCGACGAAGGTGTCGAGGCCGGCGCGTGCGTGCGCTGGGCGTGCAGCGTTTCGAGGTTCGGATCGACGTCCAGCCAGCGCTGCGGCGGCAGGCCGATCGCGCGGTCGAGGATCGTCGGCAGCAGGCCCGAGGGCAGGCTGCTCTCGCTGTTCCACAACACGACCATGCCGAAGTCGCGGTCGGGAATCATCGCCATCAGACCGCGATAGCCCTGCACCGCACCGCCGTGGAAGACCACGCGCTGACCGGCGTAGTCGTAGACGCGCCAGCCCAGGCCGTAACCCGCGGCGTCGAGACGGTCGCGACGCCACGAGGAATTGCGCATCTCCGGCGGCGTGCCGACGATCGGCGCCTGCAGCGTCGCCAGCAGCGGCGCAGGCAACACGTCGGGACGATGGCCGGTCTGCGCGACCAGCCATTGCGCCATGTCGCTGATGCTGGCGTTGACGCCGGCAGCCGGCGCCAGCCGGTAATAGGTCGGCTTGGGCATCAGCGACGTCCAGCCACCACCGGCACGCACGTGCGGCTTGGCCCAGCGCGTGCTCGCCTGGATGCCGTCTAGCCCGTAGCTCGCATCGTTCATGCCGAGCGGTTTGAAGATCCGGCGCGACACCGCTTCGCTGAAGAACTGTCCGGAGGTCGCGAACACCACGTCGCCGACCAGGCTGAAGGCGACGTTCTGGTAGGCGTAGCAGTTGCCCGGCTGGCAACTCATCGGCGCGGCGGCGAGGCGCTGCACGAGGTCGTGATAGTCGGCGTTGCGTTCGATGTCGCGGTCGTAGGTGTTACGGCCCAGACCGACGCGATGGCTCAGCACGTCGGCGACGGTGAGCTGCTGCGCGGCCAGCGGATCGGAGAAGCGCAGCGACGGCAGGTAGTCGACGATGTGGCTGTCCCAGCGCAGTGCGCCTTCGGACACCAGCATGCCGGTCACGGTGCCGGCGAAGGATTTGGACAACGACGCGAGCCGGAACACGGTGTGCGCATCGACCGGTTCGGCCGCCTTGACGTCGGTGATGCCGTAACCGCGCGCGCTGAGGATCTGGCCCTTGTGCACGATCGCCATCGCCAGGCCCGGCACGCGCTGGTTGGCGACGAGATCCTGCGCCATCGCTTCGAGCAGCGTCACGTCGAACGTGGGGGCGAGTGGCTTGTCCTGCCCCGGCACGCGCGGCTGCGGTTTGACGGCGTCCTCGCGGCTGACGATGGCCGACCGGTTGGCCTGCTCGTCGAGCGGCACGATCGCGGTGATCTCGTCTTCGCTTTCGTTCTCGACGACATCGGCGGAGGTCGGTGCCTGCGCCGCGGAACCCAATGCGGCAGGCAGCAGTAGCCCGATGAGACCCAGCCGGACGAGCGGCCGGCGGGATGGATATCGGCTTTTCATCGGGCCTGCCCCCTGCGTATGCTCTGGTGCTGCGGCGATGATAGCGCCTGTGTAATGGATTGCATGAACAAGGGGAAGTTTGATGGCTAGCGCATTGATCCTGCTGGTATTGCTCGTGGTGATCGCCGCCGGTCTGGCGCTGTGGGGCGTCGGTATCTACAACGGGCTCATCACTGCCCGCAACGCGTACAAGAATGCGTTCGCCCAGATCGACGTGCAGTTGCAGCGTCGTTTCGACCTGATCCCGAACCTCGTCGAGACCGTCAAGGGCTACATGCGCCACGAGCGCGAGACGCTCGAAGCCGTGACCCAAGCGCGCAATCTGGCGCAGGCCGGCCTGTCGGCGGCGAAGGCCGATCCCGGCGATCCCGCGGCGATGGCGCAGCTCGCGCAGTCGCAGGGCATGCTCAACGGCGCGCTTGGCCGCCTGCTCGCGGTGTCGGAGGCCTATCCGGACCTCAAGGCCAGCCAGAACATGATGCAGCTCACCGAAGAGCTGACCAGCACCGAGAACAAGGTCGCGTTCGCACGCCAGGCCTACAACGACTCGGTGATGGCCTACAACAACAAGCGCGAAGTGTTCCCCTCGAGCGTCCTCGCCGGCATGTTCAATTTCAAGGAAGCGGCGCTGCTCGACATTCCGGCCGATCGCGCCGAGGTGCGCGACGTGCCGAAGGTGACGTTCTGAGGGCGACGCACCCGCCGGCACCGGTCGTATCGCGATGAATTTCTTCGAACGCCAGGCCCAGGCGCGGCGCAACAGTACGCGCCTGATCGCATTGTTCTCGCTGGCGGTGCTGGGCATCGTGCTGATGGTCGGCGTGCTGGTGCTGCTGGTCGTCGGTCCGCGTCCAGGTCCGCTGCTGGCGGCAGCCCTGGCAACGCTGGCGGTGATCGGTCTGGGCTCGCTGTTCCGTATCTCGTCGCTGCGCAGCGGCGGCGAGACGGTCGCCCAGCAGCTCGGCGGCGTGCCGGTGGCGGAGGACACGCGCGATCCGCAATTGCGGCGGCTGCGCAATGTGGTCGAGGAGATGTCGATCGCGTCCGGCGTGCCGGTGCCCAAGATCTACGTGCTCGAACAGGAAGCCGCGATCAATGCGTTCGCGGCCGGCTACTCGACGTCCGATGCCGTGGTCGCGGTGACCCGCGGCGCGCTCGACCGGCTCAACCGCGACGAGTTGCAGGGCGTGGTTGCGCACGAATACAGCCACATCCTCAACGGTGACATGCGGCTCAACATCCGCCTGATCGGCGTGCTGTTCGGCATCCTGATGATCGGCATCATCGGCCGCAAGATCCTGATCCACGGCCGCGGCTTCCGGAACAGCGCGACGATCGTGGTGATCGTCGGCGCGCTCGCAGCGATGGCGGTCGGCAGCCTCGGCATGTTCTTCGGCCGCATGATCAAGGCCGGCGTGAGCCGCTCGCGCGAAGTGCTGGCCGATGCATCAGCGGTGCAGTTCACCCGGCAGACGGCGGGCATCGCCGGTGCATTGAAGAAGATCGGCGGTCTCGACAGCGGGTCGCGACTCGCGCACCGCGAGGATGCCGAGGAAGTGAGCCACATGCTCTTCGGCGACGGCGTGGGCCTGAGCGGACTGTTCGCCACGCATCCGCCGCTGATCAAGCGCATCCAGGCGCTGGAGCCCGGCTTCCGTCCCGAACAGCTGTCGCGTCTGCAGCAGCAGTGGATGATGAATCCGCCCGACGGTCTGCAGGAAGATGTGGCGCTGGGCCTGGTCGCGCCGGGCGAAGCACTCCCGCACAAGGACCGCGCATTGGCGGTGACGCCGCCGATGGTCGCCGCGCAGGTCGCGCATCCGCATGACGACGACTACGCCCGCGCGCATGCGCTCGTCACGGCCATCAGCGATCCGCTGCACGATGTCGCGACGCATCGCGAGGCGGCGATGCCGCTGGTGCTCGCCCTGCTGTTCGACGACAGCGATGTCGTGCGCGGTCGCCAGCATACCGAGATCGTCGCGCGCATGGGGGCGTCGGTGGCGACGGAGGCGGCGCATCTGCGCGAAACGTATCTGCTGGAGCTGCACCCCATGCTGCGCATGCCGCTGGCGGCATTGGCGTTCCCGGTGTTGCGTCGCCGCCCGCGCCCGGAACTGGCGACGTTCCTCGACACCGTGCACGCAGTGGTACATGCGGACCAGCAGGTGTCGCTGTTCGAGTACTGCCTCGGCCGGTTACTGGAAGTGCAACTGCGCGAGACGCTCGACCCGGGCCGTCACATCCGCTTCGGCCGGCGCAAGCCCGGCAACGTGAAGCAGGAATTCGCGACGCTGCTCGCCGTCGTCGCGCAGGCCGGCAATCCCGGCGACAAGGCCGCCGCGCAGCGTGCGTATCTCGCCGGCATGCAGCGCGTGCTGCCGCGCGACCACGTGCCTTATGCACCGCCTGCGGGCGGCGTGCAGGCGCTGGACGATGTATGGGAGCCGCTCGACGCGCTCGACCCGCTGGCCAAGCAGGTGATGGTCGAGGCGATCACCGCCGCCGTCAGCCACGATGGCCAGGTCAGCGTGGCGGAGTCCGAACTGCTGCGCACGATCTGCGGCGTGCTGCATTGCCCGCTGCCGCCGACGCTGGAACAGCTGCCGCACTAGCCACGCCTCAGCCGGTGCGGATCATCTCCGCCGCGCGCTCGGCGATCATGATCACCGGCGCATTGGTGTTGCCACCCGGCAGGCTCGGCATCACGGATGCATCGACGACACGCAGTCCGTCGACGCCGCGCACGCGCAGCTGCGGATCGACCACCGCGTCATCGTCGATGCCCATGCGGCAGGTGCCGACCGGGTGATAGACCGACTCCGCTTTCGCGCGGACGAACGCCACCAGTTCGGCATCGCTGAGGTCGTTGCGCGCGGGAAAGATCGGCACACCGCGGATGCCGTCGAATGCGGCCTGCGACAGGATCGTCCGCGAGATGCGCGCGCACTCGACCATCATCTTCAGATCGAAGCCGTCCGGATCGCTGAGGTAGTTCGCCTCGATGCGTGCCTTGTCGCTGACGCGGTTGCTGACCAGCGTCACACGACCCCGACTGCGCGGGCGCAGGAAACAAGCGTGCAGGGTGTAGCCGTCGCCGGCCAAACGGTTGCGGCCGTGATCGTCGAGCATCGCCGGCACGAAATGGAACTGGATGTCGGCGCGGTCGTCAGGCGCAAGCGGTGAGCGATAGAAGCCGCCGGCCTCGGCGATGTTGCTGGTGCCCGGGCCGCGACGGCCGCGCACGAAGTAATCCCATGCGATCGCGACGTCGCTGGCGCGGTCGTAGGTGATGCGCTGCGTGGCGTGGAACAGCGTGCAGATATCGAGATGGTCCTGCAGGTTGCCGCCGACGCCGGGCGCATCGTGCACGACCTTGAGGCCCTGCCGACGCAGATCGTCCGCCGGGCCGATGCCAGAGAGCATCAGCAGCTGCGGCGTGTTGATCGCACCGCCGCACAGCAGCACCTCGCGCGTCGCCGGCTGGTGGAATGCGCCGCGCGCGGTCGCATACACCACGCCGGTCGCGCGTCCATCCTCGAACGTCACGCGGCTGGCGACCGCACCGGTCTGGATCGTCAGGTTCGGGCGCGCGCGCGTGGCGCGATCGAGGTAAGCGGTCGCCGCCGAACACCGCGCGCCATCGCGCTGGGTGACCTGGTACAGGCCGACGCCCTGTTGCCGCGGCCCGTTGAAATCGTCGTTCGCCGGCAGCCCCGCCTGCTGCGCGGCCTCGATGAACATCCGCGAGACCGGATTGACGTAGCGCAGGTCCGACACCGTCAGCGGGCCGTCGGCGCCGTGCAGCGCATCTCCGCCGCGCGTGTTGCCTTCGCTGCTGCGGAACCACGGCAGCACCTCGTTCCAGGACCAGCCCTGCGCGCCCTGCGCGGCCCAGTCGTCGTAATCCGACGGCACGCCGCGGATGTAGCACATCGCATTGATCGAGCTCGAGCCGCCGAGCACCTTGCCCCGCGGCCACCACAGCGCGCGGTTGTCGAGCTGCGCCTCGGGCGCGGTGTCGTAGTCCCAGTTCACGCCCTTGCGGTTGACCAGCTTCGCCAGGCCCGCGGGCATGTGGATGAAGGGGTGCGTGTCGTTCGGTCCTGCTTCGAGCAGCAGCACGCGCACGTGCGGATCGGCGCTGAGCCGATGGGCGAGCACGCAGCCGGCGGAACCGGCGCCGACGATGATGTAGTCGTAGACGGGAGCGGGACGGGGAGGCATCGCGGCACGGTAGGCAAGGGGGCTAGAGCATATGCTCCGCGCACCGGACCGTGCCGGCGATGTGCTGGTCGCCGTCATGGTGTTGCGTTAACGTGCCGCGTCCGCCAGGAGCCCGCCATGCGCCCCCCCGTCATGACGCCGCCACGCCCGCGGCTGCGCGCCGCACTGGCGGAGTCGCCGCCGCTGTGGTGGGCGCTGCTGTATTTCTTCTGCCTGCTGTGCGGCTATTACGTGCTGCGCCCGGTGCGCGATGCGATGGGTGCATCGTCGGATGCCTCCGCGGTGTTTCCCTCGTTCCTGCTGGACTGGGCCGCGGCGCGCGGCATCGCGCTCGGTGACTTCACGTTGCAGGCGCTCTTCAGCGCGACATTCGTCGTCATGCTGCTGTTGCAGCCGCTCTACGGCGCGCTGGTGTCGCGCTTCCCGCGCCGGGTGTTCCTGCCGGTGGTGTATCTGATTTTCATCGTCTGCCTGCTGGGGTTCCGCTGGGCGTTCGACACGGATCTCCAGGGCCGCGGCGCGCTGTTCTTCGTCTGGATCGCGGTCTTCAACCTGTTCGCGGTCACCGTGTTCTGGAGCTTCATGGCCGACGTGTTCGACAACGAACACGCCAAGCGCTACTACGGTTACATCGGTGCGGGCGGCACGATCGGCGCCTTCGTCGGGCCCTTCATCACGACGATGCTGGTCGGCCGGATCGGCGTCGCGAACCTGACGCTGGTGTCGGTCGGGTTTCTCTGCGTGTGCCTGCTGTGCATCCTCAAGCTGCGCAGCTGGGCACGGCGCAACGAAGCAACACGCGCCGAGCAGGGCGAGCAGGCGATCGGCGGTTCGATCTGGGCCGGCCTCAAGCTCATCGCCGCCGATCCATTGCTGCGCGGCCTCGCGCTGCTGATGTTCTTCGGCGTCGGCGTCGGCACGCTGCTCTACAACGAACAGGCCGCGATCGTGCGGCGCCTGTATCCCACCGCCGAGGCAGCGACGCGCTACTACTCGATCATCGACTGGGCGGTCGCCAGCCTGACGATCCTGGTGCAGCTGCTGCTCACCCGCTGGCTGCTGCGCCGCTACGGCGTGGCACCGCTGCTGTTGCTGCCGGCGGTGGCCATCCTGATCGGCTTCGCGCTGCTGTCGGCCTCGCCGCTGCCGCTGCTGATCGCGACGGTGCAGGTAATGACGCGCGCCAGCGAGTTCTCGCTGGCCAAGCCGGCGCGCGAGACGCTCTACACCCGGGTGAGCCGCGAATCGCGCTACAAGGCCAAGGCGGTCATCGACACGGCCGTGTATCGCGGCGGCGACGTGACCTTCGTCTGGGTGCACAAGGCGCTGGCGGTGCTGGGGTCGCAGCTGGTGTTTGTGGCCGGCATCGGCATCGCGCTGGGCATGACCTTCGGCGCATGGCGGGTGATCCGCGCCGAGCGCAGGCTGCCGGAACAGCCGGCACCTGCCCGGCCTCCGGAGCACACCCATGGCAAGCCGTCGTGAGTTCCTCGCCCACAGCCTGACCGCCGCGACGTTCGCTGCGCTGCCGGCCGCCGTCTTCGCATCGACCGGGCGCGCCGCGCGTCCGCTGAAACTTCTGGTGCTCGGCGGCACCGGTTTCCTCGGCCCGCACTTCGTCGAACGTGCGCATGCACGCGGGCACACGCTGACCCTGTTCAACCGCGGCCGCAGCAACCCGACGCGCTTCGACGGCACGCCGCTGGCCGGCATCGAACAGCTGCGCGGCGACCGCAAGGACGATCTCGCCGCGCTCGAAGGCGACCGCCGCTGGGACGCCGTGCTCGACACCTCGGCGTATTTCCCCGACGACGTCGCACGCAGCGCCGCGCTGCTGGCCGGGCGCGTCGGCCACTACCAGATCATCTCGTCGATCTCGGTCTACGCCCGCAACGACATCGCCAACGACGAGGACAGCGCGCTGGCGACGCTGGACGACCCTTCGACGCGCACGATCACCGGCGAGACCTACGGCGGGCTCAAGGCCGCCTGTGAGCGTGCAGCGCAGGCCGCCATGCCGGGCAAGACTTCGGTCGTCCGGCCGGGACTGATCGTCGGGCCGGGCGATCCGACCGACCGTTTCACCTACTGGCCCGCACGCGCCGACCGCGGTGGCGAGATCGCAGCCCCGGGTGCGCCCGGCAATCCGACCCAGTGCATCGATGTGCGTGACCTCGCGGCATTCCTGCTGCAGCTGATCGAACAGGACACGACCGGCGTGTTCAACGCCGACGCGGCGTCCGGCACGCTCGATATGGGACGTGTGCTCGACAGCTGCCTGCGGCAGGCGAAGGCGGCCGGCGGTGCGCCGGATGCGCGGCTGACATGGCTGCCCGCGGAATTTCTCGACGCGCAGGGCGTGAACGCGTGGTCGGACATGCCGGTCTGGATCGCGCCGGTGGGCGAGTACGCCGGTTTCGGCCGGACGCGCGTCGATCGCGCGATCGCGGCCGGACTCTCCCATCGCCCGATCGACGACACCGTGCGCGACACGCTGGCCTGGTGGCGCACGCAGCCGGCCGAACGCCGCGCCGCGCTCAAGTCTGGATTGACGCCGCAGCGAGAGGCGGAGGTGCTGGCGACCTGGCACGCGCGCAGCGGCTGAGGCCGCGCTGCGCTTCCGTGGAAGCGCGCTTGCGCGCGATGGGGCTCGTTCGTGAAAGCGTCCTCGCGCGCAAGCACGCTCCCACAAGCGACATTTCAGCGCGAAGCGGCGTCGTCAGACAGCATCGCGCAGACCACGAACGCCCCGCGCAGCCGGAAGAACTACAGACCCAATCTCAGCCACCAGAAGTCGGCCATCTCGGCGAGCAGCGTCCGTCCGAGCCGGGATGATGTCCAGGTCGCCGGGCATCAGGAAGCAGGGCAGGGCGACCGCGTCGCACACCCACACGAGCTGTGCGTTCGCGATCTGCACGATCGCGCGATTGGCGCGCGTCGTCGTCTGTGCATCGTGCGCGGCCAGCCGAACAGCCGCCAGAGGCCGAGATGAAACAGTGCGAAGGCGGCGCCGTGCAGACCGCAAAAACGAGGATCCACCAATCTGATGCGGCCGACGTCTGCGCGGACTCAACCGCCGCGTGCGCTGCGCGGTGAGACCCACATCGCGATCTGCGCGCGGAGCACGGCATCGCCGGCCGGGTCGCGGATCACCACGTCGACCGGCAAGGCGTAGCCCGCGTCGGATGCGACAGGCTGGATCGCAGGCGTCGCCGTGGCGGTCATCGTGCCGACGGCCTTCTTCAGATATTCGACGGTCATGCCCTTGGGGATCCAGCGCATCGACGCTGGAATGCTGACGTCCGTCGTCAGGCCGCCGATCAGTTCGGCCAGGTTGCACAGCGCGATCGCATGTACGGTGCCGATGTGGTTGGTGACCGCGCGACGGTGGCGCATCGTCGCCTCGCCGCGCCCCTCCTCCAGCGCAGTGATGCGCGGCGCGATGCTGGCGAAGTAGGGTGCCTTGCGGCACACGAGGACGCCGAACAGCCAGGCACCGCCCGGCCAGCGGATGAAGCGGTTGCGCAAGGTCAGCAGCGGGGCGCTCATCGCGTGCTCCGACAAGAGTATGGAAAACCGGAAGTCCGGATACGGCAAAGGCGGGACTCGCCCGCCGTTGCCGCTGTCACGTCACGCTGGTCGCTCAGGCCGCTTCGCGAGACTCGCTCGACGGCTGCGTCGGCGCGCGATAGCCCGCCGAACGCAGTTCCTCGGTGTCGAAGTCGTCGACGGTGATCGCATCCAGCGTGAGCTCGCGCAACTCGACCAGCAACGCGCGCTCCTCGGCAGTGATGTGACCTTCGCGCACCGCTTCGTCCAGCTGCGCGTCGTAATCCAGCGCCTCGATGCCCTTGCTCTTCATCGCCTTGAGGAACTTGCGCTCCACCGGCTCGGCCGCGATCGCCTTGGCCAGATAGCTGTCGATGCGGCCGCCCGGATTGTTCTCGCAGGGCGTCATGAACACACCCTCGGCCAGACGCGCGCGCGCTTCGTTCGGCGCCATCAGCAGCGCGGCAACGCGACGCGACAGACGATCGCCCGGCGCTTCGGCACGACGGCCCCACGGGAAGATCAGCAGCCACATCAGCCAGCCGACCGGACGGATCGGGAAGTTGCGCAGCGCAGCCGACAGCGCGAGTTCGATCTTGTGCACGCTGTCGTGGAAGGCCCACGCCAGCAGCGGCTGGTCGGCCTGCGGCGCGCCTTCGTCGTGGTAGCGCTTGAGCATCGCGCTGGTCATGTAGACATGGCTCAGCACGTCGCCCAGACGGCCCGACAGCGATTCCTTGAACTTCAGCTTGCCGCCGAGCGTCAGCATCGACACGTCGGCCATCAGCGCGAGATTCGCGGAGTAGCGATCGAGCTTGCGGAAGTAGCGGCGCGTGTAATCGTCACCGGGTGCTGCGCCGGTCTTCGCGCCGGTCAGACCGAACCAGAACGAGCGAACGGCGTTGGAAATCGCGAAGCCGATATGGCCGAACAGGTTGCGGTCGAACTCTTCGAGGCCGCGCTGCGCGTCCGGATCCTGCGCCGCCTTCATTTCCTTCATGACCCACGGATGGCACAGGATCGCGCCCTGACCGAAGATCAGCAGGCTGCGCGTCATGATGTTCGCGCCTTCGACGGTGATCGCGATCGGCGCCGCCTGCCAGCTGCGGCCGGCGAAGTTCTTCGGGCCGAGGATGATGCCCTTGCCGCCGACGACGTCCATGACGTCGCTGATGACTTCGCGGCTCATCGAGGTGCAGTGGTACTTGGCGATCGCCGACGGCACCGACGGCACGTCGCCACGGTCGACGGCCGCCGCAGTCGCCTGCGACAGCGCGCTGATCGCGTAGGCCTTGCCACCGATACGCGCGAGCGCCTCTTCGACGCCCTCGAAACGACCAACCGACAGGCCGAACTGCTTGCGGATGCGCGCATACGCACCGGTCACCACCGCGCCGGCCTTCGCGCCGCCCGAGGCGGTGGAGGGCAGGGTGATCGAACGGCCCACGGCCAGGCATTCGTTGAGCATGTTCCAGCCCTTGCCCGCCATCTCCGCGCCACCGATCAGCTGGCTCAGCGGAATGAAGACGTCCTTGCCGTGGATCGGGCCGTTCTGGAACGGCGAGTTGAGCGGGAAATGACGACGGCCGATTTCGACGCCCGGCGTCTCACGCGGCAGCAGCGCCAGCGTGATGCCGATGTCCTGGGTGTCGCCGATCAGGCCGTCGGGGTCGTACATGCGGAACGCGAGGCCGACCAGCGTCGCCACCGGCGCCAAGGTGATGTAGCGCTTGTCGAAGGTCAGACGCACGCCGAGCACGTTCGCGCCGTTCCACTCGCCCTTGCAGACGATGCCGTAGTCGGGAATCGAGGTCGCGTCGGAACCGGCGAACGGACCGGTCAGGCCGAAGCACGGCACTTCCTGGCCGATCGCGAGACGCGGCAGGTAGTGGTCCTTCTGCTCCTTGGTGCCGTAGTGGTTGAGCAGCTCGCCCGGGCCGAGCGAGTTCGGCACGCCGACGGTCGAACTGACCACGCTCGACATCGAGGCCAGCTTCTGGATCACCTTGTGGTGCGCCAGCGCCGAGAAGCCGAGGCCGCCGTATTCCTTCGGAATGATCATGCCGAAGAACTTGTTGGCCTTGATGTAGTCCCACAGCTCCGGCGGCAGATCGGCGTGGACGTGGGTGATCTCCCAGTCGTTGATCATGCTGCAGAGCTCTTCGACCGGCCCGTCGAGGAACGCCTGCTCCTCGGCGGTGAGCTGCGGTTTGGGATAGTCGAGCAGCTTCTGCCAGTCGGGATCGCCAGTGAACAGTTCGCCCTCGAACCCGACCGAGCCGGTTTCCAGCGCGATGCGCTCGGTCTGCGACAACGGCGGCAGCACCTTGCGGAAGAACTTCAGCAGCGGTGTGGTCACCAGCGACTTGCGCACCGACGGAATCAGCAGCGGCACTGCGATCGCGGCGACCAGCAGCGCGGCGATGACCGTGGCCACGCCATTGGCGCCGAGCAGCCAGCACGCGAGCAGCACAGTGACCGTGATCGCCGCCCAGTAGACGAGACGAAGACGGTGGTAGGCGGCGAAGGCACCCACCAGCAGGAAGGCGAGAAAGGGGATCGCGACGCTCATCATCAACTCCGGCAAACGGCATTACAGAGAACGGGGCCGGCACTGTGCCGGCTGCACGGGCGGATCCCGATGCTGACCGTACGGTCGAGTATGGTGACGGTTTCCAGTGGTGTCAATGCTGCCAGTCGGCCTGTGTCCGGCATGTCGATACTGTTGCGGATGGATGCGTATGGATAGACTGTCGCGATGAGCAGACCTGCCCCGAAATCCGCAGTGATCGCCCAGTCGGGCGATGCGTCACCCGCCGAACGGCCAAGCCGCCTGAGCGCCGACGACTGGGCCCAGGCCGCGCTCGACCTCATCGCCGAAACCGGCGTGCAGGCCGTCGCGGTCGAGCCCTTGGCACGCCGTCTCGGCGTGACCAAGGGCAGCTTCTACTGGCACTTTCCGTCGCGCGACGCATTGCTGCAGGCGGCGCTCGAGCGCTGGGAAAACGTCGAGCAGGAAGCACTGTTCGGCGCGCTCGAAAAAGTGCCCGACGCCCGCGAGCGTCTTCGCGCGCTGTTCCACATGGTCGCGCGCGAGTACAAGTCGCACGTGATCTACAGCGCGCTGCTCAAGGCCCAGGACCATCCCACCGTGCACCCGGTGATCGAACGCGTCTCCAAGCGTCGTCTCGACTATCTGACCGCGTCGTTCCGCCAGGCCGGCCTCGGTCGCGAAGACGCGCAGCACCGCGCGCGTCTGACCTACGCCGCCTACGTCGGCTTCCTGCAACTCAACCTGCAGCTGCACCAGGCGCGCATGCAGCAGGACGAGTTCGACGCCTACGTCGAACATCTGGCGCAGACGTTGGTCCCGGCCTGATTCCGCCGAACTTCCTGATCTGTCTCAGCCCGGTCCGGGCTGCGCCTGCAACACGCCGCCGCGCCATTCTGCCTGCTCGTGCGCAAGCGCGCTGCGCTCCAGCCACTCGAGAATCGCACGCACCGTGACCACCGGATAGCGACCCGACAGCCGCGTCGCGACCGGATGGTCGCTGAAACTGACGTTGCCACCGAACAGGCCGCCGGCGACGCGCCTGGTGTAGGCGATCCGCAGGACATCCGGTTCGAAACCGGTTGCCAGCGCCTGCGCGTAGGCGATGTGCCGGGTGCGGATGTCGCCGCTGGCCGGCTGCGTCGCCGCGAGCGTCTCGAGGATCCACGAAGTCGAATTCTGGTACTGCGTGCTGTTGGGGCGTGCGATCAGGTTGTAGCGCGGCTGGAAAAGCGACGCCTGCGACAGGCCCACAAGATGCGAGGCCAGCCGTTCCGCGTGCACTGGCTGCAGCCAGACGATCCGCGCGTCCTGGGTCACCAGATCGTCCGCGAAGAAGTTCACCAGTCCCTGCACGTACAGACCCGATGCGTGCGTGCCGCACTCGTTGAGCAGATGCACGACCGACCAGCGACCGCTCGCGTGGTCGCGGACCGCGAAGCCCGCGTGGCTGTAGACGAGCCCGTGTTCGGACAGGTCCTGTCCGACGCGCGCGATCAGCGCGACCGGCGCATCGCGCGCGTCGAGTGCGTCTGCTGTCCGCAGTGCGGTCGACGCCGCATCCGCGACCCGTGCTGGTGCCAGCGGCTCAGGGGCGCAACCACCGCCCGCCTGTGTGGTCGTGGAAACGAGCATGCCGAGCAGGAGCGCTGCCGCGTATGCCGCAGTCCGCGGCCGTTCCATCACGACGAGATCCGCATCGAATGGATGAAGGGCCGGGTGAGCGCATCCGCGACGAACGCGATGCCTTCGCCCGCCGCGCTGAGGATCCAGCCCCCGCTGACGGCCACCGCCACGATCGCAGTGCCGGCAACGATGCCGAGGCGTCGAACGAGTTCTGCCGACACCACGATGACGGCCGACGCGGCGAGTCCGACGCCCGACACCGTCATCATGACGGTGTCGCCGCTCGCTTCGAGCGCGGTGATCGAAAAGCGGCCGCCGGCCGACAGCGCCTCGGTCATCGCGACGGGTACCTGCACCGACGCCAGCAGACTGGCATCGGACTGCCGGCTCATCGCATTCGACTGCGCGAGTGCGGCACCGCACGCGAACAGGCTGCCACCGAGCAACAGCGCGGTGCAGATGGCGGATTGCGCGCCACGGGGTGGATGTCGGATCACCGGCATCTCCAGTCCATGAGGTGGGCCGAGCCTCGGACTGTGTCGGGTGACCGACAACCGGGATCGCTCAAGTCTCTGTTTCCGCGCCGCGTGGTCGCGTATTTTTAGACCATGAGTCTTTCCGTCGACCTGATCGAAGCCCTGAAGCGCGCCCTGCGCGCGCAGGGCATGACCTATCGCGTGCTGTCGCAACGCCTGGCGATCAGCGAGGCGGCGGTCAAACGCATGTTCTCGCGGCGTGCGATGACGCTGGTGCGGCTGGAGTCGATCTGCGAAGTACTCGGGATCGGCCTGCAGGAACTCAGCGGCGACGCCGATCGAGGGCGCGAGCCGATGGCGCGCCTGAGCGAAGCACAGGAACAGGCGCTGGTCGACGAGCCGGCGCTGATGTTGGCGATGTTCCTGACGATCAACCGCTGGTCGCAGGCCGAAGTGCTGGCGCATTTCGATTTCGACGTCCCGCAATGGACAGGACTGCTGGTGCGGCTCGACCGTCTCGGCATCATCGAACTGCTGCCCGGCAATCGCGCACGCGCGCTGACCGCGCGCAACTTCCGCTGGCGCAGCGACGGGCCCATGGAGCGTCATTTCCGCGCAGCGCTGCTCGGCGATTACTTCTCGACGCCGTTCACAGGCGCTTGCGACGCGCTGTTCCTGCTCAGCGGCAGCCTCGGACCCGACGGCATCGCCCAGATGCGCGCGCGCCTCGAAGACCTCGCACGCGAATTCGACGGCCTGCTCGCGCGCGACGCGGGCCTTTCGGCGGAAGCGCGCACCGGCGTCAGCCTGGTGCTGGCGCAGAAGCCCTGGACGCTGCAGGTGTTCGACCGGTATCGGCGTGCACCCCGACATTGACGTCACGATCGATACAAACACAGTTTTGTCGTGAGGTTGGAAACGAGGGGCTCCGCGCCTCACGGCATTTGCCTTCTGGCACGCCACACGGGTTTTATTTTGCTCGCACTCTCAAGACTCACAATTTGTGCGAGCCGGAAGAATGACTCCAGCGGGTCAGAAGATCTAATAGATCGTCCCATCGGGCACACGCGAGCGAACCGGAGCGAGTCGGTTAAGAGATCGAGAAGCAAACGTATTTGGAGATGAAGTCGCACTTAGACGCATAAGCCGCCTAAGAGGCAGGGGTCATCTTTCAAGCGCCGCGTTCGGACGGCGCGGAGCCGCGGCTTCGCATCGTCTCCCTTGATCTTTCTCGCTCTTCCTCCATTTGTGCGCGCGTTCTGCAGACCCGCACGGCGCGATTGCTTCCTATCGGCTTCTCGCTCCGACAGATCATTCGTTCTTGGTCAGCCGATGGGCGTTCCTGACTACCCGCCTGGGTGATCTCGACGCTCGGGTCGTTTTGCTGCGCGTGCGCGGCGTGTGGAAATCCGCAGCCAATGGCGAGCAAAGTACATAGCACAACCCCTGACTCCATTCGCATAAAGATTGCTCCTTGATGGCTAAACACTTGGTCCTGCGACTACTAGGACATCATCGTCGCCTGGGGGCCTCAGTTCTGGGGCCGGCTGCACGATTCTATAAAGAAAGAACGGCCCCTCGCGGGGCCGTCCTGTTCAAGCTTAGGATCGATCAGAAGCGCTGCACATACTCCATGTACATGTAGCGGCTGTCCGGAACGTCGTATTGGGGATCGTAAGAGTTCGCGAACGGCTGCTGCGCATAGGGTGCAGACTTTTTGAACACGTTGTTTGCGCCCAACTTCACGGTGCCGTTCCACGGCAGTACGTAGCGGAACTGGACATCGTGGTAGGTGGTTGCCGGCAGGCGATTGCGTGCGGCCGGCTCTCCACCGATCGTGCGGTCATCGTCCGAGCAGAGGCCTTCACCGGGGTACAGGCAATCTTCAACCAGGCCGGAGAAGTACCGGGTCGACCAGCTGGCGCCGAAATCTCCATAGCTCCAGTCGAGCGATGCATTCGCGCGCAGGCGCCAGTTCGGATCTCGGTCATAGTAGATACCGGTGTTCTGGATCACGTCGGATGCTGCGCTCTGCTGAGACTCGAACTTGGACGTGTAGGAGCCATCGAAGTTGAAGCCGAATCGGCCGTAAGCAGTCTCTGGGAGTGCGTAGCGGACGTTGAGGTCCCAGCCCTCGACATTGAGGACCGCGGTGTTCTGCGGAATGAGGAACATATCGGTGATGACACCTTGATTGACGCCCGGTGCGGTATCGCGAATCAAGAAGTCACAGAACGACTGGTCACCCTGGGCGTAGCACTGGTCCAGAATAAAACCGACACTCGGTGTGCTGATTGCACCCTCGATCTTGATGTTCCACCAGTCGATGGACACATTCAGACCTTCGATGAAGCTGGGGCTGTAGACCAGCCCAAGGGTCTTCGATGTCGAGGTTTCCGGCAGAGCATCCTGGTTGCCACCGACAGTGAACGGAAATACGGTCTGCCCGCCGTACTCGCGACCGGCATTGGTGAGCTGGAGATAGCCGGCGGGCACGCCCGCGGCAAGACAGTTCGCAGCGATCGTGGCCGTGCGACCCGCGAAGTCGGCCGAGCAGATGTCGCCGAAGGTGTTGTAGCTGTCCGAATTACCCTGGAAGAGGGTGGAAATCGGCGGGGCACGGAAACCTTCCGCCCAGTTGCCGCGGAACAACAGGTCGTCTACCGGCTTCCACTTGAAGCCCGCCTTACTGTTCGTGGTGTCACCAAAATTGCTGTAGTCCGAGTAGCGCGACGCCAGACTGAGCTCCAGCAACTGCGCGAACGGTACGTCCGAAAGCAGTGGAAGCAGCAGCTCACCATAGATTTCGTCGAGGTCGTATGCGCCGGATGTCGGAAGACGCGCATTACCGGATGTGTAGCCTGCCGCGACAAATGCGTCGGGACGGTCGAAGCCGCTTTCCTTGCGCGATTCGATGCCGGCCGCGAATCCCATCATTCCACCGGGAAGTGCCACGATTTCACCGCTCAGATTTGCGGTGAAGCTCTCACTGCGGTTCTGGAATGCGTCGGATGCAGTGAACAGGATGTAGTTCAGCATTTCCGGCGTGACGCCGCCAGCAGGCGACAACGGATTGAACGGCACGCAGCCGTCGATCACCGCACCTGCAGCACCGCAGCGGACCACGCCGTCGGTATCGAGAAACGACGGGCCGACCGCATTCGCGAGGTTCAGCATGTTGGCATCGCCAACCTGAGCGTCGTTCTGGTCTGACTTGTTGAAGGCGTAGCCAACATCCCAATTGAAGTAACGGTCAGCGAAATCGAAGCTGCCTTCAAGACCCACGTATGTGTGGAAGGTCTTAACGTTCTGCTGATACACACGCGCCTGCTCAGTAAGGCGGTGGCTCCATGTCAGGTCACGACCGTCTCCGCCGTAAAGCGCGTTGTATGGGTTGTAGTAGCTTTCGCCACTGAGCAAAGTATTGTCGGGGTTGCCCAGCGACGGGCCGCCGCTCAGCGGGAAACCCGCGAGCTGCTGCTCCGAACGACGCTCGTTGTACATCGCATCTGCGCGGAACGAGATGGAATCTGTCAGGTCATAACGACCCTTTGTGTAGAGCGATGTGCGCGTCTGCGGCGTCAGCAGGTAGTTGTCTGCAGCGAAGTTGTAACGATCCTGCGCGGCAAACGGAACGAACTGGTCCAGTGCATAACGGCCTGCACCGGTCGGTGTTGCGCCGGGGCGCACCACGATCGAGTCTTCGCCGTCCGGACCTGCGTCCCAGATGCGGCCATTGGCTGAGAAGCCGCTGAAGTTGGCACTCCCGCGACCGAAGACCGGTACCGCCGAGATGGCACGATCACCTGCCATGACAGCCTTCTCCTCGACGCGAGACAGGCTCATCACCAAGTTACCCCGGTCCCCGTTGAAGCCGATCGTGCCATCGATCGAGTTGCGCTCACCGTCACCTTGGTTGAACTGACCGTAATGCGTACGGAACTCGGCACCATCGAAATTGTCGCGCGTGATGATGTTGACCACGCCGGCGATTGCATCTGAGCCATAGATCGACGAGGCGCCATCTTTCAGCACCTCGATACGCTCGATGATCGCAGCAGGAATCGTATTGAGATCCACCGAACCGCCCAGGCTGGATACCCAGCGACGGCCGTCTACCAGAACGAGCGTGCGCGAAGAGCCCAGGTTACGAAGAGAAATCTCTGCAGAACCATCACCGCCGTTGTTGAAGGTGCGATTGATTCCGGCACCGTTGGCAGAGATGCGCGACAACACTTCGGCAACAGAAGTCACACCCTGCTTTTCAATCTCTGCGCGATCGAGCACAAGCACGGGCTGCGAAGTTTCCGCGTCTACTGAGCGGATGCGCGAGCCGGTAACTTCCACGCGGTCCAGGGTGGTTGCCTGCTGCTCGCTCTGTGCGAGGGCAGTGCCTGAAGCTGCAGCCGTAGCGGCACCCGCGACGAGCGCGAATGTAATTGCGTCACGCAGCCTGGTTGTTCTGACCATCATCTTCTCTCTCCAAGAGTCGGGGGATCCCATTTCAAACCGCTGATGGCGTATATCGAACGGCCAAATTCAGCAAGGTGTCCCGATACTAGCGAGAGCTGCGTGGAAATTAAAGCGGCATTAAGAAATTGCTCTATTAATGTGAAGGCCGTGGCTCGACGGGCGTTAAATGTGAAATTTTCGTGAAATATTCGGCTCGTGCGTTAGGCTGTCCGCACGCTGTATCCAGACTGCGCCTCGTCATCAAAAGGAATGGACCGGTCGAGTTCTGCCGGTGGCTTGCGCAATATTCCTGAAGCGGACAACAAAAAGCCGCGACATGTCGCGGCTCTCGCAACCATCCAGTAGCTTCAGAGATCCTGCTGATACCGGATATACGGCACCGCGCCCTCGTCGTCCGCGTTCTCGGTCATCTTCGAGAACGGGTTCTTGCCGCGGGTGATCACGTTGTCGGCGCCGACCGTGAGCTGGCCGCTCCACGGGGTGCGCCAGCTAACGCCGAGGCCGACGCCTTCCCATTTCGGAAGGCCGGGAGTATCGACGACCTGGCCGACAATATTGGCGCTGAAACGACCGATGCCGCCACCGACGCTGAGGCTGCGGCTGGTCCAGTGATCGCTGAGCGTGGCTGGCGCGGCAGATGTCGGGATCAGCGTGGCCTTGGCCAGGGTGCCGGCAAGCGACACATAGGCGTCGTCGCCAATGTCTTTCTTGGCGAACACGGTCAGGTCATGGAGATCGACCTGGCCGGCCGACGCGACGCGCGACGGGCTGAGGAAGCCGGGGAGGGTGTCGCGGCCTTCGCCGAGCGTCAGGCCGACACCGCCGCCGGGGCGGCTCAGGCTGGCCGTCGCACTGGCGCGACGTGCGCCGGGCGTGTTGTCGCCGACCGAAGCCAGCTGGCAGTTGCGCGCCAGGCTGCTGACGGCGCCGTTGAAGCTGCTGCCCGGGCTGCAGAGCAGCGCCAGCGAGCTGCCGGATTCGAGGCCGAAGGCGGCGTCGAACTGGCTTTCGCCGAAGCGCCAGCGACGGCTCGACTGGTTGGCAGTCGCGGGTTCGAGCACCAGGAAAGCCTCGACCTTGCCGGACGTATCGAGCACGGGGAGCACGGTCTGGTTGCGTTTTTCCTGCGCGGCCGCGCCCGAGGCCGCCGCGAGGGCGAGACCGAGGGCAAGTACGAGGCGCGTGACAGGCATTCGCATGGCCGTTGTGACCCGGGCTCGGCCCGGAAGTTCCCTATCGTTCGTTCCGGAACTCTAGAACATTTATATTTCTTTAACAATCATCGCCTGGCGACCGGACGCCTTTATTGCAACCGCTCCGACACTTCGACATCGACACCGGGCGTTTCGAGCAGTTGGTCGATCTCATCGGCGCTGAAACCGTAGGACTGCCCACAGAATTCGCAGATCACCTTGGCTTCCCCATCGACGACCGCGGCGCGGGCCTCGTCGGCCCCGAGCGAGACCAGCATCTCCTCCACGCGTCCCCGGGAGCAGGAGCAGCCGAAGGCCAGTGGTCGTTCCCCGAGCAACTGCGGCGCATCTTCCGGAAACAGGCGCGCCAGCAGGGTCTCGGTAGGCCATCGAAGCAGTTCCGTCGTCGACAGCGTGTCAAACAGGGCGCTGGCGCGGTTCCAGCCGTCGTCGTCGCCGTCGTCGCCGGGCAGCTTCTGCAACATCAGGCCCGCGGCCTCGCCGCCGTCGACCGCCAGCAGGACGCGCGTGGGCAACTGTTCGGACTGGCGGAAATAGTCCTCGAACGCGCCCGACAGCGACTCGGCCGTCAGCGCGACCAGACCCTGATAGCGGTTGGGCTCGCGATGCGGCGAGGGGTTCTCGATCGTGATCGCCAGCAGCGCATCGTCGCCGAGCGCGCGCAGGTCGCGCGAGACGTCCGCGCCGTCGCCGTCGAAGCGGGCGATGCCGCGGATCGTGCCTGCCGCGGTGCATTCGGCGAACAGCGTGCGCATCGGGCCCGGTGCGCGCAGTTGCACCGACAGGCGGCCGTCGACCTTGGCGTGGCCGGTGAAGAGCGCCGACGCCACGCAGGCTTCACCCAGCATCTCTTCGATCGCCGGCGGGTAGGGGCCATTGGCGCGCACGGCCTGCCAGGCGTCGCGCAGGTGCACACGCACGCCGCGCACGCCGGCGGTCTGCAGAAGGAAGCGGGACAAGCGGTCGCTGTCGGGCTGGGCGATGTCGGTCATGGCGGCTCGCAAAGGGATTTCGATTGGCGGCGTCGAGGGTGACCGATAGAGTGGCCGCCATGGAACAACCGGCTCTCCGACATGGGGACGGCACTGCCGTCCCGCAAGCACGCCCCTCGTCCACCCGTCGCTGGCTGCGCCGGCTGCTGTGGCTGGGCATTCTGCTCGCCGTGCTGCCGGTGTTGCAGGTCCTGACGCTGCGCTTCATCGATCCGCCGTTCTCGACCTTCATGGCGATCCGGCAGGTCGAAGCCTGGACCGGCGGCGAGCGTGATTTCAAGCTGTATTACCAGTGGCGCGACCTGGACCGCATCGCGTCGTCGCTGCCGGTCTCGGTGATCGCGGCCGAGGACCAGAACTTCGCCATCCACCGCGGCTTCGATCTGGAGGCGATCGAGAAGGCGCGCGCGCACAACGCCAGCGGCGGGCGCATGCGCGGTGCGAGCACGATCAGCCAGCAGACGGCGAAGAACCTGTTTCTGTGGGGCGGACGCAGCTGGGTGCGCAAGGGCCTGGAGGCGTATTACACGCTGCTGATCGAAACGCTGTGGCCGAAGACGCGGATCCTCGAGGTCTACGTGAACGTCGCCGAGTTCGGCGATGGCATCTACGGCGCGCAGGCTGCTGCGAAGCGGCACTTCGGCAAGGACGCGGCGCGCTTGAGCGCGGGTGAAAGCGCGCGGCTGGCGGCAGTGCTGCCGAGTCCGCAGCGCTACAGCGCTTCACGTCCCGGGCCGTATGTGCAGCGACGCGCGCAGTGGATCCAGCGCAACGCGCGCCAGATCGGCGGCGAGTCGTATCTGGAGGCGCTCAAGTGAGTGCGCGCGATCGGCTGACCATCGTCATCGCCGCGTTCGACGAGGCGCATGCGTTGCCGATGCTGCATCCGCGCATTGCCGCGGTGATGGAGACGCTCGCCGCGGACGGCATCGAGACGCGTGTGCTGTACGTCGACGACGGCAGTGGCGACGCGACCTGGCAGGTTCTGCAGGGCATCGCGGCCGGCGACGCACGCGTGGCGCTGCTGCGGCTGTCGCGCAATTTCGGCAAGGAAGTCGCGCTGACCGCGGGCCTCGACATGGTGACCGAAGGCGCGGCGATGATCCTCGATGCCGATGGCCAGGATCCGCCGGAACTGATCCCGCAGTTCGTCGCGCACTGGCGCGACGGCTACGACGACGTCCACGGCACACGGCTGAGCCGCGAGGGCGAGAGCTGGCTCAAGCGATCCACCGCGCACGTGTTCTATCGCGTCATCCAGCGCCTCGCGAAGACGCCGGTGCCGGCCGACACCGGCGATTACAGGCTGTTGTCGCCACGCGCGCTGGATGCGTTGCGCCAGTTGCGCGAACGGCATCGCTTCATGAAGGGGCTGTTCGGCTGGATCGGATTCAACCGCATTGCCGTGCCGTACGCGCGCGAGCAGCGGATCGCCGGACACACCAAATTCGGATTCTGGCGTCTGTGGAATTTCGCGCTCGATGGCGTGACGAGCTTTTCGACCGCGCCCTTGCGCCTGGCGACCTACGTCGGCGTGTTCACCGCCTGCGGCGCGTTTGTGTTCGCGCTGTACGTGATCGGCAAGGCCCTGATGTACGGCGACCGCGTCGCGGGGTGGCCGACGATGATGGCGGTGATCCTGTTCCTCGGCGCGGTGCAGCTGGTCGCGCTGGGCGTGATCGGCGAGTACCTGGGACGCCTGTACGAAGAATCGAAGCAGCGTCCGCTGTATCTGGTGAGCGCCTGGCACCCGGCGCCCGGACCGGGCGCGTTGAACCGGCTGTCCGACGTCTGATCTTCTACTTGGCGTAAGGCCCGCCGCAACCGCTGTCTTCGCCGCCGCCCAGTTCCAGCGTCGCGAGCAGTGCGGCCGGCGGTGCAATCGATCCGAGCGCGAGGGCGATCGCGCCGCGCAGGCCCAGACGCGCGAGATCGGGTCGGAAGCTCGGCGATGCGAACGTGCCGCCGATCGTCAACGGCGTACGCAGCGCGAGGATGCTGCGATCCTTGGGGCGCGGACGCAGCAGCAGATCGAGTTGTTCCTCGCGCAGATTGATCGTGCCTTCGCCGAGGATGATGGTGTCGGTGGTATCGAACGCGAACGCACGAGTTTCCATCACGCCGCGCCGCACGCCGAAGTCCGCGAACGCGCAACGCACCGGGATCTGCTTGTCGTTGCCGATCAGATATTTCAGCGTCTCGTAGACATCGATACCGGCCAGCTCGACCAGCAGGTTGCTGACCCGGCCGGCGCCCATGCCCACCGCGACGTCGCCATTCGCGCTGCCGAACATCGCGGCGACCGAATTGCCGGTGCCCGCGAGATTGAAGTCGCCGCCGATCCGGCCGACGGCTTCGCCGGCGAGCGTATCGGGCGGGAACAGGCCGCCGAGACTGATGCGTCGCACCGAGGCCTGCAGCCGGGTCTGGATGACGTCCTGACGCGCATCGAGCCGGATGTTGGACCGGATGTTGCCGCCGGCCACGCCGAAGTTCAGCGGCTCCAACTGCAGCAGGCCGGCATCGAGCTTGAGATGCGCATCCATGTCGTCGATCGGCAGCTTCGGCGCGTTGATGCGCTGCGCGCGCAGGCGCACATCGGCGTCCATCGCCCGCAGTTTTGCGAGGTCGTAGGGCGTATCGGGCAGCACGCGGCCCTTCGCCGCGAGCGCGCGTTCGCGTTCGACGAGTTCAGGGTCGAGCGCATCGCCTTCGGGATCCGGCGTGCCGCCGATGAAGCCGGCAAGATCGTCGAAGTCCAGGCGCTTGGAGACCAGATCGGCCTTCAGGAACGGGCGTTCGCCGCCGAGCGTGATCGCGGCCGACCCCCCGAGATCGCTCTGGCCGACCTTGCCGGTGAAGCCGTCGTAGTGCCAGGTGGCGGCATCACGCGTCAGGCGACCGTCGAGCGCGTAGGGCGGCGTGTCGGGCAGGGCGACGCCGACGAGGGGAAACAGATCGGCGAGGTTGCGGCCCGACAGTGCGAACTGCAGATCGAAATCGCGCAACTGGAACGGCGCGACCAGCGAACCGCGCACATGGGCGCGCGTGGCGCCGGCGCGGGCACGCAGATCGATGCGGTACGGCTTGTCGGTGTCCTGCAAGGCGAGTGGCGATTCGGCCACGCCCTCCAGCGTGAACCTGTTGTTCGTCCAGCTGCCGCCGCCTTCGATGCCGATCGCCGGCGCGGCATCTTCACCGCCGCGCGATTCGCGGCTGGCCAGACGGACATCGATGTCGGTCTGGCCCGGCACATCGAGATAGCGCAGGCGGCCGCCTTCGACCCAGAGGCGACGGATCTGCGGCGGCGGGCCGTCGCCACCGTCTCCGAATGCGATGTCCCAGTTGGCGGTGCCGCTGTCGGGATTGGTTTCCAGGCGCAGAATCGGTTTGACCAGGCGGATTTCGGGCAGGCGCACTTCGCGTTTGAACAGAAGCGGGAAGACCTCGACCTTGATCTCCAGCCGCTCGACCGAGGCCATCGTCTGTGACTCGGACCAGTCCGCATTCGCGAACCGCAATGCATCGGCGCGGACGGTGGTCGTGCGCCCCAGATCGACATCGAGATCGCCGCCGATCACCAGTGCGCGGCCGGTGCGGGCTTCGACGATGCGCTCTACCGGGCCCTTGAACCAGTTCCAGTCCCACAGCAGCACGAGCAGCACGATTGCCACCAGAAGCACGAGCGCGACGATGCGCAGCGGTCGCGACGATGCGAATCGACGGAAGCGCGGACGGGGCGATGCGGGAGGTGGGGGCGTGGTCGTCATTGGGGGCCTTGTTCAGCCCCACCATCGACGCGCTGCGGTCAACTGCGGGTGAATGTTCCGTTGCGCTTCGGTATCACGACGCGTCAGCGGGCGCGGATTTCGGCAGCGCGGTTTCGGTGCAGCGCACTGTGCGGCCGTTGTCCTGCGACAGTTCGGCACCGTCATCGGTGGTGACGAACCGCAGGCCGACTTCCGACCACACCGGCGGCTGGCTGCCGCGGATCACGCCCAGATTCACGATGCGCCCATCGGTCATGCGCAGACGGGCGAAGCGCCCTTCTCGGATGATTTCGACGATCGCGGCCGTCGGGCAGTCGTAGGCCGCGGTGACGGTTTCCGGCGCGGGCGCAGGCGTCTCGGGCGGCGGCGTGGGCGCGGCCACGGGTGCAGGCGGCGCCGGTGTTTCGGCAGAACAGGACACCAGCATGACGACGGCAAGGGCGGGCAACATCGGGACGGATCGCATGCGGAACTCCGGAGTGGACGACGACCGCTCGATTGTCGCGACGCGCGCGCCGACGATCAACGCGCCGGTACGACCTGGGCCAGCACGGCCACGTAATGGCAGACGCTGCCGCCGATGCAGAACAGGTGCCAGATCGCATGCGCGTAGGGAATGGAATCGCGCATGTAGAAGAAGGTACCGAGCGTGTAGAACACGCCGCCGGCGATGATCCAGCTCAGCGTCCAGGTGTCGAGCGCAGCGGCGACCGGGCCGATCGCGATCACCACCAGCCAGCCCATCGCGACGTAGATCGCCGTCGACAGACCGCGGAAGCGGCCGGTGTAGAACAGTTTGAACACCACGCCCGCCAGCGCCAGCGTCCAGATGATGCCGAACAGCCACCAGCCCAGCGTGCCGCGCAGTCCGATCAGCGTGAAGGGCGTATAGGTGCCGGCGATCAACAGATAGATCGCGCAGTGGTCGAACACTTTCAGGCGACCCTTGGCTACCGGGTGCTCGACCGCGTGATACAGCGTGGACGCCAGATACAGCAGCAGCAGCGAGACGCCGAACACGATCGATGCGCCGAGCTGCCAGCCGTTGCCGTAGAGCGCGGCCAGGGTGATCAGGACCGCACCGCCGGCGAGCGCGGCGGTCGCGCCGAGACCGTGGGTCAGGGCGCTGGCAAACTCTTCGCGCTTCGCGCGAAGCGAACGGGGCGGGGCGGTGGTCATCGACGTCCGGCTGGGGGATTGGACTGCCGCGAAGTATGACCGGGTGCCCGTGTCCTGTCAGAGACCGCGGCGCGGATCAGTCCACCGACACCGCATGCGCATGCTCGCGTGTGGCGAGGAACTCGACACCCTCCGCGCGTTCCTGGGCCAGCTGCAGGTTCACCCGGGTCGGGGCCAGGTAGACCAGCTGATCGGCGGCGTCGTAGGCCAGATTCATCGCGTGCTTGTCGCGGAAGGCTTCGAGCGTCTTCGCGTCCTTGCAGCGGATCCAGCGGGCCGTGTTGACCTGCACCGGCTCGAAGCTCGCATCGACGCCGTATTCGTCCTTCAGCCGGTAGGCGACGACGTCGAACTGCAGCACACCGACCGCGCCGAGAATCAGGTCGTTGCTCATCAGCGGCTTGAAGAACTGCGTCGCGCCTTCTTCCGACAGCTGCGCCAGGCCCTTCTGCAGTTGCTTGAGCTTGAGCGGATCGCGCAGGCGCGCGCGGCGGAACAGTTCCGGGGCGAAGTTCGGGATGCCGGTGAAGGCGATGTTCTCGCCCTCGGTGAAGGTGTCACCGATCGAGATCGTGCCGTGGTTGTGGATGCCGATCACGTCGCCCGGATACGCCTCGGCGGCGATCTCGCGGTCACTGGCCATGAAGGTCAGCGCGTTGGCGAGCTTGAGCGGCTTGCCGGTGCGCGGATGGAACGCCTTCATGCCGGCTTCGAAGCGGCCCGAACACACGCGCATGAAGGCCACGCGGTCACGGTGCATCGGGTCCATGTTCGCCTGGATCTTGAACACGAAGCCGGTCAGCTTGTCTTCCTGCGGCGCGACTTCGCGCGTGGTCGTCTCGCGTGCCTGCGGCGGCGGGGCGTGCTCGACGAAGAAATCCAGCAGCGGCTGCACGCCGAAGTTGTTGACGCCCGAGCCGAAGAACACCGGCGTCTGCCTGCCGGCGCGATAGGCCTCGAGATCGAAGGGATGGCTGGCGCCCTGCACCAGTTCCAGTTCGTCGCGCAGGTCGGTCAGCATCTTCTCGCCGATCTTGTCGCTCAGGCCCGGCGCGTCGATCGACGGGAAGATCGTCGAATCCTGTCGGGTGAAGTTGCGGCCCGGCTCGTAGAGATGCACCTCGCCGGTCACCAGATGCACCACGCCCTTGAGGCGCTGGCCCATGCCGATCGGCCAGGTCACCGGCGCGCACTCGATGCCGAGCACGGTTTCCACTTCATCGAGCAGATCGATCGGGTCCTTGCCCTCGCGGTCGAGCTTGTTGATGAAGGTCATGATCGGCGTGTCGCGCAGCCGGCAGACCTCCATCAGCTTGATCGTGCGTTCCTCGACGCCCTTGGCGACGTCGATGACCATCAGCGCCGAGTCGACCGCGGTCAGCACGCGGTAGGTGTCCTCGCCGAAGTCGGCGTGGCCGGGGGTGTCGAGCAGATTGACGACGCGGCCCTCGTAGGGGAACTGCATCACCGAGCTGGTCACCGAGATGCCGCGCTCCTTTTCCAGCGCCATCCAGTCGGACGTCGCATGGCGCGCGGCCTTGCGGCCCTTGACCGATCCGGCCATCTGGATCGCACCGCCGAACAGCAGCAGCTTTTCGGTCAGCGTGGTCTTGCCGGCGTCGGGATGCGAAATGATCGCGAACGTGCGGCGGCGGGAACTTTCGGAGGCGATATCGGACATGCGGGCGGCCGCGCGGGTGCGCGCAGGCTGGAATCGGGAAGCCGCCGATTATACGACGCCGTGCGGCCGCCTCAGGGCGGGGCGTCCGTGTCGGCCCGTACCTGTCCGAAGCGCAGCGGGCCGTCCGGTCCGGCCATGCGGAACGGCAGCGATTCGAGCCGCATGCCGCGGTTGGCCTGCACGACGAAGTGCAGGTGCGGCGCGGCGCTCAGGCCGGTATTGCCCGAGAAGCCGATGATCGTGCCGCGCAGCACGCGTGCGCCGGGTGCAACGACCACGCCGGCCTGCTGCAGGTGCGCGTAGAGCGCCATCGTGCCGTCGTCGTGGAGCACGCGGATGAAGTTGCCGCGTACGCGGTCGTCGCCTGCATCCACGATCGCGTCTGGATCGAGGCGCGCGCTGGCGCCGGATTCGACCTGCATCACCACGCCGTCGCGCGCCGCCAGCACCGGCGTCCCGGCGGGGACCGCGAAATCGACCGCGTGCCTGTTTTCGTCGTCGTCATGACTGAAGCCGCCGCCGAAGCCCTGGGCGATCCGCACGGGCGCGTCGCGCAGCGGGTACAGGTATTCGACATTGCGCGCCCGTGCGGTCGGCAGGCCGGGGATGGCCACGAGCTGCAAGCGTGTGCCGGCGGCGCCATCCGTCAATTGCGCGATCACGAGGCCGCCGCCGCCCGGCACGGTAACGCGTGCCGGCAGGGCCGGTGTCGCGTGCGGCGGCGGACCGTCGCTCAGCAGCGTCACTTCCACCGGGCCGGCGAGATGATTGATCGCAGTGGCCTCGGTGCCACCGAAGCGCGGGCGCAGTTCGAGTTCGACACTCGACGTGCGCGGCGCCGATGCGATGGCCGCCTGTGCAGGCACGGCGGGCGCCATCGTCGCACCGGGCCAACTGCCGCTCGACGGCGTCTGCGCGGACGCGGCGCCGGATGCGCACATCGCCAGCAACGCGAACGCTGTCCACCATCGAGGCATCGGCATCTGCAGGCTCAGCGGCTGCAGTCGGGATCGAGCTGCAGCGCGGTCGCGACCTCGCGCAGATCGAACGCGACCACCGAGGCATCGTCGTCGACCGCGAACAGCGCACCGGCGGAGAAGCGCGCGGTAGGCGCGGGATGCAGTGCGATGCCGTCGGTCGCGGCGACGTGTGCACCGGTGAAGCTGCCGGCCGGCGTCAGCTGCGCACGGTCGAACACCCGGAACACGGTGCGCGGGCGCAGCTGGTCGGCGACGATCCAGTAACCGCCGTCGACACTGCACGACCACAGCGCGATGCCTTCGGGTTCGGCGTCGAACGTACCCGCCGGCAATACACGACCGGTGTACGCGCCTTCGAGCGTGTAGACGTGGACCGTCGCGTTGTGGCGCAGATCCTCGTCGGCGATCAGCAGCTGGTCGTGGGCGGCGTCGCCGGCGATCGATTCGACGATGCGCAACGCGCTCTGCGCATCGGTAGCGCCAAAGGCGCCGAGCCCGGTGACCTTGGGCGAGCCGCCGTCGTGCGCTTCGAAGCGGTAACGGCGCACGCGCTGATCGAGGCGGGCGAAGTCCGGCACCTGCTTGTGGTCGGCGCCCTCCATGAAGCTGTCGGTGACGTAGACCTCGAGCGCGTCCGGCGCGGTTTCGTGGACCCACAGGCCGTACGGGCTGCGGAGGTCGTCGGCGCCGAACGCGGCCAGCGGGGTGAAGCCGGGAAGCGAGAACACCTGCACGCGATGATTGTCGCGCTCGGCGACGAACACCAGGTCGCCGTGCACGGCGATGCCGTTGGGCCGG
This sequence comes from Luteimonas sp. Soil_C_16, assembly GCF_057657295.1. NCBI lineage: Bacteria > Pseudomonadati > Pseudomonadota > Gammaproteobacteria > Lysobacterales > Lysobacteraceae > Luteimonas > Luteimonas sp. Soil_C_16. Next base: position 146,357 of record NZ_JBDGIS010000005.1, on the reverse strand, counting down.
TCGAACTGGCCGGGCATGGCCCCGCGGGCGCCGACGGTGCGCAGCATCACGCCGGTGTCGGCATCGAATACGCGCAACTGGTGGGTGCGCTTGGCCGTGGCGATCAACCAGGTACTGCCCTCGGGCGTGGGCCAGGTGGCGAGCGAATCCAGTTCGTCGCCCGCGTGCGCGGACGAGCGCCAGGCTTCGACGATCACCGGTCGATCGGCGGCCGCCACGCCGGCCATGGCATCGGCATCGGCCTCGGGTGCGGTGGGGCGCGGGGAATGAGCGGTGCAGCCGGCCAGCAGGGCGGCCGCGAACAGGAGGGCGATGCGCATCCCCGGATTATGACGAGCGCCGTGCGATCTGCGTGACCGGTTGCATCCGGAATGATCCATCGCTGCATCCGGATGAAGCGATTGACATCCGCGAATGGCGCTGGCAACCTGCACGCATCCATCGAGACCGGCGGAGGGGCAGGCCCTTTGATGCCGGGGCAACCTGATGGGATCCGCGCGTCGCGCGGCGTCCATCGCGGTGCCAAGTCCTGCGGGGACCTGTGTGTCCACCGGAAGATGGTGATGCCGTATCGGCGTTCGCGCCGATGTCGTATTCCGCCGACAGGCGACTTCCGGTGATTCCCGCGAGACGCGATGGCCCAGTCCATCCGGAATCCCGTGCCATGAGTCTCGTCGACACCGCCACCCGTCCCGAACCCACGCCCGACGCGGCGTACGTGCACGCGCTCGCTGCCGATGCGCCGATCGCGCACGACGTCACCCGCGGCAGCCTCGACGTGCAGCTCGCCACCCGGTATGCCGGCATGCGTCGGCTCACGCTGCGGTATCAGCTGCAGGGCCCGGCCTCGGCGCCGGTGGTGTTCGTCGCCGGCGGCATTTCCGCGCATCGGCATCTGGCGTCGAATGCCGCGCATGCCGAAGCCGGCTGGCTGGAGGAACTGGTCGCACCCGGCCGTACGCTCGATCCGGCGCAGCTGCGCTTGTTGGCCTTCGATTTCGTCGGCGCCGATGGCGCGCTCGATGCGCCGATCGACACGACCGACCAGGCTGATGCGGTTGCCGTGCTGCTCGATGCGCTGGGCATCGCGCGACTGCACGCCTTCGTCGGCTATTCCTACGGCGCACTGGTCGGCCTGCAGTTCGCGGCGCGCCACGCGACCCGCGTGCAGCGGCTGGTTGCGGTCAGCGGTGCGCATCGCGCGCATCCCTATGCGGCCGCCTGGCGCGCGCTGCAGCGGCAGGCCGTCGCGCTGGGCCAGCTGCAGTGCGCCGACGCGCAGGGGCTGTCGCTGGCGCGCCAGTTCGCGATGCTTAGCTATCGCACACCGGAAGAATTCGCCGAGCGCTTCGACGCCCCGCCCGAAGTCGTCAACGGCCGCGTGCGCGTCGCCGCCGAGGACTATCTCGACGCTGCCGGCGCGCGTTACGTCTCGCGCACGCCGGTCACCGCGTGGCTGCGGTTGTCGGAATCTATCGATCTGCACCGCGTCGATCCGCGCGACATCCGCGTGCCGACGACCGTCGTCGCCGTCGAAGGCGACCGCCTCGTGCCGCTGGCCGATGCGGTGACGCTGCTCGAAGGCCTGGGACCGAACGGCCAGCTGCGCGTGCTGCGATCGCCTTACGGCCACGACGCCTTTCTCAAAGAAACCGACCGCATCGATGCACTGCTCGCGACCGCGCTGCGTGCCCCCACTTCCGGAGACCCCGCATGAGCATTCACGCCCCGACCGACGCCGCCTGTCAGCCCGCGACCCGCGCCGTGCGCGCCGGTATCGATCGCGATCCGGCATATGGCGCGGTGACGCCGCCGATCGTGCTGTCGAGCAACTTCAGCTTCGCCGGCTTCGGCGAGAAGCGGCAGTACGACTACACCCGCAGCGGCAATCCCACGCGCGATCTGCTCGGTGAGGCGCTGGCCGAACTCGAAGGCGGCGCGGGCGGTGTGATCACGCCGACCGGCATGGCCGCGATCACCCTGGTGCTCAATGCGCTGCTCGAGCCCGGCGATCGTCTGGTCGTGCCGCACGATGCCTACGGCGGCAGCTGGCGTCTGTTCGATGCGCTGGCGCGCAAGGGGCATTTCGAACTCGTCACCGCCGATCTCACCGATCCGCGCAGCCTCGCCGACGCGCTGGCCACGCAACCGAAGCTGGTGCTGGTGGAGACGCCGTCGAACCCGCTGCTGCGCATCACCGATCTGCGTTTCGTCATCGAAGCCGCGCATCGGGCAGACGCGCTGGTCGTGGTCGACAACACCTTCCTGTCACCGGCGCTGCAGCGCCCGATCGCATTCGGCGCCGACGTCGTGCTGCATTCGACCACCAAGTACATCAACGGCCACAGCGACGTGGTCGGCGGCGCGGTGATCGCGCGCGATGCCGAGCTGCATGCGCAGCTCGCGTGGTGGGCGAATGCGCTGGGTATCACCGGCTCGCCGTTCGACAGCTTCCTGACCCTGCGCGGCCTGCGCACGCTGGACGCGCGCCTGCGCGTGCACCAGGAGAACACCGCCGGCGTGGTCGCACTGCTCGACGCGCATCCGGCCGTCGCGCGCGTCCACTATCCGGGTCTGGTCGACCATCCGGGTCACGCCATCGCCGCGCGTCAACAATCGGGCTTCGGCGCGATGTTGTCCTTCGAGCTCGCCGGCGCGCCCGGCGTGGCGCAGGAAGACGTGGTGCGCGCATTCGTCGCCGGCCTCCAGCAGTTCACCCTGGCCGAATCGCTGGGCGGCGTGGAAAGCCTGATCGCGCATCCGGCGACGATGACGCATGCGGCGATGACGCCGGCGGCGCGCGCCGCGGCCGGCATCTCCGACGGTCTGCTACGCCTGTCGGTCGGCATCGAAGCACTGGACGATCTGCTGATCGACATCCAGGCCGGCCTGGCTCGCGCCGCGACCGTGCTGGACGCGGCCACGCGCCCGTCCCACGCAGGCGTCGAAGCATGAGTACCGTCGTGCAACTGCGGCAGGGGCGCCGCGCGCAACCGCGGCCCGCGCGCCTGGCCTTGCTCGGCACCGGTACGGTCGGCTCGGCGTTCGTCGAACGCTATGCGCGACTCACCGCGCAGGGCGTGGCGCTGCCCGAGGTGGCATGGCTTTGCAATTCGCGCACCCAGGTCGGCGGTGGCGACGATCTGCATGCCGCGCTCGCGCAGGCCCGCGCCGCGGCGCGTCGGCGCGCCGGATTCCCGCCGTGGGCCGAAGGCGAAAGCCCGAAGCCGGGCGACATCATCGTCGACGCGACCGCCAGCGAAACCGTCGCCGACTGGCACCCCGAATGGCTGACCCGTGGCGTGCACGTGGTCACCGCGAACAAGCTCGGCACCGGCGGCGATCTCGGCCGCGCATTGTCGATCGGCGATGCGCGCGCGATCGGCGGCCGCTACGGCGACAGTGCGACGGTCGGCGCCGGTCTGCCGCTGTTGCGCAGCCTGCGCGCGCTGATCGACGGCGGCGATCGCATCCACGCGATCGAAGGCGTGCTGTCGGGCTCGCTGGCCTGGCTGTTCTCGCACCACGATGGCAGCCAGCCGTTCTCGGCGCTGGTGCGCCAGGCGAGTGCGGCGGGTTATACCGAGCCGGATCCACGCGTCGATCTGTCCGGCGAGGACGTGCGCCGCAAGCTGCTGATCCTCGCGCGCGCCGCGGGCATCGCATTGCCCGCGCACGAAGTCGTCGTCGAATCGCTGGTGCCGGATGTGCTCGCACGCGCTGCGGATGTGGACGTCGATCAGGCGCTGGCCGCACTCGACGACACGCTCGAAGCGCGCCGCGCGGAGGCGGCTGCGAACGGTGAGCGCCTGTGCTTCGTCGGCCGTTTCGACGCCGACGGCGCACGCGTGGGTCTGCGCGCGTTGCCGGTCGGCCATCCGCTGTGCGCGGGCAATGGCACCGACAACCGTGTCGCGATCCACAGCGATCGCTACAGCACGCAGCCGCTGGTGATCCAGGGCCCGGGCGCGGGCGCGGAAGTCACCGCGGCGGCATTGCTCGACGACGTGCTGGCCATCACCCACGCGCAGGTGGTCTGACAGCGGCGCAAGCTTCGGAAGTCCTGGACTGGGGCGAACCCTAGATCGGGTGCGCCCCGGTGTCGTGGGCGCTGCGCGCGCGCTGGAATGGCGTCATTCAGATTCCATCCAGCCAGGGGCCCACCGTGACCGACAACCTCAGCATCTCCGTCTCGCTCAGCATCAGCGGCCAGCTGCCGGCCGTGCAGAGCGCCGCCAGCACGCAGCGCACCGCCGACGGCCGCGTGCAGTTCGAAAACGAGAACTACCGCATCACCGCCGGCGACAACGACGAAGTCATCGTCTTCAACAAGGGGACCGGCGAGAACTACCGCATCTGGGGCGACCCGCACGTCGAGATCGACGGCAAGCACGCTTTCGATTTCTGGGGCCAGACCACGTTCCAGCTCGACGACGGCACCAAGGTGACCATCGAGACCACGCCGTGGGCGCAGGGCGGCGACGGCGCGACGGTCGCGTCCGTCGTGACGATCACCGACGGCGACTACGGCGTGCAGATCAGCGGCGTCGACAGCAACACCCACGGCGATCTGTCGTTCCAGGAATTCGCCGGCGGCGGCCGCGTGCTCGATGCCGCGGTGCGCGACGGCAACGTGCTGCTGGAGAACGAGAACGGCAGCGGATTCATCGCCGTCGACCGCAACGGCAACATCCAGAACGTCGACCAGGCCTTCATTCTGGCGACCGACGAACTGAAGAACGGTGGCCCGGATTTCCTCGCCCATTTCGCCGAGATCTTCTCGTTCTTCACCGGCCTCATGGCGATCAGCTTCAACGGCGGCCTCGCGCTCGGCAGCGACAATCCCCAGCGCGACCCCGAACCGACCGCACAGCCGGCCGCGCCGTGGCAGTTCAGCCTGACGCTGTCGATCAGCGCCTGAGCCCGCGTGTCGTCACGAACGGCGTGCCGCGGTTGCGGCGCGCCGTTTTCGTTGCAATCAATTCAAGTGCAGGCGTCGGATGCCGCGCGACGCCGTCTGCGCCGCGCACGCGTCCCGGTCCTCAGCACTCGATGACGTTGACCGCCAGACCGCCGCGCGAGGTTTCCTTGTACTTGTCGCGCATGTCGCGGCCGGTGTCGCGCATCGTGCGGATCACCTTGTCGAGGCTGACCTTGTGCTTGCCGTCGCCGCGGAAGGCCATGCGCGAGGCATTGATCGCCTTGACCGCGCCCATCGCGTTGCGCTCGATGCACGGGATCTGCACCAGGCCGCCGATCGGATCGCAGGTCAGGCCGAGGTTGTGTTCCATGCCGATCTCGGCCGCATTCTCGATCTGGCTCGGCGTGCCGCCCAGCGCGGCGGTCAGACCGGCGGCAGCCATCGAACAGGCCACGCCCACCTCACCCTGGCAGCCGACTTCCGCGCCCGAGATGCTGGCGTTCTCCTTGTAGAGGATGCCGACGGCGGACGCGGTCAGCAGGAAATCGAAGATGCCCTGCTCGGTGGAATTCGGGCAGAAGCGGTCGTAGTAGTGCAGCACCGCGGGCAGGATGCCGGCCGCGCCATTGGTCGGTGCGGTGACGACGCGGCCACCGGCGGCGTTCTCTTCATTCACGGCGAGCGCGTAGAGGTTCACCCAGTCGAGCACGGTCAGCGGGTCGCGCATGCCGGCTTCGGGCTTGGATGAGAGTTCGGCGTGCAGCGCGGGCGCGCGGCGGGTGACGTGCAGGCCGCCGGGCAGGGTGCCGGTCTGGCGGATGCCGCGCGCGACGCAGGACTGCATCGCCGCCCACAGTTCGCGCAGGCCGTCGCGGATCTCGTCCTCGCTGCGCCAGACCTTCTCGTTCTCCAGCATCAGCTTCGCGATGCTCAGGCCATGCGTGTTCGCCTGCGCGATCAGCTCGTCGCCACTCGAGAACGGATAGGGCACGTCGGTGGTGTCGGCGACGATGCGGTCTTCGGCCGCCTCGTCCTCGTTGACCACGAAGCCGCCGCCGACCGAGTAGTAGTCGCGCGTCGCGATGACGGCGCCCTCGGCGTCGTAGGCGGTGAAGCGCATGCCGTTGGTGTGGAAGGGCAGCTTCTGCCGCTTGTTCATCACCAGATCGGACTTCTCGTCGAAGGCGATCTCGTGCGTGCCGCCGAGCCGGATGCGCTTGTCGCCGCGGATGCGGTTGAGCGCATCGGGAATGATGTCGGGGTCGATCTGGTTCGGCATGTGGCCTTCGAGCCCCATCATCACGGCCTTGTCGGTGCCGTGGCCGCGACCGGTCAACGCCAGCGAACCGAACACCTCGGCACGGATGCGCGTCACGTCCTGCAGGCGACCGGGCACCTCCAGCCAACGGCGCACGAAACGCGCGCCCGCGCGCATCGGCCCGACGGTGTGCGAGGAACTCGGCCCGATGCCGATCTTGTAGAGGTCGAACGTGCTGACTGCCATGTGGCTATTCTACGGCCCGCGCCTGCATCCAGGCCTGCCGCAACGCGACATGACCGCTCCCACCCTGATCCTGTACCAGCGCGACGACTGCCACCTGTGCGATCTGGCGCTGGACGTGCTCGCCAACGCCGGCGTACCGGCGTTCGACAGCGTCTTCATCGACGACGATGCCGCGCTCGAAGCCCGGTACGGGACGCGGGTTCCGGTGCTGCGCGACGCGTACGACGGTCGTGAGCTCGACTGGCCCTTCGATGCGGATGCGGCGCGGCGTTGGCTGCGCCGCTGACCGCGCTGCGCCGGTTACTTCGCCGGCTGCAGATAGACCCGGGTGCTGACCGCGATCTCGTTCGGGATCGTGCCGGTGTCGGCCCACTCGCCGCCGCCGACGCCGAAATCGAGACGGCGCACGGTCGCGCGGCCCGACAGCAGCGGTCGCGCGCCGTCCGTCCAGGTGAAGGTCAGGGTCACCGGCTTGCGCACACCGCGCAGCTCCAGCGTGCCGTCGGCCGCGTACTGGCCGTTGCCGAGATCGCGGAAGCCGGTCGCGGTGTAGGTCGCCTGGGCGAACTTCGACGCATCGAAGAACGCGTTGCCGCGCATCTCGGTGTCGTAGTCGGCGTTCTGCGTGGTCGCGGTGGCCACCGGAATGGTCACCGCGAGCTTGCCGGCCGCCAGGTTGGCCGGGTCGAAGCTGACCGTCGTGCGGAAGCCGGGGAAGGTGCCAGAGAACGTCTCGCCCTGGTACTTGCCGGCGAAGGCGAGCGAAGAGCCCGGCGCCTGCACGTAATCGGCGGCGAGGGCGGGCAGGGCGAGCGCGGCGGTCAGCGCGCCGAGGGCGAGGAAGCGGATCATGCGCATGTCATCAGTCCTGCAGGGGCGGAGTCGGAGTGCGGGTGCGCAGCCAGCCGCGCGGCAGCATGCGCGCCAGCGTGTCGTCGCGCTGGACGAGATGGTGGTAGAGCGCGGCGGCTGCATGCAGCAAGGCCAGGCCGACCAGCGTCCAGAACAGCAGTTCGTGCACGTTGCCGGCGAGCTGACGCAGGTCCGCGTCCCGCGTCACCAGCGCGGGCAGATTGACCAGTTTGAACCACTGCAGCGGATAGCCGGCGGCGGAATTGAAGGTCCAGCCGCTGAGCGGAATCGCGAACAGCAGGCCGTAGAGCAGCCAGTGCGTGACCGACGCGACCCGGTCCTGCCAGCGCGGCGTGCCGGGCGCCGCGCGCGGTGCGCCGGCATACAGGCGCCACAGCAGCCGCAGGGTGGCCAGCGCGAGGATCGTCAGCCCCAGCGATTTGTGCAGCGCGTAGATCTCGATCTTGGTCGGATTGTTGCGCATGTCGCCCATGACCAGGCCGAGGATGCCGGTCGTCAGGATCAGCGCCACGACCAGCCAGTGCAGCAGCTGGCTGACGCCGCCCCAGCGGTCGGGTGGATTGCGCAGCGTCACGGGGTCGGCTCCGTCGGCGGGGGTGCAGGTGCCTCTTCGACAGGCGCGTCGGCCGTCGGCACTTCGGCATCAGGCGCGTCGTCCGGGGCATCGGCATCGTCACCTGCGTCCGAACCGCCGCGGCTGCGCGAGGCTTCGACTTCCAGCCGCAATTCGACGGCGTCGCCGATCACCGATTTCCACGCGTCGATGCCGAACTCGGCGCGCGACAGCGCGGCGGTCGCGGAGAAGCCTACGGTGCGGCGGAACGGTGGCAGCGGATACCGCTTGAGCCCGTTGAGCACCACCTGCAGCGCGACCTCGCGGGTCTCGCCGCGCAGGGTCAGGTCGCCGTGCACGATCGCGCGCTGCGCGTCGATGGGCTCGATCCGGGTGGAGACGAAGGTCGCGACCGGGTGACGTTCGCCGTCGAGCAGGTTGCGCGCGACCGTCGCCTGGTTCCATTTCGCATCGCCCAGATCGACGCGCGCGATCGGAATCGACACCGCCACGCGCGCGGTGCTCCAGTCGTCGGGATCGAACACGATCGTGCCGGTGCTGCCCGACACCGTCCCGATCGCCTTCGAAAACCCGGCATGGTCGATCGCGAACTGCACACGGGTATGCACCGGATCCAGCGTGTACTGCGCCGGCGCGGCCCATGCGGGCGTGCTCATACCCAGCAGCAGGCAGGACGGCAGGAGGAACTGGCGCGGCAGTCGCATCGGAGGTCCGGAGGGCAGCGGGGCGGGCGGTCGTGCCGATTCTAGGCGCGGGCCGCCGGTGCAGCGCAACTTGCGGTGGCAACGCAGCGTTGCGAGGATGCCCGTCGGGACGCGCGTTCGACGCGCGGCGGTGCTGTACGGGGAGCGGGATGCGTGTTGCAGGGATGATGCTGGTGTGGCTGTGGTGCTGCCTGTCGGCCGGCGCCGCGTGGGCGCAGAACGGCCCGGTCACCGCCAGCATCCCGCAGCCGCGGCAGATCGGCGTGCTGGATGGGCTGCCGTCGAATCGCGTGAACGCCATCGCCGAAGACAGGCAGGGCTATCTGTGGATCGCCACCCGCGACGGTCTGGCGCGCTACGACGGCGTGGGCTTCCGGGTCTGGCGCGTCGAGGACGGCCTCGGCGACAACTACGTCTGGGCGGTGCACGTCGATGCGCAGGACCGCGTCTGGGTCGGCACGCGGCGGGGTGGCCTGTCGATGCTCGACGCGAAGCGCACCACGTTCACCCGTTACAACCACGACACCCACGCCGAGATCGGCGTCGACGACGTCTGGGCCGTGATGTCGACGCCGGATGGGGCGATCTGGTTCGGAACCGCCGAGTCGGGTCTCTACCGGCTCGCGCCCGATGGCGGACTTCGGCGATTCCGATCGGATCCTGACGACCCGCGCAGCCTGCCGGCGGATGGCGTCAGCTACATCGTGCCTGCCGCCGAAGGCGCGCTGTGGATCGGCACGAAGAATGGTGCCGCGCGCTGGAACGGACGCGATTTCGAACCTGTTCCGTCGCCTGCAGAGGCCAGCCGCATGGTCAATGGTCTGGTGATCGATACGGCTGGCGATCTGTGGATCGGTGCGCAGGGCGGTGGTGTCGTGCGGCGCGCGGACGGCTGGGTCGAAATGATGCCGCAGGTCGATCCGGTGATGCGTGCGCCCGTGCTGCACATGCTCGTCCAGGATCGCCAGGGCGTGCGCTGGTTCGACACGCGCAGCGGCCTCGCGCGTGAGGTGGAGGGCCGTCTCGATGACGTGCCGCTCTACAGCTTCGCCAGCCGGGGACCCGTGCGACCGTCGTGGTCGTCGGGCTTCCAGGATCGCGAAGGGGGGCTCTGGTTCGCGAGTCTGGATGCGGGACTGTGGTACCTGCCCGCCAACTGGCGCAATTTCACCGTATTGCAGCGCCGTGTGCTGGACCCGACCACGCCCGCGAATGCGTTCGTGCATGGGGTCGCACGGGCTGCCGACGGAGGCTTCTGGCTTGTCGGCAATGGTGGGGTTCTCGATCACCTGGATCCGGTCACGGGCGTCGTCGAACACCGCCTCTCCGAGGTGTGTGGGAGCGAGCCAAACCGCAGTGTCCACGAGACCGATGCCGGTATCGTCTGGATCGGCTGCCTTCGGCAACTGGTGCGCTTCGATCCGGCGAGTGGCGATGTGCGGCGCTGGTACCAGGACGATGAGGACGCGCCGGCGCCGAGTGGTCAGCACACCGACAGCATCGTCGAACAGCGTGACGGCACGGTCTGGTTCGCCAGCGACCACGAGGTGCAGGCGCGCGCCCCGGATGGACGTCTGATCGAATCGATCCGGGCAGGCGATGGCCATGGCATTCCGTCGCTGGCGCGGCCGATGACCATCGCGCAGGCGCCTGACGGCAGCGTCTGGCTCGCCACCACACGCGGCATCTACGCGTGGAAGACCGGCACCCGCACCTTCGAACCCGTGCCCGGCGCACCCCAGCGCACGATCAGTGCGATCACCCAGCAGGGAGCGGACACCGTCTGGCTGGCGGGCCCGGGGACACTTGAGGCCTACCATTGGAATGGCGCGCTGCTGACCCGGCAACTCGCCTTCGGTCGTGCGAACGGACTGCCGCAGGTGATGCCTGGCGGTGTCGCCGTCGACGCCAGCGGTACGGTGTGGATCACCACCGTGCGTGGACTGGTGCGTCTGGATCCAACGACATCGCGCATCCGTGTCTACGGCGTGCACGACGGATTGCCCAGCCAGGAATTCAGCGAACAGCACATCGGGGTGTCACGGGATGGCCACTTCGCGGTGGGAACCGGCGAGGGGCTGTTGCTGTTTCATCCAGCCGACGTGCATCGACGCGACGAGACGCCGCCACTGGTGATCGAGTCGATCGATCTGCGCCGCGACGACGATGAGCTCGAACTTGCGCCCTCGGGCCCGATCGAGCTGCGTCACGGCGACCGGGATCTGCGCGTGGTCGCACGCCTGCTGTCGTTCACGGATGCGCACGCCCATCACTATCGATTCCGTCTGGACGGCTACGAGTCGGAATGGGTGGATGCGGACGTCACCGCGGAACGTGTGTTCCCGCGGCTCGAGCCCGGGCGGTACACCCTGCATGTGGAAGCGCGGACGGAAGACGGCGAGTGGACCACACTGGCCCCGCTGACCATTCGCCAGGCGCCGCCGTGGTGGCGCACGATCTGGGCGCTGCTGGGATTGCTGCTGCTCGCAGGTGTCGTGCTGTGGTGGGTGGCCCGCGCCTACCGGACGCGCCTCAAGCGCCGCCATGCCTGGCAGCTCGCCGAGGACAAGCGCAGCCTCGCCGAGCAGGCCTCCCTCGCGAAGACGCGCTTTCTCGCCACGCTGGGCCACGAGGTCCGCACACCGATGACCGGTGTGCTGGGCATGAGCGAGCTGCTGCTCCACACGTCCCTCGATCCACGCCAGCGCGGTTATGCCGAATCGATCCGCCGCGCGGGTGATCACCTGATGCGTCTGGTCAACGACGCACTCGATCTCGCCCGCATCGAAGCCGGCAGGCTCGAGCTCGATCCCCAACCGTTCGAGGTCGCGCGGCTGGTGCAGGACGTCGTCGCGATGTGCGCGCCGATCGCGCGACAGAAGTCGCTGGGCTTCGACGTGATCATCGATCCGTCCGTGCCGGCGTGGGTGCTCGGCGATCCCGGGCGCGTGCGCCAGATCCTGCTCAATCTGCTGGGCAACGCGGTCAAGTTCACCGAGACCGGCCGGGTCGGGCTGCATGTGGACGTCGATTCCGCCGGCGCGCTGTGTTTCGTCGTCACCGACACGGGGCCGGGCCTGAGCAACGAGCAGCGCGAGCGCCTGTTCCGACGGTTCGAACAGGCCGAAGGTGCGCGCACTGCATCGCGCTACGGCGGCAGCGGGCTCGGACTGGCCATCAGCCAAGAGCTGTCTGCGACGATGGGCGGGCACATCGAGGTCGAGAGCACGCCGGGGGAAGGCACCCGTTTCCGCGTGATCCTGCCGCTGCCGGTGGTGACCGATCCGCCGCATCCGCAGATCGAATCGGGCGTCGAACGCATCACCTCCGCGGTCGGTCTGGAGATCCTGCTGGTCGAGGACGACCAGACCGTGTCCGAAGTGATCGCCGGACTGCTGCAGTCGCAGGGCCACGAGGTGGTGCACGTGATGCACGGCCTCGGCGCCCTGTCGGAGATCGCCACGCGCAGCTTCGATCTGGCGCTGCTCGATCTCGACCTGCCCGGCATCGACGGTCTGACCCTCGCCGGCATGATGCGCGCACACGGGTTCGTCCAGCCGATGATCGCGGTCACGGCGCGGGCCGATGCCGATGCGGAGGCCGCGGCGCATGTCGCCGGTTTCGACGGCTTCCTGCGCAAGCCGCTGACCGGCGAGATGCTGTCCGACACCCTGGCGTGGACCTGGCGCCCCACGCGCGACGACGATGAGCCCGATGCCGAACTCTCCGGCTACGACGCGCGCTGATCCCCGCTGAACCGCAGCAGGAGACGCGCGCCGGCGTCTCATATCCCGCGACGGCGCGGTTGCAGGCTTGCCGCCTCGTGCACAAGCCGCTACCCAGACTGCGCCCATGGCCGTCGCGTCCAACGATCTGATCCAGCTGCGCCCGGAAGGGCTGTACTGCCCGGCAGGCGATTTCCACATCGACCCGTGGCGCCCGGTGCCGCGCGCGGTGATCACGCACGGGCACGGCGATCATGCCCGCACGGGCATGGGCGCGTATCACACGACCCGGATCGGTCTGCCGATCCTCGAATGGCGGCTCGGCGAGCAGATCTACGCGGCGCACGAATACGGCGCGCCGTTCCAGATGGGCAATGCCACCGTGTCGCTGCATCCGGCGGGACACGTGCTGGGATCGGCGCAGGTGCGCGTCGAGGTCGACGGCGAAGTCTGGGTCGCCTCGGGCGACTACAAGCGCCAGCACGATCCGACCTGCGACCCGTTCGAAGTCGTGCGCTGCGACACCTTCATCACCGAGGCGACGTTCGGTCTGCCGGTCTATCGCTGGCCGGACACGTCCGAAGTCGCCCGCGACATCGTCGCCTGGCGCGACCACTGCGCCGAACGCGGCGAGGCGGCGATTCTCTACTGCTACGCGCTGGGGAAGGCACAGCGCGTACTGGCCGAACTGGCGGTGCATGCCGACGAACCCGTGTTGCTGCATGGCGCCGTCGCGACCGGCGTCGAGGTGTACCGCCGCGCCGGCGTGTCACTGATCGACACGTTGCCGGTGGCAGACACCGACAAGGCCGCCGACTTCGCCGGCAGGCTTGTCCTTGCGCCGCCATCCGCTGCGGGCAGTTCCTGGATCCGCCGTTTCCGCCGTGCGCAGCAGGGCTTCGCCTCCGGCTGGATGCAGATCCGCGGCAACCGGCGCCGCCGCAATTACGACCGCGGCTTCGTGGTGTCCGATCACGCCGACTGGCCGGACCTGATGCGCACCGTGCGCGAGACCGGCGCGTCGCGCGTGATCGCCACCCACGGCAACACTGACGCGATCATCCGCGCGTTGCGCGAAGACGGCATCGCGGCCGAAGCGTTCCGGACGGGTTTCGGAGGCGAGGAGTGACGGCGCTTCGCAAGGCGTCTGCCGCACTGGAGCGGCGGGCATGAAGCGCTTCGCGCAGCTGTATCGCGAGCTCGACCAGAGCACCGCCACGCTCGACAAGCGCGCCGCGCTGATCCGCTATTTCCGCGAGGCACCACCGCGCGATGCGGCATGGGCGCTGTATCTGCTGTCGGGCGGGAAGGTAGCCAGTGCACGCAAGAAGATCGCCAATACCCGCGAACTGCGCGAGTGGATCGCGGTCGAGTCGGGCACGCCCGACTGGCTGGTCGACGACAGCTACGACCAGGTCGGTGATCTGGGCGAGACACTGGCGCTGCTGCTGGGCGATCCGGCCGAAGCATCGCCGGACGTCGCGCTTGCAGACTGGATCGAGACAAAGCTGCTGCCGGTCGCCAACAAGGACGTCGAGATCCGCCGCGCGGTCATCGTCGAGGCCTGGCGCACGCTGCGCTTCGACGAGCGCCTGCTGTTCAACAAACTGCTGACCGGCGCGCTGCGCGTCGGCGTGTCGCAGCGGCTGGTGCAGCAGGCGTTGGCCGAGCTGACCGGCATCGACATCGCACGCCTCGCGCAACGGATGCTCGGCAGCTGGGCACCGACACCGGAGTTCCTGCGCGATCTGCTGTCGCCGGAAGAACTGCCCGGCGATCGCCAGCAGCCGTATCCGTTCTTTCTCGCCTCGCCGCTGGAGTCGGCGCTGCGCGCGGAAGCGGGCCTGCCAGAAGCGGCGCCGGTCGAGGACGACGCGCCGACGGTCGCGCCCGACATCATTGCGCTCGCCAACGATCCCGATGCGGTCGCGCGCGCGCTCGGGCCGATCGAGGGCTGGCTGCTCGAATGGAAGTGGGACGGCATCCGGCTGCAGCTGCTGCGTCGCGATGGCGAGGTCGCGCTGTGGTCGCGCGGCGAGGAGCGTCTGGATGGGCGCTTCCCGGAAATCGAAGCGGCGGCGATGTCGCTGCCCGACGGCGTGGTGCTCGATGGCGAACTGCTGGCCTGGCGCGCGGACGACGATGCGCCGCTGCCGTTCACCGCCTTGCAGACGCGCATCCAGCGGCTCAAGCCCGGACCGAAGACGCTGGCCGACACGCCGGTGCGCCTGCAGGTCTACGACCTGCTCGAACGCGACGGCGAGGACTGGCGCGCGCGGCCGCAGTCTGAGCGCCGCGCGGCACTGGAGGCCCTGATCACCGCGCACGGCGATCCGCGCATCGTCGTGTCGCCACGCGTCGACGTCGCGGACTGGTCGTCGGCGGCCCAGTTGCGCGAGGAAGCGCGCGATCGCGGCGTCGAAGGCCTGATGCTCAAGCGCGCGAGTGCGCCTTACCAGACCGGTCGGCGTCGCGGCGACTGGTGGAAGTGGAAGATCGATCCGCTGACCATCGATGCGGTGCTCCTCTACGCCCAGGCCGGGCATGGTCGTCGCAGCACGCTCTATACCGACTACACGTTCGGCCTGTGGGACGGCGACACGCTGGTGCCGGTGGCGAAGGCGTATTCCGGTCTCGACGACAGCGAGATCCTCGCGCTCGACAAGTGGATCCGCGCGCACACGCTGGAACGCTTCGGGCCGGTGCGCTCGGTGCGCGCGCACCACGTGTTCGAACTCGGCTTCGAAGCGGTCAATGTGTCGAAGCGGCACAAGTCCGGCATCGCGGTGCGGTTCCCGCGCATTCTGCGCTGGCGCCACGACAAGCCGATGGCCGAGGCCGACCGGCTGGACACCTTGAAGGCACTGGCGCGATGACGTGCGTGTGTGGGCGCGCGCTTGCGCGCGAAGAGGATGTATCGGGAGTGTTCCATCGCGCGCAAGCGTGCTCCCACGGGAACAGCCGGTGAAGCGTCTGCGCGGCCCCGACGCGCCGATGCGCGCATGGTTCGAAGCGCAGGGCTGGACTGCCGCGCCGTTCCAGCGCGAAGTCTGGAAGCGCTATCTCGCCGGCGAGTCCGGCCTGCTGCAGACACCAACCGGCAGCGGCAAGACGCTGGCCGCGATCGGCGGCCCGCTGCTCGAAGCAGTCGCGTCGGCGCCGCGTGCCGAAGCACCATCGAAACCACGCAAGCGACCTGTGACGCGTCCGCCCGGCAGCCTCAAGGTGCTGTGGATCACGCCGCTGCGTGCGCTCGCGGTCGACACCACGCGCGCACTGCGTGCGCCGATCGAAGCGCTGGGGCTGGACTGGGTGGTGGCGATGCGCACAGGGGACGCGAGCGCGCGCGACCGACGCCTCGCGCGCAGCGGCCAGGCCGACGTGCTGGTCACCACGCCCGAATCGCTGTCGTTGCTGCAGTCCTATGCCGACATGGCGCCGCAGTTGTCACAGCTGCAGTGCGTGGTCGTCGACGAGTGGCACGAACTGCTCGGCAACAAGCGCGGGGTGCTGCTGCAGCTGGCGCTCGCGCGCCTGCGTCGCCTGAATCCTGCGCTGCGGATCTGGGGCGTATCGGCGACGCTCGGCAATCTGGATGAAGCGCGCCACGCCTTGCTGCCGCATCTGCCGGATGCGCCACTGGTCGCCGGCGTCGCGCCCAAGCGCTTCACCCTCGACACCCTGTTGCCCGGCGAGGACGAACGTTTCCCGTGGGGCGGTCATCTCGGTCTGGCGCAGTTGCCGCGCGTGCTCGAACGGCTGATGGCCGAGCGCACCAGCCTGCTGTTCGCCAATACGCGATCGCAGGCCGAGCTGTGGCATCGCGCCTTGAACGCCGTGTGGCCGGAAGCGCCCGAGACGCTGGCGCTGCACCACGGTTCGCTCGATCCCAAGCTGCGCGCGGCGGCGGAAGAGGGTCTGCGCGACGGCAGCATCCGCTGCGTGGTGGCCACGTCGAGTCTCGATCTGGGTGTCGATTTCCCCGCGGTCGACCAGGTGCTGCAGATCGGCAGCCCGAAGGGCGTCTCGCGTCTGCTGCAGCGTGCTGGTCGGGCGCGGCATCGTCCAGGCGAAGCCGGGCACGTGGTCTGCGTGCCGACGCATGCGCTGGAACTCGTCGAATACGCCGCCGCGCGCGCCGCGGTCGCGGCCGGCACTATCGAATCGCGACCGCCGCCGGTGCTTAGTCTCGACGTGCTGGCCCAGCATTGCGTCACGCTGGCGCTCGGCGGCGGCTTCGAGGCCGACGCGTTGCTCGCGGAAGTACGCGGCACCCACGCCTTCCGCGCGCTCGACGACACCGCCTGGCGCGCGGTGCTCGATTTCATCGTGCAGGGCGGCACTGCGCTCGCGCACTATCCCGAGTTCCGCCGCGTCGTGCGCGACGAGGCGGGCGTCTACCGCGTCGACGACCGCCGCATCGCGCTGCGCCATCGGCTGTCGATCGGCACGATCGCCAGCGACGGCTCGGTGCGGGTGAAGCTGATGCGGGGCGGCGGTCTGGGTTCGGTGGAAGAGAGCTTCATCGGCCGGCTGCGACCGCGCGACAGATTCCAGTTCGCCGGACGCACGTTGGAACTCGTACGGCTGGAGGACATGACCGCGTACGTGCGCGTGGCGAAGTCCGGCAGCGGCACCGTGCCGAAATGGTCGGGCGGGCGCATGGCGCTGTCGGGCACGCTGGCGCACGAAGTCGAGCGGCTGTTCGAAGCACCGCGCGACGTGCCCGAGTTGCGCGCGATCGGGCGCCTGCTCGATCTGCAGCAGCGCCTGTCGGCGTTGCCGGCGCCGGGCCGTCTGCTGGTGGAATGGATCCACGTGCGCGGCGGCCGGCATCTGTTCCTGTATCCCTTCGCCGGCCGTCAGGTCCACGAAGGGCTGGCCGCGCTGTGGTCGCTGCGCTGGGGGCGCCGGCATCCCAACAGTTTCACGTTCGCGGCCAACGATTACGGACTGGTGCTGTCGCCCGCGCAGGATGTCGAGCTCGACGCCGACGACATCGCCGCGTTGCTGACGCCCGAATCCCTGCTCGAGGATCTGCGCGAGAGCCTCAACCTCGCCGAACTCGCACGTCGCCAGTTCCGCGACATCGCCCGGGTCGCCGGCCTGCTGCCACCGTCGCTGCCGGGACGCGCGCCGCGCTCGATGCGCCAGCTGCAGGCGTCCAGTGGTCTGCTGTTCGACGTGCTGCGCCGGCACGATCCTGACCACATGCTGCTGGCGCTGGCGGAGCGCGAAGTCTTCGCCGCGCAGCTCGAAGTCGTGCGCCTGCGCGAAACGCTGGAAGACTGCAGTGGCCGCACGCTCGCGCTGCATGCGCTGAAGACGTTCACCCCGATGTCGTTCCCGCTGTGGGCCGAGTCGCTGCGTGGACAGCTCAGCACCGAGGACTGGCGCACCCGCGTGCAGCGCGCCGCGGCGCAGCTGGAGAAACGCAATCGTGGTTGAGACCGCGGTGCCCGGCAGTCTTGCCATCACGCTGGCCCGCGAAGCGCTGGTGCTGCTGCCCGATCGCGCGCTGTGGTGGCCCAGGATGTCGCTGCTCGCGATCGCCGATCTGCATCTGGGCAAGGGTGACCATTTCCGCCGCGCGGGGATCGCCTTGCCGAAAGGCGGCACCGCGCACGATCTCGACAGGCTCGACGCGTTGCTGGCGCAGACCCGGGTCACGCGTCTGCTGGTGCTGGGCGATCTGCTGCACGCGGCCGTCCACGATGCGCACTGGCGCGATGCGTGGATGCACTGGCGCGCGGGCCGGCAGGCGCTGTCGGTGGAACTGGTCGGCGGCAACCACGATCGCGCGCTGACCGCGCGTCCAAGCGTCGCCGATACGCTCGGTATCCACCTGCATGGACACACGCTGGCGGTCGCGCCGTTCCTGTTCGTCCACGATCCGGCGCATGGCGCGGGTGCCGCCGGCTACCGGCTCGGCGGTCACCTGCATCCCGTCGTGCGCCTGCCGGGTGTGCCGCGCCTGCCGGCCTTCCTGTTCGGCGAATCCGCCGGCGTGCTGCCGGCTTTCACTGCCTTCGCCGGCGGCTGGCGCGTCGACCGCGAGCCCGGCACGCGCCTGTTCGCCTGCGCGCCGGATGTGGTGGTCGACGTCTCGGGCTAGCTGCGCGCGCTCGCACGCCGGTGCCGGCAGATCCGGAGGCGACATGGACACCGCACGCCCCGATCCGGTTAGCATCGCCACAGGACAGGGGAGGTCTGCATGGCACTGGATCGGGCTCGGGCGGGTTCACGTGTATTCGTATTGGCGTGTCTGGCGCTGCTGGCCACGGGCGCGCTTCCGGCGACCGTCATCGCGGCCGATGACGTCGCACCGACGCCGCTGCTCGGCGGTTATCTGCGCGAAACCCGCATCGTCTATCCGTTGACCGTGCAGGGCTGGCAGGCACAGGGTGAAAAGCGCTACGAGCAGCCCGAGCTCGGCGTGTCGGTGCGCTACGCGCAGGATGCGATGCCCGGCTGGATCGACGTGTTCTTCTATCCGGTCGGCGAGGCCGACGCTGCAGTGCTCGATACGCACATGCGGGGATCCATCGCGGACATCGGCACGCTAGTCGGGCGGCAGGATGTCGCAGCGGTCCACTTCGATGCGACGCGCGCGCGTCGTATCGCGTTGCAGGGGGTCGAGCCCGAGAGCGCCGATGGCGAGGTCCGGACCGCGTCCGGCTGGATCGAGCGCGCATCGGGCCGTTACGACACTGCGATGACGATCGGACTGCGCCAGCTTCACTTCATCAAGGGCCGGTACTCGCGCCCTGCGGATGCCGGTGGTGTTCCGGTCGGCGATCTGCTCGACGCGTTCGTGGGCGTACTGTTCGCGGACGTCGAGATACAGAGCACGGGCGACTGCGCACGCGCGCTGCCGATCGACGTGATCGCAGCCGGACAGGCCCCGTCGGATGCTGCGGTCGAAGGGGGCAATGACGATGCGCGCGGTGCGGTGCTCACGTCGGATGGCCGCGTCGTGGCGGCTGATGGCGATGCGCCCATGACGCAGGCGCTCGCCGAACTGGGCGCTGTGATGCGCCGGCAACGGTTTCCCGGCTGCGTCGGCGCAACACCCGTCGAACCGCACGTGCCCGAGGGCCATCGCGAAATCCGCATCGAGTATCGAGCGCCGTCGCCGTCGCCGTCGCGCGCGCTGGTGTCCATCGACTGAACCCGCGATGGCGCCGCGCCCTGCCGCGCTGGCATGATAGGACCGATGGATGGGGTGGGGCCGCGCACGCGGCCCGCAACAGGGAGCGGGAACCGGGGATGGCGGAATTCGTGCATACGGCGCTGGGCTTTCCCACGCTGGTCTACAGCATCGTGCTGGCGTTCTGCACGATCTACTGGCTGCTCGCGGCCACCGGTCTCGTGGACCTCGATCTCGACGGTCTCGATGCCGTCGAACTCGGCGAAACCAATGGTCTGGCCGGCATGCTCGGGCGCTTCGGGCTGGACCGGCTGCCGTTGATGCTGGTCGTCACCCTCGTGGCCTTCTTCGCCTGGTTCCTGACCTATTTCGTGCATCTGTTCGTGCTCGGACAGTTCGCCGGCTGGCTGCGCTGGCTCGTCGGCAGTGGCGTCGCGCTGGTCGCGTTCGTCGCGTCGGTGTTCATCGCGTCGGCCGTTCTGCGCCCGGTGCGTCTATGGCTGCTGGCAAGGCGCACGCCGGCGCAGCAGTCGCTGCTCGGACAGGTCGCGGTAGTACGCACGCCGCTGGTGTCCGAACACGTCGGCATGGCCGATGTCGACGATGGCGGTGCCGGCCTGATCCTGCAGGTTCGCGCCGATGCGGGCACCGATCTGCGCCGCGGCGACCGCGTGGTACTGGTCGACTTCGACGCCGCCACGCATGCCTGGCGCGTGCTGCCCGAAACCCGGTACCGAACCCTTTGATCCCTCGGCCCGCGTCCGCGGGTCTCATGTGCAAGGAGCTGCAATGAGCGTTGCCACGATCGCCCCTTTCCTGATCGGCCTGGGGGTGCTGCTGGTCGCCCTGCTGGGCATCGCGGGCCTGTTCAAGGCCTTCTACAAGAAGGTCGACCAAGGCACCGCGCTGATCGTCAACGACATGAGCGCGACGCCGAAGGTGCACTTCACCGGTGCGCTGATCATCCCGGTGCTCTACCGCGCCGAGCACATGAAGATCAGCCTGATCACGCTGCAGATCGACCGCCGCGGCAAGGAAGGCCTGATCTGCCGTGACAACATGCGCGCCGACATCGCGGTCGCGTTCTACCTGCGCGTCAACGAGACCCAGGCCGACGTACTGCGCGTGGCCAAGGCGCTCGGCGCCGACCGTGCGTCGGACAAGCACGCCGTCGACGAGCTGTTCAACGCCAAGTTCTCCGAGGCATTGAAGACGGTCGGCAAGAAGTTCGACTTCACCGATCTGTTCGAGAAGCGCCAGGAATTTCGCGACGAGATCATCGCGGTGATCGGCAACGACCTCAACGGCTATGTGCTGGAAGACGTCGCGATCGACTATCTCGAGCAGACACCGAAGAACGTGCTCGATCCGCACAACATCCTCGACGCCGAAGGCATCCGCAAGATCACCGAGCTGACCGCGTCGCAGAACGTGGTCACCAACGAGCTCGAGCAGAACGAGCGCCTGGCGATCACCAAGAAGAACGTCGAGACCCGCGAAGCCACGCTCGCCCTGGAACGCCAGCAGGCCGAGGCCGAGGCGCGGCAGAAGCGCGAGATCGAAACCATCCAGGCCCGCGAGACCGCCGAGACGCAGAAGGTGCAGGAAGAACAGCGCCAGCTGTCGGAGAACGCGCGCATCGAGGCGCAGCAGCTGATCGACATCCGCGAGGAGAACCGCCTGCGCGAAGTCGAAGTCGCCACCCAGAACCGCCAGCGTGCCGTCGCCATCGAGGCCGAGCGCGTGGAGCGCGCGCGCAAGCTCGAGCAGGTGACGACCGATCGCGAAGTGCAGCTGCAGGGCGTGGAGCGCGACAAGGTGGTCGAGCAGGGCCGCATGGACGTCGCCAACATCACCCGCGAGCGCATCTCGATCGACCGTACCGTCGCGGCCGAAGAAGAACGCATCAAGGAACTGCGCGAAGTCTCCGAGGCCGATCGCCTGAAGCAGGTCACCATCCTCGATGCCGAAGCCAAGGCGCAGGAATCGCTGGTGCGCCAGGTCAAAGAAGCCGAGGCCCGCGAGACTGCGGCCCGTCACCGCGCGGTCGAGATCACCACGCTGGCGCAGGCCGAGTTCGATGCGTCCGGCAAGCAGGCCGAGGCCAAGAAGCTGCTCGCCGAAGGCGTGCAGGCCGAGCGCGCCGCGCCGGGTCTCGCCGAGGCGCAGGTCAAGGAAGCGGGTGCGTCGGCGATCGAGAAGGTCGGTATCGCCGAGGCCCGCGTGGTCGATGCGATGGCCGATGCCAACCTCAAGCAGGGCGCCGCCGAGGCCAAGGTGCTGGCCGAGCAGCTGGCCGCACGCGCGCAGGGCGAGGAGCAGATGGGCCGCGCCAGGGCAACGGCGACCGAATCGCTGGGCCTGGCCGAGGCCAGCGTCATCGAGAAGAAGCTCTTCGCCGAGGCCGAAGGCCTGACCAAGAAGTTCGGTGCGATCGACGCGCTCAGCGACACCGCGCGCGGGCACGAGGAGTTCCGTATGACCCTCGACACCAGCCTCAAGCAGGCATTGGCGGCATTCGAAGCCGGCAAGGAAGTATCGAAGGAGAATGCCGAGGTCATCGCGACCGCGCTGCGCAATGCCGACATCGATCTGATCGGTGGCGACGGCGGCATGTTCGAGAACGTGGTCAAGGCCGTTTCGCTGGGGCGCTCCATCGAGGGCCTGACCGAGAAGAGCCCGATCCTGCAGGATCTGCTGCAGCGCTATCTGGGGGTGTCCAGTGGATCGCTGCCCGCTGCGCGCAGCGGCAGTGCACCGGCGGCTCGCGTCGTCGAGGGCGATCCCGCCTGAACCCGCACGCGGCCCAGGTCGCCATCTCGAACGCTGGGCGCGCCTTGACGGCGCGCCCGCGCCAGCCCGGATCGTGAGCCGATGACCGAACAGCCCCAGGACGCCGCGACGGCGTCGCCCGAAGACACTCATATCGATCAGGCCGTCGCCCGCGGCGGTGCTTACGAGGTGCTGCGCCGGCGCCTGGTTGAACAGGGCACGCGCCTGCGCACGCTCGCCGAATCGCTCAACACGCGCCGCCTCGCCGAGTTCGGCGACAGCCGCATGGAGGTGATCGGGCGTTTCCGCATCCGCACCGAGAACAACTGCGTCGGTCGCGACATCGTGCAGATTCCCGGCGACCAGGTGCTGTTCGGTTACAACGTCTACATCGGGCTCAAGAGCAAGACCCGGATCGAGGACGTGTTCGGCCTCTATCGCCTGGTGGAGGGCGATGGCGGCTACGACGTGGTGCCGGTCGACCCTGCCGGCACGTTCCTGGCGCAGCCCGGTTTCGTCCACGATTTCACCGAGCTCTACGCCTACTACAAGCATGCACGGCTGCTGCAGCTCATCGTCCGCGAGGGCCGGCTGCTGGCCGCATTCCAGATCGGCGAGCGTAGCACCGACGTGCGCGTGTTCCGCTGGTCGATCACGAACACCGGCGAACTGAGCTATCTCGATTCCCGCGGCGAACGCGACATCGCGCTGCCGCCGCCGTTCGATTTCGAATGGACCCGCGCCACTCGCGAACTCGCGGTCGATGGCCGCCACCCGCATCTGGACATCCTCGACACGCTGTTCGTCGAGACCACGGGCGGCGATCTTACGGTCAAGGTAGAGAACAACACCGAAACCGGCGCCGGCATCTACAGCGAGCCGGTCGACGACCGCACCCAGTCGATCGACGATGCGACCTTCGATTTCGCGAAAGTCGGCACGCTGATCCTGCTGAAGGTGCTGCCCTACCGCGAGCAGCAGTGGCGCGGGCTGATCTACAACACCATCACCGGGAAGATCGTCCGCAACGACGCCATCGTGCAGGCCTGCGTCCAACTGCCCGAAGACCACGGCATCATCTTCCCCGGCGGCTACTACCTGCAGAACGGTGACCATCGCGCGTTCGACGCGCAGATGGACGGCATGCAGTTCAAGCGCGCGATCCGCTCGCCGAACGGCGAAGACGTGATGTACATCTTCTACGACCGTGCGGCGGGGCGGTCGGCGTTGTTCGTCTACAACACCATCCAGCGCGCACTGCAGAACCCGGTGTTCGGACACGGCTATGCGCTGCTGCACGACGGCCGCATGGTGCTGTTCCATGCCGAGGGCGATGCGCCCACGCGCGTGCATCCGATGCAGGTCTGGCAGACGCCGTTCACCAGCGACGAATTCGCCGCGCACGTGCCGGTGGGCAACAGCTTCATGGGGCGGATCGGCAATCCGGAGCTGGTGCGCGGCATTTCCAACCTGCTCGATCTCGCGCGCACCATCGACGGTCGCGATGTGTCCTTGCAGCGGTACCAGCTGCTCGTGCACGACACCCGCCGCATGTTCGACGCCCATCACTGGCTTGAAGATGCCGACAGCGAAGGCGCGGGCGCGCTGCTGCACGAGATCGCCGCGACCGGCGAGTCGGTGCTCGACGAGTATGAAAAGGTCGAAGGCATCCGCCGCCAGTCCGATGCCGCGATGCGTGAGGCCGGGACTGCGCATCGCGCATTGCTGGGTCGTCTGCAGCCGGAGAGCTGGAACCGCATCGAAGAGTTCGTCGAGGCGCTGAACGAGATCTCGAAGCAGCGCGGCCATCTGCTGACCATCCGCGAGCTGCGTTACGTCGACACCGGCGCCATCGACGCGATGGGCGAAGCGCTGCAGGCCGCGCAGGACACGGTCGGCGCCGCGACCGGCACCTTCCTCGCCGGCGAGCGCGCGCTGCAGCCGGTGTCCGAGCGCCTGCAGGTGCTCGACACCGAAGCACAAGCGGCGACCACCGCAAAGGCGCTCGCCGCCTCGATCGCCGAGATGCAGGCACTGTCCGGCGATCTGGACATGCTGTCGGAGCTGATGGCGACGCTGAAGGTCGATGACGCGACCGAACGCACGCGGGTCGTCGACGCGATCTCCGGTCTGTACGCGCGGCTCAACCAGACCCGCACACGCGCCGACCAGCGTCGCCGCACGCTCGGCTCGGCCGAGGCCGTCGCGCAGTTCGGTGCGCAGTTCGCGCTGTTCGGCCAGGCGATCGCGGGCGCGCTGGCGCTGGCCACCGATCCCGAGCGCGCCGACGAGCAACTGTCGCGGCTGATGGTCCAGCTCGAGGAGCTGGAGAGCCAGTTCGGCGAGCACGAGCAGTTTCTCGGCGACATCCTCGCCAAGCGCGAGGAACTGCTGGACACGTTCGAATCGCACAAGCAGTCGCTGCTCGATGCGCGCCAGCGCAAGGCGCAGGCGGTGTTCGATGCCGCCGCGCGCATCCTCGACGGCCTGCCGCGGCGCACCGAGCGCTTCGAGACCGCCGACGAACTCAACGCCTTCTTCGCCGGCGATCCGCTGATCCTCAAACTGCGCGAGCTCGCCACGCGCCTGCGCGACTACCGCGACACGGTCAAGGCCGACGACGTCGAAGCGCGCCTGAAGGCTGTGCGCGACCAATCAGTACGCAGCCTGCGCGACCGCAGCGATCTGTTCGAGGGCGGCGGCCAGGTGATCCGGCTCGGGCCCAGGCATCGCTTCAGCGTCAACACGCAGCCGCTGGACCTGACGATCCTGCCGCGTGGCGACGGTTTGTCGATCCACCTCACCGGCACCGATTTCTACGCGCCGATCGAGGATCCCGAACTCGAGACGCTGCGCGACTACTGGCAGGTGACGCTCGATTCCGAATCGCCGGACATCACCCGCGCCGAGTATCTCGCCGGTCTGGTCCTGCAGGCCGCGATCGAGGGCCGGGAAGGCCTCGATCTCGACCGGCTGCAGCGCGAGCTGCCCGAGCCCGAAGCACTGGAGCGCAGCGTGCGCGCATTCGCCGCGCCGCGCTATCGCGAAGGCTACGAGAAGGGCATCCACGACCACGACGCCGCGCTGATCCTGCGCGCATTGCTGCCGCTGCACGCCCAGGCAGGTCCGTTGGCGAAGCCGCCGGCCGCGCGTGCGCTGGCGATGGCGTTCTGGGCCTTCGGTCGCGACGGCTCCGCTGCCGACCAGTGGCCCGAGCGCAGCGCAGGGGCGCGCGCGATCCGCCAGCTCTTCGCCTCCGATGCGGGCGTCGATGCGCTGCGCGTCGAGATCGCCGACGCGCTCGCGGCCTTCATCGACGCAGCGGCATTGCCGTTCGACGTCGTGCTCGCGCCGGTCGCGGCTGATTATCTGTTCGAGGAACTCCGCGAAGGGGTACCGACGTTCGGCATCAGCCATTACGCGCGCGATCTGCGCGAGGCGTTGCGCAAGGCGCTGGACAACGCCGGCCTGAGGAATGATGTCGAGCGGGCGCTGGCCGATGCCGGCGTCGCGCTTGCACAGCGCTGGTCGCTGGCGGCGCAATGGCTCGGCGCGCTCGGTGCCAGCGAAACGCACGCTGCGCTCGCCGGATACGTGCCCGAGGCGATCGTGCTGCTGCTCGCCGCCGAGACGCTGCCGCACGCGGTGCGCGAGGTCACGCTGATCACCGATGTCGACGGTCTGCTCGGCGAGCATCCGCGCGTGCACGCAGGCCGCCTGCGTCTGTCGCTCGACGGCTTCCTGCAGCGTTTCGACAGGCACCGCCTGCAGTTCGTGCCGGCCTTCCACCGCTACCAGAGCGTGCGCCAGCGCATCGCGGCACGCGAGCGCGATGCACTGCGCCTGTCGGAGTTCAAGGCGCGACCGCTGACCTCGTTCGTGCGCAACAAGCTGATCAACGAGGTCTATCTGCCCTTGATCGGCGACAACCTCGCCAAACAGATGGGCACGGTCGGCGAACACAAGCGCAGCGACCTGATGGGCCTGCTGATGCTGATCTCACCGCCCGGCTACGGCAAGACGACGCTGATGGAATACGTCGCCAGCCGCCTGGGTCTGGTCTTCATGAAGATCAACGGCCCGGCGCTCGGTCACGAGGTGCGCTCGATCGATCCGGCGCAGGCGCCCGACGCGACCTCGCGCCAGGAACTGGAGAAGCTCAACCTGGCGCTGGAAATGGGCAGCAACACGATGCTGTATGTCGACGACATCCAGCACACGCATCCCGAGTTCCTGCAGAAGTTCATCTCGCTGTGCGACGGCACGCGGCGCATCGAAGGCGTGTGGAAAGGCCGCACCAAGACCTACGACATGCGCGGTAAGAAGTTCTGCGTGGTCATGGCCGGCAACCCGTATACCGAGTCCGGCGAGGTGTTCAAGATTCCGGACATGCTGGCCAACCGCGCCGACATCTACAACCTCGGCGACGTGCTCGGTGGAATGGAGGACGCCTTCAAGCTCAGCTACATCGAGAACAGCCTGACCTCCAATCCGGTGCTCGCACCGCTGGCGACGCGCGACATGGCGGATCTCTATCTGCTGGCCGAGCGCGCCGCCGGCAAGGACGTTTCGACCAATGACCTGTCGCACGCCTACAGCGGCGCCGAGGTCAACGAACTCACCGCGACGTTG
Organism: Luteimonas sp. Soil_C_16; assembly: GCF_057657295.1. Classification (NCBI taxonomy): domain Bacteria; kingdom Pseudomonadati; phylum Pseudomonadota; class Gammaproteobacteria; order Lysobacterales; family Lysobacteraceae; genus Luteimonas; species Luteimonas sp. Soil_C_16. The sequence continues at coordinate 119,502 of NZ_JBDGIS010000005.1, read as the reverse complement.
CAGCGGCTGCTGCAGGTCAGCGAGATCGTCTATCGCGTCAACCAGCAGTACATCGCCAGCGCCGCGCAGGCCGACCGCTACCGCACCGAGCCGGCGTTCCGGCTGCAGGGCAGCTACCGCAACATGAACAAGCTGGCCGAGAAGATCTCGCCAGTGATGAACGCCGCCGAGCTCGAGCAGCTGCTCGACGACCACTACATGGGCGAGTCGCAACTGCTGACCACCGGCGCCGAAGAGAACCTGCTCAAGCTGGCCGAGTTGCGCGGAAAGCTCGACGAGACCGCCGCTGCCCGCTGGACCCAGATCAAGCGCGACTTCATGCGCGACAAGGCGATGGGCGGTGACGACGCCGACACCGGCGCGCGCGTCGTTGCGCAGCTGGCCGATATCGCCGCGGGCCTGCAGTCGATGGGTCAGGGCAGCGACGCGCCAGTCGCACCTGCGCCGTGGGACCAGTTGCTGGCCGCGCTGCACGGGCTGCGCGCGCCGGTGGCACCGACGCCTGTCGAGCCGGCACCAGTGGTCGGGCCAGACGACACGGCACGGGCCGTTGCAGGCGAACTGCAGACGGCGCTGCGTGAAACGGCAGGTCCGCTGCTCGCGCAGCTCGGCCAGTCGGTCGCCGGACAGGCCGCACTCAATGCTGCGCTTGCGGAACTGGCGCAGTGGCTGCGTACACGCGGCACGACACTCGACAGCAGAACGCCTGCGCGCCGCCGTGAGCGTACCCCGGCCGAGCGGCGTCTCGATGCCGCACTCGATCGCCTCGGCGCAGCCGAATCCGACCCGGACGCGCAGGCCTGATGTCGACCGGTGACGACATCGACGCGGTGCCCGTCGATGCGGCCGGCATCTCGGCCTACGGCGATGCAGTCATCGCCGAGCTGGCCGCCATCGATATTGCGGACACGCTCGATGCCGCGCCGGCGGCCGCGTTGGTCGCGCGTCTGCGTGATCTGCACATCGCGATGCGCGCCGCGCTTCCATCGCGTGGCCGGCCGCGTGCCGGTCTGTTCGCGCGCCTGACCGGTCGTGACGTCATCGACCAGCACGAAGCGGAAGCGCTCGGCGCACGCATGGGCGTGTTGCTGATCGACGCCGACCGCGCCGCCGCAGCCCTGCGCGCCGATATCGCGGCGCATCGCGCGCGTCTGGCGGCATCGGCACCTGCACTCGACCGGCTGGACCGGGCCGCGGCTGCAGTGCGCGCCGGCAGTGCCGAGGACGAGGTCCATCAGGATCTGCGGCTGCGCCGCGCGCAGCACCTCGACACCGTGCGCGCGACGCATGCGTTGTCGGCGCGGCAACTGCAGCTGATCGCCGAGCAGCACGAGGCCGTGCTCGCGCACTACCGCAACGTCCGCGATGTGCTGCTGCCGTTGTGGCGGCAACGCGCGGTCGGTGAACGCGCTGTCCAAGGCGCCGCGCAGGCGGTGACTGCGGCCGACATCGAAGTCGACGTCGCCCATGCACTCGATGCCATGACCGCTACACTCGCCCGACGCGCGCCCGATCGCGCCGCCAGGCCCAAGGAGATCGACGCATGACCCAGGACACCGCCTATCCCACGCACGTGCCGTCGGCGACGCCGGTGACCGACGATGCCGCGCTGCAGTCGCTGGGCCTGGTGCCCGCCGACCGCGCCGACATCGAGGTCGTCGGCCGCAGCCTCGCGGACATCACGCCCGGCAACCTGCACGTGTTCGGCCGCGACGCGGCGAGCAAGACCGCGGCGTTCTCCAGCCAGCTGCTCGACCAGGTGCGCAACAGCGATCTCGACGCGACCGGCGACAAGCTGGGCGAAGTCGTGCGGATCGCGCGCGCGCTCGATCTGGGCAGCTTCGCCGGTCGCTCCAAGGTGCCGGTGCTCGGACGCCTGATCGACAGGATGCGCTCCGGCCGCGACGAGCTGGTGCAGAAGTTCAGCAACACCAACCAGCAGATCGAGCGGCTGATGGGCGATGTCGGCCGCCAGCAGGATTTGCTGACGCGCCGTATCACCGACTTCGACCGCATGCACGACGTGGTGCTCGACGAACGCCGCGCGCTGGGCGTGCACGTGATCGCGGGCCGCGAGCGGCTGGCGAGCCTGGCCGCCGAACAGGCGACGCTGGCCGGTGCGGAAGATCCGCAGTCGCGCACGCGCCGCGCCGAGATCGAGAACGCGGTCCGCCTGCTCGACAAGCGCGTCGGCGACCTGCTGGTGATGCAGCACGCTGCCGACCAGTCGCTGCCGATGATCCGCCTGATCCAGGCCAATGCGATCCAGCTGGTGGAGAAGTTCAACACCGTCCGCAACATCACGATTCCGTCGTGGAAGCGCCAGTTCGCCATCCAGCTGTCGCTGGGCGAGCAGAAGAACGCGGTTGAACTGTCGAACGCGATCGACGACGCCACCAATGAACTGATGCGCAGCAATGCCGATCTGCTGCGTCAGACCTCGGTCGAGACCGCCGAGGCCAACCAGCGCGCCGTCATCGACATCGGCACGCTGCGCCACGTGCACGAGCAGCTGATCCAGACGGTCGAGGAAGTCCGCAGCATCCATCGCGACGGCATGCAGCAGCGCCGCGAAGCCGAAGGCGAACTCGCGCGCCTGCGCGACGATGTGCAGAAGCGGTTGTCGGCGCCGACGGAAGGGGTCTGACGCAAAGCACGCACAGGTGATTCAGTCCGCTCGCGGAACTTGAGCACCTCTCCCTTCGGGAGAGGTCGACGCGCACAGCGCTTCAGGTGAGGGCAGGGCGGCGCGCAGCCGTCAAAAGCGCCCTCATCCGCCCTCCGGGCACCTTCCCCCGGAGGGGGAAGGAAACACACGTCGCACTCGCAGGAATCAGCGCGCGCTGTACGCGTGCACTTCGTCGACCAGCACGCCGACGTGGTCGGGATTCATATCCGGCGACATGCCGTGGCCGAGGTTGAAGATGTGGCCGTCGCGCGAGCCGTTGTTGCCGTCGCGGTAGCTGTCGAGCGCGTGGCGAACTTGTGCGCGGATCGCGTCGGGCGCGCCGTAGAGCGTGGTCGGATCGAGGTTGCCCTGCAGGACGACGCGGCCTTCCGTGCGACGCGCGGCGTCGCCCAGTTCGATCAGCCAGTCGACGCCGACGCCTTCGGCGCCGGAGCGCGAGAGCTCGTCGAGATACGCGGCGTTGCCCTTGCCGAACAGGATCAGCGGCGTGCGCCCGGCGCCGTCGCCACGCTGCAGTTCCTGCGCGATGCGGGTCAGGTACGGCAATGAGAACTCGCGGTACATCGCCGGCGACAGCACGCCGCCCCAGGTGTCGAACACCTGCAGCGCCTGCGCACCGGCCGCGCGCTGCGCGGCGAGATAGGCGATCACCGCATCGGTGTTGACCGACAGCAATGCGTGCAGCGCCTTCGGATCATTGAGCGCCATCGCCTTGATGCGGGCGAAATCCTTGCTGCCGCCGCCTTCGACCATGTAGCAGGCGAGCGTCCACGGGCTGCCGGAGAAGCCGATCAGCGGCACGCGGCCGTCGAGTTCACGGCGGATCGTGCGCACCGCGTCCATCACGTAACGCAGGTCCGTTTCCATGTCCGGCACGCCGAGCTTCGCGATGCTGGCCGCGTCACGCACCGGGTGGCGGAACTTCGGGCCTTCGCCTTCGACGAAATACAGGTCCAGACCCATCGCATCGGGAATGGTCAGGATGTCGGAGAACAGGATCGCCGCGTCGAGATCGAAGCGCGCCAGCGGCTGAAGCGTGACTTCGCAGGCGAGGTCGGGATTCTTCGCCATCGCCAGGAAGCTGCCGGCGGCCTTGCGCGATGCGCGGTACTCGGGCAGGTAACGGCCGGCCTGGCGCATCAGCCATACGGGCGTGCGGTCGACGGGTTCGCGGCGAAGCGCGCGGAGGAAACGGTCGTTCTTCAGGACGGCGGACATCGGGACTGGAATTTCCTGGTGGAGGCGGTGGTCGCGCGGTCAGGCCGGCGCGTCGCTGCCGCGGGCGAACATCAACTGGAAGCCGCGCTTGAGCTGCGCATCACGCGCGGCTTCGAGCGCCTTGATCGCGCTGGGCTGGTCGAGGAACTGGTCGCGCCGCAAGGTGCTGCGGCCGCCGACTTGGCCGGTCTCGCGCAACAGCACCCAGCCGCCCAGCAGATCGGGCTGCAGGGTCAGCTGCACGAATCGCGGGGATTCGTGGCCGTCGGGGTGCTGCTGCAGGAACAGGCGCATGGTGCCGATTGTACGGCGTGCCGTGTTCAGGCCTTTTGCAGGACCGACAGCACGGCCGATTCGGGCACATCGCCCAGTACTTCCGCGCGCCCGGCGCCGCGCCAGACGATGAAGCGCAGGCCACCGGCGACCGCCTTCTTATCCAGGCGCATGTGCGCGAGCAGGCGCTCGGCATCGAGTCCGGCCGGCACGTCGACCGGCAGTTGCAGGCGCACCAGCAGATCGCGCAAGCGCTGTGTGTCCGCTGCCGGCGCCAGACCCAGCGCTTCCGACAAGCGCGCCGCCAGCACCATGCCGACCGCGACCGCCTCGCCGTGATTGAGGCCACCATAGCCCTGCTCGGTCTCGATCGCATGACCGAAGGTGTGGCCGAGATTGAGCAGGGCGCGTTCGCCATGTTCGAACGGGTCGCGCGCGACGATCGCCGCCTTGTGCGTGCAGCTGCGTGCGATGGCCTCGGCCAGCGCGGCGTCGTCCATCGCCAGCAGCGCGTCGGCATGGTCGTCGAGCCAGTCGAGGAAGTCCGCATCGCCCAGCGCGCCGTACTTCACCACTTCGGCCAGGCCGGCGCGTAGTTCACGGGGCGGCAATGTGCGCAGCGCGGCGGTATCGGCGATCACCGCACGCGGCGGGTGGAAGGCGCCAACGAGGTTCTTGCCTTGCGGCAGGTCGACTGCGGTCTTGCCGCCGACCGACGAGTCCACCATCGCCAGCAGCGTGGTCGGCAGCTGCACGCAGTCGATGCCGCGCATCCAGCAGGCCGCGGCAAAGCCGGCGAGATCGCCGATCACGCCGCCGCCGAGTGCGAACAGCGTCGCATCGCGGCGCATGCGCGCATCGGCGAGCGCGGTGGTGACTTGCGCGAAATGCGCGAGCGTCTTGGCCGCTTCGCCCGGCGGCAGCACGTGCCGGTGGATGCGCAGATCCGGCCGTGCGGCCTGCAACGCCGCGGCAACGCGATCTGCGTACAGCGGCGCGACGTGCGCATCGCTGACGAGCATCGCATCGCGCCCGCGCACGCTGCGCGCCAGCAGCGTGCCGTCGGCGAGCAGGGACGGGCCGATATGGATGGTGTAGGGCGTGTCGCCGGCGACGGCGACCTCTCGGGCACTGGTGGTCATGCGATCCGGATACGGGTGGGGGATGTGGCCGGCGCGCGGCTCGCGACGCGGCTCATGACGCGTGCGACGAGGCCACGTCGGCGGCGGCGTCGGTAATGACTGTTTCGACGCTGCCTGCCGGCGGATGCCAGTGCGCCTCGACCAGATGGCCGAGCTGGGCAGCGGCCTCATTGCAGGCGTGCGGTCCGGTGTCGAAGCGCAGGTGCGCGGCATCGGCGTACAGCGGCGCGCGTTCGATGGCGAGGCGCTGCAGAACTTCGGTGCGGTCGTCGCCCGCGAGCAGCGGCCGCGTGCGATCGCGCGCCAGCCGCGCGAGCTGGGCGTCGACATCGGCATGCATGTGCACGACGAAGCCGCGCGAACGCAACAGGGCGCGGTTGGCGGGATCGAGCACCGCGCCGCCGCCGGTGGCGATCACCTGGCCGCTGCCGGCGAGGATCTCGACCAGGGTCGCCCGCTCGCGTGCGCGGAAGCCGGCTTCACCTTCGCACTCGAAGATAGTCGCGATCCGCGCACCGGTGCGGACCTCGATCTCGTGATCGACATCGACGAACACCACGCCGAACCGCGCCGCGAGGCGACGGCCGATCGAGGACTTGCCGGCGCCCATCGGACCGACGAGCACGAGGTTAGGGGCGGGGTGCATGGCTGCATGCTAGCAGTGGGGGCGGGAGGCGCCGAACGTTGCAGGCGCAAGTTTTGGCGCGCATCGAGTTTGCTCCGGGTTTCTTGAAACCGGATGCCTTGCGGCTGTGCCCAGACCCGGAGGGCGTCGCACATGGATGGGCGGCGTTTTTCGACCGAGCCGGGATGGCGAGTCGAAGAATCCCGGAACGAATAAGGCGCCATGACGCTGTGATCGGGGCTGGCCCCTTTCCTTTGGTTCCGCTTCTTTGACTCGCATCTTCGATGCTTGCCCCTTCGGGGCTGGCTTCGCCGTTCGCATTGCGTGCGTGGGGCCAGCAGAAGAAACGAACCCGCTTGCCGTAAGGCGAGTGGAAGCGTTGCTGTTGCTTCTCGTTGCAGCGTAAAGCGGAAATCCAACGCTTTCGTCCGCTGACGCGGCCGAGTTCATTTCTTTTGGTTGACGCCAAAAGAAACGGAACCAAAGAAAAACGTCTCCCCGACACGTCCACAGCCCGCGGCTTTGTGTGCACGGGGATTTTCCGACTCGGCATCCTGCCTCGGTCGGAAAACGCCGCCCATCCATGGGCGGCGCCCTCCGGATTGGGGCGTGCACGTTCGCGTTTCGATTTAGCAACGGCAACGGCCAACACAACGGCAACGGCCTCAGCAGCCGCATGGCAAATCCACGGGAGCGGAGATTGTGTCCGTGGCAGAGCGCGAGCCAGCCGCGAGATCACCCCGCCGGAACAATTCCCCGCTCGGCATCGAGCGTCACCACCACATCCGCCAGACCCGGCAACGTCCGCAAGGCCTGGCGGCTCACCCGCTCGTAGTGCTGCACGAACCGGGCAACGCCGGCCGCGTCCATGCCACCACGCCCCGGCTCGGCCACCTGCAGCGCCTGTTCCTGCTGCAGGCGCCAGTCGAAGACGACCTCGAAGCCGGGCGGTTGCAGGAACAGCAAGCGATCAAGGCCGGCCCACAGAGCGGGGTAGTCGCGGGCGAGGGCGGTGTTGCACCAGCGGCGCCAGGTGCCGGTGGGGTCTTCGTCGTGTTCCAGGGTGTTGACCGGCTCGACGAGCGCGCTCGCGGGTTCGGCCGGGGTGCCGATGCACCAACCTTCGAACAGCAGCAGGTCGAGGCCCTGGACCGTCGGCCAGCCTGTTTCCGGCACGCGGCGGTCGCCGAGTTTGTCGAAGCGCGGCAGGCGGGTCGGGGTGCCGGCGCGCACGGCGTCGAATGCGGCGAGTCCCAGTGCGACTTCGTGGGTGCCGGGCGGGCCGCGGGTCGCGAGCAGCGGATGCACCTCGCGGGCGAGCGCCTGGCGGGCGTCGCGATCCAGATACAAATCGTCGAGCGAGAGCACGGCGGCGCGCAGCCCACGTGCGTCGGCGGAGCGGACGACCTGGGCGGCGAGGGTGGATTTGCCGGTGCCCTGCAGACCACTGATGCCCAGCACGCGCGGCGCGCCACCGGGCTGCAGGCCGGTGAGCAGGATGTCGACGAGGGCGTCGGGCCAGGGCGAGGAGGACGTAGCGTGCATCGGGGCACGATAGCGCGGCCTGCGCGCGTGCTGCGCCGCGGTTCGACATCGCAGTGCTCGAGCGGCGATCATCGAGGCATGCACACCGCCACCACGACCCTGCTGTCCGAAGCCCTCGACACCTTCGCCACCCTGTTCGACGAAGCGCAGGGCGCCGGCGAACCCGATCGCACCGCGATGACCGTCGCCACTGCCGCCCTCGACGGCCGGCCGTCGGCGCGCACCGTGCTGCTGAAGGCCTGGGACGAGCGGGGTTTCGTTTTCTATACGCATCTCGACGGCCGCAAGGGCCGCGAGTTGCAGGAGAACCCGCACGCCGCGCTTCTGTTCCACTGGCCGCGCGTGCGCAAGGGCGTGCAGGTGCGGATCGAAGGGCCGGTGGTGATCGTCGCCGACGACGAGGCCGATGCGTATTTCGCCTCGCGTCCGCGCGGCAGCCAGCTGGGCGCCTGGGCGTCGAAACAGTCCGAGGTGCTCGACACGCGCGAGACCTTCGAGCAGCGGCTGGCCGATCTCGAACTTGAATTCGAAGGCCGCGACGTGCCGCGTCCGCCGCGCTGGTCGGGCCTGCGCGTGCGACCGGATCGCGTGGAGTTCTGGTACGGCGCCGAGTACCGGCTGCACGAGCGCTGGCTATACGAATGCGACTGCGCCGGCGATTGCCGCAAGCGGATGCTGTATCCGTGAGATCACGCGCCCCATGAAATCCGTGGTCGCCGCCGTGTCGCCCGATGCCTACGTCGCCGCGCTCGACGGCTGGAGACGGACGCAGGTCGAGATGCTGCGCGACGCGGTGCGCGCTGCCGGACCGTTGGAAGAACGCATCAAATGGGGGCATCCCGTTTATCTGCACGGCGGTCCCGTGCTGCTGATCCGGGCAGAGGAGGCGCGTGTGCTGTTCGGAATCTGGCGGGGCGCACGGCTGCGCGAGATCGAGCCCCGGCTCAAGCGCGGCGGCAAGTACGAGATGGCGACCCTCACGCTCGTCGAGGGTGACGCGCTCGACGCGGCCGTCGCGACGCGCCTGGCCGCGGAGGCCATCGCGCTCAACGCGCGTCTGGGCGATCCCACCGCGCTGGCGGGACGCTGAGCCGATGTCTGGCCCGCGCCGCATCGTCTGCCTGACCGAAGAGCCGACCGAAGTCCTGTACGCGCTCGGCGAGCAGGACCGTATCGTCGGCATCAGCGGTTTCACCGTGCGTCCGCCGCAGGCGCGCAAGGAGAAGCCCAAGGTCAGCGCGTTCACCAGCGCGAAGATCGATGAGATCCTCAAGCTCGAACCGGATTTCGTCGTCGGCTTCTCCGACATCCAGGCCGACATCGCCGCCGAGCTGGTGCGGCGCGGCGTGGAGGTGTGGATCAGCAACCACCGCAGCGTCGACGGCATCGTCGATTACGTGCGCCGGCTCGGCGCGCTGGTCGGCTGCGCGGCGCGCGCCGATGCCTATGCCGACGAACTGCGCCGCGGACTGGATGAGATCGAGGCGCAGAGCGCGCGCCTGCCGCAGCGCCCGCGCGTGTACTTCGAGGAATGGGACGAACCGATCATCACCGGCATCCGCTGGGTCGCGGAACTGGTGCGCATTGCCGGTGGCGACGACGTGTTCCCGGAACTGTCGATCGAGCCGCTGGCCAAGGCGCGCATCCTCGCCGATGGCGATCCGGTGATCGCACGCGCGCCAGACATCATTCTCGGCTCCTGGTGCGGCAAGAAATTCCGCCCCGAGCGCGTCGCCGCGCGGCCGGGCTGGAACGCGATTCCGGCGGTGCGCGACGGCGAGCTGCACGAGATCAAATCGCCGCTGATCCTGCAGCCAGGCCCCGCGGCCCTGACCGACGGCGTGGCTGCGATCGCGCGCATCGTGCAGGCCTGGGCGCAGACCCGGCGCTGATCGCGGCCGGGTTCCCGGAACGGTGGGTTGCACCATCGTCGCCCCGCGCACCGGGCGCGGCGCCTAGCATGGCGCCTCCCCACACCGCAGGTGCAGTCCCATGCAGCGCATCGCCCTTCTCGGCATCACCGGACGCGCGGGCTCGCGTATCGCCAGCGAACTGCTGGCGCGCGGCCATCGCGTCACCGGCATCGCCCGCAACACCGCCGACACCCCGGCCCAAGCCGGCCTGACCCTGCAATCGGCCGACGCCTCGCGCGCCGACGCCATCGCGCCACTGCTCCAAGGCCACGATGTCGTGGTCAGCGCGACGCGCTTCGATGGCGGCCCGACCGCCGACGTGCTCCTCGATGCCGTGCGCCAGGCCGGCGTGCGTCGCCTGCTGGTCGTCGGCGGCGCCGGCAGTCTGGAAGTCGCGCCGGGTGTGGCGCTGATCGACACGCCGGAATTCCCGGAGATCTACAAGGCCGAGGCCGGCGCGGGCCGCCGTTTCCTCGACGCGCTGCGCGGCGCCGACGACGTCGACTGGACGTTCGTCTCCCCCGGTGCGGTGTTCGAACCCGGCACCCGCACCGGCGCGTTCCGCACCGGCGGCGATGCCCTGCTGGTCGACGCGGACGGCAACAGTGCGGTCTCGATGGAGGACTACGCGATCGCCTTCGCCGACGAGATCGAACATCCCGCCCACGTGCGCGAGCGTTTCAGCGTGGCGTACTGATGGCGACGGCGGGACGCGGGACCGGCCGCTACTGGGCGCTGGTGTTCGCTGGCGGTCTGATCGAGACGGTCTGGGTGGTCGGGCTCAAGGCCGCGACCACGCCGCTGGGCTGGACGCTGACGATCGGCGCGATCGCGGTGAATTTCGCATTGCTGATGCGTGCGATCCGCTTCCTGCCGGTCGGTTCGGTCTACGCGGTGTTCTGTGGCCTCGGCGCGGCGGCTTCGGTGATCGCCGAGACCGTGTGGTTCGGCGAGCCGGTGAAGCCGGCGAAGATCGCGCTGATCGCCTTGCTGATCGTCGGCGTTGCCGGACTGAAGCTGGTGACGCCGCTGGCGCCGGCGCCCGACGTGGAGAAAGCGCCGTGACCGGCTGGCTGTTCGTGTTCGCGGCCGGGCTGGCGGAAGTGGCCGGCGTGATCGCGATGAACGCGATCAAGCAGCGGCCGAGCGCGCTCGCCTATGCACGACTGGTCCTGTGTTTCGGCGTGAGCTTCGGCCTGCTGTCGCTGGGCCTCAAGAGCGGCATGTCGATCGCGATCGCGTACGCGGTCTGGGTCGGCATCGGCACGGTGGGCGCAGTGGTCGTCGGCATCCTGCGCTACGGCGAATCGGCGCGGCCGCTGCGGCTGTTCTTCGTCGCACTGGTGCTGGCCGCGGTGGTCGGGCTCAAGCTGATCGGCTGACGTTGTTCGGCTGCGCGCGCGTCGTCAGCGCGGGATGTCGCGGTTGAAGCGCAAGGTGGCGCGTGCGCCGTCCTCGGCGGTGATCCGCAGGTCGAGACGCAGCGTGTCCGGGCCGCTGACGCGCGCGACGGCCACGTGTTCGACGCGGCCGTCGAGATCCACGGCATCGAAGGCCAAGGTCTGGCGCACGCCGCGCAGATCGCGCGCCTCGCCGGTGATCTGCACCGGCACCGACACATCGCCGCGCTGCACGCTGACCAGCACCAGGGCCCGGTCGCGCGCCGGCTCGATCGCGTAGCGCCGGGCGACCGCGGCGCCCATGTGCGCGGCCGGCACCACGCTGGCCATCACTTCGGCATCGCCGAGCATCGTCTGCGCGGGCATCGCGGCGTTCTGCGCGCCGTTTGCCGCGCCCGCGTCTTCGGACGGCGTCTGACCGCACGCGGTCGCCAGCAGCACGAGCGCGGCGAGGCACGACGCGCGCGTGATCTCAGTCATTGGCGGCCGACAGTTCGCCGCCGCGACGTGCGGCGTTGGCGATTGCCTCGCCGACAAGCGTGCGCAACCCGCCGGCTTCGAAGGTCTCGATCGCCGCCTGGGTGGTGCCGCCGGGCGAGGTGACGCGACGCCGCAGTTCCGCCGGCGCCTCGTCGGACTCGACCAGCATCCGCGCCGCACCCAGCACGGTCTGCAGCACCAGCGTGCGTGCATCGTCTGCAGGCAGGCCCTGGGCGATCGCGGCTTCTTCCATCGCCTCGGCCAGCAGGAAGATGTAGGCCGGGCCGCTGCCCGACACCGCAGTCACCGCGTCCATTCGCGCTTCGTCGTCGATCCACACGGTTTCGCCCGCGCTTTCCAGCAGCGCCTGCGCACGCGCGCGTCCGGCAGCGTCCACGCGCGCGTTCGCGAACAGGCCGGTCACGCCGGCGCCGAGCAGGGCGGGGGTGTTGGGCATCGTACGCACCACGGGCACATCGCCGCCGAGCCAGCGGTCGAGCTGGGTCGCAGTGATGCCGGCGGCGATCGACAGCACCAGGGGCCGGGTGGCCTGCGCCACGTCGGCCAGCGATTCGCAGACGCCGCGCAGCACCTGCGGCTTGGTCGCCAGCACCCAGGTCGCGGCGCCGTCGACGGCCTGCGCTGCGTCGGCAAACGTGCGCACACCGAAATCGCGGGCCAGCGCATCGCGGCTGTCGGCGTTGGGATCGACGACGCGGACCGATGCGGCATCGCCGCCACGTGCGACCAGGCCGCCGATCAGGCTGCGCGCCATGTTGCCGCCGCCGATGAAGACGATGGGCGCGGCGGGGGTGTCGTGGAGATCGGTCATGGCGGCTTCGCTGTCGGGAACGCGTCGATGGTAGCCGACCGCCCGCGCGGCGCCGGTCAGGACGCCGGGCGTGCGCCGAACAGGGCCGAGCCGACGCGCACCATCGTCGCGCCCTCGGCGATCGCCAGTTCCAGGTCGTCGCTCATGCCCATCGACAGCGTGTCGATCGCCGGGTCCTGCCCGGCCACGGTGTCGAACAGCCGGCGCATGCGCGCGAAGGCATCGCGGCGGCGTTCGGGTTCGGCATGCGGGGCAGGAATCGCCATCAGTCCGCGCAAGCGCAACGACGGCGCCGCGCGGATCGCCGCGACCAGTGCCGGCACTTCCGACGGCACGCAGCCGTGCTTGCTCGACTCGTCGTCGATGTTGACCTGCACCAGCACGTTCAGCGCGCCACGCGCGGCCGGGCGGTGCGCGGCCAGCGCGTCGACCAGCTTCGTCCGGTCGACGGTCTGCACCCAGTCGAACAGCTCGGCCGCCTGCTTCGCCTTGTTCGACTGGAGGTGGCCGATCAGATGCCATTCGAGGCCCAGCCCGGCCAGCGCGCCGATCTTGTCCGCGGCTTCCTGCACGTAGTTCTCGCCGAACGCGCGTTGGCCCGCGGCGGCGAGCGCGGCGATGGCGTCGGCAGGGTGGCGTTTGCCGACCGCCAGCAGACGTGGCGGCGCTGGCCGCGCGGCGGCGGTGGCCGCGTTCGTCAGACGCGACATCACGGCGTCGAGCGCGGCGCGCGCGGGGAGCGAAGTCACGGGAATCGGGTGTCCGGGCAGGTGTGAACGGGCTGGTTTTGTGCAGGGTTTACAGGTCTATACTGCCGCCGGGGACAGGGAGGCGCCAGCCGGGAAGGCTCGCTGCGCGCCCTGTGCGGATCATCATCAAGGGGTGTTGCATGGATATCGCCGAACTGTTGGCGTTCTCGGTCAAGAACAAGGCGTCGGACCTGCATCTGTCCGCAGGACTGCCGCCGATGATCCGTGTCGACGGCGACGTGCGCCGCATCAACATCCCCGCGCTCGAGCACAAGCAGGTGCACGCGCTGATCTACGACATCATGTCGGACAAGCAGCGTCGCGACTTCGAAGAGTTCCTCGAGGTCGACTTCTCGTTCGAGATTCCGGGCCTGGCCCGCTTCCGCGTCAACGCGTTCAACCAGAACCGCGGCGCCGGTGCGGTGTTCCGGACGATTCCGTCGGAAGTGCTGACCCTCGAAGACCTGAACTGTCCGCCGATCTTCCGCCAGCTCATCGACCAGCCGCAGGGTCTGATCCTGGTGACCGGCCCGACCGGCTCGGGCAAGTCGACCACGCTCGCGGCGATGATCGACCACATCAACAAGAACGAATACGCGCACATCCTCTCGGTCGAAGATCCGATCGAGTTCGTGCACACCTCGCAGAAGTGCCTGATCAACCAGCGCGAAGTGCACCGCGACACGCACGGCTTCAACGAAGCGCTGCGCTCGGCGCTGCGCGAAGACCCCGACTACATCCTGGTCGGCGAGTTGCGCGATCTGGAAACCATCCGCCTGGCGCTGACCGCCGCGGAAACCGGCCATCTGGTGTTCGGCACGCTGCACACCTCCAGCGCGGCCAAGACCATCGACCGCATCATCGACGTGTTCCCCTCGGGCGAGAAGCCGATGGTGCGCTCGATGCTGTCCGAGTCGCTGCGCGCGGTGATCTCGCAGTCGCTGCTGAAGAAGGTCGGCGGGGGCCGGACCGCGGCCTGGGAAATCATGGTCGGCATGCCGGCGATCCGGAACCTGATCCGCGAAGACAAGGTCGCGCAGATGTACTCGGCCATCCAGACCGGCCAGCAGTACGGCATGCAGACGCTCGACCAGCACCTGCAGGATCTGGTCAAGCGCGGCCTGATCACGCGTCCGGCCGCCAAGGAATACGCCAAGGACAAGCGTCTGTTCGAGTGAGGCGTGAGTCGTGAGGAGGTAGGACGTCAGTCGTCGCCTCCGGCACTCCCCGCGCCGCCCTGACGTTTCACGCCTTACGCCTCACGTCTTACGGAGTTCGACATGAGCAGCATCGACTTCACCTCGTTCCTTAAGCTGATGGCCCATCAGAAGGCCTCGGATCTGTTCATCACCGCCGGCATGCCGCCGTCGATCAAGGTGCACGGCAAGATCTCGCCGATTACCCAGAACCCGCTGACGCCACAGCAGGCGCGCGATCTGGTGCTCAACGTGATGACCCCGCCGCAGCGCGAGGAATTCGAGAAGACCCACGAGTGCAACTTCGCGATCGGCGTCTCGGGCGTCGGCCGCTTCCGCATCTCGTGCTTCTACCAGCGCAACCAGGTCGGCATGGTGCTGCGCCGGATCGAGACGCACATCCCGAGCGTGGAAGAGCTCAACCTGCCGCCGATCATCAAGACGCTGGCGATGACCAAGCGCGGCATCGTGATCTTCGTCGGTGCGACCGGTACCGGCAAGTCGACGTCGCTCGCGGCGATGATCGGCTACCGCAACCAGAACTCGACCGGCCACATCATCACGATCGAGGACCCGATCGAGTTCGTGCACAAGCACGCGGGCTGCATCATCACCCAGCGCGAAGTCGGCATCGACACCGACAGCTGGGACGCAGCGCTGAAGAACACGCTGCGCCAGGCGCCGGACGTGATCATGATCGGCGAGGTGCGCACGCGCGAAGGCATGGACCATGCGATCGCCTTCGCCGAAACCGGCCATCTGGTGCTGTGCACGCTGCATGCGAACAACGCCAACCAGGCGATGGACCGCATCATCAACTTCTTCCCCGAAGACCGTCGCAACCAGCTGCTGATGGACCTGTCGCTGAACCTCAAGGGCGTGGTCGCGCAGCAGCTGATCCCGACGCCCGACGGCAAGGGTCGGCGTGTCGCGATGGAGATCATGCTCGGCACGCCCCTGGTGCAGGACTACATCCGCGAAGGCGAGATCCACAAGCTCAAGGAAGTCATGAAGGAGTCGACCAACCTCGGCATGAAGACCTTCGACCAGGCGCTGTTCGAGCTCTACCAGGCCGGCGAGATTTCCTACGAGGACGCGCTGCGCTACGCCGACTCCGCGAACGAGGTGCGTCTGCGCATCAAGCTCGCCCAGGGCGGCGACGCGCGCACGCTGTCGCAGGGTCTCGACGGCGTCGAGGTGGCCGAGGTCCGCTGACCGTTCGCCTCCATCGCGAACGCTCGACAGGCGCCCCGCATCCGCGGGGCGTTCTGCTTTCTTATGGGCGCCCGCAACGCAGTGTTGCCACAGACCGTCACGTCGCAGCGGTATCGTGACGCCGCCTTGTCGCCAACTTGACCCCGTCCGGGGGACAATGCGGCGCATTCATTCACGAAGGAGATCGCTGATGGCCTACACCCTCCCCGAGCTGGGTTACGCGTACGACGCGCTCGAGCCGCACATCGATGCCAAGACGATGGAAATCCATCACACCAAGCATCACCAGACCTACATCAACAACGCCAACGCCGCGCTGGAAGGCACGCAGTGGGCGGACACGTCGGCCGAAGACCTGATCGCCGATCTCGACGCGCTGCCGGAAGACAAGCGCGGCCCGCTGCGCAACAACGCCGGTGGCCACGCCAACCACTCGCTGTTCTGGACGGTGATGTCGCCCAAGGGCGGCGGCAATCCGGTCGGCGACGTCGCCAAGCACATCGACAGCGACCTCGGCGGCTTCGATGCGTTCAAGGAAGCCTTCACCAAGGCTGCGCTGACCCGTTTCGGCAGCGGCTGGGCGTGGCTGTCGGTCGACAAGTCGGGCGTGCTGAAGGTCGAAAGCAGCGCCAACCAGGACAACCCCCTGATGAAGGGCATCGGCTCGGGCAACACCCCGATCCTCGGCCTCGACGTCTGGGAGCACGCGTACTACCTGAACTATCAGAACCGTCGTCCCGACTACATCGCCGCGTTCTACAACGTCGTCGACTGGAACGAAGTCGAGCGTCGCTACCAGGAAGCGGTCAAGGGCTGAGTTTCCCCGCCTTGATGCAGTCCCGTTCCGGCCGCGCAAGCGGCCGGAATGCTGTGCGGAACTCGTTATCGAATCGCGTGCAGGACACCGCGCGTCGCCCCAGCGAACGCTGGGGCCCATCTTGATCTTGCATCGGCTGGCCGAAATGGGTCCCGGCTTGACCGGACATCCGTCTGTTGAACGCCGCCGGGATGACGGTGATCGTGCATCGCGACAGCTCAGCGTGTCGGGCGCGATGCACCAGAAGCCGCTCGCTTCGCCTTCTCGATATCCCGCATCACCGGGCAATCCGGTCGATGCGCGCCCGGCAGATAGCCCAGGCTCATCAGGAACTCGCCGGTGATCTCGCCGCCGGTGAAGCGGAAGGTCTTCTTGAACAGCTTGACCCACGAGGCCTTGTCGCGCGGCGCGCCGTGCTCGGTCGCGTGTGCGTCCAGCCAGTCGACGAAACCGCCGTGGCTGTCGCGCAGGCCCTGGATCACCTGCGCGTTGTGGATCGCGGCGCCGACCTTGAGCCGGTTGCGGATGATCGAGGCGTCGCCGAGCAGGCGCGCGCGATCGGCCTCGCCATAGGCGGCGACTGTGTCGACGTCGAAGCCGTCGTAGGCCGCGCGGAATCCATCGCGCTTGCGCAGGATGGTTTCCCAGCTCAGGCCGGCCTGGTTGATCTCCAGCAGCAGGCGCTCGAACAGCACCGCTTCTTCGCGCTGCGGAATGCCGTACTCGGTGTCGTGGTAGGGGCCGTGGACCGGATGGCCCGGGGCGATGTCGCAATAGCCGCTCATCCACGCAGCATAGGCCGCGCGGGCGGGGCCCGCCATCCGGCGCGACCCCGGTTGCGGCTTTCACGTCACGCACGTCACCATGCGCCGTCGCCCTTGCCGGATCCGTCGATGGAAATCGCCCACCGCCGCGTTGCCACCGTGCACTTCACCCTGTCCGACGACAGCGGCCAGCGCATCACCACCACCCGCGGCCACGATCCGCTGGTCTACATGCACGGCAACGGCTCGATCATCGCCGGGCTGGAAGAGGCGCTCGAAGGCCGAAAGGCCGGCGAGACGTTCACGGTCGACATCCCGCCCGAGCGCGGATTCGGTCCGCGCCACGACAGCCTCGTGCAGACCCTGCCGCGCACGATGTTCAGCGGCAGCACCACACCCGCGGTCGGCGAGAAGCTGCGCGCGCAGACCGAGAAGGGGTCGTTGGACGTCATCGTGACCGCGCTGGACGACAGCCAGATCACCGTCGACGGCAACAACCCGCTGGCCGGGCGCCTGCTGCGCGCGGACGTGGAGGTGGTCGGCGTGCGGGTGGCCACGCCCGACGAGCTCCAGTTCGGCCTCTGAACCACGGCGGCGGGGGCGGCGACAGCCGTTCCGCCGTTCAGTCCCGGTGGGGACATGCGAAGGCGCCTGGCCGGTTCGCCGACAGCCGGTTGGCTAGAATGCGCGCATGTCGTTCTTCGCCAATCAGATGCTGGTCGCGCTGCCTGCGCTCCGGGATCCCAATTTCGCACGGACCGTCGCGCTGATCTGCCAGCACGATGCGGACGGTGCGATGGGTGTGGTCATCAACCGGCCCTCGGAATACACCTTCGGCGATCTGCTCGACCAGATGAACATCCTGCTGCGCGACGAGCGTCTGCGTGACCACCGCGTACTCGCGGGCGGGCCCGTGCATCCCGAGCGCGGATTCGTGCTGCATGACGGCGAGGGCGGCTGGGATTCGAGCCTGGCGATCGGCGAGGGGCTGCATGTGACCACGTCTCGCGACGTGCTCGAAGCGATGGCGGCCGGCGACGGTCCGGAGCACGCGACCGTCGCGCTGGGCTGCGCCGGCTGGGGCAAGGGCCAGTTGGAGCGCGAACTCACCCAGCACAGCTGGCTGACCGTGCCGTCTGATGCGCAGCTGATTTTCGAAACGCCCCTCGATGCGCGCTGGCAGGCGGCCGCGGGACGCATCGGCGTCGACATGATGCACATCGCCAGCCACAGCGGCCGCGCATGAGCGACGCACCTGCGCCGGCGATCCGCCGTGACGGCACGGTGCTCGGCTTCGATGTCGGCTCGCGCCGCATCGGTGTGGCAGTCGGCAGTGCTTTCGGCCACGGCGCGCGCGCGCTGGCGGTGATCGACGTGCATGGCGACCAGATCGACTGGCAGGGCGTCGATCGCCTGCAGAAGGAATGGCGGCCCGACGGCATGATCGTCGGCGATCCGATGACGCTCGAAGGCGGTGACCAGCCGGCCCGCGCACGTGCCCACGCGTTCGCGCGCGAGCTGGTCGCGCGCTACCGGTTGCCCGTGGTGCTGGTGGACGAACGCGCCAGCTCGATCGAGGCCGCGCAGCGCTTCGCGATCGATCGCGCCGAAGGCCGCCGCAAGCGTCGCGATGCCGCTGCGCTGGACGCCGTGGCGGCCGCGGTCATCGTCGAACGCTGGCTGGCGTCGCCGGATGACGGCGTGCCGGTCTGAGGCATCGCACCGCGACGCGTCGATGCGCGCGTCGTTCGTACATGAGGCATGACGCGGCACTCGCCGCATGCGCGTCGCTGCGGGACAATGTCGCTCCCGACGCCGCACGTGCCCCGCGATGACTTCTGCTCCCGATGCCCAGATCGATGCGAACGGCCGCCTGCGCCATCTGCTGACACTCGAGGGCCTGCCGCGTGCGACGCTCGACGCATTGCTCGACCGTGCGCAGGCGATGGCCGATGCCGGCGAAGTCAATGCGCGCCTGGCCGGCATCGCGGTCTGCACGCTGTTCTTCGAGCCATCGACGCGCACCCGGCTGAGCTTCCAGCGCGCCAGCCAGCGCCTCGGCGCCGATGTGCTCGGCTTCGATGCCTCGACGTCGTCGACGACCAAGGGCGAGACCGCACTCGACACCTTCCGCAACATCGAGGCGATGGGCGTGCGCGGATTCGTCGTGCGGCATTCCGATGATGGCGCGGTCGCCGCCCTCGCATCTGCGGCTGCGCCGGACACCGCCCTCGTCAATGCCGGCGACGGCCGCAGCGCGCATCCCACCCAGGGCCTGCTGGACATGCTGACCCTGCGGCAGGCCAAGGGCACCGATTTTTCGGGCCTCAAGGTCGTCATCGTCGGCGACGTGCGGCACTCGCGCGTCGCGCGCAGTGATCTGCATGCGCTGCGCACGCTCGGCGCCGGCGAGATCCGCGTTTGCGGACCGGCCTCGCTGCTGCCCGATGCCGCGGTGCTGTCGGGCTGCACGGTCTCGCACGATCTCGACGCCGCGCTCGAAGGCGTCGACGCGGTGATGATGCTGCGGCTGCAGCGCGAGCGTATGGCCGAAGGCCTGGTCGATTCGCTCGAGGATTACCACCGCGACTACGGTCTCGATGTGCGTCGCCTGCGCCGCGCCGCGCCCGACGCCGTGGTGCTGCATCCCGGGCCGATGAACCGGGGCGTCGAGATCGACGACGACGTCGCTGACGGCCCGCAGTCGCTGATCCTGCGCCAGGTCGCCAATGGCGTCGCCGCGCGCATGGCGGTGCTGGAGACGCTGCTCGGCTGAGGGCCGGGCCGTCGCGAATCCGGTATGGTGCGGCGTCCCCAAGCCGCGCCCCACACGATGTCCTCGAACGATCCCCATGCTTCTCTGCCGGCGCAGGCCGCCGCCGCGCCCGCGCACGCGCTGACGCCGCGCCAGCTGGTGATGATGGGGCTGGGCAGCGCGATCGGCGCCGGCCTGTTCCTCGGCTCCGGCGTCGGCATCCAGACCGCCGGTCCCGCGGTGCTGGTGTCGTACCTGATCGCCGGCGCGCTGGTGATCGTGGTCATGCACGCGCTCGGCGAAATGGCGGCGGCCAAGCCGGCCAGCGGGGCGTTCTCGGTCTACGCGGCCGATGCGATGGGTCCGGTGGCCGGCGCGACCGTCGGCTGGTTGTGGTGGCTGCAGGTGGTGATCGTGATCGCGGCCGAGGCGGTTGGCGCGGCCGGATTGCTCGCCTCGATCTGGCCGACGCTGTCGGTGCCGGGTTTGGCGCTGTGCTTCATGGTCGTGTTCACCGCGATCAATCTGCTGGGCGTGCGCAACTTCGGCGAATTCGAATTCTGGTTCGCGATCCTCAAGGTCATCGCGATCCTCGCCTTCATCGCGATCGGCATCGCGCTGCTGGCGGGCTGGTTGCCGGCCGTGGCGTCGCCGGGCCTGTCGAACGTGCTGGGGCCCGACGGCTTCGCGCCGCGTGGCTGGGCTGGCATCGGTGCGGCGCTGCTGGTCGTGGTGTTCGCCTTCGGCGGCACCGAGATCGTCGCGATCGCCGCGGCGGAAACTAACGACCCGGCGAAGAGCCTCGCGCGTGCGATCCGCACCGTGGCCTGGCGCATCCTCGTGTTCTACCTCGGCTCGATCGCGGTGATCGTGGCGGTGGTGCCGTGGGACAGTCCGGCGCTGGCGTCGCCGTTCGCCGCGGTGCTGCAGGTCGCGCGCATTCCGGGCGCGGCGACCGCGATCACGCTGGTCGCGGTGATCGCACTGCTCTCGGCGCTCAACGCCAATCTCTATGGCGCGTCGCGGATGATCTGGTCGCTGGGTCGTCGCGGCGATGCGCCGGCGGTGCTCGGTCGCAGCGACCGCCGCAACGTGCCGATCGCCGCCGTCGTCGCCAGCGTGAGTTTCGGATTCGCCGCCGCCGCGCTGGAACTCGCATTCCCGCAGCGCGTGTTGCCGGTGCTGCTCAACATCGTCGGCGCGACCTGTCTGTTGGTCTGGACGCTGGCGCTGGTGTCGCAGTTCATCCTGCGCCGTCGCGCCGATCGCGCGAACGCACCGCTGCCGTTCCGCATGCGCGCGTTCCCGGTGCCCACGCTCGCCGCGCTGGCGGTGCTCGCGGTGATCTTCGCGATGCTGGTCGCCTCGCCCGATACCCGCGCGCAGTTCCTGTCGATGGCCGCGCTCACGCTGGCCATCGCCGGCCTCAATGCACTGGCGCAGCGCCTGCGGCGGAGGCTGCCCGCAGGCTGAGGCGCGAAGCCAGGTCGAGGTCGGCCGCCCCTGCGTGTCAGCGCTTCTGCGCGAACAGCCACGGCCACAGCGCCTCGGTGCGGTAGGCCGCATCCCAGCTGTTGTGGTTGGCGTCGGGAAACTCGGTGTAGCGCACGTCCGCGCCGGCATCGCGCAGCGCGGCGTGCATGCGCCGCGACTGTTCCGGCGGCACCACGTCGTCGAGCGCACCGTGGAAGATCCAGATCGGAATGTCGCGCAGGCGACGCGCAGCCTCGGCGAAGGGATCGCGGGCTGCGCGTGTGGATTCGACGAACAGCGTGTCCAGGTCGGGCCGCGAGCCGGGCGGGGTGATGCCGCCGCACACGGGCACCAGCGCGGCGAAGCGTGTCGGCTCGCGCAGCGCCAGCGACCAGGTGCCGTAGCCGCCGCGCGACATGCCGGTCAGCGAGGTGCGGCTGCGGTCGCCGTCGAATTCGGCGGTGGCCGCATCGAGCGTCGCCAGCGCCATCGTCGCGGTGTCGCCTTCCCAGGACTCGCCGTCGGGCGACTGCGGGAACACCACCAGTGCCGGGAAGTCCGCGGCGTGCGCGCGCACGTAGGGCCCGAGTCCGGCGTGGATCTGCTTCTCGCCATCGTCGCCGCGCTCGCCCGAGCCGTGCAGGAACAGCACCGCCGGCAGCGGACGCGGCACCTGCGCTGCAGGCACGAAGACCTGATAGGCGTAGCGGCGGCCGTTCGAGGTGAGCTCGCGCCGGACGAAACGGCCGGGCGTCGTGCCGGTCTGGGGCAGCGCGCTCACGCAGCCCGACAACACGGCGGCACCGCCGGCGAGGGCGAGGCCGCGCAGCAGGCGACGGCGGGTCAGGGAATGGGAAGCGTTGGACATGCGATCACTCCGGAATGGATCAGGCGAAGGTCCACAGACCCAGCGCCAGCAGGTGCAGGACGATCATTGCGACGAATACCCGACGGTAAGCCGGTTTGGCGCGTTTGTGACGCAGCAACTGCTGTGCGAGCCCTGCGGCGGGCCAGCCGCCGAGCAGTTCGAGCAGATGCAGTTGCGCCTCGGGCGTGCGCCAGCGGCCGTGGCGCGCGGCGTGCTTGTCGAGCGCGTAGGCGGCTGCGGTCAGCAGATTGAGCCCCGCCAGCGCGACGAGTGCGAGGTGCGGCAGCCGCCCGAAGACGATTCCGTAGCCGAGCAGCGCACACCAGACCACGATCGCGACCGGCAGCCCGCGCATGCCGCCCGCAGCTGCGGACGCCGATGCACGACCATCGCGGCGCTTCGACGTGGTGCGCACCGTGCGCGGTGATTGCGCCGTGCCGACTGCGGCAACGTGGACCGCGCGCCAGCGTCCGTCGGCCTGCCGCTCCGGCGTATAGCGCACACGTGCGCCGGCGTCCGGGCGTGCGCCGCTGCGATCGAAATCGCGAACGTGGAAGAACAGGCGATCCGGTCCATCGGCAGCAGCATCTTCGGGTGTGATGAAACCGAAGCCGCGCGCGTCGTCCCAGCGTTCGATCCGACCGAATCCGGCACGTGCGCGCATGGTCGTGGCGTCAGCGCAGCATGATCGCGGTGGCAAGGCCGAGGAAGCTGAAGAAGCCGACGATGTCGGTCACCGCGGTCACGACGACGGTGCCGGCGACGGCGGGATCGACGCCCATGCGCTTGAGCAGCAGCGGCAGCAGGGTGCCGGCCAGCGCGGCCGAGCAGAAGTTGATCACCAGCGCGGCGAAGATCACCAGCGATAGCACCCAGTCGTGGAACCAGACCAGGGCCACGAGGCCGACCAGACCGCCGATCAGCAGGCCGTTGATCAGGGCCACGCGCAATTCCTTCCACAGCAGGATGCGCGCATTGCTCGCGCCGACCTGGCCCAGCGCGATGCCGCGCACCATCAGCGTCAGCACCTGCACCGCAGCATTGCCGCCGATGCCCGCGACGATCGGCATCAGCACCGCGAGCGCGACGATCTGCTCGATGGTCGCCTCAAAGCGGCCGATCACGAACGCCGCCAGGAACGCGGTGCACAGGTTGATGCCCAGCCACACCACGCGGCCGCGCACGGCGCGCCTGATCGGCGAGAACAGATCCTCGTCCTCGTCGAGACCGGCGGCGGACAGCGCCTGGTGTTCGGCCTGCTCGCGGATGATGTCGATCACGTCGTCGACCGTGATGCGGCCGAGCAGGATGTTGCCGTCGTCGACGACCGGTGCCGACACCCAGTCGTTGTCCGAGAACTGGCGCGCGACCTGTTCGGCGGATTCGGCGACGTGGATCGAATCGAGTTCGTCGTCGATCAGCTTGTTGATCGGCGTGCCCGGCTCGCGGGTGACCAGATCCTGCAGCGCGACCCAGCCGGCCAACTGGTGGCGGCGGTTGACGACGTACAGATGGTCGGTGTGCTCGGGCAGTTCGCCGCGCAGGCGCAGGAACCGCAGCACCACGTCCACGGTGGTGTCGGCGCGCACCGTCACCACGTCGGGATTCATCAGACGGCCGGCGGTGTCCTCGGGATACGAGAGCACCTGCTCCAGGCGTTCGCGGTTCTCGCGGTCCATCGCCCGCAGCACTTCGTCGATCACCGCATCGGGCAGGTCCTCGACGAGGTCGGCGAGATCGTCGATGTCGAGATCCTCGACCGCGGCGACCAGCTCGTCGGCATCCATGTCCGCGATCAGGCTTTCGCGCACCTCGTCGCCGACGTGGACCAGCACCTCGCCGTCGTCTTCGGGATCGACCAGACCCCACACGACCATGCGCTTGTCGTGCGGCAGCGATTCGAGGAGGTTGCCGATCTCGGCAGGCGCCAGCGTGTTGACCAGCCGGCGCACCGGTCCGAGTCGACCGCTGTCGAGTGCATCGGACAACAGACGCAGCTGGCGCGCGGTCTTGTCGGGGCGGACGGCTTCGGCCATGGAGAGCTCCGTTGCGCGTCGCGACAGTCTCGGCGCGACAGGGGTCAAATGTGCATCCGGCCATTATCCGGGAAAGCGCACGTCTTACGCCATCGTCCGTGCGTCGGCGGGCAGGTGGGCTTCATGCGGGCGGCGCTCGCGACACGCACAGCAACCGGACCGACAGCTTTCGCAGGCAGCCGCGACGCGTGCGCGGATTCAGTCGGCGGCGTGCACCGGCTGCACCGCGTCGAGCCAGCGCTCGATGCCGGCGCGGTCGCGGGCGCGCAGCAGCGCTGGTGCGCGGGCACGCAGATGGCCGAGGTCGAGCGCGCGGATCGCGCGGCGCACTTCGAGCAACGGCGATGGATGCAGACTCAGTTCTTCGATGCCGAGCGCGAGCAAAAGCGGCGTGAAACGGGCATCGCCGGCGATCTCGCCGCAGATGGAGGCCGGCATGCCGCGCGCGCGGGCGACGCGCACGACGCTGTGCACCAGTCGCAGCACGGCCGGGTGCAGCGGCGAATACAGATCGCCGAGCGCGTCGTTGTTGCGGTCGGCCGCGAGCAGGTACTGGACGAGATCGTTGGTGCCGATGGAAATGAAATCGAGATCGCGGGCGAAGGTCGGCAACGCGATCGCCGCCGACGGCACTTCGATCATCGCGCCGAGCGCGATCTGCGCGGCGGTCTCCTGACCCTCGCGCGCGAGATCCTGCAGCACGCGCGTAAGCATCCGCCGCACGGCGATGATCTCCTCGCGTCCGCTGACCATCGGCACCAGGATCCGCACCGGGCCGTAGCCCGAGGCGCGTGCGATCGCACGCAGCTGGGTTTCCAGCAGGCCGGTGCGCGCCATCGACAGGCGCACGCCGCGCAGGCCGAGTGCGGGATTGGGCTCGTTGCGCAGCGCGAGGCCGCTGTTGTCGGCCTTGTCGGCGCCGATGTCGAGCGTGCGGATGGTCACCGTGCGGCCGGTCATGCCGAGCACGAGATCGCGATACGCGCGGAACTGCGCTTCCTCGTCCGGCACCTCGCGACCCTGCAGGAACAGGAATTCGGTGCGGTACAGGCCGATGCCGGCCGCGCCCAGCGCGTGCGCATCGGCGACGTCCTCGCGCGATTCGGCGTTGGCGTACAGCCGGATGTCGACGCCGTCGAGCGTCTTGCTGGGCTCGCGCCGCAGGCGGCGCAGCTGCTTGCGCTCGCGCTTCTCCTCGCGCAGGCGCGCGCGGTAGATGCGCAGATCGCTCGGGCCCGGCTCGACGACGATCTCGCCGGTGCTGCCGTCGATGACCAGCACGTCGCCGTCGTTGATCGCACCCAGCGCCTGCGGCGCATTGACGATCAGCGGCAGGTGCAGGCTGCGGGCGAGGATCGCGGTGTGCGACAGCATGCTGCCGCCCGAGGTCACGATGCCGAGCACGCCCTGGGCGTGCAGACGGCCGATCTCCGACGGCGCGATCGCATCGGTGACCAGGATTTCGCCGGCGACGCCCTGCAGTTCCGCCTCGTGGTCGTGCAGCGCGGCGTGCACGCGCCCGATGACGTGGTCGATGTCCTCGATGCGGCTGCGGAAATAGGCATCGTCCATGCCCTCGAACACGGCCGCGAGTCGATCACGTTGCAGGCGCAGGGCGTAGTCGGCGCCGTACAGGCCGGAGCGCACGAGTTCGTCGAGGCCCTGCAGCAGTTCCGGGTCTTCGAGCAGCAGGGTGTGCAGGTCGAGGAACTCGCCGACCTCGTGCGCCAGCGCGCCGTGCAACTGGTCGCGCATCGCGCGGATCTCGCCGCGCACCTGTTCGATCGCGGCATGCAGCCGCGCCAGTTCCGCTTCGGCCTCGGACGGCGCGATGCGCGCCTCGGCCACTTCCAATGCATGCGGTTCGCGCACGCGTGCGCGACCGAGCGCGCTGCCGCGGGAGGCACCCTGTCCGTGGAGCCCCTGCCGCATCAGCCCTCCTCGTCGAACCTGCGCTCGAACAACGCGGCAGCCGCCTCCATCGCGGCGGCATCGTCCTCGCCATCGAGTCGCAGCACGACCTGGGTGCCGTGCCCGGCGGCCAGCAGCATCACGCCCATGATGCTCTTGGCGTTGACCTCGCGGCCCTTGGCGACGAGCGTGGCGTTGCAGCGGAAGCCCGACAGCACCTGCACCAGCTTGGCGGTCGCACGGGCGTGCAGGCCGAGCTTGTTGGCGACGAGCAGTTCGCGTTCGATCATCGGGGAGCAGTCCTGGTACAGCACGGGGGAAAGAGGGCGGAGCGGTGCGACTCAGGCATCGTCGAGCAGGACACCGTTCCGGGCGCCTGCCGCGGCGGTGGCCGGCAGGTCGTCGAGCGCCTGCTCAGGATAGTTCATGACCCGCAACAGCATCGGCAGGCTCAAACCCGACACGCGCCTGGCCGGTGTGCCCAGACGCGCGAGCTGCGCGGCGACGTTGCTCGGGCTGGCGCCGTAGAGATCGGTCAGGATCAGCACGCCGTCGCCACCGTCGACACGCCGCATCGCCGCACTCGCGCGGGGCAATGCGACGTCGGGATCCTCGTCGAACGGCATTTCGAACACGTCCGTCTTCAACGGCAGCTGCTGCATCAGACGGGTCGCCACCGCGAGCATCGCGGAACCGATCCCCTCGTGGGTCATTAGAAGTACGCCGACGGCCATCCGTGGACGTTAGCAGAGCAGGGGGATCGCCCGGAAGCGTCGTGCGCGCGACGCTGCATCCGTGCGCGTCGATGCTGCGTCGCCGCAGGCGTCAGTCGAGTTCGCGGTGATAGGTCGCGACGTCGCGCCAGCCCTGTTCGCGCGCGTGCCGCGCCAGCGTCTCGGCCAGATACACCGAGCGATGGCGACCGCCGCTGCAGCCGAAGGCGACCGTCACGTAGCTGCGCGTGTCGCTGCGCAGCCGCGGCAACCAGTTGCCCAGGAACTGCGAGACCTGGGCGATGAATTCGCCCACGTCCTCCTGGCCTTCGAACCAGGTGCGCACGTCGGCATCGCGACCCGACAACGGGCGCAACCGCGGATCCCAGTGCGGGTTCGGCAGCGCACGCGCGTCGAACACGAAATCCGCATCGGCCGGCACGCCGCGCCGGTAGGCGAAGGATTCGAACAGCAGCGAGACCGACTGGTCCTGGGCCAGATCCAGCTCGGTGATGATGCGTCGACGCAACTGGTGGACGTTGAGATCGCTGGTGTCGATGACCGTGTCGGCGAGACTACGCAGCGGACGCAGCAGATTGCGCTCCAGCGCGATCGCATCGGCCAGCGACAGGCCGACCCGGCTCAGCGGATGGCGTCGGCGGGTGTCGGCGAAGCGTCGCAGCAGCACTTCGTTGCCGGTCTCGAAAAACACAAGCCGCGGATCGAGACCGAGCGCGCCGACATCCGACAGCCAGCCCGGCACTTTCGACAGATCGGTGTGGCGGTTGCGCACGTCGATGCCGACAGCAAGCCGCCGCGGTGGCTCGTCGGCGCGGGTGAGGTTGGCGACGAAGTCGGCGAGCATGCCCGCGGGCAGGTTGTCGACGCAGTAAAAATCCAGATCCTCGAACGTGCGCAGCGCGACCGACTTGCCGCTGCCCGACAGGCCGCTGACGACGTAGAACAGCGGTGGCGCCGTATCGCTCACGGTGCACCCCGCTCGAGAAACTGCGAATGCCGGGCGAGAAACGCCGCGGCCGGGTCGAGCCCCTTGGTGCGCAGGATGTGGATGCGTGTGGCGGCCTCGGCGAGCACCGCGAGATTGCGGCCGGGCATGACCGGCAGGGTGATCAGCGGCACGTCGAGATCCAGCACGCGACGCATGCCCAAGTCACCGGTCAGGCGCACCATGCCGTCGCCATCGCCGGCCATCGTGTCGGCGTTGGGCCGGCTCAGATGGATGATCAGGCGCAGGTACTTGTTCCGCTTCACGGCGGTGTCGCCGAACATCTCGCGGATGTTGAGCACGCCGAGACCGCGCAGTTCCAGCAGGTCCTGCAGCAGTTCGGGGCAGGTGCCGTCGAGCACGTCGGGCGCGATCTGGGTGAACTCGGGCGCGTCGTCGGCGACCAGGCGGTGCCCGCGGGTGATCAGTTCCAGTGCCAGTTCGCTCTTGCCCGACCCCGACTCGCCGGTGATCAGCACACCGATCGAATACACCTCCATGAAAACGCCATGCAGGGTGATGCGCGGCGCCAGCTGGCGCGCCAGGTGGTACTGCAGCAAGTTCAGCAGTTCATGGCCGCGGTTGGGCGAGGTCCACAGCGGTGTCTGCGATTCCTCGGCGGCCTCGCGCAGATCCTCGGGGCAGGGCTGGTCCTTGCTGATGACCAGCGCGAGCGGACGGTACTGGATCACCCGCTCGATGGTTTCCCAGCGCAGGCGCGAGTCCAGCCCGTCGAGCCAAGCCAGTTCCTCGGTGCCGAGGATCTGCACCTTGTTGGGATAGATGATGTTGAGATAGCCGGCGAGCGAAGGCCGGCGCGCGACCGTTTCGATCGATTCGAGCACCTTGCGGCCGCCGTGCTGGCCCGCGAGCCAGCGCAGGCCCAGGCGCTCGTGCAACTGCGCGAACAGTTCCTGCGCCTGGATGCTCGCGTTCACGCGCGGACCGTGTCGGCGAGCGGGGCGGCATCGAGCAGCAGACTGCGCAATCGGGCGAGATCGGGCGCGGCGCGCAGATCGTCGCGGAAGTCTGCGTTGGAAAAATGTTCGACCAGTCCCGACAGCGTCTGCAGATGCTGTTCGACCTGGTGGTCGGGCACGCACATCGCGAACACCAGATCGACCGGCTGGCCGTCGGTGGCACCGAAATCGATCGGGTGCGAAAGCCGCAGGAACGCGGCGCGCGGTTCGCGGAACGCGGTGCTGCGTGCGTGCGGAATCGCGACGCCGCGACCGATGCCGGTGCTGCCCAGTTGCTCGCGCTCACGCAGTGCGTGGCCGAGCAACGGGGTGAGCGTCGGGGAATTGCCGGCGAGCAACCGCGCGGCGGAGTCCAGTACGACATCGCGGGAACCGGGAGCGACCAGCATCACGATGCGGTCGGCCGAGAGCAGATCGGAGAAGGACATGCCGCGCGTGGCCCGGAGGCAATTCGTGGGAGCAGCAGCCTAGCCGAAAGTGCCGTCGCGTGCAGGGCTCTCGCCGCGATGATGGTCGACGACCTTCTTGCGATGCTTGACCAGCAGGCGGTCGACCTTGTCGGTCAGCTGGTCGATCGCGGCATACATGTCGGCTGCGCTCGCGTCGGCGTGGAACGTCTTGCCGGCGATGAGGACGGTCGCCTCGGCCTTGTGGTGCGGCTTGTCGACACTGAGCTGGGCGCGCACGTCCAGCGGTCGATCGAAGTGCTTGGCGAGCTTCTGGAACTTGGTGTCCACGTAGTCTCGCAGCGCGGGCGTCACCTCGAGCTGGTGGCCATGGGTCTCGACATGCATCGGCAACCTCCTTCAACGGTTCGGGAAGGACCCGTCCGCGATCGACGCGAACGATCAGGTCCAGAGTAGCGCGGCGGGGGCCCGGTGCAAGCGCCGTCCGTCACGTCTCTGGGACCAACTTAGGGAACCGGAAGTTCAGGCGATGCGAACGCGCTCGTGCGACGAGACGATGTGCAGCGCTTCGCGGTACTTGGCCACCGTACGGCGCGCGACCGGCACGCCGGCCGCCTTGAGCAGGTCGGCCAGCCGCGCGTCCGACAGCGGTTTACGTGGGTCTTCGGCATCGACGAGGCTGCGGATCATCTGCTGGATCGCGGTGCTCGACGCCTCGCCGCCGCCGTCGGTACCGACGCCGGAATCGAAGAAGTCCTTCAGCGACAGCGTGCCGCGTGGTGTGTGCACCCACTTGCGGGCGACCGCGCGCGACACCGTGGATTCATGCATGCCGATTTCCTCGGCGACTTCGCGCAGCGTCAGCGGCCGCAGGGCGCGCTTGCCGAACTCGAGAAAACCCGACTGCTGCCGCACCAGACAGCGCACGACCTTGAGCAGGGTCTCGCCGCGTGCCTCGATGTTCTTCAGCAGCCAGCGCGCTTCCTGCAGGCGTCCCTTGAGATAGCCGGCATCGCTGGCGCCCGCGTGCTGGATCATCTGCTCGTAGCCGCGATGGATGGTCACGCGCGGAAAATGCGAGCCGGCGAGCGTGACCTTCCAGACGCCGTTCTGCCGTGCGATCACGCAGTCGGGTGTCACGTAGTTGTCGTGCGGCACGTTGCCGATCTGCGCGCCCGGGCGCGGATCGAGACTGCGCAGCAACTGCAGGGCGGTCGCGGCTTCCGCGGGCGGACAGCCCAGCGCATCCGCCAGTCCCGGCGCGCCGAGTTTCGGCAGACGTTCGATGTGATCGCGCGCGGCCAGCAGCGCCACCGCGCGACCGGGTGTGTCGACGTGCAGCGGTTCGAGTTGCAGGCGCAGGCATTCGCCCAGATCGCGCGCGCCGACGCCGACCGGGTCGAACCGCTGCACGCGGCACAGCACCGCAGCGACTTCGCCGACGCTCGCGCGTGTTTCCGGCAGCAGCGCCGCGACGATGTCGTCCAGCGATTCGCGCAGATAGCCGTCGTCGTCGATCGCGTCGATCAGCGCCACGCCGATGTTGCGGTCGCGCGCGGACATGGTGCTCAGGTGCAGCTGCCAGGACAGATGGTCCTGCAGGCTTTCCGACTGGATCATGCGGTCGGCGGCATCGCCGTCGCCGTCGTTGTCGCCGTGGCCCTGACCGCTGCCGCTGCCGCTGCCGCGCTCGTTCCAGCCGTCGTCGCCATCCCAGGCGGCGGGAGGTTCTGCATCGCCGTCGCTGCCGTGGTCGTCACGGTCCTGGCGGGTGTCGTCCTGGTCCTGCGTAGTGCCGCGTTCGGACAGCGGCTGCGCGGAGATGGACTCGGGTTCTTCCCAGTCGAGCAGCGGATTGCTCTCGACCGCGGTGATGATCTCGGTTTCGAGTTCCACCGTCGACAACTGGAGCAGATGCAAGGCCTGACGCAGTTGCGGCGTCAGAACCAGATGTTGCCCCAGCGATGTCTGCAGACGTGGCTTCATCGACTCCGGAACTCCCTGGCCGGATGCGTGCGCCGACTACAGACGGAAGGATTCCCCCAGGTAGACACGACGCACGTCTGGATTGGCCAGCAGTGCTTCCGGAGCCCCCTGCGCGAGCACGCCGCCGTCACTGAGGATATACGCCCGGTCACAGATCCCCAAGGTCTCGCGGACGTTGTGGTCGGTGATCAGCACGCCGATCCCGCGTTCCTTTAGATGGGTGACGATCCGCTGGATCTCGCCGACCGAGATCGGGTCGACGCCGGCGAAGGGTTCGTCGAGCAGCATCATGCGCGGATTCGCGGCCAGTGCACGGGCGATCTCGACGCGGCGCCGCTCGCCGCCCGACAGGCTGGCGCCAGCCTGGTCGGCGACGTGGGTGATCTGCAGTTCGTCCATCAGGTCGGCCAGCGTCTTCTGGCGGCCGGCCTTGTCGAGATCCTCGCGCAGCTCCAGCACCAGCATGATGTTGTCGGCCACGCTGAGCTTGCGGAATACCGACGGTTCCTGCGGCAGGTAGCCGACGCCGCGCTTGGCGCGGGTGTACATCGGCTCGGCGGTGATGTCGTGGCCGTCGAGCACGATGCGCCCGGCATCGGCCGGCACCAGGCCGACGATCATGTAGAAGCAGGTGGTCTTGCCCGCGCCGTTAGGGCCGAGCAGGCCGACGACCTCGCCCGATTCGAGCGTCAGCCCGAATTCCTTGACGACCTCGCGCTGCTTGTAGCTCTTGCGCAGACCTTCGGCGACGAGCATCAGCGGCCGCCCTGCGCTGCGGGCGCCGGCTGCGCCGGCGTCTGGTTGCGCGGCTGGAACTGCATGCGCACGCGGCCCTGGCCTTCGCCGCCGCCCTGCACCCGGCCGGTTCCCATGTTGTAGACGATGCGCTGACCTTCGATCTTGCCCTGGCCCGGCTGGTTGACGACGGCGTTGCCGGTCAGCACGACGGTGTCGGAGGTCAGCGTGTAATCGGCCTGCGCGGCGGTCGCATCGACCCAGCCACCGTCATCCATCTGCTGCTTCATGCGCACTGGCGAGCCGGTCAGCAACGTCCGCTGGATCTCGCCGTTGCTCCGGCGCACGTCCACCCGTGCCGCCTTGATCTCGAGCGTGCCCTGGGTGATCTCGACGTTGCCGGTGAACAGGCACGGCGCGCGTTCGTCGGTCGAGCAGTCGCTGCTGTCGGCATCGACGCCCAACGGCTGGTTGCGGTCGGACGACTTCGCAGCCGCGCCCATCGGCACGGCCAGCGCGGCAAGCAGGAGCAGACTAGCGGCGGGAATTCGGTTCATTGCGGAATTTCACCTTGGAAAGAAGCTCGATCCGTCCCGAATCGAGGTCGGCACGCATGCCCGTGCCCTGCATTGTAGAACCGGGCTGTTCGACGTCGACGACCGCATCGGAGGTGGCCTGGTTGCGCTGCGGGAAGACGTTCAGCGACTCGGTGCGCACGCGGGTCGGGCGCGCGCTGCCTTCGGGACTGTCGGCCGTGACCTCGCCGCGCAGCCTGACTTCCTCGTTGTCCTCGGACACCCAGCCGGTCTGCGAGCGGATCTCCCAGCGGCCGTCGCCTTCCTTCTCGGGCACATGGAACAGCGGGGTGACGAGTTCGAGCGTGCGTGCGCCGGGCGTCTGCTGCAGCTGCGGCGCCTGCAGCGAAAACGCTTCGCGGCCTTCGTTATCGAGGGCGACGATGTCGAAGTCGCGCAACAGATAGTCGGTGCGACCGTCGGCCGGATCTTCCGAGATGATCGTGTCCTTCTGCCGCCAGGCCGACCAGCCGGAGATCAGCGCGCCGAGCAGCAGCACCACGGTCAGGGTCAGGCGCCAGTTCACGAGACCCGCCCATCGGCATGGATGCCGGCCAGGCGACCCTGCGCGTGCAGGATCAGATCGCACAGCTCACGCCCTGCGCCGCGACCACCGTTGGCGCGGGTGCGCCAGTGCGCGCTGTCGCCGGCGCAGGCGTGCGCATCGGCGGGGGATACGGCGAAGCCGACGGCGCGCATCACACCGACATCGGCCAGGTCGTCACCCATGAAGGCCACTTCGTCCAGCGTGATGCCGAGCGAGGCGCTCAGCGATTCGACGCGCGCACGCTTGTCGGCGACGTGCACATGCGCCTCCACTCCAAGATCGGCCGCGCGGCGCTCGACGATGCCACCCTTGCGCGCGGTCACCAGTGCGACCGCGATGCCGATCTTGCGCAGCAGTACCAGCCCCTGGCCGTCGTGGACGTGGAAGGTCTTGATCTCGCGGCCGTCGCTGTCGAAGCCCAGGCTGCCGTCGGTCAGCGTGCCGTCGACGTCGAAGCACGCCAGGCGCACGCGGGCGGCGCGGGCGAGGATCGCGTCGGAGACATCGGCAAAAGGGGCGGAGGCGTCAGGCATGGTCGCGAAAGTATCGGGCATCGGATGAATGGGCGCCGGCTCAGACCACGCGGGCGCGCAGCAGGTCCTGGATGTTCAGGGCCCCGACCACCCGGCGTTCGCCATCGATGACCGGCAGCATGGTGATCTTGCGGGTTTCCATCAGGCGCGCGGCCTCGACCGCGAGCGCATCGGCCGCTATCGCGATCGGATCGCGGGTCATGACATCGGCAATGCGCGCATCGCGGACGTCGATCGCCGGATCGGTCAGCGTACGGCGCAGGTCGCCGTCGGTGTAGAGGCCGATCAGGCGCTGGGCCTCGTCGACGACCACGGTCATGCCCAGCCGCTTGCGGCTCATCTCCAGCAGCGCATCGGCCAGCGAGGCGTCGGCAGGCACGGTCGGAATCTCGCCGCCACCGTGCATGACGTCGCGGATGTGCAGCAGCAGGCGGCGACCGAGTGCGCCGGCCGGGTGCGAGCGGGCGAAGTCGTCGGCCGTGAAGCCGCGCGCTTCCAGCAGCGCGACCGCCAGCGCATCGCCCATCGCCAGCGACGCCGTCGTGCTCGCTGTGGGCGCCAGCGCCAGTGGACAGGCTTCGGCCGGCACGCTGATGTCGAGGTGGATATCGGCGGCCATGGCCATCGTCGAGGCGGCGCGTCCGGTCACCGCGATCAGGGCGTTGCCCTGGCGCTTGAGCACCGGCAGCAGCATCAGGATCTCGTCGGATTCGCCCGAGTACGACAGCGCCAGCACCACGTCGGCGTCGGTGATCATGCCCAGATCCCCGTGGCCGGCTTCGCCCGGGTGCACATAGAAGGCCGGGGTGCCGGTCGATGCGAAGGTGGCGGCGATCTTTCGGGCGACGTGGCCCGACTTGCCCATGCCCATGCAGACCACGCGGCCGCGGCATTCGAGGATGCGCGCGCAAGCGGCGGAGAATTCACCATCCAGCCGCGCGGCCACCGCCTGCAGACCGTCGACCTCGACCGCGAAGACACGTCGTCCGCTGGCCGCGAAATCGGACCGCGCAGCGGCAACATCACGGGGGTGGTCGACCATATCCGGCACAGGGCTTTTCCGTTAGGCTAAGCCGTTCATTTTATGCGCTTTCCGGCGTGAATGCCCCGCGACAGGCGGCGTCGGCGATGACGGCTCATCCGCGCTTCACGCAGCGGTCGCAGCGACGTTCACGGCCCGGCAGCGCGGCCACAGGACCCGATTCTTGGATACCCAGACCATCACCGACCTCATCCAGCAGGGTCTGCCCGACGCCGTGGTGCACGTGCAGGGCGACGACGGCGTGCACTTCGAGGCGCTGGTCGTCTCGCCCGCATTCGCCGGCAAGCTGCCGCTGGCGCGTCACCGCATGGTGTACGCGACGCTCGGCGCACTGATGGGCCGCGAGATCCACGCGCTTGCGCTCAACACGAAGACGCCCGACGAACACGCGGCCGCCGGCGCAGGGCAGGGCTGATGGACAAGATCATCGTCACCGGCGGCGCCACGCTGCAGGGCGAAGTGCGCATTTCCGGTGCCAAGAACGCCGTGCTGCCGATCCTGTGCGCGACCCTGCTCGCCGATGCGCCGGTCGAAGTCACCAACGTGCCGCATCTGCACGATGTGCTGACGACGACCAAGCTGCTGTCGGGTCTGGGCGCGGGCGTGGAGCACGACATCGAGAACGGGCGCGTCACCGTCGATCCGCGCAGCGTGACCAGTCATGTCGCACCGTACGAACTGGTGCGCACGATGCGCGCCTCGATCCTCGTGCTCGGCCCGTTGCTGGCCAAGTACGGCGCGGCGGAAGTCTCGCTGCCCGGCGGCTGTGCGATCGGCGCCCGCCCGGTGGATCTGCACATCAAGGCGCTCGAGGCGCTGGGCGCGACGATCACCGTCGAGCACGGTTTCATCCGCGCGCAGGCCGAGCGTCTGCGAGGCGGCCACGTGGTGTTCGAGACGATCAGCGTTGGCGCGACCGAGAACGTGCTGATGGCGGCGACGCTCGCCGACGGCACGACGCTGATCGACAACGCCGCGCGCGAGCCGGAGATCGTCGATCTGGCCGAGTGCCTGATCGCGATGGGCGCCGACATCCGCGGCGCGGGCACGTCGCGCATCGAAGTACGCGGCGTCGAGCGCCTGCACGGCGCCACGCATGCCGTCGTCGCCGACCGCATCGAGACCGGCACCTTTCTCGTCGCTGCGGCGATGACCGGCGGCCGCGTGACCGCGGTGGGCGCGCGTCCGGATACGCTGGGCGCGGTGATCGAACGCCTGCGCCACGCGGGCGCGACGGTCGAGATCGACGGCGATCGCATCACCGTCGACATGCAGGGCCGCCGCCCGCGCGCGATCGACATCGTCACCGCGCCGCACCCCGGTTTCCCGACCGATATGCAGGCGCAGTTCATGGCGATGAACTGTGTCGCCGAAGGCACCGGCACGATCGACGAAACGATCTTCGAGAACCGTTTCATGCACGTCAGCGAGCTGATGCGCCTCGGCGCGGAGATCGACATCGACGGCCCGCGCGCCAGCGTGCACGGGGTTGAGCGTCTCAGTGGCGCGCCGGTGATGGCGACCGATCTGCGCGCATCGGCGTCGCTGATCCTCGCCGGCCTGGTGGCCGACGGCGACACGACGATCGACCGCATCTACCACCTCGACCGCGGCTACGAGCACATCGAGCGCAAGCTCTCCGGTCTTGGTGCGCGCATCCGGCGGGTGAAGTAGGCCATGGCGTTCAGGGGCCGGTTCTCGAACCGCCGCATCGCACTGTTCGCGACGATCGCGGTGGTGCTGATCGCGCTGGGCTGGATGCGCTACACCAATGCCGCGGCGCTCAGCGGGATGCCGTTCAAGGAGATGGACTGGAACGAGGACGGTGAACTGACCCGCGGCGAAGTGCTGCAGAGCTTCTTCACCATCACCGCGGTGCGCACGCAGGACGGCAACCGCAGCTGCGTCGACTACCGTCGGCGCGGCTCGGCTGAATCGATCCGGGTGGAATGCAGGACCGAGACCGCGCCCTGACGCGCAGTCGCCCGCACGAGAAAAAAGGCCCCGCGATGCGGGGCCTTTTGCTTGACGCGATGCGCGTGGATCAGTTCACCGACTGCAAACGCATGTCGATGTGGTCCTTGCCGTCGCGACGCTGCAGCAGACGTGCCGGCACCGGCATGTCGTCGACGATCCACGCGATGATTTCGCGGCGACCGTCGGTGCGCACGACCTTAGTCGCCTGCATCGACTTGCCGCCCACCGTGACCTGCTCGGTGCCTTGGCGCTCGAACAGCTGGCGCTTCGCACGGCCGTCCTCGACCAGCCGGTAGCGCAGCGGCGACTTGCCGGCCTGCACGTCGCGCACCAGCACGAGGTTCATCAGCATGCCGTCGAGATCGCCGGTCTGCAGCTTCACCGGCGCGCTCTGGCCTTCGCGCACGTCACCTGCGAAACGGGCCTCGCCCGCGTTCCAGTCGTAGGTGGTGTTGAGTTCGCGGTTCTTCATCAGCATCGCCGCGAGGCCGGATTCGCCGCGCTGCGAATCGCTGCTCGACACCGGGCGCCACTGCTCGCCGTTCGCTTCGAACGTGGTCGACTGTTCCAGACGCGCGCCGGCGCCGGCGACCTGCAGGCCGTACTTCCAGCGGTTGCCGCCTTCCTGCGCGAGATTCATGTTCGCCTGCGCGCGCATGCCCATGTAGTTGGCCTGGTAGGTCGCGGTGAACGGCTCGATCGCCAGCGCGGGCAGCGCAGCGAAGGCCAGCAGCGCGGCGCCGGTAGCGGTCAGCAGTCGGGTCATGGGGGCTCGTGTCTTCATCATGGTGCTCCTTGGTATTCGACCAGGCGCAGGTCCACCGCGTCCTCGCCATTTTCGCGTTGCAGGATCCGGACCGGCGTCGGTACGCCGTCCGCAACCCAGATGATCATCTCGTCGTTGCCGCCGTTGGTTCGTGAAACGCGCAACGCCGAATAGCTGATGTCGCCGACCTGCACGAGCTCCGGCTCGGCCGCCGCCTGGTAGGCGTGTTGACGCACGCGGCCGCCGTCGACGAAACGATATTGCAGGGCCGCGTTCGGCGCTGCATCGCGCATCACCGCCAGATTGATCAGCAGTGCGCTCATGTCACCGGGCTGCAGCGGCACCGGATCGCGCCGCCGCTTGCTCAGATCGCCGGTCCAGCGTGCGACGTTGTTGGCCCAGTCGTAGACGCCTTCGACCTTGCGGTTGAAGAACACCGCGGCCTTGCGCGTCGTGCTCTGGCGCAGCGGCCGGTAGACGGTACCGACGACGTCGAACACGGTGTCCTGCTCCAGGTTCAGACCGAGGATGCCGGCGAAGCCACGGTTGCCGCGGATGCCCAGATCCACCTGCCACTGCGCGCCCTGCGGTTGCAGGCGCATCGTCGCCGTGCCGGCCTGCCTGCCCTGATACCAGGCGTCGTAGGTCGCGACGAACGGCTCCAGCCCGGCACCGCGCGCGGCCGTGGGCCACGCGACGATCAGCAGGGCGGTCGCGAACAGGGAGAGGAGGGCGCGCATAGGACGGGCATCATGCGAAGCGATCAGTGGCTGCCAGCTGAAGCGGCGCGGCGGCGCGTTCGCCGTCGACGTGAACGCCGTCTTCATGCAGCCGCACGCGGCCGGCGGCGATCCAGCGCAACGTCTCCAGCAGCAGGGGATGTTCGCGGCCCAGCACGCGTGCCGACAGCGTCGCGGCATCATCGCCGGGCTGCACCGGCACCCGCGCCTGCGCGACGACCGGGCCGCCGTCGAGCTCGGCGGTCACGTAATGTACGCTGGCGCCGTGTTCCGGCACGCCGGCATCGAGCGCGCGCTGGTGGGTGTGCAGGCCCTTGAAGTCGGGCAGCAGTGAGGGATGGATGTTGATCATTCTGCCGGCGCGCGCGGTCATCACCCCGGCGCCGATCAGGCGCATGTAGCCGGCGCAGACGATCAGGTCGGGCTCCGCGGCATCGAGGGCGTCGAACAGCGCGGCATCGTGCGCGGCGCGATCGGCGAAGTCGCGCGGGCGGATCGCATGGGCCTGCAGGCCCGCGTCGCGGGCGCGCACCAGTGCGTGCGCGTCCTTGCGGTCGGACCAGGCGCCGATGACCTCGGCGTCCAGCGTGCCCGCCGCGACCGCGTCGAGGATCGCCTGCAGATTGGTGCCGCGACCCGAGGCCAGCACCGCCAGTCGCAACGTCATCGGCGCACGCCCGCGGCGTCGAACAGGGCGCGCGCGTCGAGGCGCTGCAGGAGCACCAGCGTGGCGATGCCCAGCGCGGTGCCGAGCGGCACGTGCAGGCAGAGCAGCGCGGCGATGGTGGTACACAACGTAAGGCGTCTGTGCCGCAGCAGATGCAGGCCGGACGCGAAGCACAGCACGCCGGCGATCGACGCGCCGATGGCCAGCATCGCGAAGATCGCGATCGTCGCCTTGCCGACCGGATCGGTGAAGCCCTCGGCGGCTTCCTGGGTGAAGCCGAACACCAGAATGATGCCGAAGACCACGGCGCCGGCGAGCGAGAGCACGCCGAGGACGTGATGCAGCACGCCGAGCGTGCGCAACTGGCGAGACGCCGTGGCAGGCGACACCGGCAAGCGCGCCGCCGGCGATGCGGTCGCAGGCAGCGCGTACGGCGACGCGGGTTCGGGTCCGGCCGACACGGCGCCGGAATCAGCCGATGCGGACGCGTTCGCCGTCGCCGGCGTCGACGACTTCGCCGATCGTCCAGTGGGCGAGATCCAGACCGTCGAGCGCGGCGCCGAACGCGGCCTCGCTGTCGGCCGGCACCACCAGCACGAAGCCGATGCCGCAGTTGAACGTGCGCCACATCTCGTGATCGGCGACCGCGCCTTCGCGCTGCAACCACTCGAACACCGGCGGCTGCGGCCACGATCTGGCATCGATCGTCAGGCCGAGGCCGTCGGGAATCACGCGGATGATGTTCTCGGTCAGGCCGCCGCCGGTGACGTGGGCCATCGCATGCAGCTGCGGGCCGAGATCACCACGCAACAGTTCCAGCACCGGCTTGACGTACAGCGTGGTCGGCGCCATCAGCGCATCGACCAGATTCACGCCGCCGATTTCGACATCGGTCGGACGCCCGGCGCGTTCGAAGATGCGGCGGATCAGCGAATAGCCGTTGGAGTGCGGGCCGCTCGATGCGATGCCGACCAGCACGTCGCCGGCCTGCACCTTGCTGCCGTCGCGCAGCTCGGACTTCTCGACCGCGCCGACGGTGAAGCCGGCCAGGTCGTATTCGCCGATGCCGTACATGTCCGGCATCTCGGCCGTCTCGCCGCCGATCAGCGCGCAACCCGACAGCTCGCAGCCGCGGGCGATGCCGCCGATGACCGACGCGGTGGTGTCGATGTCGAGCTTGCCGGTGGCGAAATAGTCGAGGAAGAACAGCGGCTCGGCGCCCTGCACCAGCACGTCGTTGACGCACATCGCGACCAGATCGATGCCGATCGTGTCGTGGCGGCCGAACTGCTGGGCCAGCTTGAGCTTGGTGCCCACGCCGTCGGTGCCGGAGACCAGCACCGGTTCGCGGTACTTGCCCGACAGGTCGAACAACGCGCCGAAACCGCCCAGGCCACCCATGACCTCGGGCCGGAAGCTGCGCTTGACCAGCGGCTTGATGCGTTCGACGAGTGCGTTGCCCGCGTCGATATCGACGCCTGCATCGCGGTAGGTCAGGGGAGTGGGGGCAGTCACGGCAACCGTCGCAAGGCGGGAAGACCGCGGATTTTAGCAGCCGGCCGGCCCGCAGTCGTGGCCCGTGCATCGGCGTCGCCACGGACCGTCCGCATCGTTTATGGCACCATCGCGCCTCGATGACGCCCCGATCCAGGACTTGCCGGATGCACCGCCCGAAGCGCTCGTTCAACATGATGACGTGGCTGCTGGCCGCGCTGCTGGGCACGTTCGCCGTGTCGGGAACCGCCTCCGCGCAGCGCGTGGAAGGCGACCGGGCCGCGGCCGTGGGCCTGTATGCGGCCGAGATTCCGGTGCGCAGCCAGAGCGAATCCGAGCGCGAGGCCGGCTTCACCCGCGCGCTGGCGCAGGTGCTCGGCAAGCTGTCGGGCGACCGCAACGCGGCCCAGCGCCCGGGCGTGTCGCAGGAACTCCGCCGCGCGGCCCAGTACGTCGAGGGCTATGACTACCGCCAGGACGAGGGCGTGTCCTCCCGCGGCTCGCCGACCTTCACCACCACCCTGGTCGTGCGTTTCCGCCAGGACGATGTGGACGCCGTCGCCGGCGCGCTGGGCCTGCCGGTGTGGCCGGACCCGCGGCCCAAGCCGGTGATGTGGCTGGCGATCGACGACGGCTCCGGCCCGCGTCTGGTCGCGCTGCAGCAGAACAACGTGGCCCGTCCGACGCTGCAGCGCGCGATCGAACGCGGCTACCGCCTCGGCCTGCCGTCCGGCAACGCCGCCGAACAGGCCGCGGTGGGTGCGATCTGGCGCGGCGACACCGCATCCGTCGCGCGCATTTCGTCGCGTTACAACCCGCCGATGCAGCTCATCGGCAAGCTCTACCGCGACGGCGCCGGCTGGAAGGCCGACTGGATCTTCGTCGACAGCGGTCGCGTGCTCGCGCGCTGGAGCGAAACCGGCGCCGATGCCCGCCGCACGCTGGCCAGCGGCGCAGACGGCGCGGCCGATGCACTGACTAAGCGCTATGCGCGCACCAGCCCGACCGGTGCGCCGTCGACGCAGGCGATCGTGTTCTCCGGCATCAACAGCAGCGCCGACTACGTGAAGCTGTCCGCGCAGTTGCAGCGCATGTCGGTGGTGCGCGGCATCCGCCCCGTCCGGGCGACGCCGCTGGGACTGGAAGTCCAGCTCGACCTGCTCACCGGCCTGACCGGCTTCCGCCGCATGGCCGACGAGAACGTGTTCGTCGAAGCCGACGGCAACATCGAGGGCGTCACGCCCGTGTTCCATCTGCGTTGATCCCTTCTTCGCTGTACCGCACGGACCGCCACCGATGATCCAGACAGATCCCGCGAACGCCGACATCGCGCGTTTCCTCAAGCGCCTGCAATGGGGTCTGGTGGCGTTCGCCGTCGGCTACGTGATCTGGCTGCTCGGCCCGATCCTCACTCCGTTCGTGCTGGCGCTGCTGCTCGGCTGGCTCGGCGATCCGCTGGTCGATCGCCTGGAGCGTCGCGGCCGTTCGCGTGCGGTCGCGGTGACGCTGGTGTTCCTGCTGATGACGCTGCTGCTGGCGCTGGTGCTGATCATCCTGGTGCCGATGATCGAGCGGCAGATCGTCACCCTGATCGACAGCCTGCCGCAATACCGCGACTGGCTGCTCGGCACCGCGCTGCCGTGGATCGAGCAGCGCACCGGCTACGAAGTGATGTCGTGGCTCGACACCGAGCGCCTGATCGAGCTGATCCGAGGCCACTGGCAGCAGGCCGGGGGCGTCGCGGCGACGGTGCTGGCCTACGCATCGCGCTCGGGCTTCGCGATCCTCGCGCTGGTCATCAATCTGGTGCTGGTGCCGATCCTGGCGTTCTATTTCATGCGCGACTGGGACCTGCTGGTCGAGCGCGTCGCCGCGCTGATCCCGCGCGACCACATCGACACCGCGACCCGCCTCGCCCGCGAAACCAGTGAATCGCTGGGCGGTTTCCTGCGCGGCCAGTTCCTGGTGATGCTGGGGCAGGGCGCGATCTACGCGGTCGGCATGTCGATCGTGGGCCTGCGTCTGGGCCTGCTGATCGGCATGGTCGCCGGCCTGATCAGTTTCATTCCGTATCTGGGCGCGACGGTCGGCATCCTGCTCGCGCTGATCGCCGCCATCGTGCAGGCGCAGGGCTTCGACTGGCAGCTGCTGATCCTGATCGGCGTGGTGTTCACGATCGGCCAGCTGGTCGAGAGCTACGTGCTGACGCCGCGCCTGGTCGGCGATCGGATCGGCCTGCATCCGGTCGCGGTGATCTTTGCGGTGCTCGCGGGTGGTCAGCTGTTCGGCTTCCTCGGCATGCTGCTGGCGCTGCCGGTGGCGGCGGTCGTCAACGTGCTGCTGCGCTACGCGCACGAACGCTACACCCACAGCCGCCTGTACGCCGGCGACAAGCCGGACATCGAGATCGCGGGCGCAGGGACGTCGCAACGCCCGGTGATCATCGTGACCGACAGCAAGGATCCGGACGGCGAGCGTTGAGCCAGGCATGAGTGGTCCATCGCCCCAGCTGCCGCTGGCGCTCCGGTATCCGCCGGACCAGCGGCTCGAAACCTTCGTTGCCGACGATGCCGCGTTGCTACCGCAACTGCGCGATTTCGCGCTGGCCGGCGTGCGCCGCGGGCTCTACGTCGAGGGCGCCTCGGGCACCGGCAAGACCCATCTCGCGATCGCCCTGTGCGCGGAAGCCGACCGGCTCGGCCGGCGCGCCGTGTATCTGCCGCTGCGCGGCATCGCCGGTCGCCTGCGCGACGCCGCGCAGGCGCTCGATGGGCACGATCTGGTCGCGATCGACGACGTCGATGCGATCGCCGGCGATCGCGACGACGAGGTCGCGCTGTTCGATCTGCACAACCGTCTGCACGATGCCGGCCGCGCGGTCTTCTACACCGCGTCGGCATCGCCGGACGCGCTCGCGCTCGGCCTGCCGGATCTGCGCTCGCGACTCGGCCAGTGCGTCCGCGTGCCGTTGCCGGTACTCGACGACGCCGGCCGTCACGATCTATTGCGCCTGCGCGCCGAACGTCGCGGCCTGCAGGTCGACGCCGCGACCATCGACTGGCTGCTGCGTCGTCACGACCGCGATCTCCCCGCGCTCACCGCGCTGCTGGATCGCCTCGATCACGCCTCGCTCGCCTCGCAGCGCCGGTTGACCGTGCCCTTCGTGCGCCAGGTGCTGGCGCTCGACTGAGCGCGGCAGCCCGCAACTGCGCTTCGTAGGATGGGGGAGCGCGCAGCGAAACCCATCGCCACGCCCCGCGGATATCTCTAGCGCAACGCCGCATCCAGCTGCGCCAGCCGCTCCGGCGTGCCGACATCGGTCCAGCGGCCTGCATGATGCGCACCGCTCACGCGGCCGTGCGTCATCGCCGCGCGCAGCAAGGGGGCGAGCTTGAAGCGTGGTGGCTGCAGATCGACGCCGGGCGCGCTGCCGATGATGTCGCGCCAGTGATGCAGCAGCGCGGGGCGATAGACGCCGATCCCCGAGAACGTCAGCTTCGACGCGCCGTCGCTTTGCACCTGCGCGCCGACGAGCGCGAAATCGCCGTCCGGGTTGTGCACGGGATTGTCGACGAGCACCAGATGCGCATCGCCTGCCGGCTCGGCCGGCAACTGCGCGAAGTCGCAATCGCTCCAGATGTCGCCGTTGACCGCGATGAAGGGGGCATCGTCGAGCAGGCGCAGCGCATGCAGCATGCCGCCGCCGGTTTCCAGTGGTGGCGCGCCTTCGTGCGAGTAGTGCAGCCGCAGTCCCCAGCGGCTGCCGTCGCCGAGCGCGGGTTCGAACCGGTCGGCGAGCCAGGACACGTTGACCACGACATCGCGCACGCCGAGCGCAGCGAGTTTCTCCAGATGCCAGACGATCAGTGCCTTGCCGCCTGCCGCCAGCAACGGCTTGGGCGTGGTGTCGGTCAGCGGCCGCATGCGCTCGCCCAGACCCGCGGCGAAGATCAGGGCCTGGCGATGGCGGGCGGGTGCGGTCGCGTTCGACACGGCGTGTCCAGCAGGGCGGGCGCGACAGCGTAACCGCAGCGCCGGCCGGCCGGCGACTGAACGCCGTATGCGCCGTCGGCGACGTG
Source organism: Luteimonas sp. Soil_C_16 (assembly GCF_057657295.1). NCBI lineage: Bacteria > Pseudomonadati > Pseudomonadota > Gammaproteobacteria > Lysobacterales > Lysobacteraceae > Luteimonas > Luteimonas sp. Soil_C_16. Next base: position 75,354 of record NZ_JBDGIS010000005.1, on the reverse strand, counting down.
ACCACATCGGGACGCGCATCATCCGCGTGACATCCATCGCCGCGCGGATCGCGCAGGAGACCGCCATGGCCGCATCCTTCTTCCGACACGCGGCACTCGCCGTGTTGTGTGCCGCGACGTCCGTGCTCGCCGCATGCGCCTCCACGTCGAACATGACCGACGCCGAGAAGTACGCGCTCAACGATGCGCACGCCGGTGCACCCGTCGATCATTTCCGCTACCTGGGTTCGATCAACGGCTGGACGCCGCTCGGCGATGCGGCACTGGTCGTGTGGACGCGGCCCAGCGAGGCCTGGCTGCTGGATCTCTCGGGCACCTGCCAGGATCTGCGCTCCACACCCGCGATCGGTCTGACCAGCAGCATGGGGCGGGTCAACGCGCGCTTCGACAAGGTGCTGGTACGCAGCCGCGGGTCGATCAGCATGCCGTGCCACATCCGCCAGATCCGCCCGCTCGACGTCAAGGCGGTGCGCGTGGCGGAGAAGCGGAACGCGGCCGGCGTGCCGTCGATGGATCAGGCGTCGGACGCGGGCACGTAACCGGCAACGCTGCCGGTCTGGCGTTCGAACAGATACTTGCGCATCTCGCCTTCGAGGAAGGCGCGGTGCTTGGGATCCAGCGGCGACAGCCGGTTCTCGTTGATCAGCATGGTCTGGTGCGCCAGCCAGCGCGCCCAGGCCGGCTTGCCGATTTCGGCGAAGACCTGCTTGCCGAGTTCGCCCGGCCAGGGGATGAAATCCAGACCGTCGGTTTCGGTCTGGTCGTGGACGCAGAAGACGCGTCGGCTCATGGTCAATCCTCGGTTGCGATGCGCGGCGCCAGCAGCAGCGTGCGGATCGGGGCGGGAATGCCGAGCGTCGCGAGTTCGTCGCGTGCCACCCAGCGCAGTCGGTCATTGTCGCCCACGCGGTGACGCGCCGGCAGGCCCGGCCAGTGCAGCGGCCGCAGGCGCAGTCTGAAATGAGTGAAGCCGTGCTGCACCGGCAGCAGGCGTTGCGGCGTATCGAGATCGACGGCGTCGACGAGGCCGGGCGCATGCGCGCGCAGCCAGTCGACTGCGCGCGCGTCGTCTTCGGCCTGCGGCAGCGACCACAACGCGGCCCAGATGCCGGTCGGCGGGCGCTTCTCCAGCAGCACGCGGCCCTTGGCGTCTTCGAGCAGCAGCACGCTGGCGTCGCGCTCGGGCAGGGCCTTGGTCGGGCGCGGCGTCGGCAGTTCGTCGACGCGGCCCTGCGCGAACGCGGCACAGTCGTCGTTGACCGGGCACAGCAGGCACGCGGGGTTGTGGCGCGTGCACAGCGTCGCGCCGAAATCCATCTGCGCCTGCGTGTAGTCGGCCAGGCGCGTTGCCGGCAGCAGCGTTGCGGCGATCGCCCACAACTGCTTTTCGATCTTCGGCTGTGCAGGCCAGCCTTCGACCGCGTGGCGTCGCGCGAGCACGCGTTTGACGTTGCCGTCGAGGATCGGAAACGGATCGCCCCAGGCTTGCGACAGGATCGCGCCGGCCGTGCTGCGGCCGATGCCGGGAAGGGCGAGCAGCGCGTCGAGATCGCGTGGCAGATCGCCATCGTGCAGCTCGACGCAGCGCTGCGCCGCGGCGTGCAGATTGCGCGCGCGGGCGTAATAGCCGAGGCCCGACCAAAGCGCCAGCACGGTGTCCTGCGGCGCGCCGGCGAGTGCGCGCACGTCGGGCAACGCGTCGACGAAACGCTCGAAGTACGGAATCACCACCCGCACCTGGGTCTGCTGCAGCATGATTTCCGACAGCCATACACGGTACGGCGTGCGCGGGTGCTGCCACGGCAGATCATGGCGGCCGTGCACGTCGAACCACGCCAGCAGACGCGTCGCGTAGTCGGTGCGTGCGCTCACGGCGTCGTGTCTCCGCTGCCATCGTCGAACGTGATCTCGACGTCTTCCAGCACCGCGCCCGACACTTCGACACGATCGGCAGTCAGCTGGCCGCGCAGCGGCGGCAGGGGTGAGCCGGTAGAAAGTGCATCGAACCAGCCGAGCATCGCCGTGATCCTCGCCTCGCCATCGAAGCGCGCATGTTCGTGTTCGAGCCGCAGCGCGATCGGCGCGGATACATCCGCCGGACCGTCATAGCGCAACGCGAACGGCAAAGGCTGGGTCGAGTCAGACAACGGCGGCGGCAGCGCCGGCCACGCCTCCGGCCATCGTGCGATGCGGCCATCGAGCGCGAGGGCGAGTCTATCGCCGAGCGCGATGCGGCCGCCGGCGACGAGATCCGGCACAACGCCCTCGCCGCGCAGCGCGATGCCCATCGGCGCGAAGCCGAGCACGTTGCCATCGCCGCCGACATGCAGCGCGCCGTGCAGGCCGAGTGCGAACGGCAACGGTTCGGCAGCGTCTGTGCCCGTCCAGCGCGCATCCGCCGCGATGCGCAGCGGTGACAGCGCGAAGCCGGGAATGTCGGCATCGATGCGTGTGGCATCGGCCTGCAGCGTGGTGTCGAGCCGGCCGGACGCATGCACCAGAGCGAGCGTGCCGCGTGCCTGCAGTGCACGTGCATCGACCGCGCGATCCGCATGCAGGCGCAGCCGGAATGGCGCCTGCAGCGCATCGAGATGCACGGTGCCGCCGATCTGCGCGTCAATCGCGCGATCGGCCTGCAGAGCCGGCAGGTCGAACGCGAGTCCGTCGATGCGCCAGCCATCGCCGTCGAGACGGCCGCGCACGATGCGCACGCCATCGGTGATCGTCGGCACCTTGCCGTCGCCAGGTGGACGCGCATCGAGCCAGCGCAGCAGCGACGGCAGATGCAGGCGCGGCGCGTCCAGCTCGACGCGGCTGATTTCGAGATCGATGCCGCGGCTGCGGATGGTCTTCCACGGCAGCGACAGCAACATGCGTTCGGCCTGCAGCATCGGCACGTCGGACGTGTCCGATCCGGTCGCAGCGATGCGGACGTCGCGCACCACCAGCTGCGGCGTGCCGCGCAGGCGGTACTCGACATCGCCTTCGAAGGTGATGCGCAGGCCCAGCGTGGGTTCGAGACGCGCCAGCACAAGGCGCAGAGCGCGTTCGGGCGGCAGGAGCACCTGCACCAGCAGCGCGGCGACGATTCCCAGCGCCAGCGCCATCAGCAGCAGGCGCAGCCAGCGCAGGCGCCGCGGCGCCGATGGCTCGGGCGCCGGAGCGGGGTTGCTCACGCCCCCAGCGTCTCCGGCAGCATCGCGTCGACGAAGGATTCGGCGTCGAATACGCGCAGGTCTTCCGGGCGCTCGCCGATGCCGGCGAAGCGGATCGGAATGCCGAACTCGCGGGCCAGCGCGAACACCACGCCGCCCTTGGCGGTGCCGTCGAGCTTGGTCACGACCAGGCCGGTGACCTGCGCCGCGGCATTGAACTGGCGCAACTGCGACAGCGCGTTCTGGCCGGTGGTGCCGTCGATGACCATCAGTACTTCGTGCGGCGCGGTGGCGTCGATCTTGCCGAGCACGCGACGGATCTTGCCGAGCTCGGCCATCAGGCCCTGCTGCGTGTGCAGCCGACCGGCAGTGTCGGCGATCAGGATGCCGGTGCCGCGCGACTTCGCCGCCTGCAGTGCATCGAAGGCGACCGCGGCCGGATCGGCGTCCTGGCCCTGGGCGACGACGGGCACGCCGTTGCGCTCGCCCCAAGCCTTGAGCTGGGCGACCGCGGCCGCGCGAAAGGTGTCGCCGGCCGCGAGCATCAGCGCGTGGCCTTCATCCTTGTAGCGCTTGGCGAGCTTGCCGATCGTCGTGGTCTTGCCGACGCCGTTGACGCCGACGGTCAGGATCACGAAGGGCTTCGCGTTCGTGTCGATGACCAGCGGTTTCGCGACCGGCTCGAGCATGGCGATGAGGTCACCGCGCAGCGCTTTGAGCAGATCGTTGGCATCGACGAACGCGCGCGCCTTCATGCGTTTGCGCAGGGACTCGACCAGTTCGGTGCTCGCGGCGACGCCGACGTCGGCCGTCAGCAGCGCGGTTTCGATCTCGTCGAGCAGATCTTCATCGAGCTTCGGATTGCGGGAGAACAGACCGCCGAAGCTCTTTGCGAACGTGCTGCCGCCCAGACGCTCGCGCCAGCCGGACTTGCCGGGCGCAGCGGCGGGCATGGTGCTCGCGAACACGTAGTCGGCCAGCGCCGCGGCTGGATCGACAAAGGCGGGCGGCGGAGGCGTGGGCGTTGCGACGGCTTCGGGAACGACCGGTGCGATCGCGGTCGCCGGCGACGTCGCGTCGGCGGGCAAATGCCCGGCATCGAGCGATTGCGGCTGTGTCGCGACCGGTTCGACAGCCTGGGTACCAGGCGTAACGGCGGGCGCCGTCGGCGGCACCACGGGCGGCTGCGCAGGGGCAGGCGCGGGCGCAGCGGGCGGCGCGAACGCGGCAGCGATTTCTTCGGCGCTGAGGCGGCGTCGGCCGCTGTCGGCCTCGGGCTTGTCGGAGGATTTGTCGCGCTTGAACCAGCTGACCATGCGGCGGTCGGGTCGGGGATGGGGGAGAATGGCGCGCATGGTATCACCCGCCTTTCAGGCGCCCCGTGCGGGCGCAGACGCATGAAGACCCCTCGTCACGGCGGCTCGGGCAGATCGTCACCGACCGTCGATCGCAACACCGGCCCGGGCCGGGTGCGCATCGTCGGCGGTCGCTGGCGTGGCACGCGGCTGGAGGTGCCCGATGTCGCCGGCCTGCGGCCGACCTCCGACCGGGTGCGCGAAACCCTGTTCAACTGGCTGCAGCCGGTGCTGCCGGGCGCGCGCGTGCTCGATCTGTTCGCGGGCACCGGCGCGCTCGGGCTGGAGGCGGTTTCGCGCGGCGCGGCCAGTGCGGTGCTGGTCGAACGCGACCTCGGACTCGCCGCAGCCCTGACCGCGACCGCGGCGCGCCTGTCCGGCGGCGACGTGGTCTCGGTCCAGCGCGGCGATGCGGTGTGGATGGCGGGCGCGTTGCCGGCGGGCAGCATCGACATCGCCTTCGTCGATCCGCCGTTCGCCGCCGACCTGTGGGCGCAGGCCTTCGCCGCGCTCGCGCCGGCGCTGGCGACCGACGCCTGGCTGTACGTCGAATCGATGGCCGAACGGCCCGCGCAACCCGGTGCCGGCTGGCAGTTGCACCGTGAGCTGGCGACCCGCGAAGCGCACTGCGCGCTGTACCGGCGCGCCGGCTGATCGGCGCCCGCGCCGCTGCTACACTTGCCGCCCGCGCCACGTGCCTCCCGATTCCTTCGACAGCGAACGCAAGCCATGAGTGCGAGCCGCCACCGCATCGCGGTCTATCCCGGGACCTTCGATCCGATCACCAACGGCCACGTCGACCTCGTCGACCGGGCCGCGCCGCTGTTCGAGAAGCTGATCGTCGGCATCGCCGAAAGCCCGGCCAAGCGCCCGGCGATGACGCTCGAAGAACGCGTCGAACTGGCCCGTGTCGCAACCGCCCACCACACCAATGTCGAAGTCATCGGCTTCGATTCGCTGCTCGCGCACTTCGTGCACGAGGTCGGCGCCGGTGTGCTGCTGCGCGGCCTGCGCGCGGTGTCGGATTTCGAGTACGAATTCCAGCTCGCCAGCATGAACCGGCATCTGATTCCGGATGTCGAGACGCTGTTCCTCACGCCGGCCGAGCAGTACGGCTTCATCTCCTCCACGCTGGTGCGCGAGATCTCGCGTCTCGGCGGCGACGTGTCGGGTTTCGTGCCCGCCGCAGTCGATCGCGCATTGCGCAAACACTCGCAACGCTGACGTTGCCCATCAAACACCAGAGAAAAGAAGAGGGAATCCCATGAAGTCCATTACCCGCGCAATGCTGATCGCCTGCCTCGTCCTGCCGGTCATCGCCTGTGGCAAGAAGGAAGAGCCGCAGCAGGTCGAAGCCGCGCCGGTCGCGGTGCCCACCACCGAGGACAAGACCGCGTGGAACGCCTATCTCAACGACGTGGCCGGCCGCCACATGGAAGGCGTCAACAACTCGCCCTACGTCTATCTGGTGCCGCCGGCGCCGGCGCCCGCCGCCGATGCGCCGCCCGCGGAGACCACGACCGCCGACGGTGACCCGACGATGTCGACCCCGGTCGACGGTGCGTACGAGCGTCTGCTCGAGAAGGCCGAGCAGGACGTCGCCCGCGGCATCACCCGCGGCAACCTGCTGATCTTCGCGGGCCTGGATTCGACGCGCACGGCTGATCTGACCGTCGCCTCGTTCGCCAAGGTCGGCGCCGGCACCATGAACGGCGTGCGCGTGCTGTTCATCGGCAGCGCAGCGGACAGCGAGCGCGTCAAGGCCGCCGTCGAGCCGACCGGTTCGCAGTACGTGTTCATCGACAACGCAGGCTGATCCAGCGCTTCAACGGCGGCCGGCGCGTCCGGCCCGCCGTTCCTCGACGACGCCACCGCGCGCAGGCCCGGTGGCGTCGTCGTATCTGAAGGGCGCGCGGTGGACCGAGTTCCACCCATGGAACGCCGGCGCCACGGCGCACCCTCTACAATGCGCACATGTCCTTGAAGATCAACGAGCTCTGCGTCAACTGCGACGTGTGCGAGCCGGCCTGCCCGAACCAGGCGATCGCGCAGGGCGAGACGATCTACGTCATCGATCCGGCGCGCTGCACCGAATGCGTGGGCCACTTCGACGAGCCGCAGTGCGTGGTCGTCTGCCCGGTCGAATGCATCGATCCCGATCCCGACATCCCCGAAACCCAGGTGCAGTTGCTCGCCAAGCTGGCGCGCCTGCAGCAGGAGGCGTCATGAGCCGTTCCCGCTTCGCGTCCGCCGGCCTGCCGGCGCTGCTGCTGTCGATGCTGCTGCTCGCGGTCGCGCCGTCGTGCGCGCGCGACGTCCGTGCGCCGGATGCGCCTGCGGCCCGCAGCGCGCAGAACACCGCGACGCCGCCGGGCAACGCGGTCGCCTCGGCGCATACGCTCGCGACCGAAGCCGGCCTGCAGGTCATGCGCGAGGGCGGCAACGCCTTCGACGCGGCGATCGCGACCTCGGCGGTGCTGTCGGTGGTCGAGCCGATCTCGTCCGGACTTGGCGGCGGCGGCTTCTTCCTGCTGCACGACGCCAGGACCGGCCGCGACATCTTCGTCGACGCGCGCGAGACCGCGCCGGCCAGCGCGCACTCGGATCGCTATCGCAAGCCCGACGGCAGCTTCGACCGCGACCGCGCCGAGAACGGCCCGTGGTCGGCCGGCATCCCCGGCCTGCCCGCGGCATTCGTGCACATCGCCGAGACCTACGGCGCGCTGCCGCTGTCGAAATCGCTGGCGCCGGCGATCCGCATCGCCGAAGAAGGCTTCCCGGTCTACGCGCGTTTTGCGCGCGGTTACCAGTCGCGTCGCGCGGTGATGGAGCGCTACCCCGGCACGCGCGCAGTCTTCCTCGCCGATGGCCAGGCGCCGAAGGAAGGCGACACCTTCCGCCAGCCCGATCTCGCGAACACCCTGCGTCTGCTCGCCGAGCGCGGCTTCGACGGGTTCTACGGTGGCGAAACCGGCGCCAAGCTCGTCGCCGGCGTCAATGCAGAAGGCGGCGAATGGACCGCTGCGGACCTGTCCGCCTACAAGGTGGTCGAACGCGAACCGATCCGGTTCCGCTATCACGACTGGGACGTGGTCACCGCGCCGCCGCCGTCGTCGGGCGGCATCGCGATGGCGCAGATGCTGCAGATCCTCGAGCCCTGGGATCTGACGAAACTGGACGATGCCGCGCGTACGCATCTGGTCGTCGAATCGATGCGCCGCGCGTTCCGTGACCGCACCTTCTATCTGGGCGATCCGGACTTCGTGAAGATTCCGCAGCGCACGCTGCTGAGCCGCGACTACGCCGCCGGCCTGCGCGCGACGATCAATCCGGCGAAGGCAACGCCCAGCGATCTGCTGTCGGGTGATCCGACCCCGCTGGAAGACGAGGAGACCACGCACTTCTCGATCGTCGATGCCGCCGGCAACCGCGCCGCGGTCACGCAGACGGTCAACCTGTTGTTCGGCAGCGGCCTCGTCGCGCCCGGCACCGGCGTGCTGCTCAACAACGAGATGGACGATTTCGCGCTGCAGCCCGGCGTGCCGAACGCGTTCGGCGTGATGGGTTTCGAGGCGAACGCGCCGAAGCCGGGCAAGCGCCCGCTCAGTTCGATGACGCCGACCTTCCTCGTGTCCGACGATCGCGTCGCCGTGCTCGGCACGCCCGGCGGCAGCCGCATCATCACGATGGTGCTGCTGGGCATCCTCGGCTACGACGCCGGCCTCGATGCGCAGTCCGTCGCCGCGCTGCCGCGCTACCACCACCAGTGGATGCCGGACACGATCTCGGCCGAATCCGATGCGTTCTCCGCCGACATCGCGGCGAAGCTGCGCGCGATGGGCCATACCGTCGATCTGCCCGGCGATCGCGCTGCGGGTGGTCGCGGGTCCAGCCATGTCTGGGGCAATCTGCAGACCATCGAGTGGAACCGCGCGAACGGTACGCTCACTGGTGGCAGCGATCCGCGCAATCCGGTCGGCTCGGCGAAGGTGGAAGCGGCCGCGCGCTGAGCGGCTGCGCCTACAATCGGCCACCGGTCTGACGCGGGAGGGCGTCATGAAGCTGTGGTCGATCCAGGGCAACACCCAGAAGCTCGACGGCGGGTCGATGTTCGGCAACGCGCCGCGCGCGATGTGGACGCAGTGGGCCACGCCCGACGATCTCAACCGTATTCCGCTGGCGACGCGCGGCCTGCTGGCCACGCCGCTCAACGGCAGGACCGTGCTGTTCGAAACCGGCATCGGCGCGTTCTTCGAGCCGAAGCTGCGTGCGCGTTTCGGTGTGCAGGAAGACCGGCACGTGCTGCTCGACTCGCTGCGTGACGCGGGCTTCGACCACACCGATATCGACGTCGTGGTGCTGAGCCACCTGCATTTCGATCACGCCGGTGGTCTGCTGGCGCCGTGGTCGGAAGGCGGTACGCCAGAACTGCTGTTCCCGAATGCGACCTTCGTGCTGTCCACGCCGCACTGGCTGCGCGCGAAACGTCCGCATGCGCGCGATCGCGCGAGTTTCATTCCCGGTCTGTGCGAACTGCTCGAAGCCACGGGCCGGCTGGAATTCATCGAAGGCGCGCACGCGCCGTCGCTCGGCGACGCAGTGCGCTTCCATTACAGCGACGGCCACACGCCCGGCATGATGCTGGCCGAAATCCTCGGCCCCGACGTGCACGACGGCGTGCATCACGGCGGCGTGGTGTTCTGCGCCGATCTCGTGCCCGGACGACCCTGGGTGCACGTGCCGATCACGATGGGCTACGACCGCTTTCCCGAACTGATCATCGACGAGAAGCAGGCGTTTCTCGTCGACATGGCGGCGCGCGGCGTGCGCCTGTTCCTCACGCATGATCCGGACATCGCGCTGGTGCAGGTCGTACGCGATGAGGCCGGCCGTTTCCGCGCCACACATCCGACCGCGGCGCTCGCCGCGCGTTCCCTGCAGCATCCCTTCGAGACCATGCCATGACGCCTCGCATTTCGCTTCTCATCGCATCGCTGCACGTGCTGCTGTACCTCGTGCTGACCGTCCGCGTGGTCCTGCACCGCAACGTGCACAAGATCGGAATCGGCACCGGCGGCGACGAGACCCTGTCGCGCAAGGTCCGGGTGCATGCGAATTTCATCGAGTACGTCCCGCTCGGCCTGCTGCTGCTCGCCCTGCTGGAACTGGCGGCCGTCAACACGACGCTGTTGTGGACGTTCGGTATCGCGCTGCTGGTCGCGCGCGTGCTGCATGCGATCGGACTGGGCGGCTCGGCGGGCTATTCGTTCGGTCGCGGCACCGGCGCATTGCTGACGTTCGCCACGCTGTTCGCGATGGCCGCGTTCGGTATCTGGCGTTTCGTCGTCGGGGCGATGATCGTCCCGTAACCGTCCGCGTGGGAGCGCGCTTGCGCGCGGTGGACGTTCGCGCGCAACGCCAACGCGCGCAAGCGCGCTCCCACGGCCGCGGGTTTTCAGTCCACCCGCGTACCGAAGATCTTGTCGCCGGCATCGCCGAGGCCGGGCAGGATGTAGCCCTTCTCGTTGAGGCGTTCGTCGATCGAGGCGGTGTAGACCTCGACATCCGGATGCACCGCTTCCAGCGCCTGCAGGCCTTCCGGCGCGGCGACCAGAAACAGCCCCTTGATGCGGCTCGCGCCCGCGGCCTTGAGCATCGCCACCGTGGCGATCAGCGTGCCGCCGGTCGCCAGCATCGGATCGAGGATCAGCGCGGTGCGGTCGGCCATGTCGCCGACGAGATTCTCGTAGTAGGGCACCGCTTCGAGCGACGCCTCGTCGCGCTTGATGCCGACCACGCTGACTTTGGCCGCGGGAATGAGATCGAGCACGCCCGGCAGCATGCCGATGCCGGCGCGCAGGATCGGCACCAGCGTGATCTTGCGGCCCTTGATACGGCGCACGCGCACGGTGCCGGCCCAGCCCTCGACCTCGGCATCCTCGGTTTCCAGATCCGCCGTGGCCTCGTAGGTCAGCAGCGTCGCGACTTCGGCCGAGAGCTCGCGGAAGGTCTTGGTGCTGTTGTCGGCGCGGCGCATCAGGCCGAGCTTGTGCTGCACTAGCGGGTGGCGGACTTCGACGGTTTTCATGGCGTGACCTGTGCGGAAGCGATGCGCATAGGATCGCATGCGTCTCCGCACCGGGCGCCTCCGTCTCCGGAACGCAGAGGGGGCGGACAGGCCGGCCCCTCGTCACGCACGGTGAGGCGATGGATCAGAACTGGTAGCGCACGCCCGCCAGCCACGAGCGGCCGAAGCCTTCCATTTCCAGCACGCGGTTGCGCTGGCCCTGGAAGCGGATCTGCTTCGTTTCCTGGATGTTGTTGATCTCGCCGAACACACTCCAGCCGGCGCCGAGCGTATAGCTGGTCGAGAAATCCAGGCTGGCGCGATCGTTCCAGTAGACGTTCAGTTCGGGATTGGTGATGTCGAAGGACTGGATGAACTTCGAGCGGTAGTTGTACGCCAGACGCGCGTTGAGACCGGACTTTTCGTAGGTCAGGGCGAAGTTGTAGTTCGTCCGCGAGGTGCCGGGCAGTTCGGTCTCGCCCAGATCGAACGGCAGTTCGGCCTTCGACTTCGCGTAGGTGTAGTTGGCGTAGATGCCCAGGCCCGACAGGGCGCCCGGCAGCATGTCGAAGGTCTGCTGCCACGACAGTTCCGCGCCGTAGATGCGACCCTTCTCGCCGTTCTCGGCGCGGGTGATCTGGAAGATCTGGCCGGGGCCCGCAGCCTCGTCGCGCGAGGCGACGAACAGCGGGTCGTCGATGCGCTTGTAGAACAGCGCCGCCGACATCAGGCCGAGTGGACGCAGGTAATGCTCGAACGACAGGTCCAGATTGTGCGCGAATGCTTCGCGGACCAGCGGGTTGCCTTCGCTGATGGCGATCACATTGAGATCGTCCGCCTCGCCGATCACCCGGTAGGGCGCGGTGTGCATGAAGTCCGGGCGGTTGATCGCGGTGGAGTAGGAGGCGCGCAGGATGGAATCCGGGTTGGCTTCGTAACGGAAGTGCAGGCTCGGCAGCACGTTGCCGTAGCTGCGGCTGGCGGTCTGCGGCAGTACGTCGCCGGTGTCTTTGTCGAACTGCAGCGCGCTGCCTTCGAGTTCGGTGCGCTCGTAGCGCACGCCGGCAATCATCGTCAGCGCGTCCCAGTTGGCATCGATGCGCGCATAGCCCGCATAGACGTTCTCTTCGGCCTGGTAGTCGCCGGTCAGCGAATCGGGAATCAGACGCGCGTGGTTGCCGCTTTCGAGCAGCGGGCCAGCGTACTTGTCGAAGATGTCGCGGCAGAAGCGGCGACCGGTCAGGAAGTAATCGAAGTTGTTCGACACGCTGTCGCACAGCATGTCCGAATAGCGGATCCCGAGGCCGGCGAAGTCGGAAGCGCTGCCGTTGCGGTAACGCTCGTCGTCGAACATCTTGTCGCGCTGGCGGGCGCGGACACCGAACTTGATATCGCCGCTGTCGCCGAGGAAGGTCTGCTGGCGCCCCAGATCCAGGCGCAGTGCGTTCTCTTCTTCCTCGCCGTACTCGTAACGATCGTTGAGGCGACGGAACGCGTACCAGCTCTCCGGCAGGTTGACGCCGCTGGCCGGCGCGTCGGGACGGCCGAGAATGGTCCAGGTCGGGAAGTCCGGATTGGCATAGTCGTAGGCGAACTGCGGACGCACGCTGGAGCGGAAGATGTACTGCATGCGCGGACTGGTGGTCTTGGTAGCCCGGCTCTGCGAGGCCTGCCAGTCGAGCTTCCACATCTCGCCGAGGAAATGCTCACCGGCGAGGTTGTAGGTGCGGATGGACTTGTCGTAGGTGCGCTCGCGCAGCTCTTTGTCGAACGTCGCGCGCGCGCGGCCGGTGGTCTCGTCGGAGCCGGTGGCGTAATTGTCGAGCGCGATCGTCAGGTTGTCGCGGAACTCGCGGTCGACGAAGTTCGAGTCCGACACGACGAAGTAGACCAGGTTGTCGGGGTTGATGCGGTAATCGAAACGGCCGGTGATGCCCTTGCGCGTGCGCAGGCCTTCGTAGTCCTTGATCTGGATTTCGCTGGGCGCGAACGTGTCGGCGCCGATGCGGCTGTACAGCGTTTCCACGTTGTCGGTGAAGCGGCCCTGCTTGCTGATCGAGCTGGAGATCAGTACGCCGATGTTGCCATCGGCGCCGAAGCGGTTGCCGATGGTGGCGTTGTAGCGCTGGTTGTCGCCGTCGCCGAGCTGGTACTTGCCGCCCGCCGCCGATGCGCGCAGCGTCAGGCCTTCGCGGTCCAGCGCGCTCTGCGTGCGGATATTGATGTTGCCGGCGATCGCGTCACCGTCCATGTCCGGGGTGATCGCCTTGGTGACTTCGAGCGCGGCGATGACGTCGGAGGGAATCGTGTCCAGCTCCACGCCGCGGCTGGCGGCATCGGGATTGGCCAACTGCACGCCGTCGATCGTGACGGTGGTGAACTCTTTCGGCGCACCCCGCACGGTGACGTAGCGGCCTTCGCCCTGGTCGCGTTCGATCGACACGCCCGGGATGCGCTGCGTGGATTCGGCGATGTTGTTGTCCGGGAACTGGCCCAGCAGATCGGCCGAAACCACGTTGACGTAATTCGTCGAAGCGCGCTGCTGGTTGAGCGCCATGGCCTGCGCGTCCCGGCTGGCGCGCACTTCGACCACACCCATGTCCGTCGCGGCCACCGTGCTGCGCAGCGTGACCTCGACCTGCGCGCCGCGGGTGTCGCCGACTTCGACGTCGGACAGGTGGCGCGTATAGCCGAGATAGTCGACCTGCAGCGGATAGCGGCCCGGCGCCAGGCCGGTCACGCGGAAGAAGCCTTCGCGGTCGGTGCTGACCTGGCGGCCGTCGACGGTGACGATCGCGCCTTCGAGCGACACACCGCGCGAGGCTTCGCTGACCTTGCCGACGATCGTGTTCGCCATGGCGGCGATCGTGTCGACGCTCGACGGCTGTGCGGTGGCGGGCTGCGGGCAGGCCAGGGCGAGCGTGGCGGCGATGGCCGCGGCGAGGACGGTACGACTGGGTGACATGGGGACTCCGATGAGGGCTGCGTGTGTCGAGGGCATGGCGAAGCCGCCGCCGTCACGTCGCGGAAAGCGGCGTGCGTTGCGTGGTCTGCGTCGTGGCGTACGTCGCGCGTCGGCGACGACCCGTTCCCCCGGGGTCGGCATCTTGCGACGCTTCGATGACAGTTCTGTTGTGGCGACGCGTCAGTGCGATGTCGCGGCGTGCATGCAACGTGTCTGCAACTTCGCGCGGCGATCATGACGCGCTGTGTCGATACGCATGACCGTCCCGCGACATCGATGCGACGGTGAGATGGCGGTCGCCGCATCACCTCTCCAGACCCGCTTCTTCGACATCCGCCGTGCGCGACGCGTTCGCCTGCAGCGGATGCGGTTCCACACAAGGACACCTCCCCGATGACATACGCGCTGCCCGCACGCCTGCCCCGTCTTCTGCTGCTGAGCGCCGCGCTGCTCGCGATGCCGCTTCACGTCGGCGCCGCCGGCGAGACGCGCGTCGAGCCGAACACGCTCGTCCCCGAAGGCGTGATGCGCTACGCGCCGAGCGTGTTCCCCGATCGCATCGTCGCCTCGCCCGCGCAGGACGCCTCGACGGGCTTCGGGGTGTCGTGGCGCACGGCCGCGTCGGTCGAGGCGCCGGTGCTGGAACTCGTCGTCGCCGGCGATTCGCCGGACATGGGCCCGCGTCGCCGCATCGCCGCGCGCAGCGCGTCGCTCGAAGGCGAGAACGGCGCGGCGCAGTTCCATCGCGCGCAGGTCGACGGCCTGCAGCCCGATACGCTCTACGTCTGGCGCGTGCAGGGCGGCGGCACCTGGAGCCCGTGGATGCAGACGCGCACCGCGGCCGCGGCCGATGCGCCGTTGACGCTGCTCTACTTCGGCGACACCCAGAACAAGAATGCGAGCCTGAGCACGCGCGTGTTGCGCGAAGCGCACCGGCAGGCGCCCGACGCGAAGCTCGCGTTGTTCGCCGGCGATCTGGTCAGCGGTGGCGACGGCGAGGACGACAACGAGTGGGGCGAGTGGTTCGACGCGGTCGGCCCGCTGGCGACGATGGTCGTCAACGCACCGGCGCCCGGTAACCACGAGTACTGGGAAGAGTTCGAGGACACGCCGCAGGAGCGTCGCGTGCTCGGCGGCCACTGGCCGCGCACGTTCGCACTGCCGGCCAATGGCGCGCCCGGTGCGGAGCAGACCAGTTACTGGTTCGACTACCAGGGCGTGCGCGTGGTGGTGCTCGATGGCACGTCCGCGCTCGACCTCGGCACCGCCGCAGCGCAGGCCGCGTGGCTCGATCGCACGCTGGCCGCCAATCCGCATCCCTGGTCGATCGCGCTGATCCACCAGCCGATGTATTCGCCGCGCCAGGACCGCGACAACGTCGCGCTGCGCGAGCAGGTGCTGCCGGTGCTGGAACGCCGCCGCGTCGATCTGGTGCTGCAGGGCCACGACCACGTCTATGGCCGCCGCCCAGGCGAGGACGCGAAACGCGCGACGCCGCAGTACCTCGTATCGGTGGTCGGCGCAAAGCAGTACCGCCTGTCGGACGGCGCCCGCCGCGACATGGCCCCGACCGCCGAGGACACGCAACTGTTCCAGGTGATCCGCCTCGACGGCGACACGCTGCACTACGAATCGCGCACCGCAACTGGCCGCCTCTACGACGCGTTCGAGATCCGCGGCGCCACGCCGGAGACGCGCACGCTGCACGAGATCACCGAAGGCCGCATCGCACCGCGCGACTGCGCGCGTGACGAGACGCTCAAGGGTCGCGCCGACCGGTGCTGGGAGTGATACACGTGCGCACCCGACTGTCCGCAACGGTGCTCGCCACCGCGCTGGCCTGCGCGATCCCCTTCGCGGCGCATGCCGCGACACCGCCCGCGCACGATCGCCAGCCGGCGAACGCGCCGGAGGAGGCCGTGCTGCTGGTCGAGATTCCGGCCGGCGGTTTCACCAAGTACGAGAGCGATGCCGAAGGCCGGATCTTCGTCGACCGGTTCCTGTCGATGCCGATGGCCTACCCGGCGAACTACGGCTCGATGCCCGGCACGCATGCCGGCGACGGCGATCCGCTCGACGCTCTGGTGCTGACGCGCGCGCCGCTGCATCCGGGCGTGCTGATCCGCTTCCGCCCGCTGGGCGTGCTGCGGATGATCGACGGCGGCGACGCCGACGAGAAGATCATCGGCGTGCCGGCCGACGACGTGGATCCGACCTATGCCGGCATCCGGTCGATCGACGATCTGCCGGCGATGGAGCGCGATCGCATCGAAGCGTTCTTCCGCGTCTACAAGGACCTGCCGGCCGGCAGCAAGCGCGTGGAACTGCGTGGCTGGGGCGGCGCGGACGAGGCGCGCGCGCTGATCCGCGCGACGATCGAGGCCGCGGCGGGCTGAGCGTCGATCGGACAGCCGACGCGCGTTCGCTCAACTCTCGGCGGTTTCGGCCGCCTGCGCCTCGCGCGCCGTCTGCAAGGCGGCGTCGACTGCGTTCCACGCCTGCGCGAGATCGACCGGTGCGCCACTGGTCCACACCGCCTGGACGGTGCGCGTCGCCCGGATGTCGGACAGCGGGTCTCCACTGACGACCAGGACATCGGCGCGTGCGCCGGCTTCCAGCCGCCCGAGATCGGCCTGGCCGAGAATGTCGGCGGCAACGTGCGTGGCAGCCTGCAGGGCCTGCACCGGAGTGAGGCCGGCGCGCACCAGTGCGTCGAGTTCCTGATGCAGCGCGGGTCCAGGCAGCATGAACGGTGCAGCAGGCAGGTCGGAGCCCGCGCCGATGCGCACGCCGGCGGCCAGCAGGCGCGGCAACAGCGCCTGCATCAAGCGCTGATCGCTGCGCACGCGCGCCTGCACGCGTGGATCGTCGACCACGCCTGACAGATAGGACCAGTAGCCGGCGAAATCGGCTGCCATCCGGTCGGCGCCGGGCAGGTCGTCGCGCGCCAAGCTGTCGGGCGAGGCGAACTGGGCGCTGTTGGCCGTCGTCGGCACCACGGCGACGCCGGATTTCGCGAGGTCGGCGACGATCACATCGAGCAGCGCCGGGTCCAGCGTGGCCGCATTGGGATCGCCGCCGAGCCGCGAGTACGCGAGTGCGGCGCCACCGAGGTGTTCCAGCGTCCGCACGCCGGAAGCGGCCGCTTGGCGCGCATCGACGTGCGCGCCGCTCAAGCCGCGTGTCAGCACGGTGCCGAGGTCGCTCATCACCGGCAGGCCATGGCGTGCAGCGGCCTGCGTCGCCGCGTCGAAGATGTCGGGCGGCAACTGCTCGTAGAGCTTGATCCAGTCGACGCCTGCCGTCGCCAAGGCGTCGACGACGATGTCCGCATCGGCAGGCGAGGAGAGCGTGATCGCAGGCTGTGTGCCCAGCGCGTCGGCATCGAACGGTGCGGGGCCTTCGGGCGTCAGCACGCTGACCGGACCGTCGAGTAACGGGCCGGTCGCGAACAGGCGCGGCGCGCCTGCCGTCGCGCGCAGCTCGGCCAGCATGTCGAGCGTGTTGCCGGCATCGCGCACCGTGGTCACGCCGGCGGGCACGAACGCGCCGATGAAATGCGGGCGGGCGTGGACGTGCAGGTCGATCAGTCCCGGCAGCAGCAGGGCGTCGCCGTAGTCGTGCTCGGGCGCCGCCGCGTCCCAGGTGCAGGACGTGCGCTCACCGGCGCAGTGCACCCGCTCTCCGGCGATCACCACCACGCCGCGGTCGATCACCGTGCCCGCGCGCGCATCGAACAGGCGGCCGAGCAGCACGGCATCGGCCGGCGGATCCGAAGCGGGTGGGGCGGACTCGCTGCCGCACGCCGAGAGCAGAAGCGCTGCACACGACAGCGCGAGGACACGGGAACGTCGAAACATGGGCACCACACCTTCCATCGAACGCGCGGATGGACGATGCGTGATCAGGTCGTTCCAGGCACGAAGCGCGACACCCACCGCGACTGCGCCCGGGCGGACGCAGACCGGTGTCGGCCGCGCGGGCCGCAGACCTTATCAGGCCGCGGCGGCGCTCGTCTGCCGCGGACCTTCGCGCAATGCCTTGCCGACCATCGACACGAACAATGCGATCTCGGCGTCGTCGATGTTGAAGTGCGGCGTGAAGCGCAGCGAATTGGTGCCGCCGTGGATCACACCCAGGCCCTGTTCGCGCAGCCATTCCTCGGTCGAGCCGGCGCCGTAGCACTTGAACTGCGGCGCGAGTTCGCAGGAGAACAGCAGGCCGGTGCCCTGGACCTTGGTGATCAGGCCGCCGAGTTCGGCCTTCAACGCTTCGAGCGCTTCGACCGACTTGCGGCCTGCATTGCGGATGTTGGCGCGCACCTCGGGCGTGAGCTGCGCGAGCACGGCGCAGGCGACTTCCAGCGCACGCGGATTGGCGGTCATCGTGTTGCCGTAGACGCCGCTCTTGTAGAGCTGCGCTGTGTGTTCGGTCACGGCGAGCACCGACAGCGGGTACTGGCCGGCGTTGAGCGCCTTCGAGTAGGTCTCCATGTCCGGCGCGTCGAGGCCTTCGAAGCCGGGATAGTCGACGACCGACAGCACGCCGTGCGCGCGCAGGCCGGCCTGGATCGAATCCACCAGCAGCAGGCTGCCGTGTGCGCGGGTGAGTTCGCGGGCGACGGCGTAGAACGCCGGCGGCAACGCGCGGCCGGGATCGCCTTCGCCCATCACCGGCTCCAGGAACACGGCTTCGACGAACCAGCCGTTCGCATCCGCATCGGCGAAGGCCTGGCGCAACGCGTCGGCGTCGTAGGGCGCGATCGCGATCAGCGAGTTCTCGTCGCGGAAGCTCGCGAGATACTTCTTGTAGGTCGCGCGCGAGGAATCGGAATACAGCGCCGGGCGCTCGGTGCGGCCGTGGAAGCTGCCCTTGACGACGATGCGCTTGACGGTGCGGCCGGCGTGGCGGCCACCCGGATCGGTCTGCGTGCGCGTGTTGATGTCGGCGATGCGCGCGGCGAGGCCGACCGATTCCGAGCCGGAGTTCAGGCACAGGAAATGGCTGTACGGCGAGCCGCCGCGGGTGTGGCCGATCTCGCGGCGCAAGGCACGATCGAGCTTCAGCTGCGACAGGCTGGGCGTCATGATGTTGGCCATCGGCACCGGCTGCGCCATCGCGTCGATCACGGCCTTGGGCGTGTGGCCGAAGCCGAGCATGCCGTAGCCGCCCGAATCGTGGAGCACGGCGCCCTTGAGCGTGACGATCCACGGGCCGCGCGCGGTCAGCGCGACGTACGGATTCACCGCGTCCCCGGGGTAGAAATTGATGTAGCCGGCCTGCACGGCGCGCGCCTGCGCGTCCTCGTCCAGGTCGAGCAGATCGGCGAAGTCCTGCTGCAGCTGCGCGTGCGCGTCGACGGCGGCGTGCGCGGCTTCGAGAAGCTCGGGGTGCGTCGCGGCGAAGCGTTCGAGCACATCGTCCGGCAGACCGGTGGTGCGGCGCGTGCCGCCGTGGGCGCGCAGCGGGGCGAGGATCTGGATCACGGACATGCGAATCACTCCTTGGGACGTCGGGGAGGGCCGGCAGCACGCGTTTTCGTTCCAGCGGCGCCGGCGCTCTCTCCATTATCTGGACGATTCCGTCGGGCGGAAGCGACGGAACGCCGAAGGAATCGTAGAATTTCGGCAGATCGCCGAACCGTGCCCCCGCCCATGTCCACCGAATCCGCCGATGTCCGCCTGCTGATGCTGCTGCGCGAGAACGCGCGCCTGTCGACCGCGGAAATCGCGCGCCGGCTGGGCCTGTCGCGCACCACGGTGCAGAGCCGCATCGAACGGCTGGAGCGCGAAGGCGTGATCAGCGGCTACACCGTGCGCGTGCGCGACGACTTCGAGCAGGGCCACATCCGCGCCCAGATCATGATCACCGTGCGTCCGCGGCAGACCACGCCGGTGGTGACCGCCCTGCGGGCGATCGATGCGGTGCGCGCGCTGCATTCGGTCAGCGGGCCTTACGACCTGATCGCGCTGGGCGTGGTGCCGACGGTGGCCGACATGGACGCACTGACCGACCGCATCGGTTGCATCGAAGGGGTCGAGCGGACGACGTCGTCGATCATCCTGTCGACGAAGTTCGAAAGATGAATCTGTCTTCCACTTGCGGAAGACGCGCTGGCCCCTCTCCCTAGGGAGAGGGGAGGACCATCGGCGGAGGCCGATGGTGGGGTGAGGGCGCGGCTCGCGGATCGACCCAACACCTCTCCCCCCGGGAGAGGTCGATGCGCGGAGCGCATCGGGTGAGGGCAGGGCTTTCCAGCCGTACCGTCCTGTCATCCCGGAATGAAAGCACCCTCACCCCAACCCCCGCTCCGCGCCCCAGCCCTCGCTTCGCCGCGAGGGCGTTCATCGACACGCGAGCCAGTGGCTCGCAAACGTCTCTCTTCACCCCGAAGGGAGAGGGGCTCAAGCTTCGCCCCGCCGACCTCGTTGCCTGCCTTCATTACAATGTCTCCCCCGCATTCCCCGCCGATCTCTTGAAGAAGTCCGACTTCCACTTCGACCTGCCCGAACATCTGATCGCCCAGGCCCCCTTGGCCGAGCGCTCGGCGAGCCGGCTGCTGGTCGTGCCGCCAGGCCAGGGCGCGTTCGAGGATCGGCACGTTCGCGACCTGCCGGACCTGCTGCAGCCGGGCGATCTGCTGATCTTCAACGACACGCGGGTGATTCCGGCGCGGCTGTTCGGGCAGAAGGACAGCGGCGGGCGCGTGGAAATCCTGATCGAGCGGCTGCTGCCCGGCAACGAGGCGCGGGCGCAGATCGGCGCGAGCAAGTCGCCCAAACCCGGCGGCCGCATCCAGCTCGATGCCGGTGGCAGCGCCGAGGTGCTGTCGCGCGACGAGGGCTTCTATCACCTGCGGTTCGAACTCGACGACACGCTCGAATCCTGGCTGCTGAAGGCCGGGCGCATGCCGTTGCCGCCCTACATCCGGCGCGAGCCGGGCCAGGACGACGCCGAGCGCTACCAGACCGTATTCGCGCGCGAAGTCGGCGCGGTCGCGGCGCCGACGGCCGGTCTGCATTTCGACGACGCGCTGCTCGCGCGCCTGCGCGCGCGCGGCGTCGACTTCGGTCACGTCACGCTGCACGTCGGCGCGGGCACCTTCCTGCCGATGCGGGTCGAAGACGTCCGCGAGCACCGCATGCACAGCGAGTGGCTCAACGTCGGCGCCGAACTCGTCGCGCAGATCCGCCGCACCCGGGAGGCGGGTGGTCGCGTGATCGCCGTCGGCACCACGGTCGTGCGTGCGCTGGAAAGCGCCAGCGTCGACGGCGAACTGCATCCCTTCGCCGGCGAGACGCAGATCTTCATCTTTCCCGGCTACCGCATCCGCAGCGTCGACGCGATGGTGACCAACTTCCATCTGTCCGAATCCACGCTGCTGATGCTGGTCTCGGCGTTCGCCGGCAAGGACCGCGTGTTCGCCGCCTACGACCATGCCGTGCAGGCGGAATACCGCTTCTTCTCCTATGGCGACGCGATGCTGCTGTGGGGCGCGCACGCGCCCGCCGCCTGACCGTCGTCCGCGTTCAAGAGTCTCCATGTCCAGATTGCAGTTCGAGCTGATCACCACCGATGGCGTCGCGCGCCGCGGCCGCCTGACGTTTCCGCGCGGCACCATCGAAACGCCCGCCTTCATGCCGGTCGGCACCTACGGCACGGTCAAGGGCGTGCTGCCCGAGCAGGTGCGCGCGCTGGGTGCGGAGATCATTCTCGGCAACACCTTCCATCTGTATCTGCGTCCGGGCCTGGAGGTCATCGAGGCGCATGGCGGCCTGCACGGCTTCGCGCGCTGGGACAAGCCGATCCTCACCGATTCCGGCGGTTTCCAGGTCTTCTCGCTGGCGCACAAGCGCAAGATCACCGAGGAAGGCGTGACCTTCGCCGCGCCGACCGATGGCGCGAAGGTATTCCTCGGCCCCGAGGAAAGCATGCGCATCCAGAAAGTGCTCGATTCGGACATCGTGATGATCTTCGACGAGTGCCCGCCGGTGCAGATCGACGGCAAGCCGGTGCATCCGCGCGTGGTCGAAAAATCCATGGAGCTGTCGCTGCGCTGGGCCGCGCGCTCCAAGCGTGCGCACGAGGGCAACGACGCGGCGTTGTTCGGCATCGTGCAGGGCGGCGTGCACCATGATCTGCGCACGCGCTCGGCCGAGGGGCTCAAGGACATCGGTTTCGACGGTTACGCGATCGGCGGCCTGGCCGTCGGCGAAACCGAGGACGAGCGCAACGCGATGCTCGACCACACCGCGCCGCAGCTGCCCCAGGACCGCCCGCGCTATCTGATGGGCGTGGGCCGGCCGGAAGATCTGGTCGAAGCGGTCGCGCGCGGCGTCGACATGTTCGACTGCGTGATGCCCACCCGCAACGCGCGCAACGGGCATTTCTTCACCGCGACCGGCGTGATCCGCATCCGCAACGCGAAGTTCGAGAAGGATCTGCGGCCGATCGAGGAGGGCTGCGGCTGCGAGGCCTGCAGCGGCGGCTTCACCCGCGCCTATCTGCGGCATCTGGACCGCTGCGGCGAGATGCTCGGGCCGATGCTCGGCACCCTGCACAACCTCTGGTACTACCAGACGCTCATGGCCGACATGCGCGCGGCGATCGCCGCGGGAACCTTTGCCGCGTTCCGGGAGTCTTTCTACAGCGCCCGGGCGGGGAATCCGGGCGCCTGAGCCGTCCCGGTGACGTCTCCGGCCCCATCACCGCCCATTCACCCGCGACCCGGCCTGCGCCCGCGCCCGGCCGTGTCATAATCGCCCGCTGTCTGTTTTCGACCCATGGATGCCCCGATGAATCTGCTGGACCTTGTGATCGCCCCCGCCCACGCCGCTGCCGCCGCACCTGCCGGCCCCAGCATGCTGTCGACGCTGGCCTTCCCGATCATCCTGATCGCGATCATGTACTTCCTGATGATCCGCCCGCAGATGAAGCGCACCAAGGAGCACCGCGCGATGCTCGAGAAGCTGTCGGTCGGCGACGAGGTCATCACCAACGGCGGCATCGCCGGCGTGGTGCGCAACATCGGCGACAGCTTCCTGACGATCGAAATCGCCGAGCGCGTGGAAATCCGCGTGCAGAAGGGTGCGGTCGGCAACGTGCTGCCCAAGGGCACGCTGAA
The DNA here is from genome assembly GCF_057657295.1 of Luteimonas sp. Soil_C_16. Classification (NCBI taxonomy): domain Bacteria; kingdom Pseudomonadati; phylum Pseudomonadota; class Gammaproteobacteria; order Lysobacterales; family Lysobacteraceae; genus Luteimonas; species Luteimonas sp. Soil_C_16. Next base: position 52,688 of record NZ_JBDGIS010000005.1, on the reverse strand, counting down.
GTCCGCCTGATCCCGATCGTCGATCGTTGATCCTTCGTTCCGTCATCTCTCCAGGCGCCGCCCGCGTGCGGCGTCCGAGGCAAGGCAATGCTTGAATTCCCGCGTTGGAAATATGCCCTCATCCTGGTCGTTCTGGTGCTGGCCGCGCTGTACGCGCTGCCCAATGCCTACCAGAAGAACCCGTCGGTGCAGATCACCCCGAGCACCAGCGAGGCGCGCATCGACGAGGCGCTGAAGACGCGGGTCGACGGGCTGCTCAAGGCCGCCGGCGTGACGCCGGTCGGCACCGAGATCGACGAGAACCATCTGCTGGTGCGCCTGCACGATGCCGAAGCGCAGACGCTGGCCTCCGACACGCTGCGTCCGGAGCTGGGCGAGAACTACTCGGTCGCGTTGAACCTGGCCTCGACCGTGCCGGACTGGTTGTCGAACATGGGCGCGCGTCCGATGTCGCTGGGTCTCGACCTGCAGGGCGGCGTGCACTTCGTGATGCAGGTCGACCAGGCCGCGGCGCTGCAGAAGCGCGTCGAGGGCTACGCCGACGGCATCCGCACGGTGTTGCGTGACGCGCGCATCGGCTATTCCAGCGTCGAGCGCCGCAACGACAACAGCATCGGCGTGGTGCTGACCGAAGGCGCCGACGTCAATGCCGCGCGGACGCAGATCGCGACCAGCCTCGCCAGCGCCTCCGGCCAGACCGTCGGCGGCAGCGGCCCGCAGATCACGACCGAAGGCAACCGCATCACCGTGCGCCTGTCGCAGGGCGAGATCTCGCGCATCGCCAGCGACGCGGTCGAGCAGAACCGCACCGTGATCTCCAACCGCATCAATGCGATCGGCGTCGCCGAGCCGGTGCTGCAGCGGCAGGGCGAAGACCGTCTGGTTATCCAGCTGCCCGGCCTGCAGGACACCGCCGAAGCCAAGCGCCTGATCGGCGCCACCGCGACCCTCGAGTTCCGCGCCGTCACCGGCGACGAGAACCAGGCCGCGGCCGCGGTCGCGTCGGGCAACATCCCGGCCGATTCGCGCATCTACTACAACGACGCCGGCGCGCCGCTGCTGCTGTCGCGCCGCATCCTGGTCTCGGGCGACCAGCTGATCAACGCGAACCCGCAGACCGATTCGCAGACCGGCACCCCGGCCGTGGGCATCACACTCAACAGCGCCGGCGGCAAGCGCATGCTCGACCACACGCTGCAGAACGTCGGTCAGCGCCTGGGCATCGTGTACGTCGAGCGCATTCCGACCGTGCGCATGGTCGATGGCGAGGAAGTGCGTTCCTCGCGCAGCGTCGAGCGCGTGATCAGCTCCTCGACCATCCGCGGTGTGTTCGGTCGCGAGTTCCAGACCACCGGTCTGAGCCGCGAGGAATCCACCGATCTGGCGAGCCAGCTCAAGGCCGGTGCACTGGCCGCGCCGATGGACTTCGTCGAAGAGCGCGTAGTCGGTCCGAGCCTGGGCGCCGAGAACGTCGAGCGCGGTCTGACCGCGGTGCTCTACGCGTTCTTCTTCACCCTGATCTTCTTCATGTTCTATTACCGCATGTTCGGCATCGTCACCTGTCTGGCGCTGATCCTGAACCTGCTGATCGTGGTCGCGGTGATGTCGCTGTTCGGCGCCACGATGTCGTTGCCCGGCTTCGCCGGTCTGGCGCTGTCGATCGGTCTGTCGGTCGACGCCAACGTGCTGATCAACGAGCGCATACGCGAAGAGCTCAGGGCCGGCATGCCGCCCAAGGCGGCGATCGTGACCGGCTACGAGAAGGCGTCGGACACCATCTTCGACTCCAACCTCACCGGCATCATCGCGGGCGTCGCGCTGTACGCCTTCGGCACCGGCCCGCTGCAGGGCTTCGCGGTGACGCTGGTGATCGGTATCACCGCTTCGATGTTCACCGCAATCGTCGTCTCGCGCGCACTGGTCACCCTGATCTATGCACCGCGCAAGAAGCTCAAGTCCCTGGCGATCTGACGGAAGAGACCCCATGAAAATTTTTCCGTTGACCCTCGTTCCCAGCGGCACCCGCATCGACTTCATGCGGCTGCGTCACGTCTGGGTCGCCATGTTCCTGCTGCTGTTCGTCGGCTCGTTCGCCGTCGTCGGCCTGAAGGGCTTCAACTTCGCACTCGACTTCACCGGCGGTACCGCGGTGAACGTCCGCTTCGACAAGCCGGTCGGCGTCGACGACGTGCGCGAACGCCTCGAGAACGCAGGCATCGCCAATGCCCAGGTGCAGACCTTCGGCAGCGGCAACGATCTGCTGATCCGCGTGCGCGGTGACGAAACGCAGGTGAGCGTGGACGGCAACACCCAGCTCGCCCAGGACGTGCTCGCCGCGGCGTCCAGCGAAGCCAACCCGGGCCGCATCCTGAGCACCGAGTCGATCGGCGCGCAGGTTTCGGGCGACCTGCGCAAGAACGCGATCTACGCCGCGATCTTCGTGCTGGTGGGCTTCCTGCTGTACATCAGCGTGCGCTTCGAATGGAAGTTCGCGGTGGTCGCCAGCGTCACCACACTGTTCGACGTCATGGTGGTCGCGGCGCTGTTCTCGCTGACCGGTCGCGAGTTCGACCTCACCGTGATGGCAGGCCTGCTGTCGGTGATGGGCTTCTCGATCAACGACACCATCGTGGTCTTCGACCGCGTGCGCGAGAATTTCCGCGGCGTCCGCGCCGAGCCGCTGGAGATCTTCAACCGTTCGATCAACCAGACGCTGTCGCGCACGATCATCACGTCGCTGGTGTTCTTCCTGTCGGTGCTGGCGCTGTTCCTCTACGGCGGCGGTTCGCTCGAAGGCCTGGCGCTGACCCAGATGATGGGCGCGGTGGTCGGCACGCTGTCGTCGATCTTCATCGCATGTCCGCTGCTGACCTACGGCATTCTGCGCGTGACCAAGCAGGACCTGCTGCCGAAGGCCAAGGACGAAGCGGCGCTGTCGCGTCGTCCCTGATCCGGCGCATCCGGTCCGCGTCACGCGGACCGGACCGGTTGCACGAAGAAGCCGCGCACTGCGCGGCTTTTTCGTGGGCGGATGGAACGGGACGCAATCGTCGGATGGGCAGAGCGCGGCGGACACCCAGCGTCGTCGTGTCTTCGCATCGGGAGGAGCGGCAGGTCGCGCCGCGCGGCGCTCCGTATCGCGTTGCCGAGCGGGGCAATCGATGGGCTTCGCTGTGCTCCACCCATCCTGCAAAGACAGGCGCGCTTCTCGCACAACAAAAAAGGCCGCGCTTGCGCGCGGCCTTCCCGGTCCAGCGGATCCGAAGGCTCAGGCGAATTCTTTCGCGTAGCCCGAATCGACCAGGGTCTTCTGCAGCGGCGCGACGATGTGCACGTTGCCGGCGATCACCTGACGGCCACCGGCGAACGCGACGTGCAAGGGGCCGCCCGGGCCGCCCTTGAAGTCGCTGACGCGGCCGCCGGCCTCGCGGACCAGCAGCACACCCGCCGCGATGTCCCAGGGATGCACGCCGGCTTCGAAGTAGCCATCGGTACGCGCCGCGGCGACGTAGGCCAGATCCAGCGCGGCCGAACCGGTGCGGCGCACGTCCTCGGCCGATTCCAGCAGCGCCTCGACCGCGCGCAGCTGTGCGCCGACTCGCTTGCGCTCGCGCGGGGCGAAGCCGGTGCTGAGCATCGCGCCGGTCAGTTCGCGGCGTTCGGACACGCGGATGCGACGCTCGTTGAGCTGGGCGCCGGCGCCCCGCGTGGCGGTGAACAGTTCGTTGCGCAGCGGATCGAAGATCACCGCGTGCAGTGGCTCGCCGCCCTCGACCAGCGCGATCGACACGCACCAGTGGGGCAGGCCACGCAAATAGTTGCTGGTGCCGTCGAGCGGATCGATGACCCAGGTGTAGCGGCTCGGGCCGCCACGGCCCGGCTTGGCGCCGCCTTCTTCGCCGAGCACGGCGTACTCGGGATAGGCGCGGCGCAGTTCCTTGACGATCGCATCTTCGGCGAGGCCGTCGACCTCGCTCGCGTAGTCGTGGCGCGCTTTCTCGACGACGTTGAGCCCATCGAGCTTGTGCATGTTGCGCAACAGGACGCCACCGCCGGCGCGCGCCGCCTTGACCATGACATTGACAGCAGGTTGAAGCATCGCGGACGACTCCGGGCGCGGGCAGGATCGAGGGGGAAAAGAGCAGTGCCGGCGCGAGGCCGGTCGGGCAGTTTACCATTCGCGCCATGCAAGCGCCCCTGAATCCAGAGTCCGGCATGGACATCGTCGCCGCGGACGGCCCTGCCGCCCGTATCCGCATCGTGCTCGTCGGCACCCAGCACCCCGGCAACATCGGCTCCGCCGCGCGCGCCATCAAGACGATGGGTCTGCACCGGCTGGTGCTGGTGGCGCCGCAGAAATATCCGCACAACGAGGCCGATATGATGGCCGCCGGCGCCGAGGACGTGCTCAATGCTGCGGTCGAAGTGGCGACGCTGGCCGAAGCCGTGGCCGACTGCCGGCTGGTGCTCGGCTGCACCGCGCGCAGCCGTCGCGTGCAGCTGCGCGAACTGCGGCCGCGTGATGCCGCCGCGTCCGTGCACGCCGAAGCCGCGGCGGGCGGCGAAGTCGCGCTGGTGTTCGGGCGCGAGCGCACCGGGCTGGAGAACGAGGAGCTGCAGCTGTGCCACGCCGCGGTCCACATTCCGGCCAATCCCGACTACAGCTCCCTCAATCTGGCCGCGGCCGTGCAGGTGCTGAGTTACGAGGTGCGGCTGGCGCTGCTGGGCGAGGGCGGCGAGGTCACGCCCGCCGCCATCGCGCCGGTGAATCCGGACGCGGTGCCGCATGCCGAACTCGAAGGGTTCTTCGGCCAACTGGGCGATACGCTCGAGGACATCGATTTCCACAAGGGTCGGGCGCCGGAGTCGGCGATGCGCAAGCTGCGGCGGCTGTTCGTGCGCACCGGGCTGGACCAGAAGGAAGTCCGGCTGCTGCGCGGCATCCTCGCCGACGCCCAGCGCATGGCCCGGATCGCCCGCGACCGCGACGACAGCTGAGCCGCGGCGTCTGTTGCCAGGGAATGGCTTCCGCTAGGCTTGCCGCTTCGCTCACGCCTTCCGGACCCGCCTTGGACCCGCGTCACTTCCTTCGACGGCTCCTGTCGGGTGTGCTGCTGGCGCTGCTGGCAGTTGCGTTGCCGCTGCAGGCGGCCGAGCCGCGCAACGTGCTGGTGCTCGGGCGCATCAGCGACGATCCCAAGGCGCACTACGAACAGCTCAAGCCGCTGCTCGACTACGTCGTCGCGCGCATGGGCGATGTCGGCATCACCGAAGGCCGCGTGCTGATGGCGCGCGACGTGCAGCAGATGCAGAGCTATCTGCGGCGCGGCCGCGTGGACTGGGTCACCGAGACCGCCAGCGGCGCGACCCTGCTCGAAGCGCGCGCCGGCGCGACGCCGCTGCTGCTGACCGAGCGCAACGGCGTCAGTCACTATCACACGGTCTATTTCGCACGTCGCGACAGCGGCATCCAGTCGCTCGACGATCTGCGCGGTCGCAGCATCGTGTTCCAGAACCGGCAGTCGACCAGTGCCTACTTCGTGCCCGCGACCGAGCTGCTCGCCCGCGGCATGAAGCTGGAGATCCTGCTGTCGCCGCGCGACCAGCCCGAGCCGGATTCGGTCGGCTATCTGTTCGCGCGCTCGGAGCTCAACATGTCCTCATGGGTGCACAAGCACCTCGTCGACGCCGGTGCGATGAGCAACCTCGACTGGGACAGCGACCGGCGCGTGCCGCCATCGTTCAAGCGCGATTTCGTGATCTTCCGCGAGAGCGCGCCGTTCCCGCGCGCGATCGAGATCGTGCGCGGCGATCTGGACGCGCGCGTGACCGCGCGCTTGCGCGAAGTGCTGATCGAGGCCAGCCGGGATCCCGCCGCCGCCGATGCGCTGCGCGAGTTCTTCCGCACCACCGCGTTCCTGCCGATGGATGCCGCCACGCGCGCCGAACTCGATGTCCTGCGCGCGGGCGCCCTGCGCGTCGTGGCGGACGTCGAATGAAACTGCGCACCGGCCTGCAGGCCATGTTCTTGGCGCTGGCCGGCGCCGCCGTGCTGGCAGGCCTGGTCGCGGTGGCACTGGTGCTGCAGCAGCAGGACCAGGCGCAGAAGCAGATCCTCGCGCTGAGCCAGCGCTCGATGCACGCGCTCGCGTCGCAACGGCTGCTGCTGCGCGGCGAGGCGGTGTCGGCGCAGGTCGCCGATGCGCTGGTCAATCCGCTGTACTACTTCGACCTCGAGGCCATCGGCGCGGCGGTCGGCAACGTGCTGCGGCAGCCCGACGTCAGCTACGTGATCGTCTACGACGCGGACGGCAATATCGTCCACGACGGCAGCCGCGACATCGAGCGCTACGGCCAGCGCATGGACGATCCGTTCGCGCTGGAGGTCGTCGCCGCGACCGGGCAGCACATGCAGAGCGACGGCAAGCTGCTCGACGTGTCGATGCCGATCCGCATCGGCGACCAGCGGCTGGGTGGCGTGCGCATCGGCTATTCGCTGGCAACGGCGAAGCAGGACGAGGACGCGATGGTTGCGACGATGCAGGCGCGTCTCGACGAGATCGCGCGGCGTCATCTGGTCGCCGTCGGCCTGCTGCTGGTCGTGCTGGTGGCGCTGGGCGGGCTCGTTGCGGCGATGCTGCAACGACGGCTCGTGCGCCCGGTGCGCGAACTGGCCGATGCCGCGCAGCGCATCGAGGCGGGGCATTACGACGTGGTGGTGCCGGCGGACGCGCGCCAGGACGAGATCGGTGATCTGGTTCGCGCCTTCGATCGCATGCGCGACAGCATCGCGCGCCACGATCGCGACATCCGCCGCATGGCCTATACCGATTCGCTGACCGGACTGGCCAACCGGCTCGCGCTGCGCGAGACGCTGGACCAGCGTCTGCTGGAAATGCAGGGCGCCCCCGGTCGCCTCGCGTTGCTGTTCGCCGACGTCGACGATTTCAAACGCGTCAACGACACGCTGGGCCACGACGCCGGCGACGAGGCGCTGATCCAGTTCACCGCGCGCATCGACGCCGCGGTGCGCGAGTTCGATGTCGCCGACGCATTGCTGGCGCGCTTCGGCGGCGACGAGTTCGTGGTGCTGCTGCAGCTGCCCGAAGCGAGCGCCGCCGACCTGCGCACCGTCGCCGGCGAACTGGCGGACCGTCTGGTGGCGGAAGTCGCACGCCCGATCGAAGTCGAAGGCCGCCGCGTATTCCTCGGCATCTCGATCGGCATCACCGTGTTTCCCGACGACGCCACCAGCGCCGCGATGCTGCTCAAGAACGGCGACATCGCGATGTACCAGGCCAAGCTGGCCGGCAAGAACTGCCACCGCTTCTACAGTCTGGCGATGGACCAGGCGGTCGAACGCCGCATGCACATGGAGCACGAGCTGCGCGGCGCCTGGGATCGCGGCGAACTGAGCCTGGCCTATCAGCCGGTGTTCCGCATGGGCGACAAGACGCTCGTCGGCGTCGAAGCCCTGCTGCGCTGGCAACACCCCGAGTTCGGCAGCGTCGCGCCGCCGGTGTTCATCGACGTCGCCGAGCAGAGTGGTCTGATCGACATCATCGGCCCGCAGGTGCTGCACGCCGCCTGCGTCGAAGCGCGGGCGTGGCAGCAGCGATATCCCGCCGCGGCCGATCTGTTCGTCGCGGTCAACGTGTCGCCACGCCAGCTGCGCGGCGCGGCATTCGCCGTCGAGGTCGAAGCAGCATTGCGCGAGTCGGGTCTGTCACCACGCCATCTGCATCTCGAACTCACCGAGACCGCGGTCATCGGCGACGAAGCCCGCATCGGCCAGCTGCTGAGCGCATTGCGCGCACTTGGCGTCAAGATCTGGCTCGACGATTTCGGCACCGGCTTCTCCGGCCTGAGCCACCTGCGCCGGGTGCCCGTCGACGGCGTCAAGATCGATCGCAGCTTCGTTGCCGACGTGCTGCGCGATCCCGACGACCTCGCGTTGACGACCGCGATCATCTCGATGGCGCATTCGATCGGCATCACCGTGGTTGCCGAAGGCGTGGAGAAGGAAGGCCAGTTCGAAGTCCTGCGCGATCGCGGGTGCGATCTGGGGCAGGGGTTCTGGCTCGGGCATCCGCTGCCAGCGAGAGAGTTCGATGCGCTGTTGAGGTGAGGTTTCGTTCTACTTCGTTTTTTTTGCTTCCGCTCCAGCGTTGCCGTTGCCGTCGCTCCGCTTTTGCTTCCGCCGTTGACTTCAATCGAGCCGTAAAGCGAGCCGAGCATCGCAGGGCGACGGGGTCGAAGAGCAGCCCATGTCTGAGCGTAGCGAGTTTGGGCTGCGTGCCCCGTCGCTCGAGAAGCGCAGGGGACCGCCGCGGCTCCATCGCGGCGGATCGCGTCCGGCGAAGACGGTTTTGCTTACTTTTGCCAAGACAAAAGTAAGACGCGCGACAGCGCGGAAGCCCTGTACTTGATCTTCGCCTTTGGGCGATCTCGTCTAACGACGTCGGGTCCAACGATCTAAGCAAGGCAAAGACGAAGGCTCGAAGCGAACAGCAAGTGCAGGGCTTTCGCCCGCTGCGCGTGCGAGTCCCTTTTGGACGGACCCAAAAGGAACCAAAAGGTCCCTTCGCCGGACGCGAGCCGCCGCGATACAGCCGCGGCGGTCCCCTGCGCTTCTCGGTCGACGGGGCACGCAGCCCAAACTCGCTACGCTCAGACATGGGCTGCTCTTCGACCCCGCCGCCCTGCGATGCTCGGCTCGCTTTACGGCTCGACTCAAGTCAAAGGCGAACAGCCAGAGCGAAAACCGAAGCCGAAGTCGAAGCCGAAGCCGAAGCCAGAGCTGAAGCCGGAGCGAATGTCAGGGCCGAAGCTCGCTGCCGGAGCACGCGCTGTAGTAACAAGCAGCGCTACGTCGCACTGAACGCGTGCTTGAGCGCCTCGATCAACCCACTGTTGTCGACCAGCCGCGTCATCACGATTTCCACGAACACCCCGAGCATCAACAGGATGATCGCCGTCGCCAGCCACGCCTTGATCGGCATCGTCAGTGCGAACACGTTGAGCTGCGGGGCGTAGCGGTTGACCAGGCCGAAGGACAGGTCGATGACGAGCAGGATCACCATGGCCGGCGCGGCGATCAGCAGCATCGCGGTCATCAGATAGCCGAACTGCCCGACGAACAACGCCATGCCGCTCATTCGAAGGTCGGGAAAGAAACTCAACACCGGCCAGACCGTGTAACTCGTCATCAACAGATCGAGGAACACGAGAAATGCGCCGCTGGCCATGAACAGCCAGGTCGAGAACTGCGACAGGAACTCGCCGTGCAGCGAGGTCTGGTGGCCCTGGATCGGGTCGAAGATCTGCGCCATCGACATGCCGACCTGGGTGTCGATGATCACGCCGGCGGAACTGATCGCCCAGAAGACGATGCCGTAGCAGAAGCCGATCGAGATCCCGATGAAGGTTTCCTTGAGCACGATCAACGACCAGTGCGAGGTGCCGGCCGCTTCGATCAAAGGCGCGCCGGCGAGCGCGATCGGAATCGCGACGATCGCCAGGCTCACCATGAAGCTGTTGCGCACCATCGCCGGCACCGTCTCGGTGGTCAGCAACGGCAGCATCAGGAACGCGCCGGCGATGCGCGGCAGCGTCAGCGCGAGGGCCAGCATCGGGTTCGAGCCGAAGTCCATCAGCGTCGGACGAGGCCGGGGAAATCGATGAAGATGCGGTCGGCGAACACGTACAGCGTGCCGCCCATCAGAGAGGCGGTGATGAACAGCGTGATCACCACCGCCAGGAATTTCAGCGCGTAGGGAAACGTCTGTTCCTGCAGCTGGGTCGCCGCCTGCAGGAACGCGACGACGAGGCCGATCAGCGCGGCCGCGGCGACCGGCGGGCCGGACAGCAGCAGCACCAGCCACAGCGCTTCCTTGGTGAACTCCAGCACGTCGCTCATGTGGTGACTCCATACGTGAGCACCAGGCCGTGCACGAGCTTCGCCCAGCCGTCGATCAGCACGAACAGCAGCAGCTTGAACGGCAGCGAGACCGTCGTCGGCGACAGCATCATCATGCCGAGCGCCAGCAGGATGTTGGCGACCACCAGGTCGATGATCAGAAACGGCAGGAAGATCAGGAAGCCGATCTGGAACGCGGCGGTGAGCTCGCTGACGGTGAAGGCCGGCACGATGACGATGAAGTCGTCGGGCGTCAGGCCGTCGCGACGCTCGGGCGGCAGCATGCGCTGCACGCTGCGCAGGAAGAACGCGCGTTCGGAATCGCTGGAGTGCTGGATCAGGAACGTGCGCAGCGGCTCCTTGCCCGCATCGATCATCGTCAGCATGCGGTTGGTGTCGAAGCTGCCGCCCGCCGCCGCAGGCGCACCGCCGCCCGTAGTGGCCGTGCCGCCGGTGACTTCTTCGGCCAGACCCCTGGGCTGTTCGGCAGCGTCTTCTTCGCGCGGATCGTTGCTCGAACCGCCACGCACCGCGGCGAACATCGGATCGACACCTTCGGGCGTGCCCTGTGCCTGCGCTTCGGCGGCGAGCGCGTCGGCCGCGGCCGGGCTCGTCGGCCCAGGCGCCTGCGCTTCGGCAGGCGCCGGTGTCGCCGCAGGACGCACATCGATCGGACGACCCTCACGCACCGCCTGCTGCTGCGCACGTGCGTCGATCTGGCGTTGCACCGACGCCGGTGGCGGGCGCCCTTCCAGGCGCGCCTGCACCGCTTCGTTGACGTCCAGGATCACCGGATACATCACATAGATCGACAGCACGATCGCCAGGCCGTTGATGACCACGTTCGGCGGCACCTGCTGCAGGCCGAGTGCGTTGCGCAGCAGGCTCAGCACCACGACGATCTTGGTGAACGAGGTGACCATGACCGCCACGAACGGGGCCAGCGCGAGGCTGACCACCGTCACCAGGACGAGGGCGGGCGAGAACGTGCTGAAATCCATGCATCAGCTCCAGGACAGCAGGCGGACGCCCAGCGTATCGCCAACCGCGACCAGTTCGCCCTGTCCGGCGACGCGGCCGTTGGCGCGGATGGTGACGTTGGCGCCTTCGAGGTGCGCAGGCAGCGCGAACACGTAGCCCGGCTGCAGGCCGGCGATGTCCGACAGGCGCAGTTCGACCTTGCCCACGTCGAACTCGACCTCGACCGGCAGGCGGCCGGACGGATCCTCGACGGCGGGGGTATCTTCGGTCTGCGGTGTTTCGGCGGCGTCGGTCTCGCTCATGCGGGGCGTCTCCTGGTGGCGGGGGCGTTGGGTGGGCGGACCGTCGATGCGCCATCCGTCCGGTCCGGATCGGACCGGCCAGCGCAGACCGACGGCATTGGCGTGCAGCGGGGGCATCTTGACGTGTCCGACGACGATGACGTCGCCGGGCCGCAGACTCTGGACGTCGGCGCGTGTCAGCGGCGGCGCCGGGATCGCGATCGTCGCGACCGTCGGCAGCTGGCGCCATTGCCCCGGATCGATCGGCGGGCGCGGATCGGCATCCGTCCGGGCGAGCAGGGCCTGCAACCAGGACGCGGGGGCGCGCAGCGCGCCACTGACCGCGGCGCCGCCATCGGCGGGCGTGAAATCGAGGTCCAGCCAGATGACGTCGCTGTCGGGGGCGGTCACCGGCGCATCGGGCAGCGGCAGCAACGAGGTGCCGAGCGCGTCGCTGATCTGCACCAGCGTCGTCTCGTGCATCAGGCTCCAGGCCAGCACGCGCGCGCGGCCGCGCCGGTCCTGCCAGTGGAGGCCGTCGTCGTCGACACGCGGCGACGACGCGAGCTGCAGCGCGAGCCGGGTGCCGTCGGCGTCGAGTTCGAACACGCCGCCGTCGAGGGTCGCGACCGCGGGCGATCGACCGCTGCGCAGCCGCAGGATGCCGGTCGGCGTGGTCCATTGCCGGGCACGCGCATGCAGCCCGCGCAGCACGTCGGCCTGGGTCGGCGAGAGCCGCGGCAGGCGCTCGCGCAGCGGCGCGTGCGAGGACCCGTGCGACAGGGAAACCGCGTTCGCGTCAGCCATGGCCCAGCGCCACCTTCATCAGTTCGGGGAGGGATCGCACTCCGAGTTTGCTCATCATGTTGGCCCGATGCAGTTCGACGGTCTTGATACTGATGCCGAGGATGTCGGCAATGATCTTGTTCGGTTTGCTGGCGACGACGAGATCCAGCACCTGCCGCTCGCGCGGACTCAGCTTCGCGAGCGCGGCGCCCTGCGGCGAGCCCGCCTGCGCGCGTTCGCGACTCAGTGCGTTGCGGATCGAGTCGACGATGGCATCGTCGCTGAAAGGCTTCTCGAGGAAGTTCGACGCGCCCTTGCGCATCGCCTCCACCGCCAGCGGCACGTCGCCGTGCGCGGTCACGAATATCAGCGGCAGCGTGGAGCCGCGGCGCAGCAGTTCGTCTTGCAACTGCAGGCCGCTCATCTCCGGCATGCGGATGTCGGACACCAGACACTCGCCGTCGCCGTGGCGGGTGCTGTCGAACACGGTGAGGAACGCCGCGCCGGATGCGAACGCGCGGACCTCGAACCCCGCGGTCTCGAGCAGCCAGGCGGTGGAATCGCGGAAGCCGTCGTTGTCGTCGACGAGATAGACACAGATGCCGGTCACGCGTCAGATCCTCCTGTCCGGGGTCGGTAGCGTGAACCCGAACACGCTACCGCCGCCATCCCTGGCCTCGAAGAACAGCCGGCCTTCGTGGTATTCGATGATCGAACGGCAGATCGCCAGGCCGATGCCCAGCCCGTCCGACTTGGTGGTGTAGAACGGCGAGAACAGCTGTTCGCTCTCGGCCTGGCTCAGGCCGGGGCCGCGGTCGCAGACGCGTACCTCGACGTCGCCGTCCAGGTTCACCCGGGCCTCGATGCGCAGGCCGCGCTGCGCGGCAGGCACTTCGCGCATCGCCTCGATCGCGTTCTTGACCAGATTGAGCAGCACCTGCTCGACCATCACCCGGTCGGCGTAGACCTGCGGCAGTTGCGGCGCCAGTGCCAGTTCGACACGCAGCTGCAGGCGTTCGGCCTCCAGGCGCAGCAATTCGAGCACGGTGTCGACGATCAGCGGCAGGTCCTGGGCGTCGCGCCGCGGTTCGCGGGCGCGGACGAACTCGCGCACGCGTGCGATCACCGCGCTGGCGTGTTCGGCCTGGGTGCGCGCGGCCTGCAGGGCGCGTTCGACCTGCACCGGCCCGCCCGCCTGGTCGACCAGACGCAGGCTGCCGTTGAGATAGTTCACGATTGCCGCGAGCGGCTGGTTGAGCTCGTGCGCGAGCGTCGCGGCCATCTCGCCGACCGACATCATCCGCGAGGTGAACAGCAGTTTTTCCTGCTGCGTCTTGTGCGAATCCAGGGTCTCGATGCGTTCGCTGATGTCGACCGCGGTCAGCAGCGCCAGCGCACGGCCGCCGCAGTCGAGGTCGCGCCAGTGCAGCGCATACCAGCGCCCGCTGCCGGGCGCGCGGACTTCCTCGCCCCGGGCCTCGCCGGTGATTTCGCCGTACAGCGTCGCCAGCAGCGCATCGCGCTGGGCATGGCCGGGCAGGGTGCCCAGATCGCCTTCGAACCGGCAGTTGGCGGCGACCCGCACACCGGTGGCGCGGTCGAACGCGGCGCAGGCGAACGGCACCGCTTCGAGGACTTCGGTCAGCGCCTTGGCGCCATCGTCGGTGGCCGTGGCGGCAGCGCGCGCCGGGCCCGCGCGACGGGTTCCGGTCGGCGGCGTCATGCGATGCGCGACATCGTTTGGCTGCTAACGTGACGGCGCACCAGCAGGGTGTCCCTTCCGCGAGAACCCATGATCCGCGTCGCCCGACTCCGCTCCGCCCTCATCGTCCCCGCCGTGCTGCTCGCCACGACCGCAGAAGCGGCCGCCGCGCCCGCCCGTACGCCGAGTGACTCGTTCGTCGGGGAGTTGCTCGCCATCGTCATTCCACTCGTTCTGATCATCGCGGGCCTGCTGTTCCTGCTCCGGCTGGTACGACGGCGGTACGGATTGTCGGGGACCGATGCCCCGTTGACGGTGCTGCAGATTCTGCCTGTGGGACCCCGGGAGCGCGTGGTGCTGGTCAAATCGCGCGCCGGCCGGGTGTTCGCGATTGGCGTGGGGGCGCAATCTGTGACGTTCATTACAGATCTCGATACCGAAGATCTGGAAACCCCCGCGTCGGCGGCCTCCCTGGCCACTTCGCATTCACTGTCCAATATCGACGGTGATCGTTAAGTCCCTGTGACGCTTGGGTTTTTATCCGGCGACACCCGGAACGGAACCGTTTTCACACCGATTCGACACTTTGGCTGGAACCTCCTTGCAACATCGAATTGACCTGTACATAACATAGGCCGACTATCGTACAGGGGCACAATGTGACGCACGAGGGCAGGGGCTTATGCGCCGAATGGACACCAGAGTGTGTGGATCTGCCGTTTCCGGCGCGCGTCTCCGTATGCGTGCCCGTGACTGCGTGATGCGTGTCCGTCCGGCAATGGGGGTGACCCCGTGAAGGCCTTCCTCGCTACCCTGACCGGTGCGCCGGCCGGCGCAGCGCCGCGCGCCAAGCTGGGCTACAGCGACATCATCCTGGCCTTCGCCGCGGTGACGATCATCAGCGTGATGATCCTGCCGCTGCCGCTGGTGATCATCGACACCCTGGTCGCGGTCAACATCTCGATCGGCTTCGGCCTGCTGCTGCTGGGCATCTACATCCCCACGCCGGTGGCGTTCTCCAGCTTTCCCAGTGTGTTGCTGCTGACCACGCTGTTCCGGCTGGCGATCTCGATCGCGATCACCCGGTCGATCCTGCTGCACGCCGAGGGCGGTCACATCGTCGAGACCTTCGGCACGCTGGTCGCCGGCGGCAATCTGGTCGTCGGCATGGTGGTGTTCCTGATCATCACCGTCGTCCAGTTCATCGTCATCGCCAAGGGCGCCGAGCGCGTGGCCGAAGTCGCCGCCCGTTTCACCCTGGACGCGATGCCGGGCAAGCAGCTGTCGATCGACTCCGATCTGCGCGCGGGCCTGATCGACAAGGACGAAGCGCGTCGCAAGCGCCGCCTGCTGGAGACCGAAAGCCAGCTGCACGGCTCGCTCGACGGTGCGATGAAGTTCGTCAAGGGCGATGCCATCGCCGGCATCGTCATCATCCTGATCAACCTGCTCGGCGGTCTGGCGATCGGCGTGCTCCAGCGCGGCATGCCGCTGGCCGAAGCGACGCACGTTTACAGCATCCTGACGATCGGCGATGGCCTGGTGTCGCAGATTCCGGCGATCCTCGCGACGATCGCCGCCGGTCTCGTGGTCACGCGCACCACCGGCGAGATCGACGACCGTCATCTGGGCGATGCGATCACCCGGCAGGTGTCGAACCAGCCGCGCGTGATCCTGATCACCGGCATTCTCGCGCTGCTGATGACGCTGGTGCCGGGTTTCCCGTGGCCGGTATTTCTCGTGCTGGGTCTGGGCCTGCTGACCTTCAGCGCGTACCACTACCGCTACCAGTTCGAACTGCTGCGCCGCCTGTTCCGGGTGACCGACGAAGAAGTCGTCGCAGACGTGCACGCGTCGGTCGATCACGACGATCTGGCGCCGCCCGCGCCGCTGCAGCTGCAGGTCTCGCCGCTGCTGGCGCAGTCGATGGGTGCGCACAATCTCGAAGCGCGCGCGGTCGACATCGCCCAGCGTCTTCGCGAGGAGTACGGCGTGCCGGTGCCGGTGCCGTCGCTGCGTATCGTGTCGACCTTCGGCGAGGACGAGTACCGTCTGACCGCGTTCGGCGCACGTATCGCCACCGGTCGCCTGCGCAGCGATGCGGTGCTGCAGCCGCAACCGGCGACCGCGCCGAATGCCAACAAGCTGCCGGGCTTCTACCCGGCCGTGGTCGCAGGCGAATGGGTGCAGAGCGGGGAAGGCACGCAGCCGCCGCTCGACGTGCTCGGTGCCCATATGACCGCGGCGATCCGCCGGCGCATGGGCGGTTTCCTCGGCATCCAGGAAACCTCGAACCTGTTCGCCAAGATGCAGCGCGACTATCCGGATCTGGTCAAGGAGATGCTGCGCGTCGTCGCGCCGCAGCGCGTGGCCGATGTGCTGCGTCGCCTGTCGGAAGAAGGCGTGCCGGTGCGCAATCTGCGCGATGCATTCGAGGCGATCACCGATGTCGGTGGCCGTGAGAAGGACGTGGTGCTGTTGACCGAATACGTCCGTGTCGCGCTCAAGCGCGAGATCGCGGATCGCTATTCAGATGCGGAACGGACGCTGCATGTACTGTTGATCCATCCGGAACTCGAGGACAAGTTGCGGCAATCGGTCCGCGTGGCGGGCGGTGCCAGCCAGCTTGCGATCTCGCCGGAACTGGCCGGTCGTCTGGGCAACGAGGTGCGTGCGCACCTGGGCCGTCAGGCGGCAGGCGTCAAGCCGGTGCTGCTGTGCTCGCTGGATGTGCGCCGGCACCTGCGCAAGCTCATGGAGGTCGATTTCTTCGATCTGCCGGTGCTGTCGTACCAGGAACTCGCACCGGACCTGCGCATCGTGCAGGCGGGCCAGATCAATGCATGACCGAGTCGCATCATTACGGGGCGTGCGCGCCGTCCTCGCCGGAGTTCCGGCGGCAGATGCCGTGCAGGCGATGAGAGGACTGACATGACCGAACATACCCAACACCAGTCGAACAACGTGCTGCGCATCGTCGATGGTCTGCATGCCGGCGCCAGCCGCGTGCTCGCCGACGAAGAGATGATCCTCGTGGGCAGCGGCGAAGACTGCGACATCGTGCTGGCCGACGACGCCGTCGCGGCGCACCATGCGCTGATCAGTCTCGTCGGCGGCCGCTTCCTCGTCCGTGCGCTCGATGCGCCGGTGAAGGTCGGCGCGCAGGATATCCATCCCGGCGATCCCGTCGAACTGTCCGCGGTGCAGCAGGTGCGCATCGGTGACGCCGTGATCGCCTTCGGTCGTGAGAACGATCCGGCATGGGACGAATTCGTCACGGTATTCGCGCCAAACGACGAGGAGCAGGCGCCGCGCAGTGGCTTCGTGCGCAAGCTGCCGTGGATCGGCGGCATCGCCGCGCTGTCGCTCGCGTCCCTGGCGATCTTCGCGGCCGTGCTGCCCGCGCCCGACCAAGGCCCTGACCAGCGTGAGCGTCTGTCTGCGCTGCTGCAGGAGCACCGCGTCACCAACGTGCAGATCACCGATGCCGCCAAGGGCGGCGCCACGGTGACCGGCGCCGTCGACGACAGCGCCACGCTCGAACGCCTGCGCAACCAGGTGCGCGCCGAGAACATTGACGCGACCTTGCAGATCCGCACCGGCGAACACATCGCCGGCGATGTGGCCGAGATGTTCCGCGGCCAGTCGATTCCGGTGCAGGCGCGCTACGTCGGCAACGGCGATGTCGAAGTCGTCGGCGACTTCAAGGATGGCGCGGAGATCCAGCGCCTCGCGCAGTCGCGTGCGATCGCCGACATTCCGGGCGTACAGCGCATCCTGCCCCGCACGCCCACCGGTCTGCTGTCGCAGGGCGAGGCGGAACAGCCGCAGGCGCCGCCGGAGGCGCACATCGTGCAGATCGTGCGCGGCGAGAATCCGCATTTGCTGTCGTCCGACGGGCAGCGCTTCGTCACCGGCGAGATGATTCCCGGCAAGGGCAAGCTGATCTCGATCGGCGAGTTCGCCCACGTGCTCGGCGCCAACGGGGAGCTGACCAAGGTCATTCCCGGTCCGGCGCCGGCGCCCGAGGAAGACGCCGCTGCAACGGCGACCGCAGAGGCTGGCGTCCAGGGCGCGGAACCCGGTGATCCGCGTTTCGCTTCGGTGGTCGCCAACGTCAACACCGGCAACCGGATCGCACAGGTGCCGGTGGGCGATCCGGCGCGCGCGCCCGCATCGTCGAACCACTGAAGTCGTACGCAGTTCGAATCGAATCCAACGCTGTATCCACAGACCGTCGCAAGGAGTACTTCCATGACCACGATTTCCAACGATCAGATCGGCAACTTCATCGGCCGCGCCTCGATGCAGAACGAGAATGGCGTCCGCGGCGCCGGCAGGACCGGCGGCGGCAGCTCGTCGAGCTGGTACGAAGCCATGTCGCGTGCGTGGGGCCAGACCCTCGACCAGCAGGCGACCCGCATCACCGACCTGTCCGCCGTGATCGGCCAGGGCGGCGACCAGCCCTCGAATGTGGTCAAGTTGACCGCCGAGAGCCTGAAGATGCAGTTCCTCTCCAACAACGCCTCGACCTCGCAGAACAGCGTCGGCCAGGCACTCGAGACGCTGGGCCGCAAGCAGTAAGCGACTCCCGCAGACAACAGCAGCTAGGAGAAGATCATGGTCGACGCGATCCAGGCCGTTGGGCTCGAAGCCGCGGCACAGGGGGCATCGGGTGCCGGCGCACACTCGCCGGTCGCCGCCGCGTACGAGGTCGGACAGTTCTCACAGGCGATGGACCGCGCAGGCGCGAGTTCCGCCGCTGCGGCCAACGCGCCGCAGGGCGTCGCCAGCACGGGCGCATCGGAGCCTTCCGAAGGCATGCGCATGGTGATGTCCGCGATGGACAACCTCAACGGCGGCGCATCGAGCATCCAGGACCTCGCCAAGACGATGACCCAGAACACCGGTGAGCTCACGCCGGGTCAGGTCATCGAGATGACGATGAAATCGCACCACTTCCTGTTCCAGTGCGAGATGACTTCGAACGTCGCCAACCGGACGTCCGACGGCATCCAGCAGCTGTTCCGCCAGCAGTCCTGATCGAGAGGTGACCGGCATGCGCGTTTCGAATCTCTGCGTATCCAAACGATGGTCCGCGTGGATGGGCATGCTGCTCGCCTGCCTGCTGCTTGCCGGTTGCGGCGGTACCGCGCTCTACAGTGCAGTCGACGAGCGTCAGGCCAACGAGATGATGGGCGCGCTCATCGGCTCGGGCATCCAGGCGCAGAAGAAGCCGTCCGCCACCAAGGTGGGTTGGGACGTGTTCGTCTCCGAGGGCGACATTCCGCAGGCGATGGCCGTGCTCGGCTCGCGCGGTCTGCCGCGGCAGAACTACCAGAATCTCGGCGACATCTTCAAGAAGGAAGGCTTCGCCTCGTCGGCCACCGACGAGCGCGGCCGGTATCTGCACGCGTTGCAGCAGGAAATCACCCAGACGCTGACGATGCTGCCGGGTGTCGCACAGGCACGCGTGCATCTGGCACTCCCCGAGCGTGATCCGCTCGGTGGCTCGAATGGCAAGACGTCGGCCGCGGTGTGGATCTTCGAGCAGCCCGGCGCGAACGTTCGCGACCGCGAGGCCGACATCAAGATCGTGGTCAAGGACGGCGTGGAGGGCCTGACGGACATCAACCAGGTTTCGGTGAAGTTCGTTTCGATGCCGGCGCCGCCCGAAGCCACGTCGTCGACCGGCACCGCGATGGCCCTGTCGGCGGTGAGCCCGATGGCGATCGTCATCGCCGCGCTGGTGGTGGCCTTGCTGGCCGTCGCCTTTGCATTCGCCGGTCGCCTGAAGGCCCGCAAGCCCGTCGCCGCCGAGAAGGCCCCGCCGGCACGCTGGCAGGGCTGATCCATGTCGCTGGATGTGCTGCTCGCCGAGGTCGATCCGCGTTGGCACGGCGCCGGCGGGGACGATCTGGACGACGCGCTGTTGCAGCGCGCCCGGTCCAGCCGTCTCGGCCGCCGGCTGCTTGCTGGTGCGCTCGCGGACGGGCCGGCCGCGCACCTGCTGGCACCGTCGCCGGACGGGTTCTCCGGTCTGGTGGCACGCTGGAATCGTGCGCGGCTGAGCGGGTTGCATCGCGATCTCGGCGTGCTGGCCTACGCGCCTGCGATCCGCGCGGAGGTCGGACGCGACGCGGTCAAACGCATCAAGGCGGTACTGGGCAGCAGTTACCTGTTGGCACTCGACCGCAGCGTCTGGGACGCGAAGGTCGATGCATCGCTTCAGGGTCGGCTCGCTTCGGCGCTCGCCGACGCACTGGCGGGCGGTGACGCCTTCGGCCCGCGTCTGTTCGAAGCGCTGGAGCTGCAGGGCCGCGCGGAATTGCAGGCATGGGCGCGCCAGCGTGAGCCGGCGCTCGCCGACTGGGCGCAACTGGTCTATCCACCGGCTGAACTGCCGCGGGCGCATCTGCCGGAGAAGCCGTTGCTCGTCGTCCACACGCATCACCAGAATCGCGCCGTCGCCGCCTGATCCACTTCCCGCTCCGGAGCCTGCATGCCGACCCCAGACGCCGCTTCCGCCACGCCCGCCCGACGCGCGCCCAACGCCGCCGTGGTGTTCGAACGTCGCGAGTTCCGTCGCGGCGTGTCCGCGCCGATCGTGCGTGCCGCGGAGTGGCAGTCGCTGGCCGAGCTGGACACCTTGCTCGCGCGGGTCAATGCGCTCTACGACGAGGCGCAGGCCGAAGTGCAGAAGGCGCGTGAGCAGGGTTACGCGGAAGGCTTCGCGGAAGGCCTGGAGCGCGTGAAGCAACAGATGACCGAACAACTCGCGTCACTCAACGAGCGCCGCGCGCGCGTACTGGGTGACGCGGTCGGCCGCATCGGCGATCTCGCCTGTGCGATCGTCGCGCGCATCGCACCGGACTTCGATGCGTCCACCGTCGTGCCGACGCTGGTGATGCGCGCGGTCGAATCCGCACAGGCCGAACAGTTCCTGATGATCCGCGTGCATCCCGATGCACGCGAAGGCGTGGAGCAGGGTCTCGGCGCGGTGCGCCAGGCGCATCCGGGCGTCGGCGTGATCGAGCTGGTCGACGACGAGAGTCTGGATCCGCTGAGCTGCGTGGTGGTCTCGGAAGCCGGTGAAGTCCGCGCTGGCGTCAGCCAGCAGATCGAGGCGATCCGCACGGCGCTGGCGCAGGCGAGCGCGGTGGTGAACACATGAATTCCGGACCGACCCTGTCGCTGCTCGACGATCTCGGCGCCGGCGCGGTCGCCAGTGATCCGCTGCTGCATGCGCTCGGGCAGGTCCAGGCGATCGAGCGCGTGGGCCGCGTCAGCGAGGCCTACGGCACCCTGATCAAGGCGACGGGTCTGCGCGCGGCGATCGGCGAACTCTGCTATCTGCGCAATCCCGGCGACGGCGATTTCGAACTCGCGGCCGAAGTGGTGGGTGTCGCGCGGCAGCACACGCTGCTGACGCCGCTGGGCCCGCTCGACGGCATCGCTTCGACCACCGAGGTCTACGCGACCGGCAAGCAGGCATCCGTTCCGGTGGGCGAAGGACTGCTTGGCCGTGTGCTCGATGCACACGGCGCGCCGATCGACGGCAAGGGGTCGCTGGGCGCGACCGTCGACGCGCCGATCTATGCCGCGTCGCCCAATCCGTTGTCGCGCAAGCTGATCGACCGTCCGTTCTCGACCGGTGTGCGCGCGATCGATGCGGTGATGACAGCGGGCGAAGGACAGCGCATCGGCATCTTCGCCGTTGCCGGCGGCGGCAAGAGCACGCTCTTGGGCATGCTGGCCCGCGGCGGCGATGCGGACGTCAACGTCATCGTGCTGGTCGGCGAGCGCGGCCGCGAGGTCAACGAGTTCATCAGCGACAACCTAGGCGCCGAAGGTCTGGCGAAGTCGGTCGTCGTCGTCGCCACCTCCGACCGGCCCGCGCTCGAGCGCAGCCGCGCGGCGTGGGTGGGCACCGCGATCGCCGAACATTTCCGCGATCAGGGCAAGCGCGTGCTGCTGCTGGTCGACTCGGTCACGCGTTTTGCGCGTGCGCTGCGCGACGTGGGCCTCGCCATCGGCGAGCCGCCGGCGCGGCGTGGTTTTCCGCCGTCGGTCTTCAGCGAAATGCCGAAGCTGTTCGAACGCGCGGGCAACAACGACAAGGGCTCAATCACGGCGTTCTATACCGTGCTGGCCGAAGACGAGGACGGCGGCGATCCGATCGTCGAGGAAGTGCGCTCGATCCTCGACGGCCACATCGTGTTGTCGCGCAAGCTCGCGGCCGCGTACCACTATCCGGCGATCGACGTGCTGACCAGCCTCAGCCGCACCATGCCGCGCGTGGTCGACAAACCGCATCTGCGCGCGGCCGGGCAGTTGCGCAAGTATCTGGCCAAGCACCAGGACATCGAGCTGTTGCTGCAGCTCGGCGAGTACAAACGCGGCACCGATCCCGATGCCGATGTCGCCATCGAGAAGATCGGTCCGATCCGCAATTTGCTGCAGCAGTCCGAACACGAACTCGTGCCGTTCGACACCTCGTCCGGCGCACTGCGGAAGCTGTTCGGATGAAACGCTATCCGCTCCAGACGCTGTTGCAACTGCGCGAACACCGCACCGAAGCGGCGCGTCTGGTGGTGCTGGAGAAGCAGCGCGCGCTGCAGCAGTGCATCGAAGCCTGCACGCGTGTGCAGGGCGAACTGACGGGCCTTGAGCGCGACCGCAGCGGTCATCGTGCGCGCCTGCTCGATCCGCCGCCGTCCGGCGTGCCCTGGCCCGCCGCGCTGACGCAGCGCGAGGCGCATATCGATCTGCTCGGCGAGCAGATCGTCGGTGCGCAACAGCGCCTGTCGAAAGCACAGGAGGCTGTGCGGCAGGCCGAGACCGTATTGCAG
Source organism: Luteimonas sp. Soil_C_16 (assembly GCF_057657295.1). Lineage (NCBI taxonomy): Bacteria > Pseudomonadati > Pseudomonadota > Gammaproteobacteria > Lysobacterales > Lysobacteraceae > Luteimonas > Luteimonas sp. Soil_C_16. The sequence goes on along the minus strand of NZ_JBDGIS010000005.1, from coordinate 30,167 downwards.
GAGGCGCGCGATGCGTTCTTCCGCGCCAAGGGCCGGCAGGACGCACTGGAGAAGCGCCGCGATCTGTGGAAGCGCGAACAGCGTGGGCTGTTCGAGCGGCAGGAAGAGGCGACCAACGAAGACCTGATGCAGGCGCGCTACATGGCGGCGCGGCAGCAGTAGGCACGGACACGAGGAGACGACGATGAGCGTGCAGCGCAACGATTCCGCATCCAGGCCGCCGGACCAGGCAGCGCGCAACCGGCAGGTCGACCGCGAAGCCAAGGCCGACGCCAAGGACACGCCGCCGCGGGAGCGTGTCGACCAGTTCCGCTCGATGATGCAGCAGGCCCGCGGCGACATGCAGGGTCTCCAGGGCGAGTCCGAACTCGCCAACGGCGGTCTGCTGCAGGGCGAAGGCGAGCTGAAGGAAGGCGAGATGGCGGAGCTGGCCAGCCAGCAGGAAGCCACCAAATCGCGTCAGTCGCTGACCGACGTCGTCGATGCGCGCACGTTCCGCCAGCAGCACGACAACGGCTTCGGCAGTCTGCACACCCCCGGCATGGAATCGGCGGCGATCCTGCAGGCGCAGATGGCGTTGCGCGATGGCGCGCCTGCGGCTGCACCGGCCGCTGCGGCGTCCAATGCCGGCCAGCTGTTCGACATGATGGAGAAGCACGTGCGACAGATGGCGGTGCACGATGCCCGCGATCCGGGCGGCGATGGGCAAGTGCTGCTGCGGATGTCCGACGCCACGTTGCCCGGCACCGATCTGCTGCTGAGCAAGAGCGCCGATGGCTGGGTGCTGCGCGCTGACAGCCGTTCGCGCGAGAGCTTCGATGCGATCCGCGAAGCAGGCCCGCAGCTGGCCAAGCGTTTCGCCGAGCAGAATCTCGGCACGCTGACGATCGATCCGCACTACCACAGCTGACGCATCCGTCGCCGCGCCGCCTCCGAGCGGTGGCGCGGCGGCCTGTCCCACACGCATCACTCCTGTGCAGATCCCTCGTTCCGCGCGCCGGCCCGCCGCGGTCGCAGGCCGTGCCAGTCCTCGCGCGCCAGGCGGAAGCGGCGCGCCGGATTGCCGAACTGTTCGCCGGTTTCGATCTCGTCGAACCCCAGGCGCAGCAGTAGCGGCGGTACCGACCGGTTCTCCGGCGCGCACTGCGCGATCAGCGCGGGCAGCTGCAGCGTTTCGAATGCGTGCGTGCACAGCGCCGCGCCACCTTCGATCGCGTAACCGCGACCCCAGGCAGACGGCAGCAGCCGCACGCCGATCGCGACGTCGCCCGCATCGCCACTGGGTGTCAGCGAGAACAGTCCGATGAAGCGACCCGAACGCTCGCGTGTATGCCACAAGCCCAGGCCCGGCCGCTCGCGATACAGCTTGTTGGCCCAGACGACCAGGCCCATCGCATCGTCGAGCGTGGCGATCGGATCGTCGAGCAGCATCCGCGTGACGCGTTCTTCGCGGCCGAGCTGCAAGAGATCGATCACGTGGCGGAACGCGAATCCATGCAGTCGCAGACGTCGCGAGCGCAGGTGTTCCGCCGAGGGGTAGTCGCCAGCTTCGGGCAAGTCGTCACGGGAGAAGGCGGATACGCCGTGTCCCGGTGGGTCGGTGTGGCTGGATGATCCCATCTGCATGTGCGCTGTTATAGCGTGGACGCCTCGCGTCACGTGCGGACTCCGAACTAGGGCCGACCCTAGATGGGGCACGACCTAGCTGTTACGACACACGATCGGGAAGACACTAGCCCTGTAGTCACGCCAGCGCGGTCAGTCCAGGTGCCGGCGCGCAAGGGTTCGATAGGTTTCAAGCAGTTTCCCATCCGTTTCAATCCAACAGGAGTTTCATCATGTCCAGCGACGTCTTCTCCGGCATCGGCTCCCTGATCGGCAGCGCCATCGGCGGCCCCCTCGGCGGCATCATCGGCAATTTTCTGGGCGATCTGATCGGCAATGTCTTCAGCTCCGCCTTCGACAGCCTCTTCTCTTCGTTGGGCCTGCCGCAGGGCGCCCAGGACGCGATCAGCGAAGGTTTCTCGTCCGGCTTCAACTTCAACTTCAATATCGGCGGCAAGTAACCGATGCAGTACGACCAGCAGGCGCAGCGGCAAGCATGGATCGAGGGGCTGGCCCAGCTGCGCGAGCAGGGGGCGATCACCGTCGATGATGAGACCACGCTGATCCGGCACATGGATGAGCGACTGGACGCCGTGCAGCAGGAATTGACCGGACTCGTGCCCGAGTACAACGAACGGGTCGAGTCGGAAGGTCAGGAAGCTGCGGATGCGTGGATCGGCCAGCGTGCGCGGGAGATGGGTGAGCGGGAAGGCGCCGATGCCCGCCGCATGGTCGAGTCTCTGTCATCCGTGAGAGACGCTGCTGCCTGAGTGTGTCCGTACTGCCGCACGCTGCCCGTGGGTGCCTGTGCACCCGCGGGCAGCGTCTTTTTCTGGGTTCATCCGTGTTCGCGTCATCGCTACATGCAGACGGATTATTCTCGGCTGCGTTGGAACCGATCGATGACGAAAGGAGACTTCAGCGCATGAGCACCCGATCCCGTGTCGCATCCTCCGGTCTTGTGGTCGCGCTGTCGGCAGCCGCGTCATGCGTGAGCGCCCCGGTCGCCGCACAGGACGGTAATTACATCGATGCGGTCACGCCCTATGCCCATCATCAGCTGCATCGCTATAGGGGCAAAGAGGGTGAGGCGCGCACCGAAGAGAAGACCGTGCGGACATTCGAAGCGTCCGCGCAGGTGTCTCGCGAACTCAACCGTACCTTGTCGCAGTTGCTCGCGGGCAGCACGCCGCGCAACGATGTTGCCGAGTCCGCGAATGTCCAGGCGGTGTTCGCCCAGCATCCGGGCTACCGGGCGCTGCTCGCGCGTCAGATCGGGCAGGATGCACGGGACATCGAACGCAATCTCGATCGTGGCATCCTGCAGTCACGCCTGTCGGAACTCCTCGACAAGCGAGACTACGCTGCCAATGACCCGGTCGAGGTGCTCAATGCCTATCTGGTCACGGCCTGGCGCGTGGTGCACGACGAACGTCAGGACGCGCATGACGGATCCTATCGGGGACTCCAACGCGCGATGCGCGACTCCGAAATCGTCGCGCCCGAAGCGTCGCGTCAGCAGGTCGCGGAGATGTTCGGGATCATCAACATGCTGACCCTCGCGGCATGGCGGAACACCCGTGATGCCGATGAGCGCGAGGCGCTTCGGCTGGGCACGTTGATGCTTGCCGAACGGATGAGTGGCGTCGACCTGCAAGCCGTCGTTCTCACCGATCGCGGGTTCGCCCGTCGCAACTGAATCTGTTCCTATAACCCTGTTTCGATCACTGCCGTTTCGGCCGTGCTCCCTCCGGCGCCAGTGCGTCATTCACCAGGTGCAGTCATGTCCCAAAATACGAAGTCGTTACTGAGTGCTGAAGATCGTGCCGCGATGATCCAGCAGTACGAGAAGTTCCTGTTCGAGCAGCCGGAGATCGATGCGGCTGGTCGGGAGACGATGATGGCGAAGTTCGAGGAAGGCCTGAACGATGCCAAGCTGGATCCGACTGCCGCGACAGCGCCTGAGCTGATGCAGCAGTGGCAGGAACTGGTCGGGCAGTTGCAGGCCCAGTTCGGATTGTCCGATACGGATTCGGATCGCCTTCGCGGTGTGCTCGAGAAACCGCTGTTGAACCCGGCGGTGCAGAAGGCGCTCGAGTTCTCTCGTTACGTCGAGACGTATGGTCCCGAGAAGGCGCGGGAATGGTGGGCTAGCCAGCCGACGAGTTCGGAACGTAACGCGGGTTGAATTTGAATGGCCCTTAGGGTACGCCCTAGCTTACGCATCAGCGGTCCGTCCGAGAGAATCGTCCCGTAAGCAGAAGAGCCACCCAGAAGTAGCTGGACCCGTTTTCGGATGCATGGGACCCGCGGCGCTTCTCGAAGAATTCAACGGCAATTCCTCACCCAAGTACGGAGATCACGAAAATGACCGAAGTCAATATTTCTGCCCAGTTCTCGGCCGACACGCTGCGCGGCATCCTCGACTCGTCGCAGGGCACGCACGAAGCCCGCGCTGGTGGCCAGGCCGGTACCCTTTCCAGCAAGTACGGCGGCTTCCTGATGCAGATCGCGCAGGTGCTCGGCGAGAAGCTCGACGAGATGGCGAAGGATCTGCAGGACTTTGCCAACAAGCTCGGCAAGGAGCCCACCGCTGCTGAAACGACCGAACTCAGCGGTATGAGCCAGATGTTCCAGATGTTCATGAACAACGCCAGCACGGTCATCAAGTCGCTTGGTGAAGCCAACGCCGGTATGGCGCGTAAGCAGTAACGGATCGCCTTCGGCGGTTCGGGAAAAGGCGGGCTTCGGCTCGCCTTTTTCCTTTTGTGCAATCTGGAATCGTTCTTAGGAGGTCGCATGGATCTGGGTACATCGAGAAAGCGCGGAGCGACGATCGTGTCGGCATTCGGAGGGTTGCTCGCGTGTGTGCTGGTACTCGTCGCGCCAAGTGCCTGGGGCGCCGATGGCGATGCAGCCGTCCAACGCGCGCTTCAGCAGGCCGTGTCGCAGCCAGCGCCGGCAGAGGTGGACGCGCGCGCGGTCGATACGCTCTCGTTCCGCCGCGACGCTGCGGTCAGCATACGCGTGGAGCAGGAGACGATCCGGGCGCTCGGTCGAAACCCGGGGCAGATCGCCGATCTGGAGAAAGTGATCGGTTCGGGCGACATGCTGCGCGAGTTCGACAATATCCTGCGCAGGTATGGCTACGACCCGAACAATCTCGGCGATGTGCTGGCCGCGCATCTGCTGATTTCCTGGGAAGTGGTCAATGATCGCGACTCACGCCAGTCGCCGGCAGGGCAGCGCGCGGTGCGACGCCAGCTGATGGGTCCTCTTGCAGCCGTCCCGGAGATCGCGGCGATGTCGGACGCCGCCAAGCAGGCGCAGGCCGAGCGCACGGCCTACCTCACGATGATTTCCGCGTTGACGTACCAATCGCTCAAGCGGGACGGCAACCGTCAGGCGCTGACCGCGTTGTCGGGCAGCGTACGCGAGGGACTGCGGAACAACGGAGTCGACCTGCAGCGCGTATCGCTCGGCGAGGGTGGGCTGGTCGCCCGCTGAAGGTCGACGGATCGCACACGCGAAGGGCGCCATGCGGCGCCCTTTTTGTTCTCCGTGGAGTACTAGCGTCGGATCGGATCGGGCGGTGGTCGTTGCGCGCGCATGAGCTGCCGACCCAGCCACCAGGCGCCGAGGGCGGCCAGCAGGCCCGCCCACGCGAACTCGCCCGTCCAGCGACGCAGCGTGGGCGCGGCAGGAAGTTCGCCGAGGCTCAGCAGGAAGCTGACGAGAACGAGGCCCAGGCACCCATAGGCCACGATCGCCAGCACCCAGAACATCTGCTGGAAGACTTTGGCCACCTGGCGCGGCGTGTCGTCGTCGTAGGGACGCATGAGGTGCAGTCGGCCCTGCGCGGCCGCGAGCATCCACTGGCCCAGGTCCTGCGCGCCGACCTTCATGCGTCCGCGCCGGCGCAGGCCGGGCCCGTCCAGTGTGTAGGTGCCCACGCCGGTCAATTCGGCACGCACCGGACCACCGGCATCGAGCGCGGCCGTACCTGCGACAGGAGTGCCCGACGGCTGGGCCTGCGGGTTGCCGGCCAGCTGCTGGGCGACCGGCGCCTGCGCCACGGTCGTGGCCAGCGGCACTGCCGCGAGCACGGCGGCGGCCTGCGGCGCTGTGGGGGTGGCGGTCTGAACGGGTGCCTGGGCCTGCTGGGGCCCTGCCGCTCGATCAGTCGCGGGGTTGCCGGCGGGCGCGGACGATGCATCCGCACGCGCAGGCGCCGTCTGTTGGGGAGCCGGCATCGGGTTGGACGGCTGTGCCTGCGTGTTCGCGGTCTGCGCTTGCGGCTGGGGCGACTGCGGCTGCGACGCCTGGGCAAGCGGCTGCGGCATGGACGTGGGCTGCTGCGCAGGCACGGCCGCTGTCTGCGCCGGACCTACCTGCATCTGACCGGTCGGCTGCGGGGTCGCGGTCGTCTGCGTCGTGATCTGACTGCCTGTCTGCTGCGCCGCTTGCTGGGCGCCCGTCAATGTATTCGCAACCGTGTTCACAACGGTTGCAGCGGTGTTCGCCAGGCCGGCCGGTAGACCGCCTGGACTGAGCGGCAGGTTGCCGATGCTGTTGGAGCCGCTCGCGGCCGACGGAGGTGGCGCCGCGGATGGGCCACCCGGATTCAGGAGACTTCTGACGGTGTCCGTCACCGAATTGAGGACACTGCCCGCAGACCCGAGCAGACCGCCGCCCGTCTGCGGCGCGTTGGACACAGCAGGCCCGGCATTGGGCGATGCGAAGGGGGATGGGGGCAGCGGCACGTTGAGGCCGCCAGGCGTGGTGAACGACTGCCCGCCACCGGCCGGGGACGGGCTCCCGGTTGCGCCCTGCCCGCCGGCCGCCGGATTGGCGTTGCCGGCATTGGACCCGGGAAAAATGTTGGGCAGGAGATTCTGGGGAAGCGAGCTCAGAAAGCTCGGGAAACTGGCGCGCAACGATTGCAACGGCGAATTCAGGCCAAACCCGCTCTGGCCGGTCTGACTGGTCCGGCCCGAAAACAGGTTCAGTGGATCGAAAAGGGACACCGTTGCCTCCGGGGGCTGGATGGCAGGCGGAAAAGGGGCGCGCAGAGACCGCACGTTCGCGGCCTGTCCCGAGGGTAGGCGTCGCGAAGCGCCTCCACACCCTGGGGTAGACCCTAGATCGGCGCGTTCTGCGACCGCGGTCGCACCATAAAAAAAGGGAGACTTGCGTCTCCCTTCAAGCCGGCAGAGCCGGAGGACTATGGTGTGGCGGACGCAGGCTACCGCGTCCGGATACCTGATGCAACACTTGAGATAGTGTGTTGCAAGTAATTGATTCGACTAGTTGGCAAGTTTGAGCGCGCTGCGCTTCGACGCGCGACGGTTGCCCGCAGGCTGGTCCCAGGCGTTGTTGAACTGGGCCGGTTCCCAGCCGCCGTAGCTCGGATTGGCCAGCATCCACCAGCGCTCGCCGAACCAGTCGCCGTAGGTATCGAGCAGCTCGCCGCGGGCCTGGGGCGTGTTGGCGAGGATGTCGACGAAGTCGCCGAGCTGGTCGCCGAACTGCATCAGCACGCGGTAGTCGCGGCCGGCCAGGCGGCGGCGGCAGGTCTTCTCGGTGCCGTTCTGCTCGCAGTTCTCGACGAATGTGCCCAGGCCCAGGAACACGCTGTCGTCCTTCACCGGCAGGCCTTCGGCGCGCAGGTTCGCCAGCGTCGCCTCCTGCAGATGCTGGGCGCGGTTGGACAGGTACAGGATGGTCACACCCTTGGCCTCGGCCGCCTTGGCGAATTCGAGCACGCCCGGGACCGGCTTGGCCTTCTTCTCGGCGACCCACTGCGCCCAGGTGACCTCGTCGTACTCCAGGCCGTTCTGGATCAGGCGCGCCTGGTAGGGCGAGTTGTCGAGCACGGTCTCGTCGATGTCCATGATCACCGCCGGCGGCAGCGCGGTAGCGTCGCCGATCAGCTCGCGTTCTTCGGGCACCAGCGCGTCCCAGTTCTTTTCGGCCAGCGCGTCGTCGAGATGATCGGCGGCGGCGCGGAAGATCGACAGGCTGTTGGCGCGGTACTCCTCCGAGCGCTGGATCCACAGCACCGCATTGAGGTTGTCGCTGGGATCGGTGGCGGCCGGCGCCTGGGTGGCCGAGGTGGTCGGCGCCGCTTCTGCAGCGTCCTCGGCAGGTGCGGTCGCAGGTGTCGTCGGCTTGCAGGCGGCCAGCAGCAGGGCGCTGGCGAGCAGGGTGAAGGCGGGTGCGGTCAGGCGCATGGGCGGGTCCGTCGTCATCGTGTGAACACGCGAGTTTAACGGCCGCGATCGCCGCGAACATGACAGGCCGGCATGCGGGGCGCATCCTGTCGCCCCCTTCAAGGCTGGAATTCCCATGGACGCGCAGGCCCAGGACCAGGATCGCTGGCCTCGACTCACCCCGATCGAGGCGCGCGTGCTCGGCTGTCTGGTGGAGAAGCAGGCCACCACGCCCGACGTCTATCCGTTGACCGTCAATGCCGCGCAGTCGGCGGCCAACCAGAAGACCGCGCGCGAGCCGGTGATGTCGGCTTCGTTCGGCGACGTGCAGCACGCGCTGCGGCAACTGGAAGGCCACCGGTTCGCGCGGCAGTCGTTCTCCTCGCGCGCCGAGCGCCACGAGCACGTGCTGGGCACCGCGCTGGATGTCCCGCAGCCGCAGGTCGTGCTGCTCGCGCTGCTGATGCTGCGCGGCGCGCAGACGCTCGCCGAGCTGATGACGCGCAGCGAGCGCATGCATGCCTTCGCCGATGTCGACGATGCGCGCCACCATCTCGAACGTCTGGCCGGCAAGGGGCTGGCGGTGCGCATTCCGCCGTCGGCCGGGCGCCGCGAGGATCGCTATGCGCATCTGCTGAGCGGGCCGGTCGATGTGGCCGCCATCGCCGCCGCCGGTCCTGCGCGCGAATCCGCAGGCGATGCGGGTCTGGCGGCGCGCGTCGACGCGCTCGAGGCCGAAGTCGCCGCGTTGCGCGAGGCGCTCGACACCCTGATGGCGCGTCTGCCCGGCTGAGCGGAATCAGCTGTCGAGCAGCGCGCGGATCGCGGCGAACCCGTGGTCGGCGCGTTCGCGCTTGCGGGCGGCGTCGGCGACCGGATCGGCGCCGTCGCGTTGCACTTCGGCGGCGGGCAGTTCCTCGAAGAACCGGCTCGGCGTGAGCCGCAGCTTCTGACCCCAGCGTTGGGTCTCGCGCGGATGGCTCAGCCACAGCTGTTCCTTCGCGCGGGTGATGCCCACGTAGAGCAGGCGCCGTTCCTCGTCGATGCGGCCCTCGTCGATGCTCGACTCGTGCGGCAGCGTGTTGTCGTCCATGCCGATGATGAAGACGTAGCGGAACTCCAGCCCCTTGGCCGCGTGCATGCTCATCAGCCGCACCTGGTTGCCGGGATCGCCCTTGTCGGCGTGGCTCAGCAGCGCGAGCTGCGAGGCCAGTTCCCCGGGCCCGGCGCCACGCGCGCCTTCGAACCAGTCGGCCAGCTCGTTGAGATTGCCCGAGCGGATCCGGAACAGCTCGTCGCTCTTGCACTGGGCCTTGAGCATCGCGATCAGCCCGGAGCGCTCGTTGAGTTCGCGCACCAGCTCGCCGGCCGGCAAGCGGCGCGCGTCCTCGCGCAGCCCGCGCAACACATCGCCGAACTCGCTGAGCGCATTCGCCGCGCGCGGCGGCAACTGCTTGAGCAGGCCCATCGATCCGATCGCACGCGACATCGGCATGTCGGCCGCACGTGCGAGTTCCGACAGTCGCGCCAGCGAGGTCTGGCCGACGCCGCGCGCCGGTGACTGCACCGCGCGCAGGAACGCCGAATCGTCGTCGGGGTTGGCCAGCATGCGCAGCCAGGACATCGCGTCCTTGACCTCGCCGCGATCGAGGAACGCCGTGCCGCCGCTCAGGTGATACGGCACGCGCAGCAACTGCAGTGCCTTTTCCAGCGGGCGCGAGAGATGGTTGCTGCGGAACAGGATGCAGAACTCGCTCCATTCCACTTGGCGCGAGGACTGCAGGAACTGGATCTCGCCGGCCACCTTCTCGGCCTCGTGCGCGCTGTCGCGGCACTCCCAGATGCGGATGCGCTCGCCATCGGCCTGCGCGCTCCACAGCGTCTTGGGATGTTCGTGCGGATTGTTGGCGATGAGTGCGTTCGCCGCGCGCAGCACGCGGTTGCTGCAGCGGTAGTTCTGTTCGAGCTTGACGATGCGCAGGGTCGGATAGTCCGTGCCCAGCGCGGTCAGGTTTTCCGGATTCGCGCCGCGCCAGGCGTAGATGCTCTGGTCGTCGTCGCCCACGCAGGTGAAGTTGCCCTTCGGCCCGGCGATCGCCTTGAGCAGGCGGTACTGCGCGTCGTTGGTGTCCTGGCACTCGTCGACCAGCAAATAGCCGATCCGCTCGCGCCACGCGTCGCGCGCGTCGTCATCGGATTCGAGCAACTGCACCGGCAGCCGGATCAGATCGTCGAAGTCGACCGCGTTGAACGCGGTCAGGCGTTCCTGGTAGCGCGCGTACAGCGCGGCCGCCTCGAACTCGCGCGCGCTGATCGCGACGTTGTGTGCCTGCTCCGGCGACAGGCCGGCATTCTTCGCCTTCGACACCAGACCCTGCAGCAGCTGGATCATGTCCGGCTTGACGCCCGGCAGCAGATCCTTGATCTGCGACGCGCTGTCGTCTGCATCGAAGATCGAGAACCCGCGCCGCAGCCCGAGCTTGGCGTGGTCGATCTGCAGCATCTTCAGGCCGAGCGCGTGGAAGGTGCAGATCGTCAGCCCGTCGGCCGCATCCCCGCGGATGCGCTTGGCGATGCGCTCGCGCATCTCCTTGGCAGACTTGTTGGTGAACGTGATCGCGGCGATCCGCTTGGCCGGATAGCGGCCCGACTGGATCAGATGCGCGATCTTCTCGACGATCACGCGCGTCTTGCCGCTGCCCGCGCCGGCGAGCACCAGCAACGGACCTTCGATGTGGCCGAGGGCCGCAGCTTGTTGGGGGTTGAGACCGTGCATCGGGACCACTGGATTCAGCGATGCGCATTGTAGCGGCCGGACCTCTGCCGGGCCTGAAGGCCGCCGGTAGAATGGGCCCATGGCCAAGCTGTACTTCTACTACTCGGCGATGAACGCCGGAAAGACCACGACGCTGCTGCAGAGCGCGCACAACTATCGCGAGCGCGGCATGCGCGTCGCGTTGCTGACCCCGCGGCTCGACCATCGCGCGGGCGTGGGGCGGGTGGCGTCGCGGATCGGGCTGTCGGCCGATGCGATCGCGTTCGATCGCAACGACGATCTGCTCGCGCGCATCCGCGCGCTGGTCGACGGCGACGGCAGCCTGCATTGCGTCCTCGTCGACGAAGCCCAGTTCCTGTCGCAGGCGCAGGTCTGGCAGCTGTCGGAAGTCGTCGATGCGCTGCGGATTCCGGTGCTCTGTTACGGGCTGCGCACGGACTTCCGCGGCGAGCTGTTCGAGGGCAGCCGGCATCTGCTGGCCTGGGCCGACGAGCTGACGGAGATCAAGACGATCTGCCACACCGGCAAGAAGGCGACGATGACCGTGCGCGTCGACGAGCAGGGGTATGCGGTGCAGGACGGCCCGCAGGTCGAGATCGGCGGCAACGAGCGCTACGTGTCGGTGAGCCGCGCGGAGTTCAAGCGCATCGTGCGCGGCGAAGGGCGGATCGAGCCGGTGCAGCCGCCACTGCCGCTTGCCTGACCCCGGCGCGCGTCAACGACGCGCCAGCAGCACACCGCAGCGCTTGCGGGCGGCCTCGATGTCGCGGCTGATCGCGCCGCCCTCCGGCTGGGCAGCGCGGACCTGGGTGGCGAGCGCTGCGAGGTCGTCCCGGGCGCGCAGCGCACCGGGCGCGGCGCAGCGCAGCGCGGCGGCATGGGCGCGCGCGATCCAGGCGATCTTGCGCAGTTCGCTGTCGTCGGGCGGCGTGCGGGCGAGGCGGTCCAGTCCGGCCAGTGCCTCGACATCGCCGGCGTCCGCGGCGATGCGGTCGCGCGACAACGCCGCGCGCAATGCGTTGGGATGCTGCGCGCCGTAGGCCTCGGCGGTGATGGTGGCCGCGTCTTCGAGGTGGCGCGTGCCGGCGCCCGGCTCGAGCGCCGCTTCCACTTCGCCGAGCATCCGCAGCGTGTCGCCGACCAGTCCGTGCCGCGCGCCGAAACGCGCCTGGCGCAGCGCGAGGGATTCGAGCAGCAGCGGCTGCGCCTGGGCGTCCCGCCCTGCGGCGTGCAGCACCATCCCGTGATTGAACAGACCGTCGGCGAGCATCGCGTTGGGGCTGGTCTGGCGCCAGATGTCGACGGTGCGCGCCAGCGATTCCAGCGCCGCGTCCTCGTCGCCGCGTTCCCAGGCGACGATGCCGAGGCTGTTGTGGATGCGCGCGACGTCGGCATGGCGCGCGCCGAGCCGCGCGACCGTCCAGACCAGCGCATCGCGGAACTCCGCTTCGGCTTCGGCGAAGCGTCCCTGGTCGACGTGCAGGGCGGCCAGTTGCCGGCGCGCATCGAGCGTGGCCGGATGGCGCGCGCCGTGCAGTGCGAGCGCGAGCGACAGCGCCTCGCGGCAGCTCTCTTCGGCCGGCCGCGTGCGACCGTCCGCGCGCAGCAATGCGCAGCGCGTGCGCAGCAGTTCGACCGCGAGCGGATGGCGCGGATCCAGACGCTTTCGCAGGCGGTCGAGCGCGGCATCGGTCCCGGCCAGCGCCTCGGTGATCTCGCCGGCGGCGCTGTGCAGCGAGGCGAGATCGGCGAGGCTTTCGATCGTGCCGGCTTCGTCCGGCACCGCGCTGTCGCGTCGCAGTTTGAGCGCACGCCGGAACAGCAGGCGCGCGCTTTCGGGCTCGCCGATGTCGCGCCGGCCGCGCCCCAGCTGCGTGTACAGCTCGGCCGCCTGCCGCGGCAGCAGTTGTTCGCGCTGCAGCGCCAGCGCCTGCAGTGGCTGCATCGCCGCGATCGCGTCGCGCGGCCGGCCGAGCAACCGCAACGTGCGGCCATGGTCGCTGGCCGACTGCAGGCGCAGACTGGGCGGTGCATCGGCCATGCCGCCGACGACGGCCGACTGCCGTTCCAGCAGCGCCAGCGCCTGATCGTAATCGCCGAGTCCGAGACGCAGGCGCGCGATCATCCCGTAGAGTTCGGCGCGTGCCACCGGCTGGTGCGCGAGCTCCGCATCGCCGCGTTGCACGCCGGCTTCGAGCAGCTGGCGGATGTCGAGTGGCGCACCGCCGGCCGCAGCGCCGGCCTGCTCGAACAGACCGACGACGAAATCCTGCATCGCCTGCGCGCGCGCCGATTCCTCGATCGCCTGGTTCGCCTGCCAGGTCACCGCGACCATCGAGGCCACGAGCGTCAACGCCACCAGCGCCGCGCTCGACACCGCCCAGCGGTGCCGACGCAGATACTTGCCCACGCGATACGACAGCCGCTGCGGCCGGGCCAGGATCGGCTTGCCGTCGCTCCAGCGCCGCAGGTCGAGCGCGAAGGCCTCCACCGACGCGTAGCGATCGGCGGGCGCCTTTTCGAGCGCGCGCAGCACGATGGTGTCGAGGTCGCCGGCGATCGCGCGCGCCATGCGCTTGCGCTGCACCGGCTCCACGCCATCGTCGACGCTGCGCAGCAACGTCTGCGACGGTCTGGGCGGATCGGCATCGAGAATCGCCTGTTCCCACTGCGCATCGGTGGTGCGCGCAGGCTGATAGGGCTTGCGCCCCGACAACAGTTCGTAGAGCACGACGCCCAGCGAATACACGTCGGTCATCGTCGTGACCGGTTCGCCGCGGATCTGCTCCGGCGCGGCGTAGTGCAGGGTGAACGCGCGCACGCCGGTGCGCGTGTGTTCCGGTGCCTGGCCAGCGGTGTCGAGCAGTTTGGCGATGCCGAAATCCAGCAGCCGCACATCGTCGAGTGCGGTGACGAGGATGTTCGAAGGCTTGAGATCGCGGTGCACGATCAGGTTCGTATGCGCGTGGCTGACCGCATCGCAGACCTGCAGGAACAGGCGGATGCGGTCCGCGACACCCGGCTGGTGGCGCCTGCACCAGTCGGTGACCGGCTCGCCGTCGATGTAGTCGAGTGCGAGATAGGGCTGCTGGTCGGCGCTGATGCCGGCATCGAGCAGGCGCGCGATGTGCGGATGTTCCAGCCGCGCGAGGATCTGCCGCTCGCGGGTGAAGCGCAGGCGCAGATCGGGATCGGCCAGGCCGGGCCGCAGCAGTTTCAGCGCGACGCGGCGCTCGTACAGGCCGTCGGCACGCCGTGCGAGCCAGACCTGGCCCATGCCGCCTTCGCCGAGCAGCCGTTCGAGTTCGTAGGGGCCGACGTGGCGGCCGGGCAGCATGCCCGACAGCGCGGCGACGATCGGTTCGGCGAGGAAGTCCTCGCGTTCGGCGCCCAGCGCGAGCAGCGCTTCGAGCTCGGCAGCGAAGGCGGGGTCGTCCAGGCGGACGGTGGCCAGCGCCGCCGCGCGCGCGTCGTCATCGAGTTCCAGCAACGCGTCGAGGGCCGGGGACAGCCGCTGCCAGCGCGCGCTGTCCATGCGCGGCGCTCAGTCTTCCCGCAACGACGCCAGCAGGTACATCCGCGCCTTCTGCCAGTCGCGGCGGATGCTGCGTTCGGAGCGGTCCAGCAACGCGGCGATCTCCAGTTCCGAGAGGCCGGCGAAGTACCGCAGTTCGACCACCTGCGCCAGTTTGGTGTCGACCGCGGCCAGCCGCGTCAGTGCGATATCCAGCGCCAGCGTGTCCTCGTCCAGCCGCAGGCCGCTTTCGATGTTCTCCGGCAGTTCGGTGACGCGGTGCAGATCACCGCCGCGTTTCTGCGCGAGCCGCTGCCGGGCGTAGTCGACGACGACGCTGCGCATCGCCGATGCGGCATAGGCGAAGAAATGCGCACGGTCGTCGAAACGCGCCTCGTGGCGACCGATCAGCTTGAGATAGGCCTCGTGCACCAGCGCGGTCGCATCGAGCGTATGCCCGTGCTGGCCGGCGAGCTGGCGCCGGGCCATCTGGTGCAGTTCCTGGTAGAGCGTGGCGAGCACGCGATCGAGCGCGTCGCGATCTCCGCCGCGCGCGGCATCCAACCACTGGGTGATCTCGGCAACCTGACCCTCGTGCATGCCCGGCCCTCGCCCCGCGCCGCGACTATAGCGCTTATCCGGGACCGGGCGCGGCAGGCCATCAGCGCTGGCAGCGCGGGCACCAGACGGTCGCGCGCTGGCCCACCAGCGCCTGCCGGAGCGGCGTGCCGCAGGCCGGGCAGGGCAGGCCGCCGCGGCCGTAGGCGGACAGCTCCTGCTCGAAGTAACCGGGCGCGCCGTCGGGGCTGATGAAGTCGCGCAGCGTGGTGCCGCCGCGATTGATGGCGTACGCCAGAATCCGCTTCACCTCGGCCGCCAACCGCGCATAGCGTTCGCGCGAGATGCGCCCGGCATCGCGCAGCGGCGAGATGCCGGCAGCGAACAGCGCCTCGGCCGCGTAGATGTTGCCCACGCCGACCACGATGCGCTGGTCCATCAGGAAGGTCTTCACCGGCGCGCGGCGGCCACGGCTGGCGAAGAACAGATGGTCGCCGTCGAAGACGTCGTCGAGCGGTTCCGGGCCGAGATCGCGCAGGAGGTCATGCGTGTCGCCGGGTGCCTGCCACAGCAGGCATCCGAACCGGCGCGGATCGTTGAAGCGCAGGACTTGTCCGGAATCGAGCGTCATGTCGACGTGGTCGTGCGTGCGCACCGGCACGTCCGGATCGAGCACGCGCAGGCTGCCGGACATGCCCAGATGCAGCAGCGCGCTGCCGGCGCCGGTGTCGAGCAGCAGGTATTTCGCGCGCCGGCGGATCGCCTCGACGCGCTGGCCGGGCAGCACGGTCGAGACTTCACCGGCGATCGGCCAGCGCAGGTCCGGGCGCCGCAGCACGACGCTGCGGATGGTGCGGCCGAGCACGTGCGGCGCCAGACCGGCGCGGGTGGTTTCAACTTCGGGCAGTTCGGGCATGCGTTCTAGATCGGGCGTTGCCGTGCGGATTCAATCCACGCGGCTGAACGCGAGACGGATCGATCAGCCCGTCCAGCCGGGCAGGCGCTTCGCAACCGCAGGCGCATCGACCGTCGCGTACTTCGGCAGCCCGTCGCGGCCGTACGGCGGCGGCGCGTCGCCGCGGATCAGCGGCTCGAGATAGCGCCGCGCGGCCGGGGTGATGCCGAAGCCGTCGCGGCGGATGAAGCCGGCCGGCATGATCTTCTCGTGGTTGGCCACCTTCTCCAGCGGCGCGGCCTCGATGGTCCAGCGGTAGGGCGCATCGGAGGTGCGCCTGATCGACGGCATCGTTGCGTTGCGGCCGGCGAGGGCGAACTGCACCGCCGCGCGCCCGACCGCCATCGCCTGGTCGACATCGGTCTTCGACGCGACATGCCGCGCCGAGCGCTGCAGGTAGTCGGGCAGCGTCCAGTGCACCTTGTAGCCCAGCGTGTCCTTGACCCGACCGGCGAGATGCGAGGCCACGCCGCCGAGCTGGGTGTGGCCGAACGCGTCCTGCCCACCGCCCGCATCGGCGACGAAGCGGCCGTCCTTGTCGCGGATGCCCTCGCTGGCGACGACGACGCACCAGCCGACGCGCTCGACGACGCGCTGCACCTGGGCGAGGAAGGCGGCCTCGTCGTAGTCGCGTTCCGGGAACAGGATGATCTGCGGCGCGTCGTCGGGACCCTGTCCGGCCAGGCCCGCGGCGGCGGCCAGCCAGCCGGCGTGCCGGCCCATGGCCTCGTAGACGAAGACCTTGGTCGAGGTGTCGGCCATCGCCGCGACGTCGAGCGCGGCTTCGCGCACCGACACCGCGGTGTATTTCGCCGCCGAGCCGAAACCCGGGCAGCAGTCGGTGACGGCGAGATCGTTGTCGATCGTCTTCGGCACGCCGATGCAGGTCAGCGGGTAGTCGAACTGCGCGGCGAGCTGCGAGACCTTGAGCGCGGTGTCGGCCGAATCGTTGCCGCCGTTGTAGAGGAACCAGCGCACGTCATGCGCGCGCAGCACCTCGATCAGACGTTCGTACTTGGCGCGGTCGGCCTCGATCGATTTGAGCTTGTAGCGGCACGAGCCGAATGCCCCGCCCGGCGTGTGCGCGAGCGCGCGCACCGTCGCCAGCGGAATCTTCGACGCATCGACCAGATCCTCGCGCAGCGCGCCGAGGATGCCGTTGCGCGCCGCGAGCACCTTGACCCGCCGGCTGCGCGCTTCCTGCAGCACCGCCGACGCGGTGGCGTTGATGACGGCGGTGACACCGCCGGACTGGGCGTAGAGCAGGGTTCCGGACGTCATTGCACGTGTCCTTTCGATGGCCTGAGGCGGGATACGGTAAGCTGGCGCGGCCGTCCGCCGCCGTGTCGTTCGAGTGTACGTCGGAGCGGTGGCGCGGTCCCCCACAGTTGCAGGAGCGTTCGATGCGTTTGGTTCTTCTCGGTGCGCCCGGTTCGGGCAAGGGCACGCAGGCGGCGCGGTTGAAGGACCATCTGCAGGTGCCGCACATCTCCACCGGCGATCTGCTGCGCGCCGAAGTGGCCGCCGGCACGCCGCTCGGCCTCGAAGCCAAGGCGATCATGGCGCGCGGCGATCTGGTCTCCGACGAGATCCTGCTCGGCATGCTGGAAGACCGCTTCTCGCGCGAAGACACGCAAGCCGGCTTCATCCTCGACGGCTACCCGCGCAACCTCGCCCAGGCGGCCGCGCTCGACGCGCTGCTGGTCAAGCTCGGCACGCCGTTCGATGCCGCCGTGCAGCTGGAAGTCGACAACGAACAGATCATCGCGCGCCTCGCCGGCCGCGCGCAGGCCGAAGGCCGCGCCGACGACAGCCCCGAATCCGTGCGTCACCGCCTCAACGTCTATGACCAGCAGACCGCGCCGGTGATCGCGTTCTATCGCGAGCACGACCAGCTGACCGTCGTCGACGGCGTGGGATCGCTCGACGACGTGTTCGACCGCATTGTCAAGGCGATCGGTCGGGAGCAGGCGGCGGCCTGATCGCACGCGCGTCGCCTGTCGTTGACCGTGCTGCCCTGCAGGAATTCCGCGTCGTGAAACTTCATATCCTCGGCATCGCCGGCACCTTCATGGGCGGTGTGGCCGCGCTCGCGCGCGAACTCGGCCACGCGGTCGAAGGCAGCGACCAGGCGGTGTATCCGCCGATGTCGACCCAGCTCGAAACGCTGGGCATCACGCTGCACCAGGGCTACGACCCCGCGCACATCGGTGACGAGGTCGACCAGGTCGTGGTCGGCAATGCGCTCTCGCGCGGCAATCCCGCGGTGGAAGCGGTGCTCGATGCCGGACGTGCCTATACCTCCGGCGCCGAGTGGCTGCGCGACAACGTGCTGCCCGGGCGCGAGGTGCTCGCCGTTGCCGGCACCCACGGCAAGACCACGACGACGACGATCCTGTCCTACCTGCTCGAAACCGCCGGCCGCGCGCCGGGCTTCCTGATCGGTGGCGTCGCGGAAGACTTCGGCGTGTCGGCACGCATCGGCAGCGGACGCGAGTTCGTCGTGGAGGCCGACGAATACGACACCGCCTTCTTCGACAAGCGCAGCAAGTTCGTCCACTACCGTCCGACGGTCGCGATCCTCAACAACCTCGAGTTCGACCACGCCGACATCTTTCCCGATGTCGCCGCGATCCAGCGCCAGTTCCACCATCTGGTGCGCACGGTGCCCGCGCGCGGGCGCTTGATCGTCAACGGTCACGACGTACGTCTGGGCGAAGTGCTGGCGATGGGCTGCTGGACGCCCGTCGAGCGCTTCGGCTTCGACGCCGGGTTCGAGTGGTGCGCGGTGAAGCGCAGCGACGACGGCAGCGTGTTCGAAGTCCTGCGCGGTGGTGTGTCGGTCGGCACGGTCGAATGGCCGTTGCTCGGCGATCACAACGTGCTCAACGCGCTCGCCGCGCTCGCGGCCTGCGCGGCGGTCGGCGTCGACATCGCGGCACTGTTGCCGGCGCTCGCCGCGTTCCGCAGCGTCAAGCGGCGGATGGAAGTGCTGGGCACCGCGGGCGACGTCACCGTCTACGACGACTTCGCCCATCACCCGACCGCCATCGCGACCACGCTCGCCGGTCTGCGCGCGAAGGTCGGCGATGCGCGCATCGTCGTGGCGATGGAGCCGCGCAGCAATTCGATGCGCCTGGGCGCGCACGCCGATGCGTTGGCGCCGTCGCTCGATCTCGCCGACGCGGTGGTGTTCCTGCATCGCCCGGAGCTGGCCTGGGATGCGGGCGCGGTGGTGTCCGCCGTCCGCGGCGAATCTTGCGCGGTGGCCGATGTCGATGCGCTGCTGGCCGACCTCGCGACGCGCGTGCGTCCCGGCGACCATGTGGTCTTCATGTCCAACGGCGGGTTCGACGGCGCACCGCGTCGCTTCGCGCAACGCCTGCGCGACTGAGTTTCGCATCGGCCTGCGTACACTGGACGCATGCAAGACGACACTTCCCTGCCGCTGTTCCCGTTGCGCACCGTGCTGGTGCCCGGCGCCGCGCTCGGCCTGCGCGTGTTCGAGCCGCGCTATCTCGATCTCGTCCGCGAATGCGGCCGCCGCGGCAGTGGATTCGGCATCTGCCTGATCCTCGACGGCGACGAGGCCGGCGCGCCGGCGACGCCCGCGGGCGTCGGCACCGAAGCCCGCATCGAGGATTTCGACACCGGCGCCGACGGCCTGCTGACGCTGCGCGTGCGCGGTGCGCGCCGGTTCCACGTACGCCGCACGCGGGTGCGCGACAGCGGCCTGATCATTGCCGATGTCGACTGGTGCGCCGCCGATCCCTCGATCGACCTGCAGCCCGAACACGCGCTGCTCGGTGTGGTGCTGCGCAAGATCCTCGAACACATCGACGGCGCGGACCAGGCGTTTCCGGAGCCGCACTTCGACGACGCGGCCTGGGTGGGCTGGCGGCTTGCCGAACTGCTGCCGCTCGAGCAGCCGCATCGCCAGCAACTGCTGCAGCTCGACGATCCCGACGAGCGGCTGGAAACCCTGTTACGGCTGGTCGACGTCGTCGACGACGAGTGAGCCGTCCGCCGTGCGCACGCGCAGCGTCGGCACCCCCGATTGCGGGTGCACGTCCTCGCGCGACGGGAAGGCTTCGAGCACACCGCGCAGACCGCGGTGCACGCCGTGCGCATCGGGCTGTGGCTGCCACAGGCCGAAGGCACTGAACGGCCGCGTATAGAGCATCGACTGGCTGGTACCGATCCACAGCTCGGTGCCATCGTCGAGCACCGCCGGGGCGCGCCACAGACGCAGCACTTCGACCCGGTCCGCGTCGCCGTCACGGCGCATCAGCAGCGTTTCGGCGAGCGTGTCCAGCGTCGCCGGCAGCACCGGCTGCTCGGCCTGCGGCACGCTGTCGTCGAGCAGATTGATCACCCGCATCCAGTCGGCCTGCGGCTGCACGCGCCAGCCCTTGGCTTCGAGCTGCGTCTGCAGCGGCGCCAGCGGGCCGGCGATCTGCAGATCCAGCGGCCAGCGATGGGCGGGATCGCGCTCGCGCAGCTGGCCTGGCAACCGGGTCCAGTCAGACGCCCACCAGTCCTGCGCCGACAGCGTGACCGCCGAAGGCTTGGGCGCGAACTTCGCGAGCAGCGGATCCACGGCGCGCGGCGCATGCCACAGCGCGGCCACGGCGAAGGTGATGTAGAAGATCAGCGCGACCGGACGCATCCAGAACGAGCGCTCGACGTGGCGCCGGTAGGCGATGCCCAGCACCAGCAGCCAGACGATGCCCAGCAGCATGCCGCCGACGATGTCGCTGAGCCAGTGCGCGCCGAGATACAGACGCGAGAAGCCGAGCACCGCCACGACCACGCCCGACACCAGATACGGCCACACGCGCGTGCGCCCGGGCAGTTCGCGTGCGATCAGCACGGCGAAGAAGCCGAACACGATCGTGCACATCGTGATCTCGACCGCAGGGAAGCCGAAGCCGCCGTGCACGGTGGGCGGCTTGGGCATGTCGATCACCGCGCCCAGCAGCGCGGTCAGCGCCATGCCGAACGCCAGGGCGGCCAGCCAGTGCGCGGCGCCCAGCCAGCGCCGGCGCCAGATCAGCCACGCGAGCGTCAATGCGACCGCAGGGCCGAGCACGTGGACGTCGCCGATCGACGCGAGTCCCGCCATCAGGCGGTCGGCCAGCGGGTTTCGCAGCTCGTACATGAACTGGAATACGGTCTGGTCGATCAGCAACGGCTCGCCGCGCATGATCACCGTCGCCAGCAGGGCGAAGCAGGCCCAGCCGATCGCCAGCAGGCAGACCGCGAGGATCGCCAGCGACGCCGATTCGGGGCGCTTGGGATCGACCAGCGCGATCGCGTAGCGACCGAGCCAGGGATGCGCACGCGACCACGCCAGCAGACGCGCGAGTAGTGAATTGGCATGCGCATCGAACCAGCGATAGCTGTAGATGACGATCGCCCAGGCCAGCGCCAGCACCACCAGCAGCGCGCCGAGCACCAGCGCCAGACGGTCGGCGACCGCAGCCACCGCGTCATAGGACGCGCCGAACAGCCAGCCCGGCGCGAGGAACAGCGCACCCCACGACAGACAAGCCGCGAAGCTGATCGGCAGGTACTGGCGCATCGGCATGTGCGCGATGCCGGCGATGGCCGGCACGAACGGGCGGATCGGCCCGACGTAGCGCGCGACCAGAATGCTCTTGATCGCATTGCGCCGGAACACGAGCTCGCTGCGGTCGAGCAGCTGCGGATACTTGCTGAAGGGCCACACGGTGCGCAGGCCGTGGCCCCAGCGACGGCCGACCCAGTAGCTCACGCCGTCACCGGCCATCGCGCCGAGCGCGGCGCAGGCCACCGCGTAGGGGCCGGAAATTTCGCCCAGACCGATCAGCACGCCGATCGCGAACAGGATCGGCAGGGCCGGGACGATCGCGCCGAGGATGATCACCGAGTCGCAGAATGCGATGAGGAAGATCACGAGGCCGGCCGCGACCGGGTGGTTGCCCACCCACGTCACCAGGCTGTTGAAGAAGTCAGTGAGCATCCGGCCATTATGACAGCGGTGGATGACCGTCCCCGGACCACGATCGGACCGTGGCCTTGTACGGGAACCGCGTTGCATCGATATGAAGCGCCGGATCGCGGAACCTCGCACGCGTGCGGTACGTCGGTGCGGATTGCGTTGTGGAGCCACGCCGGAGCGACCGCCCCGGGCCGCGCCCGCCGTCGCTCCGTACAATGGCGCGATGTCCGCACACGATGCCAGGGCCGCCAAGGCCACCGAAGCGAAAGCGCTGAAGTCCGACAGCTTCGGCCGCATCTCCTTGATGCGCGGCGCAGACGGCGGCCTGTTCGTGCGCCGCGACCTGCGTCACGTGCCGCTGTGGCTGCGTCTGCCGGCGTGGTGGCTGGCCCGGCGCGAAGCGCGCGGGCTGGCGGCGGTGGCCGGTATGCAGGACGTGCCGCAACTGCTCGCCTGGACCGGGCGCCAGCTCGATCGCAGCTACATGTCGGGCGATGCGATGTACCAGCGCCCGCCGCACGGCGATCTGATCTACTTCCGCCGCGCGCGTCGGCTGCTGCAGGGCCTGCACCGCCGCGGCCTCGCCCACAACGATCTCGCGAAGGAAGCCAACTGGCTGGTGCTCGACGACGGACGCCCGGCGATCATCGATTTCCAGCTGGCGGTGCGCGGCGATCCGCGTTCGCGCTGGATGCGTCTGCTGGCGCGCGAAGATCTGCGCCATCTGCTCAAGCACAAGCGCATGTATTGCCGCGCGTCGCTGACGCCGGTCGAGAAGCGCGTGCTCAAGCGCACCTCATGGCTGCGCGACGTCTGGTTCCGTACCGGCAAGCCCGTCTACCGCGTGGTGACGCGGAAGATCCTCAAGTGGGAAGACAATGAGGGGCAGGGGCCGAAGCCCTGAGAACCTGTTCAATGTCCTGCTGCGCGTGTCAGCTGGCGCGCGTGCGGTGCTCGGAATGCTCACGTACCACACGTACGCTGCGCTTCCTGCGCTCAACCACGCGCCATCTGGCGGCGCTCGCGACGGACCTTGAACAGGTTCTACGCCTCAGTCGGCCGCGCGCAGGGCGATGACGCTGCGGCCCTGGTAGCGACGGTCGGCGTCGAAGTCATAGCCCAGTTCGAGCGTGCCGACGTCTTCGCAGGCGTGACAGGTGCGCATCGGCACATCGAAGCGCAGACGCACGCCGCCGTCGGGCAGCACTTCGCTGCCGACTGCCTGCGCCGGCGCGAACGGCATCGCATCGGGATGCGCATCGAGGAACGGCTTGAGTTCGCCGCGCAGACGCACCGCGCCCGCAGGCAGCACGTTCTCGTCGACATCCACCGAACGCCCGTCCGCATCGACCAGCCACAGACCCTGGTTGGTGTTCGCGCGGAACGGATAGGTGATCTCGGCCTGTCCAACGCCTTCGACCTCGCGCCAGGCGCTGACATGCCCCGGATTGTCGAGAGCGATCAGCCGCGTGCTGGCCGCGATGGCCTCCGGGGATGCGCCTGCTGCGCGCATCGCCGACAGCAGACAGTCGTCGACGTCCGCCGTGCCGGTGCGACACGGCGACAGATCGCCCTGCCAGACCGACTTCGCGCTGACGACGAGGTCGCCGTCGGCCGCCGCCGCAAGGTCGTCGGCCGCCACGGCAGGTGGGGGCGCGTCCATCGGCGCCGGCGTCTGTGTCTCTGCTGCAGGGGCCAGCGCTGCGGGCGCGGTGGCCGGCGGCGCGGCATCGCATGCGGTCAGGGTCAGGGCGAAGAACGCGAAGGCGGCAACATGGCGCATCGGCGGATCCTGCGGCGGGAAAGGCGTCAGTATCGCGCCGCTTGCTGAACGTGTCGGAGACCCCGCGCGCATAATGGCGATGACTCCATCGCAGGACAGGCCCGCCGCATGTCGACGCTCGCCGGCAAGACCCTTTTCATCACCGGCGCCTCGCGCGGCATCGGCCTGGCGATTGCCGAACGCGCCGCGCGCGATGGCGCGAACGTCGCGATCGCCGCGAAGTCCGAGGTCGCCAATCCCAAGCTGCCCGGCACCATCCACAGCGCCGCGCGCAGCGTCGAAGCCGCCGGTGGCCGGGCGCTGGCATTGCGATGCGACATTCGCGAAGAAGACCAGGTGCGCGCCGCGGTCGCGGCGACGGTCGATGCCTTCGGCGGCATCGACATCCTCGTCAACAACGCCAGCGCGATCTGGCTGCGCGGGACGCTGGACACGCCG
This sequence comes from Luteimonas sp. Soil_C_16, assembly GCF_057657295.1. NCBI lineage: Bacteria > Pseudomonadati > Pseudomonadota > Gammaproteobacteria > Lysobacterales > Lysobacteraceae > Luteimonas > Luteimonas sp. Soil_C_16. The sequence goes on along the minus strand of NZ_JBDGIS010000005.1, from coordinate 6,343 downwards.
ATGAAGCGATTCGACCTGATGCAGCAGGTCAACGCGCGCGGCAGTTTCCTGTGCGCGCAGGCCTGCCTGCCGCACCTATTGAAGGCGCCGAACCCCCACATCCTGACCCTGTGCCCGCCGCCGTCGCTGGATCCGAAGTGGTGGGCGCCGCACACCGGGTACACGTTGGCGAAGATGGGCATGAGCTTCGTCACCCTGGGCCTTGCCGCCGAGTTCGGCCCGCAGGGCGTCGCGGTCAACGCATTGTGGCCACGCACGCTGATCGGCACCGACGCACTGAACATGATTCCCGGCGTCGAACGCGGCAACGGCCGCAACCCGACGATCATGGGCGACGCCGCGCACGCGGTCCTCGTCCGCGACGCCGCCGGTTTCCACGGCCGTTTCCTGATCGACGATGAAGTCCTCGCCGAAGCCGGCATCACCGATCTCGACGCCTACGCGATCGATCCCGCGCAGCCGCTGTTGCCGGATCTGTTTCTCGACTGAGCGCGGTCCGGGAGAGATCGACGCGCGAAGCGCGTCGGGTGAGGGCTGGGGATCCATCACATAGCGTCCAGACAACAGCATCTGTTCCGCCTGGCATCCTCTGCCGTCGTCCGCGGATTGTTCGGCGTCGCACGCGTCCACCCCCGTACAATCGGCGCCCCACGTCCCATCGAAGCCGCCGACCATGTCCTCCGCCGCCGATCTCATCGCCCTCGCCCAGCGCCACGTGCTGCCCGTCTACCGGCCACGCGAGCTCGTGCTCGAGCGCGGTGACGGCGCGCGCGTCTGGGACAGCGAAGGCCGCGAGTACGTCGACCTGTCGGCGGGTATCGCCGTCTGCGGCCTCGGCCACAACGATCCCGATCTCGTGGCCGCACTGACCGAACAGGCCGGCAAGCTGTGGCACACCAGCAACGTGTTCTTCAGCGAACCGCCGCTGCGGCTGGCGGCCGAACTGGTCGAGGCCAGCGGTTTCGCCACGCGCACCTTCCTGTGCAACTCGGGCGCCGAAGCGAACGAGGCCGCGATCAAGCTCGTGCGCAAGTGGGCCACCGCGCAGGGCCGCAGCCCGGACCGTCGCGTCATCGTAACCGCACGCGGCAGCTTCCACGGTCGCACGCTGGCCGCGGTCACCGCGACCGCACAGCCCAAGTACCAGGCCGGCTACGAGCCGCTGCCCGGCGGCTTCCGCTATGTCGACTTCAACGACATCGCCCAGCTCGAAGCCGCGATGGCCGATGGCGACGTCGCCGCGGTGATGCTCGAACCCGTGCAGGGCGAAGGCGGCGTCATGCCCGCCGCCGATGGTTATCTGGCCGCAGTACGCGCGCTGTGCGATCGCTTTGATGCGCTGCTGGTGCTCGACGAAATCCAGTGCGGCATGGGCCGCACCGGCACGCTGTTCGCGCATCCCCAGGACGGCGTCGTGCCCGACATCGTCACGCTGGCCAAGGCGCTCGGCGGCGGCTTCCCGATCGGCGCGCTGCTGGCCGGCCCCAAGGTCGCCGAGGCCATGCAGTTCGGCGATCACGGCACCACCTTCGGCGGCAACCCGCTCGCCGCGGCGGTCGCGCGTGTCGCGCTGCGCAAGCTGGCATCCAAGGACATCGCCGACAACGTCGTCCGCCAGTCACGCGCGCTGCGCGACGGCCTCGCCGCGCTCGATGCCGAATTCGGCCTCTTCTCGGAAGTCCGCGGCCGCGGCCTGATGCTCGGCGCCGTGTTGCGTCCCGAGCATGCGGGCCAGGCAGGCGCGATCCTCGACCATGCCGCACGCCACGGACTGCTGATGCTGCAGGCCGGCCCCGACGTGCTCCGGTTCGTGCCGGCGTTGAACATCACCGATGCCGACATCGCCGACGGCCTGGCGCGGTTGCGTGCGGCGATCGTCGACCATCTGGCCGATCAGACCAGCCCGTAACGCCGCAGCACCGTCCGCATCGACCGCGCGTCGACCACCGTGTCGGCGTGCAGGCCCGCGGCGCGTGCGCCCTGCACGTTGACGAACAGGTCATCGACGAACAGCGTCTCCTGCGCGCGCACGTCGAACTGCGCGAGTGCGCGCTCGAAGATCGCGCGGTCGGGTTTGCGCACGCCGAGGACGCCGCTGCACAGCACGCGGCCTTCGAGCATCGGGAACAGCGGCGCGACGATGCGGGGTATCGCATCGCGCATCAACGCGCCGTTGTTGGTCAGCACGCCGACCTGCACCCGGGATGCGACCGACGCGACGAGTGCCAGTACGATCGGATCCGCCTGCGTGCCCGCACATCGCGACGCGATCCAGAGGTCCGCATCGATGGTGCAGCCAAGGCCTGCACCGAGCTGGTGCAGATAGGTGTCCGTATCAAGCGCGCCGCTGTCGTAGGCGCGCTCCAGTCCCGAGTCGAACAACACGTCCGACACGCGCGCGGCCGTACAGCCGGCGACGCGGGCCAGATGCGCGAGGCGCGTGGCGTGCGAATAGCGCGCCAGCACGCCATCGAAATCGAACAGCACCAGCCGCAGCGGCGGTGGGGTCATGCGGCGAGTTCGGCGAACGCCTCGCGTGCGGCGGCGATGGTCGCCTCGATCACCGAGGCATCGTGCGCCGACGACATGAAGCCGGCTTCGAATGCCGATGGCGCGAGGAACACGCCGCGCTCGAGCATCGCGTGGAAGAAGCGGTTGAACGCGGCGGTATCGCAGGCGACGGCCTGCGCATAGGTATCGACGTAGGCCGCGTCGGTGAAGAACAGGCCGAACATGCCACCGACGCGCGTGGTGGTGAAGGGCACACCCGCATCGCGCGCCGCCGCTTCGAGACCGTCGCACAGCAGATTCGAACTGGCTTCGAGCGCATCGTGGAAACCGGGTTCGGAGACCAGATCCAGCATCGCCAGGCCCGCGGCCATCGCGACCGGATTGCCGCTCAGTGTGCCCGCCTGGTAGATCGGCCCGGCCGGCGCGATCTGCTCCATCAGGTCGCGACGCCCGCCGTAGGCACCGACCGGCATACCGCCGCCGATGATCTTGCCGAAGGTGCTGAGATCCGGCGTCACGCCGTAACGCGCCTGCGCGCCGCCGAGCGCGACGCGGAAGCCGGTCATCACCTCGTCGAAGATCAGCAGCGCGCCGTGCTGCGTGCACAACTCGCGCAGATGCTGCAGATAGCCTTCGCGCGGCGGCAGGCAGTTGGCGTTGCCGACCACGGGCTCGATGATCAGACCGGCGATGTCCGCGCCCATTTCGTCGAACAGCGCGGTCGCCGCGTCGAAATCGTTGTAGGGCAGCGTCAGCGTCAGATCGGCCAGCGCTTTGGGCACGCCCGGCGAGGTCGGCACGCCGAGTGTCAGCGCACCGCTGCCGGCCTTGACCAGGAACGAGTCGCCGTGGCCGTGGTAGCAGCCTTCGAACTTGACGATGCAGGTGCGGCCGGTCGCGCCGCGCGCGAGGCGGATCGCCGACAGCGTGGCTTCGGTGCCCGAATTGACCATGCGTACCATCTCCATCGACGGCACCAGCGCGGTCAGGCGCTCGGCCATCGTGATCTCCGCTTCGGTCGGCGCACCGAACGACAGGCCGTCACCGATCGCGCGTTTGACCGCCTGGCGCACGCTCGCATGGTTGTGGCCGACGATCATCGGGCCCCACGAGCCCACGTAATCGATGTAGCGGTTGCCGTCGACGTCGAACAGATAGGGGCCGTCGGCGCGCTGCACGAAGAACGGCTCGCCGCCGACCGATTTGAACGCACGCACCGGCGAATTGACGCCGCCGGGCAGCAGCGTGCGGGCGCGTTCGAACAGGGCATGCGAGCGGGACGTATCCATGGAGACTCCAGAAAGAAAAAGGTTCACAGGCCGAATGCGGCGCGGTAGGCGTGCGCGGCGGCGGCCGGATGGCGTGCAGCGAACACGCCACTGATGACGGCGACGAGATCGGCGCCGGCGGCTGCGAGCTGGCGCGCATTCTCCGGCGTGATGCCGCCGATCGCCACCCGCGGCACGCCGAGCGCTTCCGCATCGCGCAGCAGGGATTTGCGCGCCACGCGGGCATCGGGCTTGGTCGGTGACGGAAAGAACGCGCCGAAGGCGACATAGCTGGCGCCGGCCTCGACCGCGCGCTGCGCCAGGGTGATGTCGTCGTAGCAGGAGGCGCCGAGGATCGCGTCGGCACCCAGCGCCGCGCGTGCATCGATCAGCGCGCCGTCGTCTTCGCCCAGATGCGCGCCGTCCGCGCCGAGATCGGCGGCGAGCCGCCAGTCGTCATTGACGATCAACGGCACACCGGTCGCACGGCACAGCGGCAGCAGGGCCTGCACCTGCGCCCGGCGCAACGCGGCATCGGCGCGCTTGTTCCGGTACTGCAGCCACGTGGCGTGCGGCAGCACGGACGCGACCTGGGCCAGCAGCTGCGCGGTTTCGGGCTCATCGGGCGTGAGCAGATACAGGCCGCGTGGCGCGGACGGGGAGGCGTTCATCGACGTGGGTTCCGGTGGGGAGAGCGCGATGGGACAATGCGGCTCCGTTTCCAATGCCGCATGTGGTCATTATCCGATGAACGATCCGACGACGCAGGGTGCCTACCAGACATGGATGTGCGTGGTCTGCGGTTTCATCTACGACGAAGCCGTCGGCATTCCGGACGAGGGCATCGCCCCGGGCACGCGCTGGGAGGATGTGCCCGATACCTGGACCTGTCCCGACTGCGGCGTCACCAAGGACGATTTCGAGATGATGACGCTCTGAGCTGAACCTCAGGACGGGTCATCCGCCAGGCCGCAAGCACGGGGCCGATGACATCGATCAATGCGCGCGATCGCGCGCACGTCCGATGTGGACCAGTTGCTCGCGTACCGCATCCACATCGGCTGCGTCCGGATAGCGGACCACGTAATGCCCCAGATCCTCGCGCGCACCGGTGACATGGCCCAGTGCCAGGTAGCCCAGACCGCGGTCGCGCAGGGCATCTGGTGCATCCGGCGCCAGCGACAGCAGCCGATCGGCGCAGCGCACGGCGCGGGCCCAGTCCTCGGCTTCGGCGTAAGTGCCGTGCAGGTTGCGCAGCATCCGCATCAACATCATCCGCGGCGTGGCCGGGCGCAGCAGCCGGGCCAGCGTGTCGTCGTCCGGCGGACCGCCGTCGACGTGCGGCGCGGCGCGTGACCGCAGTTCCTCGATATCCAGTGGTCGACCGCCGTTGAACGGATCCATTACCAGCATGCCGTCGCCGACCGGCAACCGGACCAGAAAGTGGCCGGGGAAGGAAATGCCGTCCAGCACCACGCCGAGCCGGCGTGCGACCTCCATCTGCACCACGGCCAACAGGATCGGATTGCCGAGCCGGCGTTCGATCACCGCGTTGAGATAACTGTTGCGCGGGTCGTAATAGGTGTCGTGATTGCCGGCATAGCCGATCTCCTCGAACAGATGCCGGTTGATCGCCTGCATCTTCAGCGGCGTCTGCCCGATCGTGTCGACCTCGATCCGTAGATGCCGGGCATGCGACTCCAGTACCGCATCGCAATGCGCAACGTCGAGCGCGGGGTATTCGTCGCGGGCGATCAGCAGCGCGCACGCGAAAAGGGGCACCGCTGCATCCGCAGTGCCCGACAACGATGCCCACTCGGGCAGTTGCACTGCATCACTCATGGCGTGGATGCCTGCATAGCGATCGGTCTACCGGTGACGCAGGCTCAGGGCGCCGGAATCGAAGGCGACAGCGTCAGCGTCTCGCCGTCCTTCAGGCCGATCCGCTGCGCTTCACCTGCATTGAGCTCCAGCACATAGCGCGCAGGGCCTGTGCTCGGATAAGGCGGGCAGCGATTGCCGGCAGAACACGGCGGCACGTCGCGCTGCTGCGACACCAGCCTGCGTGCATCGTCGAAATAGAGGATGTCGAGCGCGATCCGCGTGTTCTTCATCCAGTAGGCCTGCGGCGCCTCACTGTCATGGATGAAGAGCATGCCGTGGCCCTCTTCGAGCGTGTCGCGGAACATCAGGCCTCGTGCGCGGGCCTCATCCGTCGCAGCGATCTCGACGGTGTAGCGGTTGCCCGCAAGCTCCACCCAGTCGCCACCACTCGCACAGGCGGGCAGCAGGCAGGAGGCAAGCAGAGAAAGCAGAAGAAGACGGAGAGCGCGCATGGAAGCACCGGCGGGATGGACTGCATCCACCTTCGGCAAGCGCCGTTGAAGCGTCAAGAAAAAAATCGTGCGCCGAGGGTTCCCAAACCGGTTTCATCTATGCATAATTCGCGCCCCGCACGGCGGGCTGCTCTACGGAGCGGCGGGCCAAGCGGGACGAGAACGACAACAGCCTTCACGCGGTGTTGACAGACTCGAAAGTCGCGGTAATATGTGCGGCTCGCTTCA
>NZ_JBDGIS010000004.1:0-399770 GCF_057657295.1 Luteimonas sp. Soil_C_16 | reverse complement strand
AAACTCGCTGCGCTCAGACATGGGCTGCTCTTCGACCCCGCCGCCCTGCGATGCTCGGCTCGCTTTACGGCTCGATTGAGATCAAATGCTCGAAGCCAAGGCCAGAGCCACAGCTACAGCTACAGCTAAAAGCACAGCAAGAGCCGCAGCCACCGCTCCGCAGCTGGAGCCAAATAGCCACAGCCGTACCTCATGCCGCTGCGCAGTCAACGCAGGCAGCAAGCCCACGCTCGACTGCTCGCAGCCCAACACCGATCCAAGCGCCGCCGCCGTCAGCAGACATCGAACAGACTTGACACCCCACCATCAACGGCGTAATTAATTAGGTAATTAGTTAACTGGATGCCGCCATGGAACGGGTCTTCGAAGCCCTCGCATCGACGCCGCGCCGCCAGATCCTGGCGTATCTCAATGCCGGCGAACTCACCGCGGGCGAGATCGGTGCGCGGTTCGAGTTCAGCAAGCCGGCGCTGTCCGGGCATCTGCGGGTGCTGGAAGAGGCCGGTCTGATCGAGCGCGAGAAGCGTGGCCAGTTCGTGTTCTTCCGGCTGGTGCCCGACCGGCTGGCGAACACGATCTTCGCGTGGGCGGCAGAGGTGTGCCCGGTGGCGCGTCCGCTCAAGCGCGAACGTCGCAAGGCGGGCGCGGTTTGAACGCGGTGGCCGGCGATGCGCTGCGCACTGCAGCGGCGCCGCGTGCGGCGTTCACCGCGATCCGCGCGTCGTCGACGTTTCCGTCGGTGCGTCTGCCGTCCCACTGCGGCAGACTGCCGGTCGAAGTCACGCTGATCGCGCAGTTCGCGCCGGGACAGGGCGATGTCGCGATCGGCGATGCGCTGCGTCGGCAGCGGGCGCATCCGGCCTTCGTCGATGCGCTGGACGAGCCGTCGACCCGACTCGGTGCGATGGATCTCGCGCGTGGGGATCCGTCGTCGCTGTACACCTTCGGCGTCGGCGCGAACGGTCACCCGTTCCACCGCCACGCCGGCAACCGCATGTTCACCGCAGTGTCCGGCAGCGCCGGCGCGCATCTGCGGTTCTCGACCGCGTCGCAGGCGCAGATCGATGCCGATCCGCGTGCGTTCGTCGATGCCCTGCACGTGGTCGAGGTGCCGCCGGACTGCCTGTTCTCGGTACGTTTCGGCGGCGGTACCTGGCACCAGTTCATCGCCGCACGTCCGGGCGGCCCGCATCCCACCTTGTTCGCCCTGTCCTGTCATCCCGACGAGACCGCCGGCGGACTCGATGCCGCGACGCAGGCCCGCGTGCTCGGCAATACCGCCGACATTCCTGCGCTGACCGACGTGCTCCCGCCCGCGGTGCAGGCGCTGCTCGATACGGCCTGGCGTAGCCCGGGGTCGATCGCGACCACGGCGCTGTCGCTGCACGCGCCGCCGGCGTCGATCGCCGCGCGCTTCTGCGCCGGGGTGCGCGGCGCGATGGGACGTCTACGCGCGGGTATCGCGCAGCGCCGCGTCGCTGCGGGTTTCCGCGCGGACAACGGCGGCGGACGCGATGTCGTCGCGAGCGGCGTGGATGCGGATTCGCTGCTGCAGTCGCAATTGCCCGGCCGGCTCGCGCACGAAGACCAGGTGGCGCTGCGGCTGGGCGCGCAGGTCCGCGGTGCGACAGCCGCGCACGTCATGGAGCATCTGCTGACCGGCTTCGTCGCGAATCCGCCCGATGGCGTGTCGCGATTGATGGCGCTGCGCAACGTGCTGGTGCGCCCTGTGGGGCTGCGCACCTCGCCGCTCGGATGTCCCGCGTCCTCGCTGCTGTCATCCGATGCACCGCTGCAGTTCGCCGGCCGGCATCCGGTGCTGTCCGAACGCCGCAGTGCCGACGGGCGCCGTGTCGAAGTCATCCTCGGCGCGGACGACAAGCACCTGATGTTCCGCACCTGTGTCGGCGTGCGTCTCGAGGCCGATGGCGCGTTCGTCTGCTCGATGGCGACGCGCGTGCGCACGCGCAATCCGTTCGGACGCCTCTACATGGCGGCGATCAGCGGCGTGCACCGCCGCTATATCGCACCGGCGATGCTGCGGCATGCCGCGGATCACGCGGTGCGATCGTTGCGCGGCCTGGACGCTGCACGCGCGGAGGGGAGCGCACGGCGACACGCGGCCAGCGCTTCGCGCGTGCGCGGGCTCAGTCGATGAACTGCAGCCGCGCCAGTTCCGCATAGAGGCCGCCCTGCGCCAGCAGGTCCGCATGCGTGCCCTGGGCGACGATGCGACCGCGGTCCATGACCACGATGCGGTCGGCCTTGAGGATGGTCGCCAGCCGGTGCGCGATGACCAGCGTCGTGCGACCTTCCATCAGTCGCGCCAGCGCTTCCTGCACCGCGAATTCGCTCTGCGCATCGAGCGCGGACGTCGCTTCGTCGAGCAGCAGGACCGGTGCATCACGTAACAGAGCGCGGGCGATCGCGATGCGCTGCTGCTGGCCGCCGGACAGACGCGCGCCGCGCTCACCCAGTTGGGCGTCGTAGCCGTCGGGCAGGTCGCGGATGAAGGCATCGGCCTCGGCCGCGCGTGCCGCCGCTTCGATGTCGGCGTCGCTGGCATCGAGCCGCCCGTAGCGGATGTTCTCGCGCGCGCTCGTGGCGAAGATCGTCGGCGACTGCGGCACCAGCGCGAGGTGATCGCGCAGCGCCGCGGGATCGAGCCCGCGGATGTCGACACCGTCGATCGACACCCTGCCTTCTGCCGGATCGTGGAAGCGCAACAGCAGCGACAGCACCGTGCTCTTGCCGGCGCCCGACGGGCCGACCAGTGCGACGGTCTCGCCGGGTGCGACGTGCAGGCTGAAATGTTCCAGCGCCGGTGCATCCGGGCGCGACGGATAGTTGAAACGCACGTCCTCGAAGCGCAGCGCGCCGCGGACCGGCACCGGCAACGTCACCGGCGCGTCGGGCGCGCGGATGCCGGGATGCTCGACCAGCAGTTCGCCGATCCGGCCCATGCCACCGGCGGCGCGTTGCAGCTCGTTCCAGACTTCCGCCAGCGCGCCGACCGAGCCGGCGCCGAACAGCGCATAGAGCACGAACTGGCCCAGCGTGCCGGCGGTCATGCGGCCTTCGATGACGTCGTGCGCGCCCGACCACAGCACCACGGTCACCGCGCCGAAGATCAGCGTGATCGCGACCGCGGTGATGATCGACTGCAGGCCGATGCGCCGGCGCGCGGTGGCGACCGACTGCGCGACCGCATCGCCGAAGCGTCCGCGCTCCCAAGGTTCGCGCGCGTGCGCCTGCACGGTGCGGATCGCGGTCAGCGTTTCGTTGGCGAGCGCGTTGGCATCGGCTACGCGGTCCTGGCTCTGGCGCGAGATCTTCGCCAGCTTGCGGCCGCCCAGCACCAGCGGCAGCACGAACAGCGGAATGCCGATCAGGGTGAACGCCGCGAGCCGCGGACTGGTGACCACCAGCATCGCGACGCTGCCGATCACCATCACCGTGCTGCGCAGCGCGACCGACATCGTCGAACCGACGACCGCGCGCAGCAGTTCGGTGTCCGCGCTCAGGCGCGAGACCAGATCGCCGCTGCGGGTCTGTTCGAAGAAGGTCTGGTCGAGATCCAGCAGATGGCCGTAAAGCCGGTTGCGCAGATCGGCGACGACGCGCTCGCCGAGCAGCGACACGAAGAAGAACCGCGCCGCGGTGAACACCGCCAGCGCGACCGCGACGAGCAGCAGCAGCGCGAACGCGCGATCGATCTGGTCGCCGCCGGTGAAGCCGTGGTCGATCATCTGCTTGACCGCCATCGGCAGGCTCAGCGTCGCCGCCGACGACAGCGCGAGCGCGACCATCCAGGCGGCGAACAGGCCGCGCTGGCGCATCACGAACGGCCACAGGGTCTTCAGCGCGCCGATGCGCGCCTTCGGTGCGCCGGCGTCAGGCGTCGTGCGGGGGGATTGGAATGCCATCAGCCATTGTCGTCGATGCGGACCCGATCACGGGTGGCATCGCGCAGACGGGTTTTCAAGTCGTCGACGCGATCCGCCGGCAGGTCCAGCACCACCGACACGCCGCGGGTGTCGAAGATCTCTTCGCGTTTGACCGCGAGCGCGCGCGACAGCGCGGCGTGCACGCTGCCGATCGCGTCGAACGGCGCGTGCAGCCGCAGCGTCGCCATCTCGACCAGCGCGACGCGGGGCGCGATGCGCAGGCACTCGGCAGCGCAGCCGCCGTAGGCGCGAACGAGCCCGCCGGCGCCGAGCTTGATGCCGCCGTACCAGCGCACGACGACGACCGCGATGCGGTCGAAGCCCTGGCCATCGATCGCGGCGAGGATCGGTCGACCGGCCGTGCCGGCCGGCTCACCATCGTCGCTGGAGCGGTACTGGTCACCGATGCGCCAGGCCCAGCAGTTGTGGGTGGCATCGGCGACGTGCACCTGCTGCATGAAAGCGGCCGCGGCATCGGCATCGTCGACCGGCGCCGCGTATGCGATGAAGCGGCTGTGCTTGACCTCGAGCGTGTGGTCGACCGGACCTGCGAGCGTGTCGAGCGGCATCAGTCCAGCAACGCGCGCAGGTCCGGTGGCAGCTCGGCCTGCGGATGCCGACGGTGGAACTCGGCCAGGCTGGCCTTGGCCTCGCCAATGCGGCCGGCATCGAGCAGTTCGCGCACCCGCGCCAGCCATGCGGCGCGGACTTCGGGTGCATCGGCCGACGCGGGCGGATCGCCGTCGTCGGGCCCGTCGTCGATCGAGTCCAGCACCATCGCCTGCGATTCCGCGCGTGTCTGGCGTGCAGCCGCAGGCGCGGGCGCTGCTGGCGCCGCGCGACGCGCCGCTGATTCAGTGGGCGCCTGCATGGGCGCGGACGCGGGCGGCGAGGGTGGGGCCGGTGGTGGCGCGCGTGCAGGCGCAGGTGCTGGCGGTGCGGGCACCGACTGGGCGGCGGCGGGGATCGCAGCCTGTGGCGGCGGTGCGGCGGCCGGATGCATGTCGGCCCCGAACGCGGTCGGTCGCTCGGCCGGCGCCTGCACGTTTGCGGCTGAAGCCGAAGACGCGTTGTCCGCGGACTCGGCGCTCACCGTCTCCTTGCGTGTCGGTGCAGCCGCCGGCGTTGCGCCTGCGGCAGGCGCCTCATGTGCCGGTGCGTCGGTGACGACTTGCGCGGGCGGCGGCGCAGGTTCGGCGAGCGGCGGTGCCGGGATCTCGCGAGAACGCATCGCTTCGGGCGCTGGCGCGATGTCCGCCGCGGGTGCAGCCGCAGGCATCTCGGACGCTGCTCGCATTTCGGTGTCGGGCACTGGACGCAACTGCCACGCGATGCCGATCGCCAATGCCAGCGATGCAGCGATGCCGGCAGCGAACGGCCAGCGACGGCGACGCGGGGGCACCCGTCGGTGCGCGACGGCCGTCGGCGCCTGCGCGGGTGTTGCGCCTGCGGCCTCTCGGGCAGCGCCGAGGATCGCCGCATCGAGCGCGGGCGACGGCGACGCGGCACTGCCGTCGCGTGCCAGGCGGTCGGCCAGCATGCGTTCTTCGGGCGTCAGCGGTTCGCGGTCGGGTCGGTTCATGGGTTCAGCAGCGTGCGCAGTTTGTCCATCGCGTAGCGCAGTCGCGATTTCACGGTTTCGCGGCCGACGCCGGTGATCTCGCCGATCTCCTCCAGCGTCAGTTCCTGTTCCAGCCGCAGCAGCACGACTTCGCGCTGCTCGTCCGGCAACGCTTCCAGTGCGAGTTGCAGCTGGCGACGCTGCTCGAACTCGGAGCGCTGCCGTTCGGGCGAATCGGGATCGACGATCCGCGCGGTGCGCAGGTCCGCATCCTCGGGCGGCGGCGGCCGGTGCTGCGCAGCGCGCCAGTGATCGGCGAGACGATTGTGGGCAATGCGGTAGAGCCAGGTCGTGAACATCGCGTCCGGTTTCCAGTCGGCGCGCGCGGCGATCACGCGCTGCCAGATGTCCTGGAACACCTCCTCGGCCAGCGCGCCATTACGCAGCTGGCGCACGAGAAACCGGTAGAGCTTGTCGCGATGACGGCGGTAGAGCGTCTCGAACGCCGCGACATCGCCCGCGACCCATGCCTGCATCAGGGCATCGTCGCCGGGCGGCTCCTGCTGGCTGGCGATGTCGGGCATGGCCTGCAGGTTACGTGCTGCGGACGTGGCCGGGAAGACCGGACGGATCGGAAACGCGGGAGCGACGTGCGCGTGCATGGACGGTCGAACGTGCGGATGTCGCAGATGGGGTCGCCGGCACGGATCGATGTGACGATTTGGTTATGCTCGTGTCAGCCAAGGCCTGCAAAGTTCCCGTGTCCGATCGCCAGCTTCCGGAATCGCCCGCCCAGCCGTCCGCCGACGCGGCGGCGCGTGCGCGGGAGATTCTCGCCACCGCGCCCGACGGGCTGGCGCTCGCGATCGCCTGGCACTGTCCCTACGGCGGTCGCGGCGCGATCCACGCACGGGCCGCGTCCGCTGCGCTGGCGGACACCGCGCAGGACGCGCTCGACGACGATGCGAATGCGGAAGGCGCGTACGTCCTGCGCGCGACACGCGGCGGCGCGCGCGTCGCGGTCGCCATCGACGCGGCGCACGACGATGCGATGTGCACCGCCTGGGCGCGGCTGGCGGCGAACAGCCTGCTCGCTGCGCTCGACGCGCTGGCCACCGAACACATCGTCGCGACCCTGCAGCGCTCCGAACGGCTGCAACAGGCCCTGTACGAGATCGCCGACCTGGCAGGCTCGTCGCTGGAGATGGGGGAGGTGCTGGCGCGCATCCACGGCGTCGTCGGCGGCCTGATGACCGCCGAGAATTTCTACATCGTGCTCTATGACGATCTCAGCGAGACCTTGCGGTTCCTGTACTTCGTCGACGCGCTCGATCCCTGGGTCGCCGATCCCGAGCAGGAGCTGCACGTCAGCGACATGCCCAACAGCCTGACCATCGCGCTGTTGCGCGAAGGCCAGCCGATGCTGGGACCGTCGGCACAGCTGCGGCGTGCCCATGGCGTCGACGACGGCGATCTGCTCCACGGCCCCGACAGCGCCGACTGGCTGGGCGTGCCGCTGCGCCGCGACGGGCGCGTGTGCGGCGCGATCGTCGTGCAGAGCTACGACCGGCCGGACCGCTACAGCCAGGACGACCGGGCGCTGCTCGAATTCGTGGCCCAGCACATCCTCACCGCGCTCGACCGCAAGCAGGCGCATGCCGAACTCGAGCGGCGCGTCGATTCGCGCACCCAAGAACTGCAGGAAGCGAACTTCGGCCTGCAGGCGCAGATCACCGAGCGCGCCCGCGCCGAGCGGCTGCAGCGGGCGCTGTACCGGATCAGCGAGCTCTCGGTCGCGGCCGGCAGCGTCGAACGCTTTTATGCGGATCTGCACGCGATCGTCGGCGAGCTGCTGTACGCGCGGAATTTCTACATCGCGATGCTGAGCCAGGACGGCCAGCGCCTCGAGTTTCCGTATTCGGTCGACGAGCGCGATGTGGCGCGGCGTCCACGCGAACGGGCCAACGGCCTGACCGAATACGTCATCGACAGCGGCGAACCGTTGCTCGCACGGCGCGAGAGCATCGTGCTGCTGGAAGCCAGTGGCGAACTGCAGAGCCGCGGCACCCAGGCGCAGTGCTGGCTGGGCGTGCCGCTGAGCCGCGATGGCCGGCCGGTCGGCGTGATCGCGGTGCAGAGCTACGATCCCGAGATCAGCTTCGCGCACAGCGACCAGGCGCTGCTGACCTTCGTTGCGCATCACATCGACAGCGCGCTGGAGCGCAAGCGCGCGCAGGAAGCGCTGAAGGCCGCGCACACCGAACTCGAGTTCCGCGTCGACGCGCGCACACGCGAGCTGGAAGAGGCCAACCGCGAACTGCGCGCGCAGATCGGCGAGCGCGTGCGGGCGCAGCAGCGGCTGGTGCACCAGGCGCGTCACGATCCGCTGACCGGGCTGCCGAACCGCGTGCAGCTGCTCGAACGTCTCAATGCCGCGCTGGCCTCGTCGGAGAGTCGGCAGGAGCCGTTCGCGGTGCTGTTCCTCGATCTCGACCGCTTCAAGCTGGTCAACGACAGCGTCGGCCACGCCGCCGGCGACGCGATGCTGGTCGAGATCGCGCAACGCATCTCGGCGCTGCTCGGTCCGCAGGACATGGCCGCGCGACTGGGCGGCGACGAGTTCGCACTGGTGCTCGGAGGCGTCGACGACGCGGGCGTCGCCGACACGATGGCCGCTGCGCTGCTGGCGACGCTGTCGCGGCCGATGTGGGTGGCCGGTCGCGAGCTGTATCCCTCGGGCAGCATCGGCATCGCGATGTCGCATGCGGGCGCCGACGGCGATGGCCTGCTGCGCGACGCGGACGCGGCGATGTATCGGGCCAAGGCCTGCGGCCGCGACCGCAGCGAACGTTTCGACGAGGCGATGCGCGCCGAGGCGACGCGTCTGCTCGATCTCGAAGCGGATCTGCGCCGGGCGATCCTGCAGGACGCGTTCGAACCGTTCTTCCAGCCGATCGTGCGCCTGACCGACGGCGCGGTGATCGGCCACGAAGCCCTGCTGCGCTGGCGCCACGAGCTGCACGGCATCCTGCCGCCGGCCGACTTCATCGGCGTGGGCGAAGACAGCGGTCTGATCGAACAGGTCGACTGGCTGATGTACCGCAAGGTCATCGGCATCATGGCGGGATCGAACGCGCCGGGTTACGTGTCGATCAACGTCTCGCCGCGCCATTTCCGCTCCGACGATTTCGTCGAGCGACTGATGCTGCTGGTGGATGGAGCTGGCGCCGATCCATCGCGCCTACGCATCGAGATCACCGAGGTCGCACTGCTCGACGATGCGCCACGGGCGCTGCGCATGCTGAGTCTGCTGCGCGAGCGGGGCGTGCTGGCGCTGCTGGACGATTTCGGCACCGGTTTCTCGGCGCTGTCGTACCTGCATCGTTTCCCGATCCAGGCGCTGAAGATCGACCAGAGCTTCGTGCAGGGCCTGGGCAGCGACCTGCACGCGGAGAGCCTGGCCCTAGTCCGCGCGATCCTCGCGCTCGCCGGCACGCTCGGCATCGACACGATCGCCGAAGGCGTGGAAACGCAGGCGCAGCGCGACATGCTCGACGAACTCGGCTGCCAGTACGGGCAGGGCTATCTTTATGGACGGCCTGCGCCGGTCTGAGCCTGCGGTTCCAGGACGCGATGCTAGAGTGCCCGCGATTTTTCGAACGCCGGAGCACGTCATGCAGCAGACCCCGTTCTATCCGATCGGCACCCCCGGCCAGTCCTGGGGCGATGCCGAACGCGCGGCTTGGCGGGCCCGTCAGGTGCGGCAGCGCAGCCACGCCGACGATGTCGTGACGCGGATCGATGCGCTGCGCGACCGCTTCGACGTCGAGACCTACGACACCCTCGATTACAGCGGGCGCGAAGGCGGCGGCCGGTATCCGCTGCTCGCGATCCGCAGCCGCGACTGGAATCACGATCTGCCGATCGGCGTGATCACCGGTGGCGTGCACGGCTACGAGACCAGCGGCATCGAAGGCGCACTGGATTTCGTCGAAACGGTGGCCCGGAACTACGCCGGCCGGATCAATCTGCTGGTCGTGCCCTGCGTCAGCCCCTGGGGCTACGAACACGTGCAGCGCTGGAACATCGACGCGATCGATCCGAACCGCGCGTTCCGCGCCGGCAGCCCGGCGAAAGAGTCAGCCGCGCTGGTCGCGCTGCTCACGCCGCTGCGGGGCACCGTGCTGGTGCATGTGGATCTGCACGAGACCACCGACACCGACGAATCCGAGTTCCGTCCCGCACTGGCCGCGCGTGACGGGGTGGCCTTCGAGCCGGGCGGCATCCCCGACGGCTTCTATCTGGTCGACGACAGCGAGCGCCCGCAGCCCGCGTTCCAGCAGGCGGTCATCGCCGCGGTGGAGCAGGTGACCCACATCGCGCCGGCCGATGCGGACGGCGAGATGATCGGTTCGCCCGTTGTCGCCCACGGCGTGATCGAGTACCCGCTGGAGCAGCTCGGCCTGTGCGCCGGCATCACCGGCGCGCAGTACGTGACCACGACCGAGGTCTATCCCGACAGCCCGCGCACGACGCCGACCGAATGCAATGCCGCGCAGGTGGCATCGATCGTGGCCGCACTGGATTACGCGCTGGCGCATCGCTGACCGCGCTCGTTTCGCGGAGTGAAAGAAAAGGCCACCGCAAGCGGTGGCCTTTTCCATGTTGCCTGCGCAGCCGGACTCAGAAATCCGCGCGCAGCCCCAGCGAGATGCGGCGGCCCGACAGTTCGTACATCGTCGGGAACGACGGATCCATGGTGTAGCCGGTCGTCGCCTCGTCCGTCATGTTGATGCCCTTGAGGCTCAGTTTGAGGTTGTCGGCCAGACGCAGGCCGATCGATACATCGAGCTGGCCGTAGCCGTCGCGGTAGATCGGATACATGTTGTAGCCGATCGATTCCACGTACTCGCTCTTGTGGTTGTAGGACACGCGCGCGTCGAAGCGGTCGTTCTCGTAATACGCGGTGAGGTTCCAGGTCTTCTCGGCCAGGCCGGGCATCGGCGTCTGGATGCCGAGGTCGGATTCGCCGGCCAGCGAGCTGTCGAGCATCGTGTAGTTGGCGTTGATGCCGAACCCTTCCAGCGCCGGATGCAGCATCGTCAGCGGCAACTGGGCGATGAGCTCGATGCCGTCGACCTCGTAGGCGCCCGCCGCATTGACCGGCTGGTAGACGTCGAAATCGAAGATGCCGTTGAGCGTGCCGTTGGCGTTGTAGACCGGCACGTCCTCGACCACGCCGGTCAGTGCGTTGATCACCACGCCGTCGATCTTCTTGCGGAAGTACGACGCGGCAAGCAGACCACCATTGTCGAGATACTGCTCCAAGCCCACTTCCCACTGGTCGGCATAGGTCGGCTTGAGCGCCGGATTGCCGTCGGTGAAGCGGTAGGAACTCCAGCTCGCCGTGCGCTTGTAGGCGATGTCGGTCATCGCCGGGCGGATCAGCGTCTGCGACGCAGCGGCGCGCAGCAACAGCCCGTCGCGCAGCTCGGCGGTGATGTTGAGGCTGGGCAGCACGTCGCTGTAGTCGCCGTCCATCGACACCGGCGTGTCGGTGTAGCCGGTGCTGCCGTCCGGGTTCTGCACCGGGTGATAGCCGAACGACGTCACCGAGGTGTCGACCCAGCGCACGCCGGCGTTGATGTCGACCGGTACGCGACCGAGGTCGAAAGAGAAATCCGTCATTGCATACAGCGCGGTCGCCTGTTCGTCGACGCGGTAGTACTGGGCGTCGTCGAACGGCGTCGAGAAGCCTGCATAGCGGAAGGTGTCGCGTGCGTAGTCGTTGCCGACCATCTGCCAGTCGAGATCGCGCGCGGTGTAGGCGCCGCCGGGCACGATGCTGCCGATCGGCTGCAACTGGCTGTCGGCCAGCGTGCGCGTGTTGACCCAGCTGTTGTTGCTGGCTGAGGGGCCGCCGATCTTGGCTTCGCCGTACTGGCGTTCCTTGGACTTGTCGGTGTGGCGCACGCCGAAGCGGATGCTGCGCAGCGCCGGCAGGAACGCGAGATCCAGCGTCTTGCCCACATTGACCTGCGCGGCGTACTTGTCGTCGCTGATGTGCTCGAGCGTCGTCTCGTAGGCTTCGAACAGGTAGCGCTCGGGCGAGTCGTACATGTCGAAGCCGTTCGACGACGCGCTCGGAATCGTCTCGCCGGCGCGATCGGTCCAGCGCGTGCGCGAGGGCGCATAGGCCACGTGCTTGAGGTTGGCGTAGTCGAGGGTCTTCTTCGCGCCCGAGTAGCCGAGCAGGGCGTCGATGGTCCAGCTGTCGCCGCGCCAGTCCAGCGCCGCGCTGTACTGGCGGAAGTCGGTTTCGTTGCGGCGTTCCTTGCTCAGGAACTCGTGCTGCGTGGCGGTGTAGGACACGTCGCGCAGCACCAGGATGCCGTGCTCGGCCAGTGTGGTGTCGTCGTAGGCGTGGATGGTTTCGAGCGTGCTGCGGCTCGACGCGGAGTACGCGGCGGCGTCGTACTCGTCTTCGGTCGCGTCGTAGCCGCCGACCAGCGCGTCGAAGCTCAGGCTGAAATCATTGCTCGGCTTGAACTGCAGCGACGCGGTCGCGCCCCACTTGTCCTGTTCGTTGAGGAACACCCGGTCGCCGACCTTGTCCTGGAACACGATCAGGTTCGATTCGGCGGTGTTGGCGCGGTTGCCGATCTGGCGACCGGTATCACGTTCGATCACGGCTTCGGCCTGCGACCCGCGCACGCCGGACGCGCCGAGGAAGCGCGACATCGGACGGAAGTTGATGCCCGACGTGCCGTCGGTGCGGTTGGTACGCTTGGCCTTGGAAAACGACACCAGCGCGCCCCAGTCGCCCCAGGTGTCGGACGCGAGGAAAGACACCTTCGGATCGGTCTCTTCGGAGATCGAGTTGTGTGCGCCTTCGACCGAGCCGACCAGTTGGCGCGTGCTGTAGTCGAACGGGCGCGCGGTGGAGATCTTCACCGAGCCGGCGATGCCGCCTTCCTCGTCCGCTGCGGTCGGCGACTTCTGCACGGTGACCTGCTGGATGATTTCCGACGCGAAGATGTCGAATTCCACCTCGCGGCCGCCGCTGCCCGACGCCGTGGCGAGATCGTTGATCGAGACATGCGTGTAGTCGGACGGCAGGCCGCGCACGTTGACGCGCGAGCCCAGGCCCTTGTTGCGTTCGATGGTGACGCCGGGCATGCGCTGCAGCGCCTCGGCGAGATTCTGTTCGGGGAAATCGGCGACGTCGGTGGCAACGATCGAATCGGAGAAGCCCACGTTGTCGCGCTTCAGATCGACGGCCTGTTCGAGGCTGCGACTGTAGCTGCCGGTGACCGAGACGGCGTCCAGTGCCTGGATGTCGTCGGCTGCCGGCGCGTCCTGCGCGAGGGCGAGCGTCGGCATGGCGACCATGCCGCCGACGAGAAGGAAGTGGATGCTGCGGCTCAGGCAGCGCGGGCGCGGCCCGGACGCGCGGCGCGCCGGGTGGTAGGACTTCATGCCAGGTATTCCCCTTGAGACGGATGGACGAGCGCGCCGTGCGCTTGCACGCGACGCGATGGGCCGACGTGCGACCGGGGCCGGAGGCTAACGACGATGTATTGAAGTTTTGTTGCGGTGCAACGCGGCGTTGCAGACGGTGCACGCCGCACGTCACGTGCGGCGATTACCATCGAGGCCCGATCCGCCGCAGGAGCCCGTCATGGCCACACCGCCGAAACAGACCGCACGCGATTTCGATCCCGACGTCCTCGCGTTGTTCGACGACTACGTGCACGGCGCGATCGATCGTCGCGGCTTCCTGACGCGCGCGGGCCGTATCGCCGGCGCCGCGGGCGCTGTGGGGCTGCTGGCCGCGCTGAGCCCGCAGTTCGCGAGCGCGCAGCAGATCGCGCCGGATGATGCGCGCCTGCAGACGCGCCACGTGGAATTCGATTCGCCCAACGGCAATGGCCGCGGCCGCGGCTATCTCGCGCAGCCGGCCGGGGCGAGCGGCCCGCTGCCGCTGGTGCTGGTGGTGCACGAGAACCGCGGCCTCAATCCGCATATCGAGGATGTGGCGCGGCGCATCGCGCTCGAGGGCTACATCGCGTTCGCGCCGGACGCGCTGTTTCCCAAGGGCGGCTATCCCGGCGGGGAAGACGCCGCGCGCGCCCTGTTCGCGACGCTGGACCAGGACGCGGCGCGGCAGGATTTCGTCGCCGCTGCGGGCTGGTTGCAGGCGATCGAGGGCGGCAACGGTCATCTCGGTGTCGTCGGCTTCTGCTACGGCGGTGGCATGGCCAACTGGCTGGCGACGCAGCTGCCGACGCTGCGCGCCGCGGTGCCGTTCTACGGACCGGCCGCGCCGCTGGCGGATGTGCCGAAGATCACCGCGGAACTGCTGGTGGTGCTGGCGTCCAACGATGCGCGCGTCAATGCGCAATGGCCGGACTACGAAGCCGCATTGAAGGCGGCCGGCAAGACGTTCGCGCTGTACCAGCCGGCCGTTACCGAACACGGCTTCAACAACGACACCACGCCGCGCTACGACGAAGCGGCCGCCAAGGAGGCGTGGTCTAAGATGCTGGCGCTGTTCGCACGCACGCTGAAAGTGCCGGCCTGACGATGCTGCGCGGTATCCACCATGTCGCGGTGATCTGCAGCGACTACGCGGTGTCGAAAGCGTTCTACGTCGAAACGCTGGGCCTGCGCGTGCTGGGCGAGCATTACCGCGATGAGCGGCGGTCCTGGAAGCTCGATCTTGCGCTGCCCGACGGCGGGCAGGTCGAGCTGTTCTCGTTCCCGGATGCACCGGCGCGACCGTCGTGGCCGGAAGCGCGCGGCCTGCGCCATCTCGCGTTCGCCGTCGATGACATCGACGCGGCCTGCGCACGCCTGACCGCGCGTGGCGTCGTGCTGGAACCGGTGCGCGTCGATCCGTATACCAGCCAGCGCTTCGTGTTCTTCGCCGATCCCGACGGCCTGCCGCTGGAACTCTACGAGGTCGCCGCGCCTGCGCCTGCTCGCGGCGAGACTGCGCGGCCTGCGCAACCGGGCGTTCTTCGATGCCGACGGTGTGCCGCTGCGCACGCCGCAGGTCGTCGACGCACCGCGCGGCAGTTGACTCAGAACGCGACCCGAAACACCGATTCCGGGCCGACCGGCACGATGCCGGTCGGATTGATCTGGCGATGGCTCTGGTAGTAGTGGCGACGGATGTGGTCGAAGTTCACTGTCGGCGCGACCGCCGGCTCGGCGTAGAGCCGCTGCGTGTACGCCGACAGCACCGGGTAGTCCTTGAGCTGCCGCAGATTGCACTTGAAGTGCCCGTGGTAGACCGCGTCGAAGCGGAGCAGGGTGGTGAACAGACGCCAGTCGGCTTCGGTCTGCACGTCACCGCACAGCCAGGTCCGGCCGGACAGATGCGATTCCAGCCAGTCGAGCGTCTCGAACACGCCGCGCACGGCCTCGTCGTAGGCGGACTGGCTGGTCGCGAAGCCCGCCTTGTACACGCCGTTGTTGAGGCCGTCGTAGATGCGGTCGTTGAGCGCGTCGATCTCGCCAAGCAGCGCCGCCGGCGCGTAGTCGCCGGGTGTCGCGCCGACGCCGTCGAACGCGCTGTTGAACATGCGGATGATGTCGGCCGATTCGTTGCTGACGATGGTCTCGCGCTTCGTGTCCAACAGCACCGGCACGGTCACGCGTCCGGTGTAGCGGGGATCGGCGCGCACGTAGAGTTGCCAGACGGTCTCGGCGCCGTACAGCGGATCGGGAATCACGCCGGGGCCGGTGGCGAAGGTCCAGCCGTCGTCGGCCATCAGCCAGTGCGTGACCGACAGCCCGATCATCGTCTGCAGGCCCTTGAGCTCGCGGAACAGCGTCGCGCGATGCGCCCAAGGGCAGGCCCGCGCCACGTAGAGGTGATAGCGACCGGGCTCGGCCGCGAACCCGCCTTCGCCGGTCGGACCGGGTGCGCCGTCGGGCGTGATCCAGTTGCGGAACGCCGAGTCGGGCCGTTGCAATGTGCCGTCCTCGCTGACGAGCTTGTCGTCGTTGGATTCCCAGCGGCCTTCGATCAGCATGCCCATGCGTTCAATGTCCTGTGCGGTTGCGGCGCGGTGCGCGCGGGGGGCAAGCCTCGCCGATGCCGGGTCAAGACCACGTCCCCGAATGCGTGTTCAGTCGTGCAGACAGCACATTCGGGAGGCGCGTGCACCGGAATCCCGGCTGCGGCAGGCCGTCGCCCGGCTCGACTGAAAACGGTTACGCTCCCGATCGCGCCGGCCCTCGTGCCGGCGTCGCGACCCTGGGGAGGGCGTGCGACAACAGGATGGGTGCGCGATGCGGAATCGGGTGCGGTGGCTGGGTGGTGTGGTGTGTGCGCTGGTCGGCGCGTCGGCGCTCGCGCAGGACGGCCTGCCGCCGCGCGCGGCGTGGACGGCGACGAGTTCGTCGGCGCAGGTGCAGGCCGAGGCGATCGGTCATCTGATCGACGGTGATCCGGCCACGAAGACCGGCGGCGCGTTCAGCGCCGGGCACTGGTTCCAGGTCGATCTGGGACGCGCAGCCGAGATCGGTGGCATGCGTATCCGTTGGGATCTCGCCAATCCGGAAGGCTTCGTGTTGCAGGCGGCCGAGCGCGAAGGCGACTGGCGCGATGTGCACGTGCAGGCGGATTCGCTCGGCGGCGTGGAGACGCTGTTCTTCGCGCCGGTGCGTGCGCGCTGGCTGCGCCTCGCGGCGTTGCCGAAGACGTCGGACTGGGGCGTGTCGATCTTCGAGTTCGAACCGTTGCCGGTCGCCGAGGCGCCGCGTATCGAAGGCCTGGACGATCCGGACAACGCACGCGTGTGGCGTAAAGACGAGTCGCCGGCACCGGTCGAGATGGACGGGGATTCGGGACGTGTTGCGCTGTCGTTCGCATCGCCGCAGCCCACTGCCGGCCTGCGTGTCGAATGGGCCGGCACGCGCAGCGGCGCGACGCTGGAGGCACGCGACGCCGCCGGCGATTGGCAGGTCGTGGCGCGCGATCCGTTCCCCGGCGACGGCGGCATGTCGACGCTGGCGAGTCCGGTCGCGCTGGAAGCGCGCGAACTGCGCGTGCGCGTGTCCGCCGGCGACGGTGCGCCGCCGGCCGTCGCACGCCTGCGGCTGCTCGGGCCGGGCGACGTGATGACGCCGATGCGCGCCTATCAGGCGGCCGCGGCGCGCGGCACCGCGGCGTTGTTTCTGCCCTCGCTGCGCATGCAGCAGACCTACTGGACGGTCGTCGGCGTGCAAGGCGGCCTGCAGAAATCGATCTTCGACGAGTGGGGCAATCTCGAAGCCTGGAAGGGCGCGCCGCTCGTGCAGGCGATCTGGCGCGATGCGCGCGGCGCGGCCAGCGCGGCAACCGGTACGCCGGTGCACACGCTGCGCGAGCGCTGGATGCCGATGCCGGCCGTCGACTGGACCGCGACACCGGACATCGCCGTGCGCAGCGAGACCTTCACTGCGATGCTCGACGGCCAGCCGGTCACCTTGCTGCGGCATCGCGTGACCAACCGCGGCGCGACCGCGATCGACGGCACGCTGTCGCTGCTGGTGCGACCGATGCAGATGAATCCGCCATGGCAGAACGGCGGGCTGTCGCCGATCCGCGAGATCGCGATCGCTGCCGATCCACTCGGCACCGCGGTCCGCGTCAACGACCGCACGCTGTTGACGTCGCTGACACCGCCGACGCACCAGGGCGCGGCGCCGTTCGGCGAAGACGGCGCGAGTGAACTCACGCCGCATGCCGCAGCCGGCACCGCGCCGGATGCACAGTCCGCACACGATGATGCGGGCCTCGCCGCATCGCTGCTCGGCTACCGCATGCGGCTCGCGCCGGGCGCCAGCGAATCGGTCGTCGTCGCGTTTCCGCTCGGCATCACGCGCACGGACCGCAATCACGGCCCGCTGCCCGAAGCGCCGGCGCTGGTGCCGGCGACGCTGCAGGTCGCCGCGACGCCCGACGCGAGTTTCGATGCGTTGGCCGCGGACGTCGCCGACGACTGGCGCGCACGCTTCGGCGACGTGCACATCGCATTGCCCGACGCCGACATGGTCGATGCGCTGCGCACGCAGGCGGCCTACATGCTGATCAACCGCACCGGTCAGGCGATGCAGCCGGGCCCGCGCAACTACGACCGCTCCTTCATCCGCGATGGCGCGGCGACCGCCGCGGTGCTGCTGCGCATGGGCCAGGCCGATGTGGCCCGCGATTTCCTGCGCTGGTACACCGATCACGCGGTGCGCGAGTCCGGTCTGGTCTCGCCGATCATCAACGACGACGGCACGTTGTTCACCGGCTTCGGTTCCGACATCGAGTTCGACGCGCAGGGTCAGTACATCGCACTCGTGGCCGATGTCGCGCGTCTTGACGGTGGGCCGGAGACGGTGCGCGACTACCTGCCGCAGGTGACGTCCGCGATGCGGTTCCTGCAGACGCTGCGCGAGCGCACGCTGGCGCCGGGCTACATGGCCGATTCCCCCGCACCCGAGCGCTTCCGCGGCATCATCGCGCCGTCGATCAGCCACGAAGGCTATTCCAGTCCGACGCACAGTTACTGGGACGACTACTGGGCGCTCAAGGGCTGGCATGACGGCGCCTGGCTCGCCGAACAACTGGGCGATGCGGAAACCGCCAGCTGGGCGCGCGCGCAATACGACGCGCTGCGGACCGACGTCGCCGCGTCGATCCGCGCGACGATGGCCTGGAGCGGCCAGGACACCGTGCCCGCGGCGGCCGATCTCGGTGGCAACGATCCCACCAGCGTCTCGATCGCGCTCGACCCAACCGGCCAGCAGGACCTGCTGCCTGCCGACGCGCTGCGCAACACCTTCGACCGCTATCTCGCCGACTTCCGCCGCAATGGCGCGCCCGATGCGCTGTACGCGTACTCGCCCTACGAACTGCGCAACGTGCTGACCTTCGTCCATCTGGACCAGCCCGATGCCGCATGGGAGTTGCTCTCGCGCATGCTCGACGACCGGCGCCCGCAGCCATGGCACGTCTGGGGCGAGGTCGTGCATTCGCGGCTGCGCTTCCCGCGCTATCTCGGCGACATGCCGCACACCTGGATCGGCGCCGAATACGCGCGTGCGGTGTTCGGCATGCTGATGCGCGAGGAGGACACCGTGTTGCAGTTGCTGCCCGGCACGCCGACCGACTGGCTGGCGGGCGAGGGCCTGCGACTCGATGCGCTGCCGACGGCCTACGGACCGTTGACCCTGCATGCGCGTGGCGATGCCGCGCGCCTCGACGTCGCACTCGGCGACGGATTGCGTGCGGGCAGCACCGTGCATCTCGCATGGCCGCAGCGCATGCGGCCGCAGCGGGTGCGCGTCGACGGCGTGGAGACGCGCGACTACGACGCGCAGGGCGTCACCCTGCCGGCGTCGTTCCGCACACTCGAAGCGGACTGGTCCACGAACTGAGGCCGAGCTGGCGTGACCGGATGGTCACGCCTTCGACGCCATGCTGCGGAGCCGGCACATCCGCCGTTCCCCAGCCGAGGCGTCATGCGCAGTCCCCCGCAGAATCCGCACGATCTGAGCCGCCACGATCTGCAGGACATCCTGAAGACGATCCACGCGGAGGTCCGCGAACGCTTCGACGCGCAGAAGGGCAAGGTCGCCGACTACATTCCCGCGCTCGCGTCCGTGCCGCGTGACACCTTCGGCATGGCGGTCGCGACGCTCGACGGCGACGTCTACACGGTGGGCGAGGCGCATGCGCCGTTCTCGATTCAGAGCATTTCAAAGGTGCACACGCTGACCCTGGCGCTCGACAAGGCCGGCGACGATCTGTGGAAGCGGGTGGGGCGCGAGCCCTCTGGCGATCCGTTCAACTCTCTGATCCAGCTCGAGCACGAGGCCGGCATTCCGCGCAATCCCTTCATCAATGCCGGCGCGATCGTCGTTGCCGACGTCATCCTCTCGCACTACGACGACCCGGAAACCGCGCTGCTGCAGTTCATGCGCGAGCGCACCGGCAATCCGGACATCGGACGCGACGACGAGATCTGGGAATCGGAACGCAAAAGCGGCTATCGCAACGTGGCACTGGCCAACTTCATCCGCAGCTTCGGCAACATCAAGAACGACGTGCAGGCGGTGCTGGATTTCTACTACTTCCAGTGCGCGTTGAAGATGAACTGCATCGACCTCGCACGCAGCCTGCAGTTCCTGTCCGACCGCGGCAAATGCCCCTCATCGGGCGCGCAGGTCACCAGTATCGAGCGCGCCAAGCGCATCAACGCGGTGATGATGACCTGCGGCACCTACGACGCGGCCGGCGAGTTCGCGTTCCACGTCGGCCTGCCGGCCAAGAGCGGCGTCGGCGGCGGCATCGTCGCGGTGGTGCCGCACGTGCTGAACCTCTGCGTCTGGTCGCCGGCGCTGGACGAGAAGGGCAACTCGCTGCTCGGCGGCTACGCGCTGCACCGCTTCACGCGCATGACCGGCCTGTCGGTGTTCTGAGGCCGGGCGCGGCGTGCCACGCCCGGCCTGCGTGATCACGGACTCTGGTAGTAGACGTTGTCGATGACCAGTTCGACGTCCTGCGCCGGCGGATCGGCGACGACCATGAACATCTGTTTCACCGCGTGCAGGTCGAGATCGTAGAAGGCACTGAAGGGGATCGTGACCTGATGCCATTGCCCGTCGCGCACCAGTCCATAGTTCGGCCCACCGGCTGCGAAATCGACCCAGCTGTCACCGAACGACGTATTGATGCCGATCTTGAATGTCGACGACGTGGTCGTGCGCATGTGGAATTTCAACGCACCGCCGGCGTAGGCACTCATGTTGCGGTAGTCGGTCAGGATGCCGAGACCGAACCACTGCCCGGCGCTCGCGCGGAATGCCATCGCTTCGTTGCCTTCGAACGGCGCGGCGCTGATCGGGGCGAGGTTGTTCCAGACGAACAGATCGGCGTCGCTGCCGAAATCCAGCGTGCCGGCAAGGCCACTTTGTTCGGAGTAGACCCCGAAGCGCCCGGCCGGCACCGCGCTGTCGCCGCCGAGCTGCAGTTCGCTGTCGGGGTGATCCTGGTACAGACGGATCCAGTCGACGAGCATCCTGCCGGGCAGCGGCGCGGTGACGCCGTTCGGGTTGGAAATGCCGGTGTAAGTGCCGCCGACTGCGAGATTGAGCAGGAGGAAATGCGGCGCGTGGAACTCGTGCAGCGAGGCGCCCTCGATGTCGGAGATCGCCATCTCGAAGTACTGCAGCCCGTCGACGGTGACGCGGATGAAGTCCGGATCCCAGGTCATGCGGTAGGTGCGGTAGTCGTCGTGCAGATTGCTCGGGAAATCCGCGAAATCGCCATGGCTGGCGTGGCCGCCGCCGTAGTTCCAGTGCACGGCGCCACCGACGCGGCGATTGGCCATGCCGGCCGCGATGCCATCGACGTGACCGATCTCCATGATGTCGATCTCGCCGCGGTCGGGCCACACGCCGATGGCGCCGAGCATCCAGTACGCGGGCCACAGGCCGTTGCCGGCTTCGGGCGTCTTGATGCGTGCCTCGAGCGTGCCGTACTTGAAGTGCACGCGGCCTTCGGTCTTCAGGCGCGCCGACGTGAAAGGGCTGCCTTCGAAGGTTTCGCGACGCGCTTCGATGACGAGATTGCCGTTCTCGACGCGCGCGTTCTCAGGGCGGCTGGTGTAGTACTGCAGCTCGTTGTTGCCCCAGCCGCAGATGCCGATCTGGCAACCGGTGCCGACGTCGAAGGTCCAGGTGTTGCCGTCGATCGAAGTGCCGTTGAAGTTCTCCTCCCAGACTGGTGTCTGCGCCTGCACGGCGGCGGGCAGGGCGAGCGCGGCGAGGCCGACGCAGGCGGCGATGGGAACGGCGATGCAGGATGTGCGATCCATGTGGGCTCCTTGCGTGATGGTGTTGGGCCCACCCCCTGCGCTGGACCGGCATCGACGCTGCCGCCGATTGACAACGCTGTCAAAAGCGCCGCCACGTCGATGTGCCGATCGGGGCACGGGGTCACGGAATTGCGTTCGGATCCCGTGAAACGACGCGCATACACACGCCGCCGATGCTGCGCGTGCAGCATCGGCGGGCGAGTGCGAAGCGCTTCCAGCGAAGCGCGATGAAGGCGGATGGACGCGATTACCGCGCGGTGTCGACCAGCACCAGTTCCGCGTCTTCCAGCGCAGTCACGTGGATCACCGCCTCGTCGCGGATCGCCGCGCCGTCGCGCGCTTCAATGCGGGTGCCGTTGATCTCGACCGCGCCCGAGGCCGGCACCAGATAGCCCAGTCGGCCGTCGGCGAACGCGTATTCGGCGGTGTCGCCGGCCTTGAGCGTCGCACCGAGCACTCGCGCCGCGGCGCGGATCGGCAACGCATCGTCGTCGCCGTCGAAACCGCTGGCGAGCGCGATGAAATCACCGCTGCGCCCGTCTTTCGGGAACGGCTTGGTGCCCCAGGCCGGCGCGCCACCGGGCGCATCGGGAATGATCCAGATCTGGAAGATCCGGGTCTGCTCGCCTTCCATGTTGTATTCGGCAT
Source organism: Luteimonas sp. Soil_C_16 (assembly GCF_057657295.1). Taxonomy (NCBI): domain Bacteria; kingdom Pseudomonadati; phylum Pseudomonadota; class Gammaproteobacteria; order Lysobacterales; family Lysobacteraceae; genus Luteimonas; species Luteimonas sp. Soil_C_16. Next base: position 377,751 of record NZ_JBDGIS010000004.1, on the reverse strand, counting down.
GCTGGATGCCGGTGCCCGCGCTCATCACCTGCACGTCGCCGGCGGTGGTGCGGCCGGCGTTGCCGAGATTGTCCTTGTGGCTGATCGCACCTTCGCGGACATAGGTGATGATCTCCATGTCGGAGTGCGAATGCGGCGGAAAGCCGGTGCGCGGCGCAATCAGATCGTCGTTCCAGACCCGCAACGCGCCCCAGCCCATGCGTGCCGGCTCGTGGTAGCTGGCGAACGAGAAGTGGTGGTGCGCATCGAGCCAGCCGTGGTTGGCGGCGCCGAGGGTGTCGAAGGGGCGGCGTTCGATCATGTCGTTCTCCAGTGCGTGTCGGGAATGGCGCCACGTTACGCCTTGCGCGTCATGCGGGGAACGGAAAGAATGGAACACCATCCATTCCATTCGTGATGCCATGAAGCTTCCGGATCTCGAAGCATGGGCCATCTTTGCGCGTGTCGCGGAGCTCGGCTCGTTCGCCGCGACCGCCGAAGCGCTGGGCATCACCCAGCCGACGGTGTCCAAGGCCATCGCCCGGCTCGAGGCACGCATCGGTACGCCGCTGCTGCATCGCACCTCGCGCCGGATGACGTTGACGGGGGCAGGCGAGGACGCCGTCGAGCGGGCGAGCCGCCTGCTGGCCGAAGGCGAAGCGGTCGAGGCGTCCGTGACCGCGCAGGCGGTCAGCCCGCGTGGCCACGTGCGCATGGCTGCGCCGATGTCGTTCGGCGTTGCCCATCTCGCGCCGCTGCTGCCGGCCTTCATGGCGAAGTTTCCGGACGTGACGCTGGAACTCGCGCTCAGTGACGAGACCGTCGACATCGTCGGCGGCGGCTTCGATCTCGCGCTGCGCATCGGCACGCTGGAGGATTCCAGTCTCGTCGCACGCCGGCTGTGCGGCGTGCGCATCCTGCTGGTCGGCGCGCCGGCGTATTTCGAACGCGTCGGTCGGCCGAAGCATCCCCGCGATCTGGCCACGCATCGCGGCCTGACCTACGCGTATGCGCGCTCGGGCGCCGCGTGGCGCTTCCACCACGCGCGGCACGGCGACTACTCGGTGGGTGTGCCGTCGGTGCTGCGCGCGAACAACGCCGAAGCCCTGACGCCCGCGCTGCTGGCCGGCGCCGGGCTCGCCTTGCAACCGGAGTTCCTGGTCTGGCGCGAACTGCGCCGCGGCGCGCTCGAAGTCGCATTGCCCGGCTGGCAGCCGCCGGAGATCGCGGTGCACGTGGTCATGCCGCCGGGCCGCAGCCGACCGGCGCGCGTGCAGGCGCTGGTCGACCATCTGGCCCGCAAGCTCGCGCAGGCGCCGTGGGCCTCGGGCGAGTGACGCTACGGCCTGCACGGCGGACTTCGGCGCATCGTCCGCGAGGGCGGGCAGGGCGGAAGACCCGCGCTGGCCACCGCGCGTCGTGCGTTACCCTGCGCCGGTTTCCCACGAGTCCTGCCATGCCCCGTGCCATCCGCCTGCCGCTGCTCTGCCTGATCGCCGCGCTCGCCGGTTGCGCGGCCGGCATCCACAACACCCCGCGTCCCACGACCGATGCCATGACCGACTCCACCGCCATGACCGAAACCCGATTCACGACACCCGCCCGCTACGAGGACGAGGTCGCCGCTGCCGGCGCTCCCGGCGCCGCGACGACCGCGATGGAGATGGACGGCGTGCGGATCGGCACATTCGCCGGCTATCCGGCGGTGCTGGTCGACACGGCCGATGCGCGTGCGGCGATCGCACTGCATGGCGGCCATCTGCTGTCCTACGTGCCGACCGGTGGCGAGGACCTGCTGTGGCTGTCGCCGCGCCTGGCCGATGTCCCCGCTGCAATCCGCGGCGGCGTACCGGTGGTGTGGCCGTTCTTCGGGCGTCAGGGCCAGGGCAGCGACGTGCCGTCGCACGGCTTCGTGCGGACCGTGCGCTGGCAGTTCGTCGAGGCCGCGCGCGCCACCGACGGCAGTGTGTCGCTGACGCTCGCGCCGCCGCCTTACGCGGATCTCGGTCTGGCGTTGCGCATGCATCTGCGCATCGGTACGACGCTCGAGCAGACGCTCGAGACCACGAACACCGGTGATGCGCCCGTTGCGTTCACCCAGGCCCTGCACAGCTACTTCCGGGTGTCCGATGTCGCCGACGTGCGCGTCGAAGGTCTCGACGGGCTGCGTTTCCTCGACAAGAACGACGGTTATGCCGCGTATGCGCAGACCGGCGACTGGGTGCTGGACGACGCGCGCGATCCGGGTCGCAGCGACTACATCTACGCCGATGCCGGCGGGCGCTATCTGCTCGACGATCCCGGTCTCGACCGGCGCATCGAACTGGTGACGTCCGGCAGCCGCGCGCTCGTCGTCTGGAATCCGGGCGAGGCGGCCGCGGAGCGCAGCGGCGACATGAACGACGGCGCCTGGCGCGGTTTCCTGTGTCTGGAAGCCGCGAATGCGGGGCCTGACATCGTCCGTCTCGCACCCGGTCAGACGCACGTCCTGACGCAGCGTGTCCGCGTGCTGCCGCACGACTGAGTCAGTAGTAATTCGCCTCGGCTTCCGGAATTCGCGCGTTTTTCCGCGATTTCCCGTAGCGCGAGTGCCATTCGTTGGGTCCGGATCAGGGCGGCGTGCACGCCCGGGCCGGTATGCTGGGCGACCGGTTTCGCGTGCAACCGCGCGGCCGGACCCGAACGAATTCCCGGAGATCGACCTTGAAGAAGACCCTGCTGTCCGCGGCCACGGCCGTCGCGCTGACGATGGCGGCCTCGTCCGCCATCGCCCACGACCACGAGCACGCCTGCCTCGACGACCTGTGCCAGCTGCAGTCGCTGTTCCAGGCCGACACCTCCGCCGCCGGCAGCGCCGAAGCGACCGTCGCCGCCAAGCGCATGGGCACCTGGGGCATCGACACCGTCGGCATGGACACCAGCGTGCGTCCGGGCGAGGACTTCTTCCGCTACGTCAGCGGCAACTGGGCCAAGAACACCGAGATCCCGTCCGACAAGTCGAGCTATGGCGCGTTTCTCGTGCTGCGCGACCTGTCCGAAGCGCGCGTGCGCCAGCTGGTCGAAGGCTATCCGGCCGGCGATCCGGCCACCGACGGCGATCAGGCCAAGGTCGCCGCGCTGTATGCCGGCTTCATGGACGAATCGGCGATCGAAGCGCTCGGCGCCAAGCCGCTCGCACCGAAGCTGGCCGCGATCCGCGCCGCCGACAGCCGTGAGGCGCTCGCGACCCTGATGGGTGAGAGCCAGGGCGACTTCGGCCGCAGCTTCTTCGGTCTGGGCGTGTCCGACGACCAGCGCGATCCCGATCGCTACACGCTGTACATGAGCCAGTCGGGCCTCGGCCTCGGCGATCGCGAAATGTACCTGCGCGAGAATTTCGCGCCGCAGCGCGAGCGCTACCAGGCCTACATCGCGCAGATGCTCGAGCTCGGCGGCTGGGACAACCCGCAGCAGAACGCCGAAGCCATCCTCGCGCTGGAGACCAAGATCGCCGAAGCGCACTGGACCCGTGCCGAGAGCCGCGATCGTGACAAGACCTACAACCCGGTCGAGCTGTCCGCGTTCGAGACCACCGCACCGGGCTTCCCGTGGGCCACGTACTTCGCCGCGGCCGGTGTGCCGCAGGCGCCGCGCGCCGTCGTGCGCCAGAGCACCGCGATTCCGAAGCTCGCAGCGATCTTCAGCGAGACCGACATCGCCACGCTGCAGGCCTGGCAGGCGTTCGGCACCATCGACAGCGCCTCGCCGCTGCTGTCGAAGGCGTTCTCCGATGCCCGCTTCGAGTTCCGCAACAAGTTCCTGTCGGGCCAGCCCGAGGAGCAGGAGCGCTGGAAGCGCGGCGTGTCCTTCGCCGAGAACACGATGGGCGAGGCGATCGGCCGCGACTACGTGCAGCTGTATTTCCCGGCCGATTCCAAGGCCAAGATGGACGAGCTGGTCGCCAACGTGAAGGTGGCGATGGGCGCGCGTCTCGACCAGCTCGACTGGATGGGCGCCGAGACCAAGGCCGAGGCGCGCAAGAAGCTCGAAGGCTTCGGTCTGAAGATCGGTCACCCGGACACCTGGCGCGACTACAGCGGCCTGCAGGTCGCACGCGGCGACGTGTTCGGCAATGCCGAACGCTCCATGGCGTTCGAGTGGGACTATCGCCGCAACCGTCTCGGCCAGCAGGTCGACAAGGGCGAGTGGGGCATGACCCCGCAGACCGTCAACGCCTACTACAACTCGGTCAAGAACGAGATCGTGTTCCCGGCCGCGATCCTGCAGCCGCCGTTCTTCGATCCCGACGCCGATCCGGCGGTCAACTACGGCGCCATCGGCGGCGTGATCGGCCACGAGATCATCCACGGCTTCGACGACCAGGGCCGCAAGTCCGACGGTGAAGGCGTGCTGCGCGACTGGTGGACTGCCGAGGACGCGGCGAAGTTCGAGGCCCAGGCCGCCAAGCTCGGCGCCCAGTACGAGGCCTACGAGTTCCCGCAGCTGCCGGGCATGCACATCAACGGGAAGGTCGCGATGGGCGAGAACATCGGTGACCTCGGCGGCATCACGATCGCGCTCGAGGCCTACCGTCGTTCGCTCGACGGCAAGCCCGCGCCGGAGCTCGACGGCTTCAGCGGCGAGCAGCGTCTGTTCATGGGTTGGGCGCAGGTGTGGCGCACCCTGTGGCGCGACGACGCGCTGCGTCAGCAGCTGGTCAACGGTACGCATTCGCCGGGGCACATCCGCGCGTTCGCGCCGCTGCGCAATGTCGACGCGTGGTACGACGCGTTCGACATCACCGCGCAGGACGCGCTGTGGATCGCGCCGGAAGATCGCGTCCGCATCTGGTGATCCACGCGGATCGCTGATCGACGAAAAGGGCCGGGATTTCCCGGCCCTTTTCTGTTAGGGAGTCCGCCGGTATCTGGACCGACGTCCTGCGGACTCAACCGGTCAGCGCGCTCGCGATCCGCACTTCGCCCGTCAGCAGCTTGTGCACCGGGCACGCATTCGCGACCTGCAGCAGGCGCTCGCGCTGGTCCGCATCGAGCGGGCCGCGCAGGGTGATGTGCCGCGCAATCTCGGTGCCGGTGGCCGGCTTGCCGTCCGGATCGAGCGCCAGTTCGACATCGACACCTTCCAGGGGACACTGCTTGCGCGCGGCGTACATGCGCAGCGTGATCGCCGTACACGCACCGAGCGCCGACAGCAGCAGCTGGTCGGGCGTCGGGCCGCTGTCGCCACCACCGAGCGATGCGGGCTCGTCGGCCGACCATTGATGGCCGGCGCCGTCATCCAGCACGACGTGGAAATCGGCGCCGTCGGTGCGGGCCGTGAGTCGGGCGCGTGGTGTGGTCATGCTGTGGGCTCCGATGATTCGCGTCTGTGGCCGGGCGCCGCCTAGCTGGCGCTGGCGGCGTCTGCAATGAAGGCGTCCACTTCGCGCTCCAGCAGTTCCAGCGGCACCACGCCGGTCAGCAGCACGCGGTTGTGGAAGGCGCGCGGGTCGAAGCGGTCGCCGAGTGCATCGCGGGCCTTGTCGCGCAGACGCACGATTTCGAGCTGGCCGATCATGTACGACGTGGCCTGTCCCGGCATGACCACGTAACGGTCCACCTCGGAGGCGGGGATGCCGTAGTCGATCGTCTGCTGGCGCGTCCAGCGCATCGCGTGCAGGCCGGTGTCGGCAACCAGGCGACGCGCGCGGAACAGTTCGGCGTCGAGCTGGCCGAGGCGGCCTTCGGGATCCCCCTCGTACCAACCTTCCTCGGCGGCGAGACGTTCGGCGTACAGCGCCCAGCCTTCGCTGAAGGCGGAGATGCCGCCGAGCGCGCGGGTCTGGCGGAACTTCGGCAGCGCGGCGTTCTCGACCGACAGCGCGACCTGGAAATGATGGCCGGGTACGGTCTCGTGATAGACCAGCGTGCGCAGGCCGAAGCGGGTCAGGCGGTCCTTGCGCAGCGGCATCTGGTAGACGCCCGGACGCGAGCCGTCGAGCGGTGGCGCGGTGTAGCTCGCGGCGGCGCTGTCCCAGCGGTACTCGGGATAGGGCTGGGCGATCACCGCCGAGCGCGGACGGATGTCGAACAGCACATCGCTGCGGCGCTCGGCGTCGCGCATCATCGTGTCGATGTCGGCCATGATCGCGGCGCGCCCGGCCTCGTCGTCCGGGTAGGCGAGATCGACGCGCAGCTGCTTGAGCCGCGCTTCCACGCTGCCTTCGCTGCGGCCGATCGAACGCAGGATGGTGTCCATCTCGGCTTCGATACGCGCGACTTCGCGCAGGCCGATCGCGTGGATCTCCTCGGCGCTCAGCGCGGTCGACGTGAACCGCCGCAGCTGGAACGCGTAGGCCTCCGCGCCGTCGGGGAAGCGCCACAGGCCGGCATCGTCGGTCGTGCGCGGCAGCTGGCTTTCGAGCTCGGCGATCGCTCGCGACCACGCGGGATAGACCCCGCTTTCGACCAGCTGCGTCGCCTCATCGACGAGCGCCGCACGCGCGGACGCATCGATGGCCTCCACGGTCTGCAGGCGCGTGTCGAAGGTCGCCACCAGCGGATTGCGCGCAGGCGCATCGGCAATGAAACGACGCATCTGCGCGATCGTCGCTTCGACGATGAAGCGCGGCGGCAGCACATCACGCGCGGCAAGTTCGGCTGCACGCGCGGTGGACTCGTCCATGCGCGCTTCGAACTGCGACAGACGCGCGAGATAGCTGTCGGCGTCCGCGGCGGTGCGCAGCGGATGCACGACCGTCATCAGGTTCGGCAGATTGACGTTGGCCCCGCTGAACTGCTGCAACGGAAAGCCGTAGTCATCGAAGCGGTCGCCTTCGACGAGGCTGCGCAGCTGCCAGTCCATCAGTTCGGCGGACACGCGGTCGGTGTCGCCCATCGATGCACGGTCGAGCGCGGAGAGTTCGGTCAGGCCGCGCTGCGCGAGTGCGATCGTCTCTGCGCGGAATGCCTGCGTCTGCGGCGTGAGTTCGCGATCCATGCGCGCCTGGTCGGCGTCGCCGAAGTAGCGGCTCGCAGTCGAGGCCGACGGCTGGCGTCGCATCCATTCGTCGGTGAAGCGCTCGAAGAAGAGCGAGGCCTGCGTGGCTGATTCGACGCTTGCGCGCGCGTCGGCCGGTTCGCCGCGTTGCACGGGCGCGCATGCGGTGAGCAGGCTGGCGCCGGCGAGTGCGAGTGCGAGAGACGCGGGACGGATCGGCAGGCGCATCGGAACTCCGGATGAGGCAAGGCCCTGCGATTCTACGCAGGGCCTGCCGATCACCGGAATGCGCGGCGGAGATCAGCCGTGGACGCGGAACCGGATCGCGTCGTCGATGAAGGTCTTCTCGCCGAAACCGGCTTCGTGCGAACCGAACGGCATCTGCGCGCGCAGGCGCCACGTCGACGGGAGATCCCACTCGGCCGCGACGGCTGCGTCGGGCAGCGGGTTGTAGTGCTGCAGGCTCGCGCCGATATCCGCTTCGGCCAGCGCGGTCCAGACGGCGTACTGCGCGATGCCGCTCGCGTGCTCGGACCACACCGGGAAGTTGTCGGCGTACAGCGGGAACTTCTCCTGCAGCGCCTGCACCGTCGCGGTGTCCTCGTAGAACAGCACCGTGCCGGCGCCGGCGGCGAAGCCGTCGAGCTTGGCCTTGGTGTCGGCGAAACCATCGGCCGGCACGATCTTGCGCAGCGCGTCTTCGACGAAGCCCCAGAACTTCAGGCTCTCGTCGCCGAACAGGATCACGGCGCGCGAGCTCTGCGAGTTGAACGAGGAGGGCGCCTGGCGCACGGCTTCCTGGATCAACGCGGTGGTGTCGGCCTGCGACAGCGGCAGTGACTTGCCGAGGGCGTACTGGCTGCGTCGGCGGGTGGCGGCGGCGATGAAGGCGTTGGACATGGCGGAGACTCGTGGTGGACGGATCGATGCCGCGTCGGGCGGCTTGTTCACAAGTCTGGCGATGTGTCACGGATAGAACGACCCGGCGTATCGGGAAGGATCGTTGCATATGGGTCAACGATCGTGTCGCGCCTCGTTCAGCGCTGCGTGTGCTCCGGCATCTCTCGATGCATCAGATACAGGCGCAGATCGAACTCCAGCTGGTGGTAGTCCGGCGACATGTGGGTGCACAGGTTGTAGAAGGCGCGGTTGTGGTCGCTCTCCTTCAGATGCGCCAATTCGTGCACGACGATCATCTCGAGAAACGCGGCCGGCGCCTCGCGGAACACGCTGGCGATGCGGATCTCGCGATTCGCCTTCAGCCGCCCGCCCTGCACGCGCGAGATGGTCGTGTGCGTGCCCAGCGCATGCTTGAGCACCTGCAGCTTGCCGTCGTAGATCGCCTTGTGCAGCGGTGTGGACTGGCGCAGGTGCCGGTCCTTGAGCGCCTGCACGTAGTCGTAGAGCTGGCGGTCGTTGCGGATCGCATGCGGGTCGGGATAGCGGCGGGCGAGGTAGTCGCCCAGACGTCCGTCATCGCGCAACGCACGTACACGCATCTGGACGTCGGCCGGATAGCCAGCGAGATAGGGCAGGGGATCCATCGCGGCAAGATAGCGCCGGAGCGGATATCGCGCAGCCGGTATCATCGACGTCCGAACACCGTGGACGATGTGGCATGCGCAATCCGCTGCAGGAACAGCTGTTGAAGGCCGGTCTGGTCAAGAAGGGCAAGGTCGCCGAGATCGCGCGCGAGCAGACGAAGGCGCGCCACGGCAAGCAGCCTGCGGCCAAGACCGACTCCCAGCGCGAGGCCGAGCGCATGCGCCAGGAGAAGGCCGAACGCGATCGCGCGCTCGCGCAGGCCCGCAACGAGGAAGCCCGCGAACGCGAGCGTCGCGGCCAGGCGCGGCAGCTGGTCGTCGACCACCAGGTCAAGTCGTCCGGCGAGCGCGCGTACCGCTTCGATGTCGACGGCGGCATCCGCAGCGTCGTCGTCGACGACGCGCAGGCGCGCCAATTGGCGAGCGGTGCGCTGGTGATCGCGCGTCTGGACGGCAGCTTCGTACTGCTGCCGCGCGCCGTCGTCGCGCGCGTGCGCGAGCGCGATCCGCAGGCGATCGTGCTCGACCACGGCGGCGACACGCCGGCGCACAGCGGTGATGACGGCTACGACGATCCGAAGTACGCAGTGCCGGACGATCTGGTCTGGTGACACCGCGCATACGCGAACGGGCCGGCACATGGCCGACCCGTCCGGGTGATCGATTTTCAGAAATACCGGCGCTTGATCAGCGACGCACGCGCTCGCAGTGGGTTTCGACGACGCGGTTGCCGTTCGCTTCCTGACGATTGCCCTGCACGTTGCGCCCGATCGCGCCACCTGCGACAGCGCCACCGACCGTGGCCAGCTTGCGGCCGTTGCCGCTGCCGATCTGGTTGCCCACCAGGCCACCGATCACGGCACCCGCTGCAGTGCCGGCGACGCGGTTCGGGTCGGAGGAGTTGCGACGCACTTCGACGTCGTTGCAGACCACACGGCTGCCGTCGTTGAAGCGGCGTCCTTCGTCCTGCGGGCCGTAGGTCTGGGCGTGGACGAGACTCGTGCCGGCCAGCGACAGCAGGCCCAGCGCAACGAGGGTACGGATCGGCTTCATGGATGTTCTCCGTGCGGATGACAGAGCCGCATGCTTGCAGTCGCGTGCGCAATCGCAGGTGAAAAACGCGGCGGGTCGCGACCGCGGTTCAGCACCGGGGGTGCAGCGTGACGCCCGCGTTAGGCGTACTGCATCTTGCGCGTCATGCCGCCATCCACGACCAGGTTCTGGCCGGTGATGAATCCCGCAGCGTCGGAGAGCAGATGCACTGCGAGCGCGCCGATGTCGTCGGGCACGCCGGCGCGGCCGGCCGGGTGCTGGTCGTGGTCGCGTTTCGAGAGTGTGGGCTTGCGACGCGCCGACGGCTTGCGCCAGTCGTCGGTGACGATCCAGCCCGGGCTGATCGCATTGACCCGCACCTGCGGGCCTTCGCTGATCGCCAGCGCATGGGTGAATCCGGCAATGCCGCCCTTGGCCGACGCATAGGCTTCGGTATGCGGCTCGGACTGCAGCACACGGCTGGACGCGATGTTGACGATCGCGCCGCGCGCTTCGCGCAGCGCGGGCAGCGCGTACTTGCTGCACAGGAAGGAGCCGGTCAGATGCGCGTCGATGAAGCGTCGCCAGTCGGCCAGCGAGAGCGTCGAGACGTCATCGATCACCGGATCGGCAGGCCCTGCGTTGTTGACCAGACCGTCGATGCGTCCATACGCCGCGAGCGCCTTGGACACGAACGCACGCACCGAGGCTTCGCGCGCCACGTCGAGCGGCAGAAAACGGGCGCGCTCCCCGACATCCCATTCGACGAGGCAGGCCTTGCCGGCATCGCGATCGCGATCGCCGATCACCACGCGGCCGCCGGCGCCCAGCACCGCCTGCGCAATCCCGCGCCCGATGCCCTGCGCGCCGCCGGTTACCAGCGCCACGCGATCGCGCAGCGGTGTGGCATCGAAGGGTCGGATCGGCGGCGTCAGCGACATGTGGGCGGCTCCTGGATGTCAGGCCCACACGATAGGGACACGTGCATCGCCGCGCCGTCATCGACGCGACGGCAGCGGAGTTCAGCTCGCGCGGCGTTTGCGCGGCGCAGCCTCGACCGGCGGCGCGGCAGGCGCGTCGATGCGGGTCAGGGTGCGCGTGTTGCCGAGCACTTCGATCTTGCCGCCCGACTTGCGGAACGAGGCCAGATCGTCGGCGATGCGGTCGCTGGTCAGCGATGCGCCACGCTCGTTGGGTTTGCGCGCGCCTGCGAACAGGTGACGCGTGTCGGACTGCGGGGGACTCGGGGGTTTGGTGCGGGACATCCGGTGGACTCCGTCAATACATCGCCAGCGGGATGCCGCGACTGCCACGCTCGATGTAATCGGCGCGGATGTCGCGGCAGTAGGGACCATCCATGACGAATCGGCGGCACACGTCGGGACGGCTTTCGTAGATCGAACAACACATGCGGGCGCTGTCGATGGCGACGCACCAGCCTTCCTCGTCACGCGCCATGACCGGCAGTCCGGCGTCGGTGACATCGGTGAAACGCGCCGGGACCACATCGCCCGGTTGCAGCACCACCGTCAGGCGGCAACACACCGCATCGCAGCGGTCGCAGTCGGCGCGCGCGCTCATTGCAGGCGGCCCATCGCGCGGCGGTAGTGCAGGATGCGACCGCGCGGCAGGGCGTCGGCCTCGTTGTCGATGCCGGCACGCGACTCCTGCAGCGAGAAGCCCTGCGCGTCGAGCAGCCGGCTCAACGCCGCGCTGTTGCCGCGGCCCGGGTCGCTGATCACGACCTCGGCGCTCGGCTGCGCATAGCGCTCGACCACGTCGGCCAGCAGCGCCGCATGCGCGCGCTCGTACAGCACGTCCGACGCGATGATCATGTCGAACCGCCCCAGCGTGGTGAGCGCGACGTCCCAGCGCATCTGCCGGTAGTGCACCGCATCCAGCGCGTTGAGCGCCGCGTTGTAGGCGAGAAATCCTTCGGTCAGCGGATGGATGTCCGATGCGACCACGATGGCGCCGCGACGCTGCAGCACCAGACTCGACAGGCCGATGCCGCAGCCGGTCTCGAGAATGCGTTTGCCCGCGACATCGGCGCGTTCCATCGTCTGCGCCAGCAGGCGACCCGATGGCCACAGCTGGCCGAACAGGGACCACTGCGCCGACGAAATGCCCAGATCCGCGCCATGACCATCGGGATCTGCGAACTGCTGCAGATCGCCGAGCACACGCAGGCGGTAGGCATGGTCACCGACCTGGACGTTCACGATACGGGTGGAATAACCGGGCACGACGCTTCCTGTGAGCGGAGCCCCGAACGGGGCGGTCACGCAAGAGAGAAAGCGAGGCGGGCGACGGCTCAGGTCGCGCGGAGCGCACGGATCGGGCGCGGCCCGAGGATCGAGCATAGCACCCGGGGGCACCGGCCCGGCCCGGTGCACGCGCTGCGGTTCAGGCGCGGCGGTTGGTGTAGCTGGCGTTGCCCAGACCGGTGCCGATGGTCAGCACGCCCCAGCGCTCGACGGATGCCATGCGCGGGCGCTCGCTCAGCCCCTGCACCACGGCATCGTTGTGCAGCAGGACCTGCGGCGCGCGCGTGCCGATGCGGTCCAGCCGGTGTTGCAGCACGTCGGCGAGGCGGAAATGCTCGGCCTCCCAGTCGCCCGGCAGGTTCTGCGCGCCGTGCAGGATGCGCCCGTCGACGTGGATGTGCCCGGGGCAGGCGATGCCCACGAACGGCGCCAGCCGCAGTCCCAGCGTGCGCGCATGCGCGATCAGGCCATTGAGCATCGCCGCCATCCGGGTCACCGCGTCCTCGCGATCGGGCGATTCGGTGGCATGGCGCCACTGGCTGCGTTCGAGCACGCGGGCGCGGCTGCCGTCCTCGCGCTGGTCGAACCGTGGCGCCACGATGCCGCAGCGGATGTTGGTGCCGCCGATGTCGACCGCGAGGAAGGCGTCGTGCCGATGCGTCGCCGCCGGGGCCAACGGCACCCAGCCGAGCAGACCGGCATCGTCGCCGTCGTGGCGCAGCAGCGACAGGTCCACGCCGCTGCGCGCGAGCTTGAGCAGACGTGCGGCGCGGCGCACCGACAGCGCGCCGACGCGGCTGCCGGGAAATCCGCCGCCGATGACGATGCGGCGCACGCCGTGCCAATCGTCGGTCGCCAGAAAGCCGCGCACCACACCGGCGAGCTGGTGCGCATGGTCCTCGACCGCCGCGTGCACGAGGTGCGCGGCATCGGCGTCGCCGCCGACCAGCACCAGATCGATCTCGCTCTTGGAGATGGCATGGGTCGCCGTGCGGCCGAAGGGATCGCGGCGTCCGGTGAAATGGTGCCGGCGCCGCGCATCGAGAAACCGGCGGAACGCGGTCTGGCTCGCGCGATCACCGAGGAAACCGTCGCCGTCGGGATCGCGCAGGGGCAGGTTGCAGCTGTCGATGCGCAGGTCGGGCAGGCGGATCGCGGCGTGTCGGTTGCGGGGGTCGCGCGGCATCGGAGCACGGGATTGCGGAGTGGTGCGCATCGTCACGGGTGCGCGGCTAGCGGAATGTGACGGCTCCGGTAGCATGCGTCGCGAAGTTCCGACGCCCGTTTCCGATGTCCGCACCCGTCCTTCCTGCGCAGCGCCCGGCGCTCCATCGCGCTTGCCACGTCGCGGCCGCGAGTCTCGCCGTGTTCGTCGCCGCGGCCGTCGCGCTGCATTTGCTGCGGTCCGAACTCGATCCCGTCGCCAGCCAGATGAGCCTGTATCTGATCGGTGATTGGGGTCCGTTGCTGCAGATCGCCTACGTCGCGCTCGGCATCGGCATGGTCGCGCTCGGCTGGGCCTTGCGCGAAACGCATGCGCCGTCCGCACGCAGCGCGGCGGCTCTGCTGCTGTTCGCGCTCGCGGGCACCTCGCTGTCGATCACCGCGTATGCGTGGATGGACTTGCCGGGCGTGGACCGTTCGCTGGAGGGCCTGATCCATGGCGTGTCCGCGCAGGGCGCGTTCCTGTTCGCGACGACCGGCATGGTGGTGCAGGCGCTCGGATTCCTGCGCGATCCCGGGTGGCGCCGCACGGCGCGTTGGGCACTGCCGTGGGCACTGCTGTGTTTCGCATCGGTCTGGGTGCTCGCCGCCTGGCGCGACGCGCCCCGCGGTCTCGCGCAGAAGACGGTGATCGTGCTCATTCTCGGCTGGATGTTCTGCGTGCTGCGCGCGCTCGCCCGCCGCGTACGCTGACGCGACGCACGGCGTGCATTCACGCGATCCGCACCGCACGCGGCGGAAGATTTCGGCCACTGGCGACGTGGATTCGCGTCGCCCCGCAAGGAGAACGTTTCATGATCAAGTGGGCCATCATTTTCGCAGTCATCGGCCTCGTCGCCGGCGCGCTCGGCTTCAGCGGTATTGCCGGTGGCGCGATGGGCATCGCGAAGTTCCTGTTCTGGGCAGCGGTCATCATCGCTGTCGTGCTATTCGTGCTGGGGCTGACGGTCGCCAAGAAAGTCGCCAGCTAGTCCGTACTGCTGCACAGGTGTCGACCGAACCGCCCGCATGCCGGGCGGTTCGCGTGTCCGGCATCCGGAATTCCACGTGCGCCTGAAACGGCGTTGACGCAGGCCGCGTTAGGCTCGGTGCACGACCAACCTGGAGTGCATCGTGGAATCGACCATCCATCCGTTTTCCGAACTCTTCGCCCAGTTGGGCCTGCCGAATGACGAGGCCTCGATCCGCGGCTTCATCGCCGAACACGGTCCGCTGCCCGACGACGTGCGCCTGGAAGAAGCGCCGTTCTGGACCGATGCGCAGGCGCAGCTGCTGCGCGAGGAGCGCATCGAGGATGCCGACTGGATCGTCGTGATCGACCAGCTCAATGTCGCGCTGCATGCGCGTCCGTCCACATGAGGTGGTGGCACGGCCTTGCCGCCACGAGTCTGCTGCTGGCCGGCGCGACGCAGGCGCAGTCGACCCCGGATGCCGGCGCTGCGGGAACGTTCGCATTCGTCGACGTCGACGTGCTGCCGATGGACCGCGACGTGCGGCTGTCGTCGCAGACGGTGGTCGTCCGCGACGGCCGCATCACCGCCATCGGCCCGCGCGATGACGTCGACGTGCCGGACGATGCGACGCGCATCGACGGCACAGGGCGCGTGTTGATGCCGGGCCTCGCCGAATTCCACGGCCACGTGCCGGGCGGCGACGATCCGGTCTATGTGCAGGACACGCTGGATCTGTATCTGGCGAACGGCGTCACGCTGGTGCGCAACATGTCGGGCGACGTCTCGCATCCGGCGCTTCGCGCGCGCATCGAACGCGGTGAGGTCAACGGTCCGACGATGCTCGTCGCCAGCCCGTGGCTGCGCAGCGAGAGTGCCGACGAAGCCGAACGCGAAGTGCGTGCGCATCACGCCGCCGGCTTCGATCTGGTCAAGATCGGCAGCATTCCGGCCGATGCATATCCGCGCATGGCCGAGACCGCGCACGCGGTGGGCATTCCGTTCGCCGGCCATATTCCCGAGGGCGTGCCGCTGGACGTCGCGCTCGATGCGAAGCAGGCCTCGATCGATCACTTCGATCGCTACGTCGAGTTCCTCGTGCCTCCAGGCACCGAGACCGGCGCGCGCGACGCGGGCTGGTTCGGCAGTGGCTGGGTGCAGTGGGCCGATCGCGGCCGTATCGACGAGGCCGTCGCACGCACGCGTTCTTCCGGCACCTGGAACGTGCCAACGCTGACCCTGGTCGAACACATGGCCTCGTCCGAAGCGCCCGAGGCGATGCTGCAGTGGCCGGAGATGCGCTACATGCCGGCGTCTGAGCGTGAGCGCTGGCGCCGTGCGAAGCACGAGTACGCGACGCGCGACACCTTCCAACCCGATGCCGCGCAGGCGCTCGTCACGCTGCGACGTGAGCTGCTGAAGGCATTGCACGACGGCGGCGCGCCGATCGTGCTCGGCTCCGATGCGCCGCAGTTCTTCAACGTGCCCGGTTTCTCGATCCATCGCGAGATGGCGATGATGCAGGCCGCCGGTCTGACGCCGTACGAGGTGCTGGTCACCGGCACGCGCAACGCCGCGCGGGCGCTCGGCACGCCGGATGCGTTCGGCACCGTCGAAGTCGGCCGTCGCGCGGATCTGGTGCTGCTGGCCGGCGACCCGCGCGAGGATCTGTCGCATGCGCAGGCGCCGCTGGGCGTCATGGCACGCGGTCGCTGGTGGCCGCGCGACGCGCTCGATGCGCGACTGGCCGAGATCGCGGAGCGTCACGCGGAGTGAATCAGGACCCGCCGCGCGGCATGCGCGCGGCGGGTCTTCAGCAACGATCAGAGCAGCAGGAACACCAGGCCGATGATCACGCCCGATGCGAACAGCAGCATCAGGCAGTAACCCATGATGTCCTTGATCTTGAGCCCGGCGATCGCGAGCAGGGGCAGGGCGAAGAACGGCTGCAGCATGCTGGTCCACGCATCGCCCCAGGCCACCGCCATCGCAACGCGCGGCAGATCGGCGCCCAGCGCCTGCGCGGCCGGAATCATCACCGGCGCCTGCACCGCCCACTGGCCGCCTCCCGAGGGCACGAACATGTTGATCAGGCCGGCCGACAGGAAGGTCCAGAACGGCAGGCTGCCGGCGCTGGCGAAGGACACGAACCATTCCGACATCGTCGTCGCCAGGCCCGAGCCGACGAGGATCGCCATGATGCCGGCGTAGAACGGAAACTGGATCACGATGCCCGCGCCGCCCTTGATCGCTTCCTGCAGCGCGGCCAGCAGCCGTGCCGGCGTGCGATGCAGCACGATGCCGAGCATCAGGAACCCGTAGTTGACGATGTTGAGGTTGAGCCCGCCGCCGGCGATGAAGTGGTCGGCGAGGAACACCAGACCGGCGACACCGACCGCGACCGACAGGATCCAGCCGTGTTCGAGACGCTCGGCCGGGCTGGATTCCTGCGCGAGCACCGGCGGCTCGGGATCTTCGGGCGGGGTGAACAGCACGGCGTCCTGGTCGGACGGCGTCATTGCGCGGTTGATCAGCGGAATCGCGATCACCAGCAGCGCGACGATCAGCAGATTGAACGGCGCGAAGATCGTCTCCGACGTCGGAATCAGACCGATCGCTTCCTGCATGAAGTGGCCTTCGGTCGCGATCGTCAACGGAATCGAACCCGATAGGCCGCCGTGCCAGATGATGAAACCCGAGTACGCGCTCGCGACGAGCAGGCGGTAATCGACCTTGACGAAGCGCGCGACTTCACGCGCGAACAGCGCGCCGATCACCAGGCCGAAACCCCAGTTGATCCAGTTCGCCGCCATCGCCACCAAGGTCACGACGACGATCGCGTTCTTCGGTGTGCGACAGCGCGAGGCCATCCAGGTCAGGCCGCGTTTGACCGGCGGCGTCTTGGCCAGAATGAAACCGGTCACCAGCACCAGCAGCATCTGCATCGAGAAGCCGAGCAGCTCCCAGAATCCGGTGCCCCAGTAGCGGACGAGTTCGAGCGGGGGTGTCTGTTCGATCGCGAAGGCGGCGATGAAAGCCAGCGCGGTGAAGATCAGGACGAAGACGTAGGCGTCGGGCAGGAACCGTTCGACGAGTCGGACGGACAGGCGCGTGGCGCGCTGGAACATGGCGGGTACCGTCGTGGAAAACGACCGCCCAGCTTAGCGGCGCACCCACCCGATGCCTGCTGGACCATGGTCTACCTGCCTGCCAC
Source organism: Luteimonas sp. Soil_C_16 (assembly GCF_057657295.1). NCBI lineage: Bacteria > Pseudomonadati > Pseudomonadota > Gammaproteobacteria > Lysobacterales > Lysobacteraceae > Luteimonas > Luteimonas sp. Soil_C_16. The sequence continues at coordinate 360,563 of NZ_JBDGIS010000004.1, read as the reverse complement.
GAAACGGAACGCGCGCCTGCCTGGAGGCGCGCGTCCACACATACGCGAAACACATGCGCGTGTTCGCGCGCACACGGAGACTCAGACCGGCGCCGCGGGCGAACCCGTGCAGGTGCGGTCGGGATGATCGGGGCGCGTCAGCAGCGCATCGTGTGCACCGCGTGTCCACAGCACCACGCCGGCGTCGTCGACGTATTTCGTGCCCGACGCCGCTTCTTCGGTACGCAGGACGTACGTGGCCCCATCGACCGCGACGCTGACCTGGCCGCGGCCATCGAACGTCGCATCGACCGGGGTGCCTTCGCAGTCGTAATGCATCACCTGCGGCAGTGGCGCCGCATCGGTGCTCGGTGTTTCCGGAGCGGGAGCCTGTTCTTCGGTACTGCCGCTTGCCGGCGGCGTCGCCGCATCATCGGCGGGCGGTGCTTCTGCCGGCGAACACGCCGCCAGCGACAGGCCGATGGCCACAGTGAACACGGGGGTGAACCAGCGCATGGTCGTCTCCTTGCCTTGGGTGGATCGGATCGACGCGTGGGGGCGGGGAGGGGCGTGGCGAGCATATCGCCTCCGTTTCCCGGAGGCGATGAATGCGCTGATGCGTCAGTAGACGCGGGCGCAGTTGCGCTCGTGCTGGCCCTGGAGGGTCAAGCGTGCCTCGTCGGTACCGTGGCTCCAGAACACGTTGCCGTCGGCATCGGCGAAACGATCGCCCTGCGCGGTCTCGGCACGTGGCAGGTCGAGCGTCACGCCGTCGACGACGAACTGCACGCCGGCGTCGTCGCCTTCGCCTTCCTGGGCGAGCGTGATGCGCGTGCCCTCGCAGTCGTAGTTGATCGTGTTCGACGGCTCGGTCTCGGCATCGCGCGCGGCGAGTGAACCGGTCGGCGGTGCCTCTTCCGCAGGCGCGGCGGCAGGCGGCGGAGGCGGCGGGGTGTCCACGGCCGGCGATGCGGGCGTCGATTCGCCGCTGCAGGCGGCCAGGGCGAACGTGAGCAGGAGAGCGGTGGCGGGTGCTGCGCGCATGTGGCGTCCTCTTCGAGTCGGGCGCCGGCGTGGTGCCGACAGGTCACCGCAGGCTAGGGAAGGCGCGGTGAACGGAGAGTGGCGTCGTCGAGGCGACGCCGGGCTCAACGCAGGATGGGTGGAGCGCAGCGAAACCCATCGTTGCTTTCATCCAGCGTACCTCCAGCCCTGAAGCTGCGAGGAAGCGCGAGACTTCAACCTTGTCCTGTCAGTCGTTCCCTCACCCGACGCGCGATGCGCGTCGACCCCGGATCAAGTCCGGGGCAGGCGCTCTTCCAGAGGGAGAGGTGCTGGATTCACGCGATGCGTCTGGAATGGCGCGTCCGATGCAGTGGAACGCGAGTCCCACGCAACACGCGGAAGCGCTTCGCACATGCCTGCGCGAAGCGCTCCCGCATCCGCTCAGGCGGCGAGTCCACGCATCGCATAGCGATGCTGGTCGGCGCCGCTGCCGGCGGTCTCCACGGCGGCGAGGAAATCGCGGCCCCAGCGTTCGACGTCGTAGTAGTGGACGATGTCGAACAACTGGCGCTGGCGGCCCACGGCTTCGTGTTCCGGCATCGACAACGCCTGGCGCAACCCGGCGACGAGATCGGTCAGATCGTGCGGATTGGTCAGCACCGCGCCCTTGAGTTCGGCGGCGGCGCCGGCGAATTCCGACAGCACCAGCGTGCCCGAGGAGCCTTCGATGCCCTGCGCGGCGACGAACTCCTTGGCGACCAGATTCAGCCCGTCGCGCAGCGGTGTGATCCACATGATGTCGGCGGCCGCGTAGTGCGCCAGGACCTCTTCGAACGGCAGGCCGCGTGCGAAGAAGCGCACCGGCGTCCAGTCGAGCATCGCGTAGCGGCCGTTGATGCGGCCGACCGCCTGCTCGATCTGCGTCTGCAGTTCCCGGTAGACGGTCATCTCCTTCGCCGCCGGCACGCACACCATTAGCAGGTTGACCTTGCCGCGCAGATCCGGCTGTTCGGTGAGCAGGCGCTCGAACGCGAGCAATTTCTCCAGCGTGCCCTTGGTGTAGTCGAGCCGTTCGACCGACAGCACCAGCTTGCGGCCGGAGAACTCGCGTCGGATCTGCTCCAGGCGCACGCGCACGCGCGGGTGCGCCAGGCCGGTTTCGATGCGCTTGATGTCGGTGCCGACCGGATGCGCGCCCAGGCCGACGACGCGATCGCCGACGCGGATGCGCGTCGTGGTCTCGTCCAGGCCGACCGCACATCCGTAGGTCAGGAAGCGCGGCGCGCAGCCTTCGCGTTCCAGCACTTCGGTCGGCATCGCACCGCGCACCACGTCGACGAAGTTCTCGACCTGGCGCGGGATGTGGAAGCCGATGTAGTCGCACTGCATCAGGCTGCCGAGGATCTCGCGGCGCCATGGCACCACGTTGAACACGTCGGCCGAGGGGAAGTAGGTGTGGTGGAAGAACGCGATGCGCACGTCCGGGCGCAGCTCGCGCAGATACGCTGGCACCATCCACAGGTTGTAGTCGTGCAGCCACACCGTCGCGCCGGGCGCGGCTTCGGCCGCAGTGGCCTCGGCGAACTTGCGGTTGACGCGCAGGTAGATGTTCCAGTCGTCCTCGCTGAAGCGCGCGCGCTCCCAGAACGTGTGCAGCATCGGCCAGAAGGCTTCCTTCGAAAACCGCTTGTAGAAGGCGTCGACCTCGGTCTGGCTCAGCGGCACGCGGGCGACGGTGAGGTCGGGATACGCATCGGGATCGACCGGCGTGCGCGTCTCGAACTTGCCGAGCTTGGGATCGTCGACGCTCCAGGCGACCCACGAACCTTTCTGGCCGCTGCCGAAGAAGCCGAGCAGGCTCGGAATGATGCCGTTGGGCGAGGTCGGGCGGCGTCGCTTGCGCTGGCCGTCCTCCACGTATTCCTCGTAAGGCAGGCGGTGATAGACCATCACCAGATCCGACTGGCCGGTGGTGCGCTCGATCGTCTGGCGCAGATAGGGATCATCGGATTCGAGCAGGTCGAAGTGCGTGATGGCCTCGAGGATGCCGCCGCAGCCCGGCGCCTGCGCCTGGAACACGTTCGACAGTTGATCGGTCGCCTTGACGAGTGCGCGCTCGGATTCGCCCACGCACACGCCCTGGAATCCGGAGGTGTACATCGACAGATCGTTGAGCGTGTCGCCGGCCACGAGCACGTGGTCGCGCGGCAGCTCCAGATGGTCGGCGAGCGCGGCGAGGGTGCGGCCCTTGTCGGTATCGGGCGGCAGGATGTCGAGATAGCGGTCGGCCGAGTACAGCACCGAGCAGCCGAGCTTGCGTGCGGTGGCTTCGATCTCGCCGCGGATGCCGGCCAGCGCGTCGGGCTCGCAGAAATAGGAACAGCGGCGCTCCTGCGGCACGTCTTGGCGCACGAGGCCGTTGAAGCCGGCCATCGCATCGGCCACCGCGCGCTCACCCGGCCAGCGACGGTCGATGCGCGTCTGCAGGGGCTGGATCGGCTGCAGCGTGTGGCCGTCGACGACGGTGCCGCCGACATCGCAGATCACGTAGTCGGGGCGCGGCAGGCTGGGGTCGGACAGCAGCGGCATGACGGCTTCGAGGCCGCGGCCGGTGACGAAGGTCAGGCGGATCTCGGGGTGGCGGTCGACCAGGCGGTAGAGCTGCTGGCGGTGCGCGGGCGAGCCGGCGAGGAAGGTGCCGTCGAGATCGGTCGCGAGCATGAGTCGCGGGACGAACGGGGTATTGGCGGGGGTGAGGTCTGTGTTGGTGGATTCCTGAGTCAACGTGGGTCCTTGTGGTGTGGATCGGAAAGGTCGGGGCCCTCGGGTGCGGGGCCGGTTTCGGGCAGCAGTTCGAGTGCGGACGGGGTGGTGCGCAGCATCGGGTGGAAGACGGACGGATGCTCACGGTCGCGACGACGGATCAGGCGACGGCCCGCGGCGATCACTGCCAGTACGCCGAGCACGATCGCGAACGAGGCGGGCAGGGCGGACGGCCCGAACCGCACCATCGCGGCGCCGGCGAGTGCGGGGCCGATCGCCGAGCCCACGCCGTTGAGCAGCAGCAGGCTCGAGCAGCCCGACAGCGTGTCCTCGACCGGCAGATGGTCGAGCAGATGCGCGACGCACAGCGGGTAGATCGCGAACGCCACGCCCCCGAACAGGAAGAACAGGCCGAACAGCGCGACATGTGACCGGTCTGCGGCGAACATCATCGCCACGCCGATCACGGCCGCGATCGCGCAGATGATGGCCAGCGTCGTGCGGCGATCGCCGCGATCGGACGCGCGGCCGATCGGCCATTGCAGCAGCGCGCCGCCGAGGATCGTCGCGCTCATCAGCGCCGCGATGCCCTGCAGATCGAGGCCCAGGCCGGTCGCGTAGACCGCGCCCATGCCCCAGAAACCGCCCATCGCGACGCCTGCCAGCAGCGAACCACTCGCGGCCGCCGGCGCCGCGCGCCACAGCGAGGCCAATGCCAGTCGCGGCACGGCCGGCAGTGTGGGCTGCACCATGCGGCTGGCGACGACCGGCAGCGCCGCGACGCAGATGAAGATCGCGACGACGCTGAAGAGCACGAACGTCGACGGATCCATGAAGCTGATGAACCACTGGCCGGCGGCCAGCGCCAGCAGGTTCACCGCCATGTAGACCGCGAACACCTGGCTGCGCTTGTCCGGCGGCGCCTGCACGTTGAGCCAGCTTTCGATCACCGTGTACAGGCCGACGAGGCCGACGCCGGTCAGCACGCGCAGCGCGCCCCAGGCCCAGGGATTCACGAACACCGGATGCAGCAGGATCGCGGCGGCGACCAGCGCCGAGTAGAACGCGAAGGCGCGGATGTGGCCGATCCGCTGGATCAGCCCCGGCGCCAGATACGTGCCGAGGAAGAAGCCGACGAAGTAGCCCGACATGATCAGGCCCATCGTCTGGTCGTCGAAGTTCTCGATCCGGCCGCGCACCGCCAGCAGCGTGCCCAGCAGGCCACTGCCCATCAGCAGCAGGGCGACGCCGGCGAACAGCGCGGCAAGATTACGGACGACTGGAATGGCAGACCTCCGGCAAGATCAGCGAAGGTCCGAAATTATAACATATTGAATACGCTGGATATTTTCACCCGCAGTCGACGTGCGGGCGCGATGCTGCGCTGCAGCGAAAACCGCAACGCAATCATGCGCTTGCGGCGAATTCCGGACGCGCGTGACCGGACATGAACACGCGACCGGCGATGCTAGCGTCCAGTCCGCTCCGAGGCATCCCGATATGCGAATCCACCCGGTCCACCTGCTGCTGCCTGCCGCATTGCTATTGGCCGCCTGCCAGCCCGAAATCGCGCCCGGCAGCGCTACTGCACCTGTGACGCCAGCACCGCAGGCGACGGCGCCGGCTGCGAGCAGCGACGACGACGTGGTCGTGTCGACCAACGAACCGTTCTGGCAGGCCACCGTCGAGGGCGACACGGTGATCCTGCGCGGTGTCGATGCGGCGGAACGCCGCTTCACCGGGGCACGCGTCTCGATGACCGCCGATGGCCGGCGCATCGATGCACCGGATGCGGACGGCTCGGTAGTACTGATCGTGCGCCGCATGCGCTGCGAGGACGACATGTCCGGCGCGCGCTTCCCGATGACCGGCCTGCTGACGATCGATGGTCGCGGCCCGTTCCGCGGCTGCGCGCGGCCCGCATCGATGCCGGTGCCGACACCGCCCGGCGAGCTGGGCGACGACGACGCGTCGACGACGATTCCCGACCGTTTCCTCGGCCGATGGGATGCGGATGCCGACGCCTGCAGGTCCGGGGGCAGCGACATGGCTTTGCGCGTCGAACCGGGCGCGTTGCGCTTCCACGAGAGCATCGCCACACCGACGTCGGTGCTGGCACTCGACGACGACGCGGTGCGCGTGGCTGCGGCTTACGAAGGCGAAGGCCAGACCTGGACTGCCGATCGGCTCCTGCGTCTGGACGGGCCGGACACCCTGTTCGTCGGCGACGATGCCGGCGAGGGCGTCAGTCGCGTGCGCTGCGAGGAGTGAGGGCAGCGTGCCGGCGACGCGCCAACATGCGCGGCGCCATCGCGACATCGAGCGGCTCAGGCCGTGCCGAGCCGCTCGATGTCGCGGACGTCGCCCACCCACACGTAGTGCGGCGTCGCCGGCTGCGCGGGATCGTCGAGCCGCAGCCGTGCGTTGTGGCCTTCGTCGCCATCACCGTTGCGGGAGACCTCCAGCGTCGGCCGGGCAGAGACCGTGCCTTCGACGACGCTCCCGTCGTCCAGCGTAACGCGCACGCGCGCCTCGTCATCGAGCAGCACGATGCGCCGTTCGATCGCATCGAGATCCTCTCGGCTGGTGAAGATGCGGGGTGGGATCCGGCTCATGGACGATTCCTTCGGGGGAAGACGTCCATGCTCGCGCGGCCCGCGCAACGGGCCGTGATGACGGGGTGTGACGAGGCCCGCGCCGATGCGCGCGTCCGTGGCGCTCAGCCCTCGAGCGCGGGGCGCAGCAGCCGGTCGTACTCGGTCCGCACCACGCCGTAGCACTCGCAGGAGCGCGCCACGAGACATTCGCGGTCCAGCACCTGGATCACGCCGCGGCTGTAGCGGATGCAGCCGTCTTCCTGCAGACGGCGCGCGGCTTCGGTGATGCCTTCGCGGCGCACGCCCAGCAGATGCGCGATCTGCTCCTGGGTCATCTTGATCTCGACCGAACCCACCCGATCGTTGACCAGCAGCAGCCAGCGCGACAATTGCTTGTCAACCGTGTGGTGGCGGTTGCAGACGCCGGTCATCGCGGTCTGGGTCACCAGTGCCTGGAAATAGCGCAGCAGGATTTCCTGGAACGCGCCGCCGCGCTGGAACTCGCGGATCGCGAACTCGCCGCGCAGGGCCAGGGCTTCGCCACCGACCTTGACCACCGCGCGCGTCGGCACGCTGCGCGCACCCGTCAACAGACCGATGCCGACCATGCCCTCGTTGCCGACCATCGCGAATTCGCTGGTGTCGCCGTTCTCGAGCGCATACATCAGCGACACGATGCCTTCGCGCGGGAAGTAGATCGTCGTCTGGGCCACATTGGCTTCGTGCAGCACCTTGCCAGCCGGCATGTCGACCAGCTGGACCTCGTCGCCGACGCGGTCGCAGACGTCGTCGGGCAGGTCCTGCAGCAGTCCATTGAGCGGCGCCCAGGGCGCTTTCTTCTTCATGCGCAGCGAAAGGTCCATCGGATGAACGAGTATGGATTTTCCCGTCTGAATGCGGTGTCGTATGTACGGCAACGCGCATACAGCTGACTGAACTACGTGCGTTAGCGCACAGACCCTGACTGCGCCCTGTTCACATGCTGCCGACATGGTGCGGCCGACCTGGCCGCGTCTCACCCTCTAACAAGGATGCCGACGTGAACGCTGAAGACGTCGAGTTGTGCCGGGTGTACGGACAGATGTCCCGGGAATATCTGGGCGAGCGCTCGTGGGACGAGTGCGAGACCCAGTTGCGCGAAGGCTGGCTACGGCTGCGTCGCAACCCTGATGTGAGCTGGGAGGATGCGGCGCCGCTGGTGCAGACGTTCTGGGAACTCACGCCGGTCAGCCCCGACTGACGGTGTCTCAGTCCTCGCGTCCGGCGTCGAGGCGGATGCCGTCGTCGTCCACGGCGAGATGCATTTCGATGGGCCGGCAGCAGACCGGACAGTCCTCGACGTAATCCGCATCGCCGACGCTGGCGTCGACCAGCGTCTCGAAACGTTCTCCGCACCAGGGGCAGCGCAATTTGGCGACATCCTGCATGGGCTCACCTTGCGCCCGTGGACGTTGAAAGGTCGTGAGGCCGACATTCACGTCGCGGGGAGATGTATTCGGCGACGGTAAGGCGTCGAGTCGAAGCCGGAGTCCGTCATGAGCGAGTCGCATCCCACGTTCAAGCCCTACGAGGCGCCCGCGGGCGGATGGGGTTCGGTGCGATCGCTGCTGCGCTACGGCACCGGCGACGGCGCGCAAACGATCGAAGGCGCGCGACAGCTGCAACGCCAGAACAAGATCGACGGGTTCGCCTGCGTGAGCTGTTCCTGGGCCAAGCCGGCCGAGCCGCACACCGCCGAATTCTGCGAGAACGGCGCCAAGGCCACGATGTGGGAGCTGGACACCCGCCGCGCCGATGCCGCCTTCTTCGCGCAACACACCGTAACCGAACTGCTGACCTGGGCCGATCACGATCTCGAAGCGGCGGGCCGGCTGGTCGAGCCGATGCGCTACGACGCGGCCAGTGATCACTACGTGCCGGTGTCCTGGGACGAGGCCTTCGCGATCGCCGGCGGCTTGATGCGCGGGATGGCGCCCGAGCGCGCCGTGTTTTACGCCTCGGGACGCGCCTCGCTCGAAACGTCCTACATGTACGGCCTGTTGGCGCGGCTGTACGGCAACAACAATCTCCCAGACAGCTCCAACATGTGCCACGAGAGCACGTCGGTGGGCCTGCCGCGCAGCATCGGCGTGCCGGTCGGCACCGTGCTGCTGGAAGATTTCGAACACACCGACTGCATCATCTCCTTCGGCCAGAACGTCGGCGTCAACAGTCCGCGCATGCTGCATCCGTTGCAGGAAGCCGCGCGCCGTGGCGCAGAGATCATCACCTTCAACCCCTTGTACGAACGCGGCTGGGAGCGCTTCAGGAATCCACAGGAACCGCTGGCGATGGCCACCGGCGCGTCGACGCGGATCAGCAATGCCTATTTCCCGGTGCGTGCGGGCGGCGACATCGCGCTGATGCAGGGACTGGCGCGCGCGTTGCTCGATCTCGACGACGCCGCGCAGGCGCAAGGCCGCCCGCGGGTGCTCGATGTCGGTTTCATCGAGACCCACACCAATGGTTTCGAAGCCTTCGAAGCCTGGCTGCGTGCCGCGGACTGGACCGACATCGAACGCGAGAGTGGACTGTCACGCGCCGACATCGAGGGCGTCGCGGGTGTCTACGCGCAGGCGGAATCGTCGATCCTGATCTACGGCATGGGCCTGACCCAGCACCGCCACGGCGTCGACAACGTGCGCATGGTCTGCAATCTCGCGCTGATGCGCGGCAATGTCGGCCGTCCGGGCGCGGGCATCTGCCCGGTGCGCGGGCATTCGAACGTGCAGGGGCAGCGCACCGTCGGCATTTCCGAAAAGCCCGAGCTCGTGCCGCTCGGCAGGATCGCCGCGCAATACGGCTTCGAGCCGCCGCGCGAGAAAGGGCTCGATACGGTCGGGACGGTCGAAGGCATCCTCGATGGCAGCGTCGAAGCCTTCATCGGGCTGGGCGGCAATTTCTCCCGCGCCGCGCCCGACACCGGTCGCCTCGAACCGGCATGGCAGGGACTCGCGCTGAGTCTGCAGGTGGCCACGCATCTCAACCGCAACCACCTGCTGTGCGGGCGCGAGACATTGCTGCTGCCGTGCCTGGGCCGGATCGAGGAAGACGTGCAGGACGGCGTGGCGCAAAAGGTCAGCATCGAAGACAGCACGACCTGCATCCATGCCTCGTTCGGCAACAGCCCGCCGGCCGGCCCGATGTTGCGCTCCGAGCCTGCGATCGTCGCCTCTCTCGCGCAGGCGATCCTGTCGCCCGAACGCGCCGCCTGTGTGCCGTGGCAGGAGTGGGTCAAGGATTACGCACGTGTGCGCGATGCGATCGAGGAGACGTATCCCGAGCAGTTCCGCGATTTTAATACGCGCCTCTACACACCGGGTGGTTTTCCGCGTCCGGTCGCGGCGCGCGAGCGGCGCTGGTCGACCGAGAGCGGCAAGGCCGAGTTCCACGTGCCCGACGTGATCTGTGCGACCGGCTTCGCCGACAAGGTGGGGCGTTATCGCCTGTTGACCGTGCGCAGCAACGACCAGTTCAACACCACGGTTTACGGCTACCACGACCGCTTCCGCGGCATCGACGGCACGCGCCGTGTGGTGCTGATGCACGCCGACGACATCGCCGAGCTGGGTCTGGACGACGGCGAACAGATCACGCTCGCAGCGGATTTCGACGACGATCCCGAGATCCGCGAAGTCGGCGGCCTGCGCGCGATTCCGTACCGCATTCCGCGCGGCTGCATTGCGGCCTACTACCCCGAATGCAATCCGCTGATCCCGGTGGCGCACCATGCGATCGACAGCCACGTGCCTGCCGCCAAATCCGTGCCGGTGCGCGTGGTGCGCGGTGGCCATGCGCCGGTGCCGGCGGGTCCTGCGCCGGAATGAGCGGGGCGCGCCGGTGCCCGCGCGCGACACATCGATCCATCCGCTTCGCTGGCCTGCGTGACGCCGCAGGCTGATACTGGGCCCCCACGTCGCTGCATCCGTCCCCGATGTCCGCCCCTTCGCCGGCGCCACTGCGCCCAGGCCGCATCCGCCTTGCGTTGTTCCTTGCCGGCTTCGCCACGTTCTCTCTGCTCTACGGCGTGCAGCCGCTGCTGCCCGAATTCGCGCGCGAGTTCGGCGTGGGGCCGGCGGCGAGTTCGTTGCCGCTGTCGCTGGCGACGCTCGGGCTTGCCCTGTCGATCTTCTGCGCCGGCGCGGTCTCGGAGAATCTCGGCCGACGCGGCCTGATGTTCGTGTCGATGGCGGTCGCCGCGATGCTGACGATGCTCGCCGCGATGCTGTCGCACTGGCCGAGCCTCGTACTCGTGCGCGCACTCGCGGGCATTGCGCTCGGCGGTGTGCCCGCGGTGGCGATGGTCTATCTGGCCGAGGAATTCCCCGCCCAGCGGCTGGGGTCGGCGGTCGGGCTCTACGTCGCCGGCAACGCCTTCGGCGGGATGATGGGGCGGCTGTCGGTGAGCTTCCTGACCGACTGGTTCGACTGGCGGACCGCGCTCGCGCTGCTGGGCGGCTTCGATCTGCTGGTCGCGATCGCCTTCGTCTGGCTGCTGCCTAAATCGCGGCACTTCGTGCGCCAGCGCGGGATCAATCTGCGCTTCCACCTGCGCGCCTGGGGCGGGCATCTGCGCGATCCGCTGCTGCCGTGGCTGTTCGCGATCCCGTTCCTGGTGATGGGCGTGTTCGTCAGCGTCTACAACTATCTCGGCTTCCGGCTCGGCGCGGCGCCGTTCGATCTGGGGCAGGCCGAGATCGGCTGGATCTTCAGCGCCTACGTGTTCGGCATCGTCAGTTCGACCGTCGCCGGTGGTCTGTCGGATCGTTTCGGTCGTGGCCCGGTCGTCGTCGCCGGTGTCGTGGTAGCCGCGGCCGGCGTGCTGCTGACGCTCGCGCCGACGTTGTGGATGATCGTGCCGGGTCTTGTGCTGCTGACCATCGGCTTCTTCATCGCGCATGCCGCGGCGAGCGCGTGGGTGGGCCGGCTCGGCCGCACGCATCGCAGCCATGCGGCCTCGCTGTATCTGCTGTCGTACTACATGGGGTCGAGCCTGATCGGCGCGACCAGCGGCTGGCTGTGGGCACACGGCGGCTGGTCGGTGCTGGCCGGCGGTGCGCTCGTGTTGCTGGCGCTCGCCTTCGTCGCGGCTCGACATCTCCAGCGCCACGCGCCGGACACGCCGTCACCGGCGCATCCGTCCATCGCATCGACCGGAGACTGACGCGCGCGCTCGCGTTCGGTGTGCAGAAGATCAACCTGCACCAGGCCGGCCACGAATTCGAACCGAAGGCACTGCGCGCCACGCCTGGATCGGCGGACCTGTGCCTGCTGACCGCAACGCCGCTGGACCGGGTGCAGGCCGAACTGCATGCGGCGGGCGTCCACATCGAAGACGGGCCGGTGCCCCGCACGGGGGCGACCGGCCCGATCCTGTCCATCTACGTGCGCGATCCGGACGGCAACCTCATCGAGATCGCCAACCGGATCTGACGCCCGCGTGGCTCAGAGCATCGCCAGTTCGACGTTGCTGAGCGTCCTGCCGTAATGCTTGCGCAGGCGCAGCTTGCGCTCGAGGTCTTCGAGGATGCGGCCCGAGAAATCGAGACCGGTCAGTTCCTCGAGCATGTTGATGCCGCCGGGGGTGTCGACGTTCACTTCCATCAGCTTGTCGCCGACGATGTCGAGGCCGACGAAGTACATGCCGTCGCGGATCAGTTTCGGCGCGACCAGTTCGGCCAGACGCAAGGCATCGGCGTCGGGCTTGGCCATCTCGTACTTGCCGCCGGCGCTGATGTTGCTGCGCGCATCGCCGCTGTCGTTGTAGCGGCGGATGCAGGCGTAGGTGCCGTCGATCTCGAGCGGGCGGCCATTGAGCATCAGCAGACGCAGGTCGCCGTCCTTCGCCTTGGGCAGGTATTCCTGGGCGATCGCGTAGCCGTCGCGCAGCACCGCGTCGATCATCTGGTTGAGATTGCCGGCGCTTTCCGGGGTGACCACGAACACGCTCTGGCCGCCCGAGCCCTGCAGCGGCTTGATGACGCCGTAGCCGTCGCGCGCTTCGATGAAGGCCTTGATCTCGTCGATGTCGCAGCTGATGCAGGTGACGGGGCGGACTTCTTCGGGGAAATGCTGGAAGTAGGTCTTGTTCGAGGCGTCGGTCAGGTGCGTCGGGTCGTTGACCACCAGTGCCCGCTTCAGCGCGCTGAGCTGCGCGAACAGCAGGCCGCTGCCGGGCGCCCAGGGGCGCTCGACCATCTCGTCGGCGGGATCGCTGCGCAGCATCAGCACGTCGAGATCGTCGACGGAAATGCGCTCCGTCGGGCACTCGTCCGACTGCAGGTCGGCGAGCAGGGCCGCATCGTCGGCGTAATCCTGTCCGCATGGCATGTGCGCACAGGCGCGCACGGTGCCGTCGGCGTCGTAGGTGAAGTCGGCGAGACCGATCAGCGCGATCTCATGGCCGCGCGACAGGGCGCGGCGGGCTAGACGGATCGTGGTGTAGTTGTCCTGCTCGGTGTCGACGTCGTTGACGACAAAGCCGAAACGCAGGGGATGTCCGTCTGTCATGCAGCATGCTCCGGGGTGCGGTGTGTGTGGAAGAGGCGCTCGACCGGCGTGCGCCGACAGGCGTCGAGGCGGCTGCGGAAATCCTCGCGGGTGGTGTAGCGGGGCAGCAGGACCGGCGGCACGATCCAGCCGTCGTCGACCAGCGCGTCCAGCAGTTCGAGCTGCGGCAATGCGAACTTGCCGAGGAACAGGGCGTCGAAATCGCCGCCGGCTTCCAGGTAGGCGAGCAGATCGCGCAGGCCGCGCAGATAGACCGCGTCCTTGGTCAGCCCACCGCCGCGTCGCGCGCGCACGGCGACATCGAACGCGTCGTCGGTCGGCATGTCGTGGGTTTCGTGCAGGCAGGCGAAAATCGCCGGCAATTGTTCGCCGCGTGCGGCCATCGAGGTCGCGACCACGCGCGCGGCGAGGATGCGCAGACGCTCGCCGGGCAGGTAGCCGGCGAGAAATTCGCCGAGTACGCCGAGGCCTTCCTGCATCGGGTCGTAGTGCGCCAGGCCGACTTCGAGCTGGCGCAAAGCCTGCTGGCGGCCGTTGTGGCGGGTGACGACGTGCGTGCCGATCTCGTGCTGGATCAGCGGCTGCACGCGTGCGCGCGGCAGGCGGATGTTGCCGTCGATGTAGAAGGTGCCGTGCGAGACCATCAGCATCGAGCTGATGTCGGTATCCACGACGACGTCGATGTGGAAGTCCGGCGCCTGCGTGCGGTACCAGGCGATCTCGGCGTCGACCTGGCTGCGCACCTCGTCGATACCGCAATCTGCAGACAGCGGTTCACCGCTGCCCACGCTCGCCAGGATGCGCTCGGCGAGCACCAGCAGGTCCGGCTCCACCGCGCCGAACAGCGCGACACTGGCATCGACGAAACCGGCCTGGTCGCGCTGTTCGACCAGATCGATCATCCGGCCCAGTTCGCCCTGCTTCTCGGCCAGCAGTGCCTGCAGCGCCGGCGATTCGATCTCGCTGACGGGCAGGGCATCGAGCGCCCGGCGCGTCTCGACCAGATCGGTGTCGAGGTCCACGTAGCGCAGCGTGGGTTCGAGCGTGCGGCCCGAGGTTTCGAAGGCGTTCCACAAACCCACGCCGTCCAGCGGCGACAGGGCCAGCAGCCAGTCGAGCCGCGCATCGAGCGCGGCGAGCGCTTCGTCGACGTGCGCGGCCACCGGCGGCAACGGTCGTGCGACCGGCCGCCGGGCAACGCCCGCGCTCACTTGAGGAACTCCGGACGCACCGCGTCGACCGCATGCGACAGGCCATCGCGTAGTGCGTACAGCGCGGGGATGTCCGCCTGGCCGCTCCATTCGTCCATGAAGATCTTCTTGTACTCGGGCGAGATCGTGCAGACGCGATCGCCCCAGTTCTCGAAGACCCATTCGGGAAAGTGGCCGCCGGTCGGGAAGCGCACATTGCAGCGCACGTCCGGCAAAGCGCCGCGCACGGGATGCCGGCGCAGCACATTGGCGAAGCGCTTCGCAGTCTCGCCCCAACGCTCGGGATCGAGTGTGGTGATGCCGAGTTCGATGTCGGGATTGGCATCCTGCGACGCGGGCGCGGCGTCGGGTCCATCGCGGCGGTGGTTGTAGCTGTGAATGTCGATCAGCAGCGCGCTGCCCCAACGGGCGACCGTGCGGTCGATCAGCTCACCGATCGTGTCGTAGAAGCGGTCGTGCAGTGCCAGCGACGTCTCGCGTTCCGCGTCGTCGAGCGGCGTGGTCCAGACATCGAGTCCCCAGCAGGCCTCGGGACCGGTGTAGACGGCCTCGGCCCGCGGGCGGTTGAGATCGACCTCGAAGCGCGACTGGCGCACCCGCAGTCGCGTATCGCCGACCTGGGTCAGCAGGCTGGTGAGCGGGTCTTCCTCGCGCCAGCGCGCATCGTCGTCGAGCTTGACGCGGGCACGTAGTGACGGACGCAGTGCATGGCCGTCGTGGATCGCGGTCGCGATGACCGGGCCGTCGGCGACGGCCAGATCCCAAGCGTCGACGCGCTCGAGCAACGCGGGCGGCGTGGTGTCGGAAAACAGGGGGGCGGGGGCGGCGCGGCGTGGATCAGGCATGGCGCGCATGCTCGCAGTCAGGGAATGATGTGCCCGTGACCACATCCGCGCCCGGCCTTGACGCCTGTTTAACCTACAATCGCGCCTCTCTCGCGCAGACCCGTCCTCATGGCGCCCAAGGCCACCGTCTACAAAGCCGAACTCCAGGTCACCGACATGGACCGGCATTACTACGCCTCGCATGACCTCGTGCTGGCGCAGCACCCGTCGGAGACCGAAGCGCGTCTGATGGTGCGGCTGATCACCTTCGCGCTGTTCGCCGACGAACGCCTCGAATTCGGTCGCGGCCTCAGCAACGAGGAAGAGCCGGATCTGTGGCGCCGCGACTACACCGGCGACATCGAGCAGTGGATCGATCTCGGCCAGCCGGACGAGAGCCGCATCCGCAAGGCCAGCGGACGCTCGCGCCAGGTCGTGGTGGTGAACTACAGCGGCAATGCCGCGCAGATCTGGTGGGAGCGGATCGCGAATTCGCTCACGCGGCTGAAGAACCTCACCGTGGTCGATCTCGACCCGGCGAAGATCGAGGAGGCGGTCGGTCTGCTGCAGCGGAGCATGCGTCTGACCGCGATGATCCAGGACGGCGAACTGCAGCTGATGAGCGAGTCGCAGACCGTCACGATGACCCCCGTCTGGCGGGTGCGTCCGGCGGACGAGCGGTAGACGAAATCGCGGTGTCGCGGGACCGGCACGGGCCTCCCGGAACGCGCCCGCAGTCGCTCGCCGCTGGCGCTCATCCGGCCGTGTCCGGCGCCTGGCTACCGGGACGCTGCGTCGTCACAGGACGCAGGAAGGTGTCGTTCTGATAGCGGCTCATGCGCAGCTGCTGGCCGTTGTCCATCGTGACCACGTGGTGGCCGTTGAACCAGGGGTCGATGGTCTTGATGCGCTGGATGTTGATGATCGCCGAGCGATGCACGCGCGCGAAGCGACGCGGATCCAGACGGGCCTGCAGCGCGGTCATGGTTTCGCGGAGCTCGTGCACGCGGCCGGGCACGTGGATCTGCACGCTGTTGCGGTTGGATCGGATCCAGATGATGTCGTCGACATCGACGAAGACCACGCGGTCGTCCTCGCGCACCGGAATGCGCGCGAGGTAGTCGTCGCGCTGCCGGAGGGCATCGAGCGCCTGCATGATCCGCGCGGCCGTGTCGGCGCTGGTGTCCTGCGGTGCCGCCAATCGGGTCTTGACCCGGCGCAGCGCATCGGCGAACCGTTCGCGGGCGAAAGGTTTGACCAGATAGTCGACGGCGTTGGCATCGAAGGCGCGCACCGCGAATTGTTCGTAGGCGGTCACGAAGACGGTCGCCGGCATGCGCGCCGCGCCGATCGTCGCGACCACGTCGAGTCCGGTGATGCCGGGCATCTGGATGTCGAGAAACACCAGATCCGGCGAACCGTGACGGATCGCCTCCACCGCGGAGACGCCGTCGCCGCACTCGCCGATCACCTCGATCTGCGGGTCGTCGCGCAGCAGGCGCACGATGGCCAGGCGGGCGATCGGCTCATCGTCGACGACCAGTGCGGTGATCCTCATGCGCGCGGCAGTTCCGGGGCGTCGTCGTCATCGAGCGGGTCGGCATGCGTGCCGTCGGCGAAAGAGGCGGCCGTCTCCTCTTCCTCGAATCTGCGGAAGGGCAACTGGATGCGGCAGGCGACGCCTTGTGGCCAGGTGATATCCAGGCGCACCTGCGCGGCATCGCCGTACAGTTCCTGCAATCGGAGGCGGGTGTTGGACAGGCCGATGCCGTGGCTGGGTACCCCGGTGGCATCGCGGTCCATGTCGCCATTGCCGCCGGCAGCACCCGGGTCTTCGAGCGTGCTGTTGCGGTTGCGCACGTCCAGGTAGAGCGTGCCGCCTTCGCGCCGGCTCTCGATCTCGATGCAGTCCGCGCCCACGCGCTTGCCGATGCCGTGGTGGATCGCGTTCTCGACGATCGGCTGCAGGATCAGGCTGGGCACCGCGCAGTCGAGCGTGTCCGGCGCGATGTAGATGCGCGTGGTCAGGCGGTCCTTGAAGCGCGTGCGCTGGATGCCGAGATACAGATCCAGCAGCACGAGTTCCTGGCGCAGGCTGATTTCCTGGCCATCGTAATCCTCCAGGAATGCGCGCAGCAGTTCGCTCAGGCGCAGCAGCATGTCCTCGGCGGACACCTTGTCTTCGTCGAGCAGGGTCACGATGGCGTGCAATGTGTTGAACAGGAAATGCGGCTGCAGCTGCGACTTGAGCGCCAGCAGGCGCGATCGCGCGAGGTCGGTGGCCAGCCGGCTGGCCTCCAGTTCGCGTCGCGCCTTCTCGGCGTGGAAATGGATGGCCTGCTGGACCGCGAACAGCAGCCAGTAGGTCAGCAGTCCGATGGCGAAGTGCTGCTCGATGAAGTACCCCAGCTGCTCGTAGAAGCCGCTGGGCTCGAACAGCGTCGAAACCATCGCGCCGATCATCATCGCGAGCCCTGTCATGCCCAGGCTGATCAGCAGCTGGGTGCGCAGTCCGTAGAAGCGCAGCGTGGCGCGCACCGGGTAGCGCTCGGCCAGACGAAACACGATGGGCGCAAGGGCCGCCCAGGTGTACCAGACGATCAACGACCAGCGGAGCACGTCCCACAGCGGCCAGCGGGTGTTCGGCGAGCCGCCGTTGAGTCTGTTCTGCAGGGCGAACAGCACCGCGATCGCCGTCCACAGCGCGAGGTAGTGGAACAGGCCGATTTCGTGGCTGCCCAGGCGAATCTTCATGCTGCTCCGGTGTCGATGTCGCTTGAGCGGTCGTGGCGTACGGGTCGAGCGGTCGGCGTGGTACCGCGCGTCTCCTGCAGGGGACGTCCGCATCCTAGGTGCATTCGCGGGGGGCCGGAAGCGATGGCGGCGTCGCACTACGATTGGCACGTCCGGTACGACGATTCGTCCCGAATCGCTTTCCGGCGCCACCACGACGCGGCCTGATGCCGGTGCCGGAGCGTGGATCGTCTGCCTCCGGTCCCATTCCTGCACCGGAGCCACCGCCATGTCCATCGCGCACACCCTCGCCCTGGTCGCGTTGCTCGCGACCGTGTCCCATGCCTCCGATGCGCGTGCCGGAGACGCCGGGATGCGCTACTTCGATCTGATCAACGTCAGTCACGACAGCGTCGTCTCGGCCTCGTCGGCGCCCGCCGGCGATCCCGGGTTCGTACCGATCGCAATCGCGCCACTACGGGGCGGCTTCAATGTGGCGACAGTGGAAATTTCCCGTGCGCATTGCGTCCAGGATTTCCGGATCGGCTTCCGCGACGGCCGCACGCTGCTCTACAGCGACATCGATGTCTGTCGCCACCGGGGCCTGTACCTGCGGGCGAGCGATGGCCGGCGCGATGGTACCGGCGCGACCCGGGTGACGGCGGCGTTGCACGCCGATTGAGCGAAGCCCTGTGTCCGGAGGGAAGGGCCCGGGCGGGTCGCATCCGCCGCTGCTCCATGACCTCCGACCGTTGCCCCGGCCGCGACCGCTGGCTAAGGTCGCGGCTCGCCAGTTTCTATCGGATCCCCGTATGCCGCTCCGCCGTCCTGCCACCGCCGCGCTTGCCGCCGGCCTCGCGCTGTCCGCCGTGACCGCACATGCCGATGAAGGCATGTGGATGCCGACCCAGCTGCCGGACATCGCCAAGCCGATGCGCGAGGCGGGGTTCCGCGGGCGTGCCGACGCGCTGGCCGACGTCACCGCGCCGCCGCTCAGCGCCGTGGTCAAGGTCGGCGGTGGCACCGGCGCCTTCGTTTCCGATGAAGGCCTGCTGCTGACCAACCACCACGTCGCCTACGGCGTGATCCAGTACAACAGCAGCGCCGAGCGCAACATCATCGACGGCGGCTTCATCGCCGAAGGCCGCGGCGACGAGCGGCCTTCGAATCCCGACTTCCGCGTGCTGGTGACGGTTGGCTTCGACAAGGTCACCGATGAAGTGCTGGCCGAGGCGCGTGGCAAGACCGGTCGTGCGTACTTTGATGCGGTGGACGCCGCCGGCAAACGCATCGTCGCCGCGTGCGAGGCGTCGGGCGAGGTGCGCTGCAGCGTCGCCAACATGTATTACGGCACCGACTTCTATCGCATCCGCCAGCTGGAGCTGCGCGACGTGCGTCTGGTCTATGCGCCACCGCGTGCGATCGGCAACTACGGCGACGAGATCGACAATTTCATGTGGCCGCGCCACACCGGCGATTTCACCCTGCTGCGCGCCTACGTGGGCCGCGACGGCAAGCCGGCCGACTACAGCGCCGACAACGTGCCGTACGCACCGCCGGCGCATCTGCAGATCGCCCGCGGCGGCCTGCACGCCGGCGATTACGCGATGCTCGCCGGCTATCCGGGCACGACCTTCCGCCATCGCACCGCGGCCGAGTTCGATGCCCAGGTCGCGCGCGTGCTGCCGCAGCGCGTGGCGGTGTTCGATGCGCTGATCGACGCCGTCGAGACCGCCGGCGCCGATGACGCCGACATCCGCACGCGCTACGCCTCGCAGCTGCAGTCGCTGAAGAACAACCGCAAGCGCGCGGCGGGCGAGCTCGAGGGCCTGCTGCGCAGCGACGCGGTGCGCCTGCGCGGCGAGGACGAGACCGCGATGCTGGCCGCAACCACCGGCGAGGACGCGAGCGACATCGCGGCGTTGCAGGCGATCCTCGGCGAAGCCGATGCCGCAGGCGCGCGCGACCAGTTGCTGACCCTCGTCGCCAGCCAGACCCAGCTGCTGCGCTCGGCGTTGCTGCTCGAACGCCTGCGCATCGAATCGGCGAAGGCCGACGATGCCGCGCGCGAGACCGGCTACCAGCAGCGCGACCATGCGCTGATCGAGGGCGTGCTGCGTCAGGCCCAGCGTCGCTATGCGCCGTCGGCGGAGAAGGCCGTACTCGGCGTGCTGGTCGGCCGTTACCAGCAGTTGCCCGATGCGCAGCGTCTGCCGGCCTTCGACGCCGCGTTCGGCCGCACGCCCGAATCGCTCAAGACGGCGCTGGACACGGTCTACGCGCGCACGACGCTGGGCGAAGAAGCGCAGCGCCTGTCGCGCTTCGCCGATGCCCGCGCCGGTCGTCCGCTGGCCGACGATCCGCTGCTCGCACTGGCCGCGCAGCTGGTCGCCGCGCAGCTCGATGCCGAGGACGCGCGCAAGACCCGCGAAGGCGAACAGCTGCGGCTGCGCCCGGCGTACATGCGTGCGCTGTTCGCCTGGCGCGCGCAGCAGGGCCGCGCGGTGTATCCGGATGCCAACGGCACGCTGCGCGTGAGCTACGGCAAGGTCGAAGCGCTGGCGCCGCGCGATGCGGTGGCGTTCTCGCCGGTGACCACCGTCGCCGGCATCGTCGAGAAGAACACCGGGCAGGTGCCGTTCGACGCGCCGCAGCCGCTGCTCGATGCGATCGCCAAGGGCGATTTCGAAGGCACCGCCGAAGCCTCGCTCGGCACCCAGCCGGTGAACTTCCTGACCAACCTCGACACCACCGGCGGCAACTCGGGCTCGCCGGTGCTCAATGCGCGTGGCGAACTGGTCGGCCTGAACTTCGACAGCAACTGGGAGTCCGTCAGCGCGAGCTGGTGGTTCGATCCGCGCTACAAGCGCGCGATCCACGTCGACATGCGCTACATGCGCTGGCTGATGGCCAAGGTGTATCCGGCGCCGGCGCTGCTCGAGGAGATGGGGTTGTCCGCACGTTGAGGCGTCGCGCCGGTCGGGTGCCGTTCGGGCGCGCGGCCGGCGCAGGCCGCACAATGTCGGGCCACACCCGGAGCCCCACGGCACCATGAAGATCCCGCAGGGACTGCAGCCACTGATCGAGGACGGCATCATCGACGCCGTGCTGCGCCCGCTCAAGAGCGGCAAGGAGGCATCGGTCTACGTCGTCCAGGTCGGCGACGAGGTGCGCTGCGCGAAGGTCTACAAGGACATGGCGCAGCGCAGTTTCCAGGCGCGCGTGCAGTACCAGGAAGGCCGCAAGGTCCGCGGCAGCCGCGAGCAGCGTGCGATGGGCAAAGCGACCAAGTTCGGCCGCCGCGAGCAGGAAGCCGCGTGGAAGACCACCGAGGTCGATGCGCTCTACGCCCTGGCCGAGGCCGGCGTGCGCGTCCCGCAGCCCTACGGTTTCTTCCACGGCGTGCTGCTGATGGATCTGGTCACTGACGCCGACGGCTTCAGCGCGCCGCGCCTGGCCGAGGTGGACCTCGAACCCGACCAGGCCCGCGAATGGCATCTGATGCTGGTGCGGGATGTCGTGCGGATGCTGGTGCTGGGCATGGTCCACGGCGATCTGTCCGAGTACAACGTGCTGGCCACGCCCGACGGCCCGGTGCTGATCGATTTCCCGCAGGTCGTCAGCGCGGCCGGCAACAACGCCGCGCGCGACATGCTGCTGCGCGACGTGCACAACATCCGCGACACGCTCGCGCGCTTCGCGCCGGAGCTTGCCGACACGCATTACGGCGAGGAGATGTGGGCGCTGTACGAGGCGGGTGACCTGAAGGCCGATACGCCGCTGACCGGCACGTTCGTGTTCGACACGCGCAAGGCCGACACCGGCGCGATCCTGTGGTCGATCGAGGATGCGCGCCAGGAAGCGGTGATCCGCCAGCAGGGCCGCGAAGAGGCCGATGAAACCGACTGATCTCCGTTCTCGCGCATGAGCCGCCCGCGGTTTCCGCCGCGAGACGGCGTGCCGGCGAGCCGGCTGCAACTGCCGCCGGGTCCGTGGATCACCGTTTTCGATGCGCTGGTCGCGCACTTTCCGCAGATCGATCCGTCGATCTGGCGCGACCGCATCGCGCGGGGCAGGGTGCTCGATGCGCAGGGCGATCCGGTCACGGCACAGACGCCGTATCGCCTGGGCGCCGAGATCGGCTACTACCGCGAAGTCGTCGACGAACCGGTGATCGATGCGGCCGAACACATCCTGCATGTCGATTCGCACCTCGTGGTCGCCGACAAGCCGCATGGCCTGCCGGTCGCGCCGACCGGCGCCTTCGTCACCCAGACACTGCTCACGCGGCTGGTGGCGACGCTCGGCAATCCGGAGCTCGTGCCGCTGCACCGGATCGATCGCGGCACCGCGGGGCTGGTGCTGTTCTCGGCCGATCCCGCGAGCCGCGCCGCCTATCAGGCGCTGTTCCGCGAATCGCGCATCACCAAGACCTACGAGGCGCTGGCGCCGCCGTTGCCCGGACTCGTCTTCCCGATGACGCGCCACAGCCGCATCGAGCGCGGCGAGCCGTTCTTCCGCATGGCCGAGGTCGATGGCATGCCGAACAGCGAGACGCACATCGACGTGCGCGAACGCGGCACCCGGACGTGGCGCTACGCCCTGTCGCCGGTCAGCGGACGCAAGCACCAGTTGCGCGTGCACATGGCTGCGCTCGGCGCGCCGATCCTGCACGACCCCTGGTATCCGACGTTGCAGGACGACGTCGACGACACGCGGCCGCCGCTGCAGTTGCTGGCCCGCGCACTCGCATTCGACGATCCGCTCGACGGACGCCCGCGACGTTTCGAATCCGAATTCCAGCTTTCGGAGTCGCTGGACTGAAGCTGCGTCGCGCCTGTCAGGCGGCCGGCACCCGGCGCTGCAGCCACGCCAGCACGCCATCCACCGCGACGGCTGCACTCGCATAGCAGGCCGTCAGCAGATACCCGCCGGTCGGCGCTTCCCAGTCCAGCATCTCGCCGGCGACGAACACGCCGGGCAGGGCCTCGAGCATCAAGGCATCGCCGGTCGCCTCCAGACGCACGCCACCCGCGCTGCTGATCGCCTCGGCGATCGGTCGCGGCGCCTGCAGTCGCAGCGGCAGGCGCTTGATCGCCGCAGCCGTCTTCGCCGGATCGTCCAGCGCGGCGCGGTCGAGCAGTTCGAACAGCAATCCCGTCTTCGCGGCATCGAGACCCGTCGCGCGACGCAGATGTTCGCCGACGCTGCGGCGGCCGCGCGAGCGCGCCAGATCGGACTGCAGGCGCGCGAGGTCACGCCCGGGCGTCAGATCCAGTTCCAGCAGCGCGCTGCCATCGCGGGCGATGGTGTCGCGCAAGGTGCCGGAAATCGCGTAGATCGCGCTGCCTTCGATGCCGGTCGTCGTCAACACACATTCGCCCTGCAGCGCATGTGGCGTGCCGTCGAGGCCGGTCCAGTGCAGCACGACCGGTTTCAGCGGTGCACCGGCGTGACGTTCGGCGAGATGCGCGCTCCAGCCGATGTCGAAGCCGCAGTTCGCCGGCACCAGCGGCGCCACGTCGACGCCGCGCGCCGAGAGCACCGGCTGCCAGCGGCCGTCCGATCCAAGCTCGGGCCAGCTGGCGCCGCCCATCGCGAGCAGCGTTGCGTCGGCCGTGTGCGTCACGTTGCCCGCCGGTGTCTCGAACACCAGCGCGCCGGCATCGTCCCAGCCGGTCCAGCGATGCTGCACGTGGAAGCGCACGCCGTCTTCCCGCAGCTGCCGCACCCAGCCGCGCAGCAGCGGCGCGGCCTTGAGATCTTCGGGAAACACGCGCCCGGAACTGCCGACGAAGGTCGGGACGCCGCGCGCCGCGGCCCAGTCGCGCAGGGCCTGTGCATCGAAACGATCCAGCCAGACGCCCACTGCCGCATCGCGCGCGCCGTAACGCGCATCGAACGCAGGGCGCGGTTCGGAATGGGTGAGGTTCAAGCCGCCCTTGCCGGCGATCAGGAACTTGCGCCCGACCGAGCCCTTGGCTTCGAACAGATCCACATCCAGTCCCGCCGCGCGCGCGCGCTCGGCGGCGAACAGGCCGGCCGGCCCGCCACCGACGATGGCGAGCCGAGGCGTGCGTACTTCAGGCATCTCAGGCGCCTTGCTGGAACGCCAGGATGTAGCCGTTGCAGTCGACGATGCCGAACTCACGGGCACCGTAGGGCATGTCCTGCAGCGTCCACGCGAGCTGCGCGCGGCCCTGCGTCTGGGCGAAGGCGGCATCGATGTCGGCGACGGTGAAGTACAGCGTGCCGGTCAGCGTGGGCGCGCGGTGCCACAGATCGGCGGCGGTGAAGACGATACGTGCGCCGTGGCCGGTGACGGTCAGGGTGTCGCCGGTCGAAGGCGCCAGCAAGAAACCGGGCAGGGCGGTGTAGAACGCGCGGGTACGTTCGAGATCGGTGCAGCGCAGCAGCAGGGTCAGGGCCATGTCGGTCCTCCAGCGGAATCGACGCCATTATGACCGGGGACGCCGCTCATCCCGGGTCAACGCGGTGCCTGCTAGCGTCCACACTTCGTCAACACGCGACATGCAGGAGGCCGTCATGGCCACGGGCTGGGCAGGCGATGGCGCGGTGCAGGATCAGATCGACGCCACCGTGAAAGATGCGATCGAACGTGCCCGCAGCCAGCTGCGCAGCGGGCCGGGGCTGATGCATTGCGAAGAATGCGACGCGCCTATTCCCGAAGCGAGACGGCGCGCCGTGCCCGGTGTACGCCTGTGCGTCGCGTGCCAGGCCGCGCACGACGATGACGACGCGCACAGCGGCTACAACCGCCGCGGCAGCAAGGACAGCCAGCTGCGCTGAGCGCTCCACCGGATTTGCACGCGCGATATGGGACAAGAGGCGCCGCGTCGTGACGCGGCCCCTTTCTCATCGGATCGACCATGCCCGCGTCGCAGGATCTCGCGTACTTCACCCGTCAAGTTCTGATCGTCCTCGCACTGCTCGCGGTGCTTGTGTTGTGCTGGGCGCTCACGCCGGTCTTCATGCTGGTGTTCGGCGCGATCGTCGTGGCCGCGCTGCTGCTGTCGCTGACGGGCCTGCTCCGGCGCTTCGTGCCGATGCCGCACGGCGTGGCGCTGGCGATCGTGCTGGTGGTACTGATCGGCGGGCTGGGGCTGCTGCTATGGATGTTCGGCGCGCAGGCGACGCGTGAGCTGGCCACGCTGACCGAGACGCTCCCGTCAGCGTACGCGCAGTTCCAGCAGTGGCTCGGCGAAACCAGCGTCGGCAGTCTGGTGCAGGAACAGCTCGACGCCATCCGCGACAACATGGGCCGCATCGCCAGCGGCGCCGGCGCGATCGCGATGACGGTCTCCAGCGGCACGATCGACATGTTCCTCGTGCTGGTCGGCGCGATCTACATCGCCGCGCAGCCGGAGATGTACCGCAACGGCCTGCTGCATCTGGTGCCGCCGTCGGCGAAGAAGGCCGCGGCCGATGCGCTCGATTCCAGCGGCCGTGCGCTGCGCCTGTGGCTGGGCGGCCAGCTGGTCGCGATGCTGGTCGTCGGCATCATGACCGGCATCGGTCTGTGGCTGCTGGGCGTGCCGGCGGCGTTCGCGCTCGCGCTGATCGCGTTCCTGCTCGACTTCGTGCCGATCATCGGGCCGATCGTTGCCGCCATTCCCGGCATCCTGCTGGCCTTCACCGTCAGCCCGCAGGTCGGCTTCGCGACGATCGCGCTGTACGTGGTGCTGCAGCAGATCGAGAGCAACGTGCTGCAGCCGCTGATCCAGCAACGCGCCGTCGAACTGCCGCCCGCACTGCTGCTGTTCTCGCTGGTGATCTTCGGCAGCCTGCAGGGCGCCGCCGGTCTGCTGCTGGCCGCGCCGCTGACGGTGGTCGTCTATGTGCTGGTCAAGCGGCTCTACGTGCGCGAAGTGCTGGGCGGCGACACCGCGGTGCCGGGCGAGCGCGAGGGCTGACGGCGCGCGTCGGCTTGTCGTCGACGCGCGCGCCGTCCAGCATGGGCGCCCCCGCATTCCGAGGCAGTCCCATGAAGCGCATCGACGCCGGCCCGCGCATGTCCGAGGCCACGATCCACAACCACGTCGTCTACTGCGCCGGGCAGGTGCCCGAGACCAGAGGCGCCGACATCGGCACGCAGACGCGCGAAGTCCTCGAGGCCATCGACGCGCTGCTCGCGCAGGCCGGCAGCGACAAGACCCGCATCCTGCAGGCGCAGGTGGTGCTCGCCGACATCGCCGACTTCGCCGGCATGAACGCCGAATGGGACCGTTGGGTCGTGGCCGGTCAGGGCCCGGCGCGCGCCACGATCGAAGGCAGGCTCGCCGATCCGGGCTGGCGCATCGAGATCATCGTGACCGCGGCGCTGGCCTGAAGCGCGCGACGCTTCAGACGTCCAGCGGGTCGCCGGTGCTGGTGCCGCCACGCGGCGCAGGCAGCGCGCCGCCACGCCAGCGGCGCAGCGCACGCTGGAAGAACAGGCTGTTGGGAATCTGCAGGCTAGTGCCGGCGCCATCGCCGTCGTCGGTCTCGCGCAGCGTGGTGTAGACGAGGTTGATGTCGACCACCTGGCCGCGCAGGCCGGGTTTCTCGCCGTTCTCCAGCAGCTCGACGTGGTCGTAGAGGCGGAACGGACGCGTGGTGAGGATCAGCATCGTGCAGAAGATGTTCGACAGCACGCTCCACGCGGCGAAGAACGCGACCGCCGCGACCGCGGCGAAGCCCGTGAACGCCGTCCACAGCACCGTGCCCGACACGCCCATGCGTTCGAGGATCAGCAGCAGCGCCGCGGCATAGATTAGGAACGAGGTGACGCGGCGTCCGCCGACGACGGCCTCGACCGGCAGCGTGTAGCGGTGGCCGATGCGTTCGATGATCCGGCGCACCAGCAGCCGCAGCAGCCAGGCGACGATCAGGATCAGCAGGATCTGGCCGATCGGCAGGACGATGTCGAGCCAGTCGTGCAGCCACACGGGCAGGCGGTCCTTGAAACGCACGGCAGCTCCACACACACGGCGCCGATCGCGCCGGCGTACAGTTTACGCCGCGATGCAGCACGCTCCGTAACGCAGGCGCGTTCGAATGCGCGTTGCGCGAAGCGTCTTCAGCGCCGCGTTACCATGTCCGGCCCCATCTGCGCGAACAAGAGGACCTCCCGTGAGCACGATTCTGGCCCCGGTGTCGATCGGCGAACTCGCCGACAAGATCACCATCCTCGAGATCAAGGCCGAGCGCATCGGCGACGCGCAGAAGCTGGCCAACGTCCGCACCGAACTCGACGGCCTGCTGCCGCTGTGGGCGCCGCTCGCGGACAGGCAGCCGGAGATGGCCGAACTCAAGACCGCATTGCGCGAGGCCAACACGCGCATGTGGGACGTGCAGGACGCGCTGCGCGCGAAGGAAGCCGCGCAGGATTTCGGCGACGAATTCGTCGAACTCGCCCGCGCGGTCGCACGGCACAACGGCGCCCGGGTCGAGGTCAAGAACACGATCAACCGGCTCGCCGGTTCGCGCTTCGTCGAAGAGAAGCAGTACCGCGCCTGATCGCGCGAGACTTTCCGGAAGCGAAAAGCAGAAAAGCCAGGACCTGGGTCCTGGCTTTCCGGCGGTATCGAGTGGTGGAGCCAAGGAGGATCGAACTCCTGACCTCGTCGATGCGAACGACGCGCTCTCCCAGCTGAGCTATGGCCCCACATGATGCGTGGCGATTATACGGTCCCCGCTGCGGGCTCGCCAGCCCTGTCGAGCAAGGGCGCCAGCGACGGTTCCAGCTGGCCGCGGCGCCAGCCCGACAGCGCGCCCGGCCAGTCCGCACCTTCGACCAGCGCTTCGAGCCATTTGCGCGAGGCGAGCACGCCGTCGGGCAGGCCGATCTCCGCGCTGCGCGCGGCCACCGCCTGCTGCAGGCGCTTGAGCTGCTTGCGATCGGGTTCCTCGCCGCGCGAGAGCGGCATCTCCGCCTCGTCCGGCAGCTCGGTGGTCAGCGCCTGCCAGATCACATGGGTCAGCTTGCGCGGCGCCTTGGGGTGCGTATCCAGCCGCTGCTGCAGCGCGGCCATGTCCGCAGGCGGATCGCGGGCGAGCAGAGTGGCCAGTTCGTTGTCGAGAATCCAGCTGCGCGGCCGGTCGGTGGTGCGTGCGTAGGTCTCGCGCCAGCGCAGCAGGCGGGCGAGACGGCGCTGTGCGTCCGCGTCGAGGAACAGGCCCGCGCGGCCGCCGAGCTGCGGCCAGCGATCGCCTTCCATGTTGCCGGCGGTGGCGACGAGCCTGGCGCAGTCCTCGACCAGCCAGTCCGCGCGGCCGAGTGCGTCGAGCTTGCCGGCGAGTACGTCGTGCAGCGCGAACAGATGCGCGACGTCGTCCACCGCATAGTCGAGCTGGGTCGCCGACAGCGGACGCCGCAGCCAGTCCGAACGCGTCTCGCCCTTGGCCAGCGCGATGCCCAGCGTGTCCTGCACCAGTCGCTGATAGCCCATGCCCGCACCCGTGCCCGACAGCGCGGCGGCGATCTGGGTGTCGAACAGCGGCGCCGGCACCGCGCCGCAGGCGTGGCCGAAGGCGACGAGGTCCTCGCTGGCGCTGTGCATGATCTTGAGGATCGACGGATCGGCGAGCAGCGGACGCAGGGCTTCGGCGATGCCCGGCGCCAGCGGATCGACCAGCAGCACTTCGATGCCGTCGGCACCTTCGAACGCGATCTGCACCAGCGCAAGCTGGGGCCAGAACGTGCGTTCGCGGATGAACTCGGTATCCAGACCGATGCGGGTCGGGGCGTCGGGCAGGCGGGCCCGCAGGATCGCCGGATCGTCGATCCAGGCAGCGTTGGGAGATGACATGCGCGAAAGCCTAGCGGTGCGGGCCGGTGGCGGCAATCGCGGGCGTGCTCGCATCGCCGCCACGGCCGCGATGGCTTAATCTGGCGCGATGCGGTCCAGGGAGCCCCGTTTGCGCAGTTTCTTCGTCGTCGGCCTGTTGGGCGTGCTCGTGCTGGCGGGCTGCAAAGGCGATGCCGACACCGATGTCGCGCCCGGCGACGGCAGCGTGACCATCACTGGCGACGACGCGGCGGTGCCGCAACTCAACTGGACGCCGCCGCCGGTGGTCATCGCCGAAGACGGCGACGCCGAAGCGCTGGATCAGGCACGCGCCGCGATGGCGGCCGACGATCTGTATGCGACGCCGACCTCGGCGATCCCGCTGTATCTCGCGCTGGCGCAGCGGCCCGACAGCGCACGCGCCGCGCGCAGCGGCCTGCAACGTGCGCAGGCACGGCTGCTCGCACTCGGCACGCAGGCGCTGGTGGAGGCCGACGAACTCGATTCGATCGCCGGCATGCGCGCCGCGCACGATTTCGCCGCAGTGGCGCGGTATCTCGCGGCCGGTGACGAGGCGGTGGTGCGCTATCTCGAACGTGTCGACGACAGCGACCGGCTGTGGGAACTCAACCGGGCGGCCGAACGGGCGTTGCAGGCCGGTGAACTGGGCGAGGCGGGCGGCGGCGCGCTGGCGCTGTTCCGCGAAGCCGCGGCGCTGCGCCCCGGGCAACCGCGTGCGCTGCAGGGCATGGCCGCGGTGGAGAGCGCGATGATCCGCCGCGCGGAACTGGCGGCCGACGAAGCGAACTACAGCGGCGCCTCGCGCTGGCTCGCGCATGCCACGACGATCCGGCCCGGCTTTCCGACCGTCGGAGACGCCGAGCAACGCCTGGAGCGGATGCGCGCCGCGCACATCCGCCGGCTGCGCGACGAAGGCGTCGACGCGCTGCCGAACATCAACGGCGTGGCGGTCGCACGCGAACGGCTGGCCCAGATCATCGGCATCGCCGAACCGGGCGATCCGGTGGTCAACGATCTGCGCGAACGCATCGACCGCACCGTGCACTACGGCGATTTCCGCCCGGGACAGGTGTTCACCGATGCCCTGGAAGGCGGCGCGCGCGGGCCGCAGGTCGTCGTGCTGCCGCACGGCGGTTTCATGATGGGTGCGCTGCCCGGCGACCGTGACGCCGAAGACAACGAATCGCCGCGGCACCCGGTACGGTTCGAACGCGGCTTCGCAATGGGCGTGCGCGAAGTGTCGGTGGGCGAGTTCCGCCGCTTCGTCGATGCCACGGGCTACCAGTCGCGCGCGGTGCGGCGCGGCTTCTCGCTGGCCTATGACGAGCGCACCGGCAATTTCCTGCGTCGCAGCAACGTCGACTGGCGCTCCGACTACGTCGGCCGTCCGGCCGGCGACACGATGCCGGTGCTGCACGTCAGCGCCAAGGACGCGCAGGCCTATGTCGACTGGCTGTCGACGCAGAGCGGCCGCCGCTACCGGCTGCCGAGCGAAGCGGAATTCGAGTATGCGTACCGCAACGGCACCGCCGAACGCTATCCCTGGGGCGAGGGCACGCCGCCCGACGGCGCCGGCAACATGACCGGCGCGCTGGACCGCTCGCCGGGCGGGCGCGCCTGGGGCAACGCGTTCCCCGATTACGAAGACGGCTACTGGGGCCCGGCGCCGGTCGGCAGCTTCGAACCCAACACCTGGGGCGTGCACGATCTGGCCGGCAACGTCAGCGAGTGGATGGCCGACTGCTGGCACGCGACCTACCGGCGCGCACCCGGCGACGGCTCGGCCTGGGTCAATCCCGGCTGCCGCGACCAGGTGATCCGCGGCGGCTCCTGGGCGAGCTCGCCGGCGCAGACCCGGACCAGCTGGCGGGCACTCGCGCAGGTTGACACGACTAATGCGAGACTCGGCTTCCGCGTGGTACGCGAACTTTGACGTTGAGCCGGGCGACCGGTCAGGGGAGGCGAGATGAGACAGGATCCTTTCGGCGGCGGTGACCGTCGTCAGCCCGGACGCGCGCCGCGGCGCCGCTTCGGCATGCGCTTCATCGTCCTACTGCTGTTCGCGGGCTACGGCGCCTATTACTACTTCTCCAACCAGAGCGTGGACCCGGTCACCGGCGAGACCGTGCTGATCGATCGCACGCTCGACGTGAAGCAGGAGAAGGCGCTGGGCTTGGAGGCCTACCAGGAAATCCTTGGCCAGGAGCGGCCGGTCGATCCCGACAGCGAGATCTCGAAAGAAGTCCGCCTGATCGCCGAACGCCTGATCGCCAAGGTCGACGTCGTCGAAGCCGAACTCGCACGCGAACACGGGCTGGAACCGACCCGCTTCTCGCAGAGCTTCGAGTGGGAGGTCAACGTGCTCGAATCCGACCAGGCCAATGCCTTCTGCCTGCCGGGCGGCAAGATGGCGGTCTACACCGGTCTGATTCCGGTGGCGAAGAACGCCGATGCGCTGGCCGTGGTGATGGGCCACGAGATCGCCCACGCGCTGCTGCGCCACGGCGCGCAGCGCATGGCCCAGCAAAAGCTGACCCAGGTCGGCCAGATGGCCGGCGCGATGAGCGGCATGGATCCGCAGCAGCAACAGATGGTCATGGCCGCGATGGGCTACGGCTATCTGCTGCCGTACGCGCGCAAGCACGAAACCGAAGCCGACAACGTCGGCCTGATGCTCGCCGCCGCCGCATGCTTCGATCCGCGTGAAGCCGTGCCGCTGTGGGAACGCATGTCCGAGGCCAGCGGTGGACAGGCGCCGCCGGAATTCTCGTCCACGCATCCCAATCCCGGGACCCGCATCCAGACGCTGGAAGCGCTGATGCCCAAGGCATTGGAGTACCGCGCGAAATTCTGCGAAGACGCGCAGGGCGAGACGGCGACCGCGCTTCGCTGATCCCACGCTGGTTCTGACAAGGAAGACCCGATGCGACGTTATCTGCTGGCAGCCATGACGCTTGGATTCTGCAGCGCTGCAATCGCGCAACCATCCGATACGACGGCAGGTGCGTCGTCGGCCCTCAATCTCTTGTGCGAGGGCGGGTGGTGGAAATCGGGCGGGACGGTCGGGCGTTCCGGGGACGGACGCGTGCGGCTGAAGCTCGACGGTGGGCAAGGCACTGTGCAACTGCCCGAAGCGCTTTCCGCGCCGACCCGGAACAGCGTCGACGGGTGGATTCCGCTGCAGGATCTCGTGATCGCCGAAGAGCAGATCACTGCCAAGCTGCGTTTCAACATGATTGCGTCGGCGCGCATCGAGATCGATCGCATCAATGGCGTGCTCTATTTCTCGGGATCACCGGGCAATTTCGAGGGCGATTGCCGACCCTACGATCCCGCCGTGCTCGAACGCGCGTTCTGAGCGTCGCGCGCCTGACTCAGAACCCCATCAACAAACCACCGTTGACCGGCAGGTTGATGCCGGTGATGTAACCGGCATCGTCGGCGACGAGAAACACGACCGCGCGCGCGATGTCGTCCGGCTGGCCGACGCGGCCGACCGGCACGCTGGCGACGGTGCGGGCGAGCACCTCGGGCGGCATCTTCGATGTCATCGGTGTTTCGACATAACCGGGCGACAGACTGTTGACGGTGATGCCCTTGGCCGCGACTTCGCGGGCCAGCGACATCGTGAACCCGTGCAGGCCGGCCTTGGCCGCGGCGTAGTTGGTCTGGCCGAAGTTGCCGGTCTGGCCACTGACCGAACTGATGTTGACGATGCGGCCGAAGCCGCGCGCGACCATGCCCTCGACCGCGGCGCGGCACAGGTGGAAGGCGCTGTCGAGATTGATGCGCAGCACGTCGTCCCACTGCGCGGTGTCCATCTTGCGCAGCGTCGCGTCGCGGGTGATGCCGGCCGCGTTGACGAGGATGTCGAGCCGGCCGTGGCGCGCTTCGACGTCGGCGATCGCAGCCGCGCAGGCGTCGGCATCGCCGACATCGACGGCGAGCGTGGTCACCGGCAGGCCGGCCATGTCGGCCGCGAACGCATCGAGGCGCGCGGCGTCGGCCTGCAGATCGGCGGCGACGACGTGCACGCCGCGTTGCGCGAGTTGCCTGCAGATGGCGCGGCCGATGCCGCCGAGGCCACCGGTGACGATGGCGACGCGTGGTGTCTGGGTCATGCTGGGGATTCCGGAAGCGGACACGACAACGGCGCGGAATCCGCGCCGTGCCGGTGGTGCGGAAGGATCAGCGGCCGCGCTTGGGCGGATCGCGATCGGCAGGCTTGGCGCTCGGCGTCGCGGCGCCAACCATCGTCTTCTGGAATTCCTTCCACAGGTCGAGGTTGCGCTCCGTGAGCTGGTTCATCATCGTCCACGGCGTCTGGCCGAGCAGGCCGCCCATCTGCTGGCGGAACTGCTGCTGCTGGTCGAGGAAGGTCTGCATGGAGCGCTCGAGGTAGTTGCCCATGAAGCCCTGCATCGAATCGCCGTAGAAGCGGATGATCTGGCTCAGCAACTGGGTCGACAGCACCGGCTCACCGTCGGACTCGTGCTCGGAAATGATCTGCAACAGCACCGAGCGGGTGATGTCGGTGCCAATCTTGGCGTCGCGGACTTCGAAGTCCTCGCCGTCGACGATCAGCTGGCGGACGTCTTCGATGGTGATGTAGCTGGAGATTTCCGTATCGTAGAGGCGACGGTTCGGGTACTTCTTGATGATGCGCACGGCACTGCTCATGAAGCCAACACTCTGATCCTTTGATGCTGCGCAGCATGGCGCAGCGGATTGGGGGGCGCAACTGGACGAAGGGGCTGAACGGGGCCGCGCCGCGCCGCGACGCGGGCCGTCCGCGCACATACGGTGCCGTCGGTCCGCGCGCGATGCGCGGCGCGCGTCACCAGCCCATGTGGTGGCCGCCGTTGATGTCGAGGTTCGAGCCGGTGATCCACGCGGCTTCGTCGGCGACCAGGAAGTTCACCGCGTAGGCGATCTCCTCCGGGCGGCCCAGGCGACCGGTCGGAATGTCGGCGGCGATCTTCGCGCGGACTTCCTCCGGCACCGCCATCACCATGTCGGTGGCGACGTAGCCGGGCGAGACCGTGTTGACGGTGATGCCGAGCTTGGCGTTCTCGCGCGCCAACGAAATCGTGAAGCCGTGCATGCCGGCCTTGGCCGCGGCGTAGTTCGCCTGGCCGTACTGGCCCTTCAAACCGTTGATCGAGCTGATCTGGATGATCCGGCCCCACTTGCGATCGCGCATGCCCTCGATCACCGGGCGCGTGACGTTGTAGACCGAATTGAGATTGGTGTTGATGACGTCCTGCCACTGCAGCGCGTGCATCTTGTGGAACGTGCCGTCGCGGGTGATGCCGGCGTTGTTGATCAGGATGTCGATCGGGCCGAGCTGCGCTTCGACATCGCGCACCATCTTCTCCGCCTCTTCGTGATCGGACACGTCGCCCGAGGCGATCGCGATCTCGTAACCGGCATCGCGCATCTGCGCCTGCCAGGCCTGCGCCTTCTCGGCGTTGCGATAATTGGTCGCCACGCGATAGCCGTTGTCGGCCAGCCGCTTCACGATTGCCGTTCCGATACCGCCGGTGCCGCCGGTCACCAGTGCCACGCGTCCGCTCATGCCGTCCTCGTCTGTGGGGTGCGCTGCCGGTCCGACAGCGGGTTTTGCAGTCTATGCATCGCGCGTTGCAGCAGTGTTGTGCGATGCAGCAATCACGATGTCCTGCGTCGGCACACGTGCGATGTCGAAGCGTGCGGTCGCGTGTTCGAGAAACGCAGACGGCGTGTCCGCGTCGATCCCCGCTTGCCCCAGCGTGTGCCAGACGGCGTGCAACGCGGGCATCGGGTCGCGGGCATCGACGGGTAGCGCAAGTTCCGATTTCGACAGCTTGCGGCCGTCGCCATCGAGCAGCAGCGGCAGATGCGCGTAACGCGGCGTCGGCAGACCGAGGATTCCCTGCAAGAGGATCTGCCGGGCGGTGGAGTCGAGCAGGTCGGCGCCGCGCACGACATCCGTAATGCCCTGGTCGCCGTCGTCGACGACGACCGCAAGCTGATACGCCCAGAAGCCGTCCGCGCGACGCAAGACGAAATCGCCGACTTCGACATCGACCTGCTGCGTCTGGGGTCCGCGGATCGCGTCGACGAACTCGATCGTCGTGCCCGGTTCGACCCGCAGGCGGATCGCGGGATCGGGGCGCGTGCCGCTCGCACGACACACGCCGAGATGACGACCGCTTGTTGCGGCGAGATCGGCGCGGCTGCAATGACAGACGAACGCGTGCCCGCGCGCGAGCAGAGCGTCGACGACGGCGGCATAGCGCGCATCGCGCGTGCTCTGCACGAGCACCGGTCCGTCGTGCTGCAGGCCGAATGCCTGCAAGGTCGCCAGTTGCCCTTGCGCCGCGCCTGTGACTTCGCGCAGACGGTCGACGTCTTCGATGCGGACGGCCCAGCTGCCGCGCGCCTGTCGCGACATCACCCAGCTGCCAAGCGCGGCGAGCAGCGAGCCTGCATGCAGTGGACCGGTGGGCGAGGGCGCGTAACGTCCGCGATACGCGGACGCATCGGAAGCGCGCATCAAACTGTCTGGCACATGAACTGTCATGGGGTCGCCACTGTGCCTTGCACGCTGCCGAATTGAAATCGTGCGTTCGTGCACGCAGATTGTCGCGTCACGTTTCCATCTCCGCCTGGCGCAGGCGTCATCCGGACTCAAGGTACCCAATGTTCAAGCGTTTCGGCCTACTCATCGCCACCAACCTCGCCGTGCTCGCGCTGGTCAGCATCGTCATGGCGATCTTCGGCATCAATCCGTCCACCTACGCCGGACTGTTCGTGTTCGCGGCCCTGTTCGGCTTCGGCGGCGCGTTCTTCACGCTCGCGATCTCGAAGTGGTCGGCCAAGCGCGCGACGGGCGCCTACGTCATCAAGGACCCGCGCGACGAGTCCGAGCGCTGGCTGGTCAACACCGTGCGTCGCCAAGCCGAGCAGGCCGGCATCGGCATGCCCGAGGTCGCGATCTACGACGCGCCCGAGATCAACGCCTTCGCCACCGGTGCCAACCGCAACAACGCGCTGGTCGCGGTGTCGACGGGCCTGCTGCGCTCGATGACGCGCGATGAAGCCGAAGCCGTGTTGGGCCACGAAGTCGCCCACGTCGCCAACGGCGACATGGTGACGATGACCCTGCTGCAGGGCGTGCTCAACACCTTCGTGATCTTCCTGGCCCGCGTGGTTGGCCGCGCGATCGACGGTTACCTCAATGGTGGCCGCGACAACGGCGGTGGCGGCATCGCGTACTTCGCGATCGTGTTCGTGCTGGACATGATCTTCGGCCTGTTCGCCTCGATGATCGCGATGTGGTTCTCGCGCTACCGCGAGTTCCGCGCCGACGAAGGCGGCGCCGCACTGGCCGGCCGCGAGAAGATGATCGCCGCGCTCGAGCGCCTGGCCCAGACCTACGGCCAGAGCACGATGCCCAAGACCATTGCCGCGTTCGGCATCAGCGGTGGCGTGGGCCACGGCCTGAAGAAGCTGCTGATGAGCCACCCGCCGCTGGAAGAGCGCATCGCCTCGTTGCGGAATGCCCCGCCGAGCCGGGATTCGGTGCGGCAGGGGATCGTGGCTTGATTCATCGGCCAATGTGACAAGCGAAAAGCCCGCCGGAAGGCGGGCTTTTTCTTGAACGTCTTTCAGTCGGCCTCCTGCGGAGCCTGGATTCCGGGAAGAGCCCGCAGCGCCATTTGAACCCGTCATTCCGGCGAAAGCCGGAATCCATCTTGATCTTCCCGGGAAGTTTGCAGGTCAAAGTCAAAATGGATTCCGGCTTTCGCCGGAATGACGGCGTGGGGCCACGCGCGGTCCTAAATCCCCCTCCCAGCCTTTCGTCACCGGCGGGGTAACGGGCGGAGCGCGGCAGGCGATCGCTAGCTCGCGTGTTTCTTCTGCGCCGCCTCGAACGCCGCCAGCTGCTCCGGCGTCGCCTCCTTCTGGTGCTGCGCCTTCCATTCCGCGAACGGCATCCCGTAGACCGCCTCGCGCGCCGCATCCTTGTCCAGCGCCACGCCTTCCGCATTGGCTGCGTCGCGGTACCAGTCCGCCAGGCAGTTCCGGCAGAAGCCGGCGAGGATCATCAGGTCGATGTTCTGCACATCCGGGCGCGCGTCGTTGAGATGCGACAGCAGGCGGCGGAACGCGACGGCCTCGACGCGGGTGCGGGCGTCGTCGGACAGGGTGGGGATGGCATCGGCCATGGGAAGAACTCCGGGGCGGGAAGCCCGACAGGATCGAGGCGCATGCCGGTGCCTGCAAGCCCGGGCCCGAATCGGGGACAATGGCGGGCCCCCAGACGCTCGAGCCCGCATGACCGCCGTCGACTCCATTCCGGCCCGTATCCTCGACGGCAAGCGCATTGCCGACACCCTGCTCGACCAGCTGCGCGTGCGCGTGGATGCGCGCGTCGCGTCCGGCGGGTCGCGCCCGGGGCTTGCCGTGGTGCTGGTGGGCGGCGATCCGGCCTCGCAGTCCTACGTGCGCAACAAGCGCCGGGCGGCGGAGAAGGTGGGCATTCAGGCCTTCGATTTCGATCTGCCCGTCGGCACCACCGAAAGCGAACTGATCGCGCTGATCGACCGTCTCAATGCCGATCCGGCCGTGCACGGCATCCTCGTGCAGTTGCCGCTGCCGGGCATTCCGGACGCGACCCACATCATCCACCGCATCGATCCGCGCAAGGACGTCGACGGCTTCCATCCCGAGAACGTCGGCCGCCTCGCGCTGCGCCAGTTCGGCCTGCGCCCGTGCACGCCGCGCGGCATCACGACCTTGCTGGCCTACACCGATCGCCCGGTGCGCGGCGCCAGCGCGACGATCGTGGGCGTCAGCAACCACGTCGGCCGGCCGATGGCGCTGGAACTGATGATCGCCGGCTGCACCGTCACCACCTGCCATCGCTTCACCCCGCCGGACATCTTGCGCCGGCACGTGGGCGAGGCCGACATCCTGGTCGTCGCGGTGGGGCGTCCGTCGCTGATTCCCGGCGACTGGGTCAAGCCGGGCGCGGTGGTGATCGACGTCGGCATCAACCGCATCGAGGACGGCCGCCTGGTCGGCGACGTCGGCTTCGACGCCGCCGCGCAGCGCGCCAGCTGGATCACGCCGGTGCCGGGCGGGGTGGGGCCGATGACCGTGGCCACGCTGATGCAGAACACGCTGGAAGCGGCCGAAGCGGCGCACTGATCCCCGCAACGCCGGTCCTCCGGGCCGGCGCAGATGCACGCCCGCGCACCGCTGCGTTGCCTGCGTCGAGGCCTCAAACGCGCTAGAATGGCGCGCTTCCTCCTCCCCGGCACCCCGCATGCTGCGCATCCAGGCCGAAGCACTCACGTACGACGACGTATCGCTCGTTCCCGCCCACTCCTTGATCCTCCCCAAGGATGTCCGGCTCGCCACCCGCCTGACGCGCGACCTGCGCTTGAACCTGCCGATCGTCTCCGCGGCGATGGATACCGTCACCGAAGCCCGCCTCGCGATCGCGATGGCCCAGCTCGGCGGCATCGGCATCGTGCACAAGAATCTCAGCGTCGAGCGCCAGGCCGCCGAGGTCTCGAAGGTCAAGAACTTCGAAGCCGGCGTGATCCGCGAGCCCTTCACCGTCGGCCCGGACACCACCATCGGTGAAGTCCTGCGCTTGACCCGCGCGCGCAACATCTCCGGCGTGCCGGTGGTCGACGGCAGCCGCCTGGTCGGCATCGTCACCGGGCGCGACCTGCGCTTCGAGACCAAGCTCGACGATCCGGTCCGCAACGTGATGACCAAGCAGGACCGCCTGATCACCGTGCGCGAAGGCGCCAGCGACACCGAGGTGCTGGCACTGCTGCACAAGCACCGCATCGAGAAGGTGCTGGTGGTCAACGACGATTTCGCGCTGCGTGGCCTGATCACGGTCAAGGACATCCAGAAGGCGCACGACAACCCCAACGCCGCCAAGGATGCCGACGAGCAGCTGCTGGTCGGCGCCGCGGTGGGCGTGGGCGGCGACACCGAGCAGCGCGTCGAAGCGCTGGTCGCGGCCGGCGTCGACGTGATCATCGTCGACACCGCGCACGGCCATTCGCAGGGCGTGCTCGACCGCGTGAACTGGGTCAAGAAGACCTACCCGCAAGTGCAGGTGATCGGCGGCAACATCGTCACCGGCGAAGCGGCCAAGGCGCTCGAAGACGCCGGCGCGGACGCGGTGAAGGTCGGCGTGGGTCCGGGTTCGATCTGCACCACGCGCGTCGTCGCGGGTGTGGGCGTGCCGCAGGTCACCGCGATCGACATGGTCGCCGAGGCCCTGCAGGACCGCATTCCGCTGATCGCCGACGGTGGCATCCGTTACTCGGGCGACATCGGCAAGGCGCTGGTCGCCGGCGCATCGACGGTGATGATCGGCGGCCTGTTCGCCGGCACCGAGGAAGCCCCGGGCGAAGTCGAACTGTTCCAGGGCCGCAGCTACAAGAGCTACCGCGGCATGGGCTCACTGGGCGCGATGGAGCAGGGCTCCAAGGACCGCTACTTCCAGGATTCCTCGGACGCCGACAAGCTCGTCCCCGAAGGCATCGAAGGCCGCGTGCCGTACCGCGGCGCGCTCGGCGGCATCATCCACCAGCTCGCCGGCGGCCTGCGCGCGACCATGGGCTACGTGGGCTGCGCGACCATCGAAGACATGCGCACCCAGCCGAAGTTCGTGAAGATCACCGGCGCCGGCCAGCGCGAGAGCCACGTGCACGACGTCACGATCACCAAGCAGCCGCCGAACTACCAGGCGGGCTGAGGCCGCGGCATCACGCACCGATCCGGGATTCGCGAAAGCGGATCCCGTTTCGTATCCGGCTTCCACGCACCGCATTTCCCAGCGCCACGCGCCACCACATTCCAGACAAAACCAAGCCGATGACCGACCTGCACAGCGACAAGATCCTGATCCTCGACTTCGGCGCGCAGTACACGCAGCTGATCGCCCGCCGCATCCGCGAGCTGGGCATCTACTGCGAAATCTGGGCCTGGGACCACGATCCGGCCGAGATCGCTGCGTTCGCGCCCAAGGGCATCATCCTGTCGGGCGGCCCGGAATCGACCACCGAACACGGCTCGCCGCGCGCGCCGCAGGAAGTGTTCGACGGCAGCCTGCCGCTGCTGGGCATCTGCTACGGCATGCAGACG
The DNA here is from genome assembly GCF_057657295.1 of Luteimonas sp. Soil_C_16. Taxonomy (NCBI): domain Bacteria; kingdom Pseudomonadati; phylum Pseudomonadota; class Gammaproteobacteria; order Lysobacterales; family Lysobacteraceae; genus Luteimonas; species Luteimonas sp. Soil_C_16. The sequence goes on along the minus strand of NZ_JBDGIS010000004.1, from coordinate 320,928 downwards.
ATGGCCAAGCAGCTGGGCGGTGAGACCGAAGCCGCAGACGCGCGCGAGTACGGCCACGCCGAAGTCGCCATCGTCGCCAAGGACAGCCTGTTCGAAGGCCTGAGCGATCACGCCGGCGCCCAGCGTCTCGACGTGTGGATGAGCCACGGCGACCACGTCAGCGCCGCGCCGCCCGAGTTCACCGTCACCGCCAGCACCGACCGCGTGCCGGTGGCCGCGTTCGCCAACGAGGACAAGCGCTGGTACGGCGTGCAGTTCCATCCCGAAGTCACGCACACCAAGCAGGGTCTCGCGCTGCTGCGCCGCTTCGTCGTCGACATCTGCGGCTGCGCCACGCTGTGGACCGCGGCCAACATCATCGACGACCAGATCGCGCGCGTGCGCGAGCAGGTGGGCAGCGACGAGGTCATCCTCGGCCTCTCGGGCGGCGTGGATTCGTCCGTCGTCGCCGCGCTGCTGCACAAGGCCATCGGCACGCAGCTGACCTGCGTGTTCGTCGACACCGGCCTGCTGCGGCTGGGCGAGGGCGACCAGGTCATGACGACCTTTGCCGATGCCTCCAGCTCGCACGGCCTCGGCGTGCGCGTGATCCGCGTCGACGCGCGTGACCGCTACTTCAGCGCGCTCGCAGGCGTGAGCGATCCGGAAGCCAAGCGCAAAATCATCGGCAACCTGTTCGTCGAGATCTTCGACGAAGAGTCCAACAAGCTCAGCAACGCCAAGTGGCTGGCGCAGGGCACCATCTATCCCGACGTCATCGAGTCGGCTGGCAGCAAGACCGGCAAGGCCCACGTCATCAAGAGCCACCACAACGTCGGCGGCCTGCCCGAGCACATGAAGATGGGCCTGGTCGAACCGCTGCGCGAGCTGTTCAAGGACGAAGTGCGTAGGCTCGGCGTCGAACTCGGCCTGCCGCGCGAGATGGTCTACCGCCACCCGTTCCCGGGCCCGGGCCTGGGCGTGCGCATCCTCGGCGAGGTCAAGGCCGAGTACGCCGAGATCCTGGCCAAGGCCGACCACATCTTCATCGAAGAACTGCGCCGCGCCGACCTCTACGACAAGACCAGCCAGGCGTTCGCCGTGTTCCTGCCGGTCAAGTCCGTCGGCGTCGTCGGCGATGCCCGCGCGTACGAGTGGGTGATCTCGCTGCGCGCGGTGGAGACCATCGACTTCATGACCGCCCACTGGGCGCACCTGCCGTACGACTTCCTCGGCCGCGTCTCCAACCGGATCATCAACGAAGTCCGCGGCGTCTCGCGCGTGGTCTACGACATCAGCGGGAAGCCGCCGGCGACAATTGAGTGGGAGTAGGGCGGCGGTCTCACCGCAATTCGTAGTTTAGTTTTTAGTGTTCATGACACGTGACGGTATTCGTGTTTGTTCCCAGCGCAGATCTGCCGAAATGGTTATGACTTGTGCGGCGGTACGGGCGCTGCGCTGCCTGCGGCGGACCGCTGTTAGGCGCGATTCGTCACTACAACGCTATTACAGCCTTGACATTTTGATTTATTTGGCAAAAATAGGCTGATCCAGCCAAAATTTTGCCAAATAAAGCATATGCAAACTGTGGTCGAGCTCGGTCAAGCGGTGGCAGAGCGGCGTCGTTTGCTTGGCCTCAAACAAGGTGATATCGCTGCTCAAGCAGGATTGACCCAAGAGGCGCTTTCTCGTTTCGAGCGCGGAAAGCTCGCCGAGTTCGGGTCACGCAAGCTGCTGGCCCTGCTGTCTGTTTTGGGGATGGAAGTCAGGTTCGAAGAGTCAGGATCATCTGGTTCTCTTGACGAGCTGCGGCGTGAACGCGGTGGCGATCCATGAATCTGTCTGTCTCCGTCATGGGGCGCGAGGTTGCATCGCTCGAAGCGATCGGCGACTTCAAGAGCAAGCTGAGCTATCACGATGACGTCGTCCAGGACGATTTCGTCTCCCTGACTATGCACGTGCGACGCGATCCCTATCTCTGGGATGACGTGCTCCATCCTGTGTTCCAGATGAACCTGCCAGAGGGGTATCTACTGCAGGTGCTGCAAGAACGCTTCGGTCCGCACGTGGGCGCAAGCCCTGCAGCCCTGTTGTCCGTCATCGGACGCAACATGATCGGGCGTGTGCAGGTTGCGCCCCCCGGTGCTGCGCTGGATGCGCCGGCGAAGCCGTTGGATGTCGCGCAACTGTTGCAGGGCGACAACTCAGAGGAAGCCTTCGCCGATCTGGTTCGGGAGCATGCGACCAGTGGCGTGTCGGGCGTCGTACCGAAGTTTCTAGACTCGAGTGGAGAAGGCGGCGGGGTCGCTCCGTACACTAAGGCCACGCTGCTGACGCATCACCACATAATCAAAGGCTCGTCGCGACTTCTGCCCTTCGTCTCCCTCAACGAACATCTCTGCATGGAAGTTGCGCGCCGGGTGACGCCCGCCGCAGCCACCAAGATATCCAGCGATGGTCAGGCATTGGTAGTGCAGCGCTTCGATGTCGATGCGAACGGTGAGCGCGCATGGGGCATGGAAGATTTCTGCGCATTGCTCGGCTTGCGCCCGGCGAACAAGTACGAGACAACCTGGGAGCGCATCGCACGGGCCGTTCGCGATCATGTGTCCGCCGAAAACCGTCCGGATGTCTTTAAGCAGATGGCGACGCTTTTATTGCTCACCTACGCACTCCGGAATGCCGACTGCCACGCGAAGAATCTAGGCCTGCTGTACACGCGGCGGACTGATGTCCATCTCACGCCGGTCTACGACATGATCACCACGGCCGCGTATCCGAATTACATCAACAATCCACCTGCCATCGGCTTCATGGGTAAGAAAACATGGGATCCAGGCAGGCATCTGCAAACCTTCATCACAAACACGTTCGGCGTGCCTGCTCGAAACCAAGCTGACATCATTGAGCAGATTGGAGAGTCAATCATCGGAGTCGCGCCGCAGGTGCGGGATGCGATGGATGCGCATCCCGGGTTTGTCGAGATCGGCAAGCGGATGCTGCTCGCCTGGCAGAATGGCATTGGAGGCCTTCGCGACAAGCGGACCTATGCAATGGGAGACCTTGCACTGGGCGACGCTTTTACGACCTTCTCGGATCCGGAACCGGTCAACTCCGATCGAAGCTTAATCGGACGATCGGACCTGCTCGGTGGCAGGTCATGAAGCACTATCAGGCAGATCTTTCTGCAGGCTCGCTCATGCTGCCCGAGAGTCGCCTTGTGGCGCGGCTGCTCATCGGCGGCGTGACAAATGAGAAGTGGGAGCAGGCCATCAAGATCGACAACATTCTGCAGAAGTCTTCTCAAGCGACTGCCGTCCGTCAGGCACGACTGATTCGTCTGCGTCTGGAATCCGCAGATCCTGCGCTTTGGCCATTGGTGGCCGATGGTGACAAGGAGGTTGCAACGCAGACACTGTTCGCAGCAGCGATTCTCCACAGCGAACTCCTCCGCGATTTTATACGCGGCGTGGTGGCGGACCACGCGCGTCGGCTCGAGTTCAAGCTTTCCCCGCGGGACTGGGATCGCTTTCTTGCGGACTGCGCATCAAGCGATCCCGCTGTGGCGCGCTGGACTGAATCTACGCGACGCAAGCTGCTGCAGGTCATTCTCAGGATTCTCGCTGAAGCCCGTTGTCTTGAATCCACGCGTTCGCTGCGTCTGCTTCAGCCTCATATTCATCCTGTCGTTGCGGACATGCTCAGGCAATCAGGGAAACAGCGCTTGCTTCAATTGATGGAGCTCCAGGCATGAGTGACGAATTTCGGCAACGCTTGAACCGGGTCGGAGAGCGCTTGGCGACCAACGAACTGCTGACCAACAAAGGCTTGGGCAATGAGATCGGCTTTTGGGTCTTCGACTATCCGCCTGAGCATGAGATGGAGGTTCGGAGCTATGTCGATGACGTTCTGCTGCCCGCCCTCACGAAGCGGCAGCCGGCCGTCCGCCCGGCGGTCATCGACCTTTTCAAGCTCATCATCGATCTACTCGAGGACCGCAACCTCTACACGCGGGTACTGGATATCCAGAACAGCAGGGGAGATGACGCGGCGTTGGCTGCGCTCAGGCCGGTGTTGAAAGAGGACAAGCTGGCGGCGCGAATCGCGGCCCGAATCGACATGCAACAGGTTGATGTCTTGCTGCTTACCGGCGTGGGCGCGTCTTATCCCATGCTGCGCTCCCACACACTTCTGACCGCTCTGCAGGCGACCATGCAGCATCTTCCAGTCGTGATGTTCTATCCCGGTCGTTACGACGGATTCTCGTTACGACTCTTCAACACGCTGGCTGACGACCATTATTACCGGGCGTTTCGGCTCGTCGAATGACACAGGGGGCTACACCAGACATGAAGATCCGTGACCTTTTTCGCAAACCAATCGATCGACCGATCAATGGCGTCATCAAGGCAGACCAGCGGGATGCCGGCAGCGTCTGGCAGGAGCTGGACGAATATGTCGTCACCAAGCAGCTTGCCGAGCACTTGCGTAAGTTCTTTGATGCCTATCTCGCCGCTATGGACAATCCTCGCGACCCGGCGCTGACCGATCGCATGGGGGTCTGGGTGTCCGGTTTCTTCGGCTCGGGCAAGTCGCATTTCATCAAGATCTTGTCCTATCTGCTTGAGAATTACGAAGCAGTTGATCCGGCAACAGGCGAGAAGCGTCGCGCGGCTGCATTCTTCGATGCGCACAAGATCAAGGATCCATTGCTGCTCGCCGATATCACGCGCGCGACCCGTGGCAGCGCTGACGTCATCCTGTTCAACATCGACGCCAAGGCGGACAGCAAGTCAGACCGGGATGTGATCCTGCAGGTGTTCCTGCGAGTCTTCAACGAGAAACTCGGGTTTTCGGGAGACGCTCCGCATATCGCCCAGATGGAGCGCCATCTGGTCTCGCGAGATGCGTATGGGGTCTTCCAGGCCGAGTTCGAAAGAATCCATGGCAGTCCTTGGATTGCGGAACGTGATGCCTTCAACTTTCTGCGTGATGAAGTGGCTGGCGCGTTGGCCGTCGCACTCAAGATGTCAGACGTCTCGGCAGCCAAATGGTTCGACGATGCGCAAGCCAATTTCACCATCAACATCGAGGGCTTTGCCAAGCTCCTGCGGGAATACCTCGATGCCAGGGGGCCTGACCACCGCATCATTTTCCTAGTGGACGAGGTCGGGCAGTTCGTAGGCGCAAACACGCAACTGATGCTGACCTTGCAGACCATCACCGAACAGCTCGGCACGCTTTGCAACGGACGTGCCTGGGTCATTGTCACCAGCCAGGAAGACATTGACGCTGCGATAGGCGAGGCCAACAAGGCGCGGTCCCAGGACTTTTCGAAGATCCAGGGTCGCTTCCATACCCGTCTGTCGCTGGCCAGCTCCAACACCGACGAGGTCATCGGCGAGCGTCTGCTGGCAAAAACCGAAGCCGCGCATGACGCATTGCGCGATGTCTTTCAGAGCAAGGGCGACATCATCAACAACCAGCTGTCGTTCGTCGGCAACGCAGTGATCATGCGCAGCTACCGGGATGCGGCCGACTACGTCGCCACGTATCCATTTGCGCCCTACCAGTTCACGTTGCTGCAGAAGATCTTCGAGGCCATCCGCAAGGTCGGGGCCACAGGCCAGCATCTCTCGCGAGGTGAGCGCTCCTTGCTGGATGCTTTCCAGTCGGCTGCCAAGCAGAACGGCGAGCGGGGCATCGACGCCTTGGTGCCGCTCTACGATTTCTATCCGTCGATCGAGAGCTTCCTTGATACTGCGGTCAAGCGGGCCATCGATCAGGCCGGCGAGGATGCCTCGCTGGAGCAGCAGGATATCCGCCTGTTGAAGACCCTGTTTCTGATCCGCCACATTGCCGAAGTGGTCAAACCCACCATCGACAATCTCGCAACCTTGTCCCTGTCGGAAATCGATGCCGACAAGCTGCAGCTCAAGCGGGAGATACAGCAAAGCCTTGAGCGTCTGGAGCGGCAGCGCCTGGTCAACCGCAATGGCGACCAGTGGTTCTTCCTGACCAATGAAGAGCGCGACATCGCGCGCGAGATCGGTCATGTGGAGGTGTCGGCCGCCGACAAGTCCAAGCTGCTGGCCGAGATCGTGTTCGAGGAGGTCCTGGCTTCCCAGTCGAAAGTTCGCCACCGCGACACCAAAGCCGACTACGAGTTCAATCGGCTCCTTGACGCGCTGCCGTACCGCAATGCCGCTCATGCACTGAGCCTGGACGTACGCACGCCGCTGGGCGATGACTACGACATGCTTAAGCCGGACAAATGCATCCTGCTGAGCGCGGAAGGTCATGGCCGTGCCCTGATCCGGCTGGCCGAAGGCGATCGGCTGGACGTGGAGCTGACGCTTTACCGGCAGATCGAGAAATTCGTCGACAGCCCGAAGGCCAGCAGTGCCACACCCTCGCTGAAGAAGATCCTTCTCGAGCGCAAGGACGAAAATCGGGAGCGCCGTCAGCGCTTGGTCGCGCAGATTGCGGAGCTGATGGTGCGCGGCGACTTCTACGCAAAAGGGCAAAAGGTGCAGTCGAAGGCGGCCAGTCCCTCGGCGTTGTTGGACGAGCTGATCAACTACCTGATCACCAATACCTACAGCAAACTGCCGTATCTCAAGGTGCGCCAGAACGATCCCTTGACCGAGATCCGTGCGCTGCTGGCCATTGATGACATCGGTCAACGCCAGTTGGCGCTGGGGGGTGACGAGGGCAACCCGCAGGCTTTGGATGAAGTGCGCCAGTACCTGCAGCTCAGTGCCAGTACCAACCGGGTGCTGCTGTCTGATGTCATCGACCGATTCACTGGTATTCCCTTTGGCTGGAAGCCCGATTGGGAGGTTGTACTGCTGGTCACGCGCCTGTTCATGGCTGGCGAGATCAAGCTGACGATGGGCGGTTCGGACCTGGATCCGAAGTCTGCGTTCGAGCCGCTGTCCAAGGCAGTGCAACACAGGCAGATCTCCATCCTCAAGCGCAAGACGGCCGACGCCGGCAGCATCACCCGCGTGGCAGATCTTTATCGCCAGCTGTTCTCGTCCTTGCCGCGCAAAGACGAAGACGGCGTGGTCAGTGATTACCGGGAGCGGTTGCAGGGTTGGCAAGCGGAGCTGAAGGCAGCCCAGGGCCTGGCGTCGCAGCAGCACCATCCCGGCGGCGACAAGATCGCGGCGCTGCTAGCCCTGATAGGGAAGCAGCTTGCAGTGCGTGATCCCTACGAGTTCATTGAGGGGCTTAACAGGGACCGCGACGCCTGGCTGGATGCGGGCGAGGACTTCTCCGACGTCAATGGTTTCTACACCAGTCAGCTCGTCTCCTGGCGCAAGCTGCTGGCCGCGGCGACACGCTTCTCAGTGAATAGCGCCGCGCTGGCGGGAGATGCCAAGGCCAGTGCAGCGCTCACCGAAATGCTGGCCATCCGAGAAGAGCAGGCGCCCTACGCCCGGATTAATCGAATCGACCCATTGATCGCGACGGTCGAAGCCAGCAACGATGCAATGGTGCAGAGCGGGCGGGCAGCGGCGATCCTGGCAGTCGACAAGAAGATCACGGAAGTCACCCGTGCCTTGCAGGACGTGTCCGCGGACGCAGACCTCAGCAATGCGGCCCTGCATCCGCTGCAGCAGCAGAAACTGAGTATTGGCGCCTCCGTTAGCCTCCCGGAAATCAGCTATTTGGAACAAGGTGCCGGGCAGCTGCTGGATGAGGCCATGGACCGGATCATTGACGCCTTGAAGCGGCAGTCCGCGATGAACGGAACTTCCACTGCGGCTGCCTCGGCAACTGCTAGCAGCAAGGCAATCAAGCCAACAGCGCCCACTCCGAAACCGTCGCAGACCGTGCGGCCGTCTGAGTTGGCCGCCCGTCCATACCTCGAATCCGAGGCGGAGGTGGATCTCTATATCGAAGCGCTGCGCTCAGAGTTCGCGGCCATCCTGAAATCAGGCAAGCGGATCCGGATCCAGTAATGAATACAGGTCATCTCAAAAGTTATGCGCCACAGGCACGCAAGGATTTCATCGCCGCGGTGAGCGCACGCGCCAACCTGTTGGGCCTTAGCGAGGCGAACGGTGTGCTACAGGTCGCTGATGCTCAGGTGTCCGGTGATCTGGTGATGATCGCCGGCCGTGCATGGCCACAGCAGATCAACGAACAGCGCAGGAAGTTGATCGCGCGCATGCAGCAGCAGGGCTTTGGGCAGACAGCGGAGGCGGTGGCCTACTCGTGGTTCAACCGCCTGGCGGCGCTGCGCTTCATGGAGCTGCACGACTACCTGGGACATGGTCGGCGCGTGTTGTCCAATCCACAGGGTGGTTTGCCGGAGGTGTTGACGCATGCGCTGGATCTGGCGGAATCGAATGCGCTGCCCGGGCTGACCGTGGAGACGGTGCGGGAGTTGATGCTGGCCAACCAGGATGCGGAGCTGTATCGACAAGTGTTGATTGCGCAGTGCAATGCGCTGCATCAAGCAATGCCGTTCCTGTTCGAGTCACTGGGGGATGAAACGGAGCTGTTGTTGCCGGAGAATTTGTTGCTAACCGATTCGGTGGTCAACAGGTTGGTGCAGTCCATTCCGGAGGCGGATTGGCAGCAGATCGAGATCATTGGCTGGTTGTACCAGTTCTATATTTCGGAGAAGAAGGATCAGGTGATCGGCAAGGTGGTGAAGTCGGAGGACATTCCGGCGGCCACGCAGTTGTTCACACCCAACTGGATCGTGAAGTACATGGTCCAGAACTCTCTGGGTGCGCAGTGGTTGGCGACGTATCCGGATTCGCCGCTGAAGGGGCAGATGGAGTACTACATCGAGCCGGCGCAGCAGACGGATGAGGTCAATGCGCAGCTTGCGGCGATTACGCCGAGCAGTCTGGATCCCGAGGCGTTGACGCTGATGGATCCCGCGTGTGGATCGGGACACATCCTGGTGGAGGCCTACGACTTGTTCAAGGCGATCTATATGGAGCGGGGGTACCAGCTGCGGGATGTGCCGAGGTTGATTCTGGAGAAGAATCTGTTTGGTCTGGACATCGACGAGCGTGCGGCTCAGTTGACCGGCTTTGCGCTAATGATGAAGGGGCGGGCAGATGACCGGCGGCTGTTTGGGCGTGGGGTGACACTCAATGTTATGGCGCTGGTCGATAGCGCTGACTTCGACGCAGAGGGATTGTCTAAGTCGGTTGAGCTTGAGGATTACGGGCTGAAGCTGGGGGACCTCACGGCGCTGAAGCGGCTGTTTGATCACGCGACGACGTTTGGGTCGTTGATTCAGGTGTTGGAGGGACTGGCGAAGAAGCTGCCAGCACTTGAGAAGCTGAGTGCGGCGACTAGCCGGGACCTGTTTGTGTCGAATGCACTCAAGCGCTTGGAGCCATTGGTACAGCAGGCTGAACTGCTGGCGGCACAGTACGACGCGATAGTGGCGAACCCCCCATATATGGGTGGAAAGGGTATGAACGTGCTCGTAAAGACGTTTGCAAAAGACAGATTCCCTAATGCCAAAAGCGATCTCTTCGCATGCTTCGTTGAGAGAGGCTATTCCTTGCTGAAGGATGCAGGGTGCATGTCCATGGTTACCATGCAGAGCTGGATGTTTTTGTCATCGTTTCAAAAATTCAGAGAATACCTTCTGCGCGAGAAAACTATTCGAACGATGGCGCAGATTGGATTCAATAGCTTCCCATCCATGAACTCAAAGATTGCAATGGCGACGGTATTTTCTGCGATGAACAGAAACGTTCCAAGATTCTGCGGATCTTTCCAGAATTTGAATCGCGCACCCCAGAGTTCGAATAAACAGGAAGTTTTTCTTGCTAAGAATCCGAAGGATTTGTTCTGTGTTTCAGCCGAAGAGCTTCTGTTGATTCCAGGTGCGCCAATTGCGTACTGGGTTAGCGATAGGTTTCGTGAGATTTTCTCAGAAATTCCGCCACTAATTTCGAAAGTCGAGCCGCGTCAGGGCTTGGCCACTGGGGACAATGGGAAGTTTCTTCGCTATTGGCATGAGGTCGCTGCGAATCGATCGACGATACTCGATGTGGCCTCTGACCGGTTACAGAGATCGGCCAAATGGTTCCCATGTAACAAAGGTGGCGAAATTCGCAAGTGGTACGGTAACAACGAGTATGTCGTCAACTGGGAAAGCGGCGGTCGAGATCTTCATGCGTTCAAGCCTCGATCAGTGATTCGTAACGAGCGGTATTACCTGCGTGAAGGAATTACTTGGGGGACAATCTCACTTCATCTGACCATGCGTTATACCCCTCCTGGGTTTCTTTTTGAAACAAAGGGAGCGATGTGCTTTGCGGAATCAAATGATCAGTTGATGGCAGTCATGGCATTCGCCAATTCACCATTGGTGAACTATTTTCTGTTGGCCCTTTCCCCTACGCTGGACTTTCATGAAGGTCCGGTTGGACGGTTGCCATACTTAGAAAGCTGTGGGGCACAATGCGTGGTAAATGCACGAGCCTGCGCGGATCTTGCAGCATCGGATTGGGATTCTTACGAGCGCTCCTGGGACTTTCCATCCTTACCGGTCCTCAGAGCTTCCTCCGATGCCCCTACCAGCCTCGAAACAAGCTACATTCTCTGGGTTACCCAGAACCGCGACAACGTTGCCAAGATGAAGCGTCTCGAAGAGGAAAATAACCGTCTCTTCATCGACGCGTACGACCTGCAGGATGAACTCTCCCCCGCCCTTCCCCTAGAGCAGGTAACTCTCACGGTTAATCCCGCCTACCGCTACGGCGGAAAACTCACTGAAGACGAGCAATGGGCTCGTTTCCGCACCGACACGATGCAGGAGGTGATCTCCTATGCCATCGGCTGCATGATGGGCCGCTACAGCCTCGACGCCCCGGGCCTGATCTACGCCGACGCCGGCAACCTCGGCTTCGACCCCTCCCGCTACACCAGGTTTTCCGCCGACGCCGACGGCATCGTCCCCCTGACCGAAGACCTCTGGTTTGACGATGACGCTGCCGTAGGCATCCGCAAATTCCTGCTGGCCGTCTGGGGTGCCGACACACTCGACCAGAACATGACCTGGCTGGCCGAAAGCCTGGGCCGCAAACCCAACGAAGCGTCTGAAGACACCATCCGCCGCTACCTGGCCGACAAGTTCTTCAAAGACCATCTGCAGACCTACAAGAAGCGTCCCATCTATTGGCTGTTTTCCAGCGGCAAGCAAGGCGCCTTCCAGGCACTCGTCTATCTGCACCGCTACAACGCCGGCACCTTGTCGCGTCTGCGCGCCGAGTACGTCGTACCCCTGACCGGAAAAATGCAGGCCCGCATCGAACAGCTGGAACGTGATGCCATCACCGCCAGTTCCACTGCGATACGCAACCGCGCCAACAAACAACTCGAACGCCTGCGTAAACAACACCTGGAGCTGCTGGCCTATGACGAACAACTGCGCCACTACGCCGACATGCGCATTGAACTGGATCTCGATGACGGCGTAAAAGTGAACTACGGCAAGTTCGGCGACCTGCTGGCCGAGGTTAAAGCCATCGTCGGTACCAAGGACGAGGACTGACCGTGGCCGCAGAGTCAAAAGCCCCGTGGATTGCGGACGCCTTGGCCTCGCGCTTCGCGGCTGGCGGCCTCGTGTTCTGGCACGACGTGGACGCGGAGTTTGCTGATGCTCTGGATACCCTGCAAATGGATGTCGATATCGAGACCATTCGCCTGGACAGCGCTTCCGCACTGGCCACCAAGCGCCACATCGAAAGCAACCCCAAAGGCCGATTCCTCCTCTACAGCAACAAGGCCGAGCCCGAGCCCGCATCGGATTGGCTGCTGGACATCCGCCTGCGCGCGCAAAGCTTCCGCGCCGACCTGACCTCGGTGCGTTTGGATGAGCTGGGGCTCAGCAACGCCGCACTGGCGCCACACCTGCGCGCCCGCGCGAAATTCCTGGCCGCGGAAACCCGACGCCAAAAGTTGAAACGCCTGCTGCAGCCCATGGACGGCGAAGCAGAGCTGGACCGCAAGATGATGGCCGTCATCCTGCGCAGCGACGAGGCGGACGCGCTGTCCTTGGCGCTACAGCTGATGCACGGCCTGTGGGTGGAAGGGCATCAGGATATCGGCGAGTCGCCGAAGGCCTGGAGTGAACTGCAGGGCTATGGGCTGGAGGACGCCTTCTGGCAGCTGATGCGCGAGACCTTCGGTTATGAGGCCAGCGCGCCCGGCTTAGCAGATCTGTTGCGCCGTATCCTGGTCACCGATTTCGCCCGCAGCCTGGGCACTGCCGTTCCTGCGGCCTTGACCCACCTGCAATTGCCCCATGCGCTGCTCGCCGGCAATGCCGCCGTCCTGGCAGGCCGCTGGCGCAGTGACCTCAACCGCTACCGGGCTTACACCGACCTGTCGGCCGCGATCGCGGACGAGCTAAGTATTAACGCGCTGATTGCCGACCGCCCGGCGGAAGTATTGCTGGAGTGCATGACCTTCGCCCAGGTGGAGCGGTGCATCCTGCATGACTTGAAGGGCAGGGTGCTGCAACTCGGCGGCGCGGCACTGGCATCGATTCAGCCCATTATCGACCGTCGTCGCGACGGCCACTGGGCCGATCTGCGGTTAGCCAGCGACAGCGACGAGGTCCGCGCGATCGCCAGCTGTTACTCGGCGCTGGAGGCGGCGGCCGGCTTCTCCGAATTGAAAGAGCGACATGCCGCGGGCATCAGTTTTGCCGGCGCAGGAGAAGCAGTACATGCCTACCGTGCCGAGCTGTACCGTTTCGACCAGTTGTACCGCTACTTCCACCACGCCTCCAGCCAAGTCGAGCCAATGGGCTGGGGCGTGCTGCACGACTTGCACGAGCAAATTGAAGCGGCGTACTCCGGTTGGTTCGTGCCGACGCTGTCTTCGGCATGGGCCAAGGTGCTGGAGGGCAGCGATGGACTGCTGGAGACCTGGAGCGTGTACGGCCTAGTGCCACAGCATCAGTTCTTCGACAACCGGGTCGCGGCGCAACTCGAGACCACCAAGCGCGTTTTCGTGCTGATCTCGGATGCGTTCCGCTACGAAGCAGGTCAAGAGCTGGCACGGGACATCAATGCGAAGAACCGATTGGTCGCCGAGCTGGATGCCATGTTGAGCGTGTTGCCCAGTTACACCTCGCTGGGCATGGCCGCCCTGCTGCCGCATCACTCGCTGGCCTACAAGCCGGGCGACAGCCTGGACGTGCTGGTGGACGGACAACCGGCCGCCACCCTGGACGCTCGCAACGCGCAGTTGGGCCGCTACGACGGCATTGCCGTGCGCGCCGCAGACCTGCTGGAACTGGGTAAAGCCAAGGGCCGGGAATTGGTCGGCGACCACCGCGTGATCTACGTCTATCACGACCTGATCGACATGACCGGCGACAAGCAGGGCTCGGAGGGCAAGACCTTCGACGCGGTGGCGCAGACGGTGGTGGAGCTCAATCGGATCATTTCCTACATCATCAACAGCTTGAACGGCTCGACGGTACTGGTGACAGCCGATCACGGATTCCTCTATCAGGAATCGCCCCTGGATCACGCGAGCAAGGCGGCCTTGGCCGAGAAGCCTGCAGGCACGCTGCGCGCCAAGAAGCGCTACCTGATCGGTCGCGACCTGCCGGAGAATCCGGCCGTGTGGGCTGGCTCCACCCGTACCACCGCGCATACAGAGCTAGGCGAGAGCAGCGTGGACTTCTGGCTGCCCAAGGGCGCCATGCGCTTCCACTTCGCTGGGGGCGCGCGCTTCGTGCATGGCTCGGCGATGCCGCAGGAAGTGATCGTGCCGCTGCTGACCGTGCGTGAATCCGAATCGGCGAAGGGCCGGGTACGCGCCGTGGACGTGAGTCTGATGGGATTGTCGAACAAGGTGGTGACCAACACGCAGCGCTTCGACCTGATTCAGACAGAGGCCGTAGGCGCACAGGTGCTGGCACGCTCTTTGAAGGTTTCGCTGCGCGATGGCGACACGCTGATCAGCGACGAAGCGACGGTGACCTTTGACAGCGCATCTTCCGTCCTGGCAGAGCGGATTAAACAGATCATCCTGACCGTCCGGTCGGGCCAGTACGACCGCCACAAGGACTACGCCCTGGTGGGGCGCGATGCAAAGACGAACGTAGAAGTACTACGCGCTTCCCTGAGAATCGACCTGGCGTTTTCCAATGACTTCTGACGCTTCGAGCGACACGGCAAGTGCTGTAGACGATCCGCAGGCCCTGCAGGATCTGGATGCGCTGTTGAACCGGCATTTCGCCGGCAAGGTGGTGCGCAAGGATCTGACCAAGCTGATCAAAGAGGGGGCGAATGTCCCGGTCTACGTTCTGGAGTACCTGCTGGGCATGTATTGCGCCTCGGATGACGAGGCGACCATTCAGGCCGGCTTGACCACGGTCAAGCGCGTGCTGAGCGAGAACTATGTGCGACCCGACGAGGCCGAGAAGGTCAAATCGAAGATCCGCGAGAGCGGCACGTATCGCATCATCGACAAGGTCACGGTCAAGCTCAACGACAAGCGGGATGTCTACGAGGCGCTGTTGTCCAACCTCGGCGTGAAGAACGCAGAGATCTCGCATCGTTTCGTGCGTGAGTTCGAGAAGCTGCTGGCTGGCGGCATCTGGTGCATCGTGACGCTGCGCTACCTCTACGAGGAAAACCAGAAGGGCTCGCCCTTCGTCGTCGAGGATCTCAAGCCGATCCAGATGCCGAACATGGACATGCAGGCCTTGTTCGAGGGCCGCAAGGCCTTCACCGATGCGCAATGGATCGACGTGCTGCTGCGTTCCACCGGCATGGAACCGACCACGTTTGATGAGCGCGCCAAGTGGCATCTGCTGGCGCGCATGATTCCGTTGGTCGAGAACAACTACAACTACTGCGAGCTGGGGCCGCGCGGCACGGGCAAGAGCCACATCTTCAAAGAGATCAGCCCCAACAGCATACTGGTCTCCGGTGGACAGACCACCGTAGCCAACCTGTTCTACAACATGGCGGCGCGTACGGTGGGCCTGGTGGGCCTGTGGGATGTTGTGGCCTTCGACGAAGTCGCGGGCATCCGCTTCAAGGACCACGACGGCGTGCAGATCATGAAGGACTACATGGCGTCCGGCTCATTCAGCCGCGGCCGCGAGTCGATCAATGCCAACGCGTCGATGGTCTTCATCGGCAACATCAACCAGAGCGTCGAGTCGCTGGTGAAGACCTCGCACCTGCTGGCGCCTTTTCCGGAAGTCATGATCGACTCCGCGTTCTTCGATCGATTCCATGCCTACGTGCCGGGCTGGGAAATCCCCAAGATGCGGCCGGAGTTCTTCACCAACCAATTTGGTCTCATCGTGGACTACTTGGCGGAGTACCTGCGCGAGATGCGCAAGCACAGCTTCTCCGACGCGATCGACCGCTACTTCAAGCTGGGCAACAACCTCAACCAGCGCGACACCATTGCGGTGCGGCGCACGGTCTCAGGTTTGCTCAAACTGCTGTGTCCACATGGCGAGTATGACAAGGAGCAGGTGCGTCAGTGTCTCGAGTACGCGCTGGAGGCGCGCCGACGGGTCAAAGAGCAGCTGAAGAAGATCGGCGGCATGGAGTTCTACGACGTCCACTTTTCCTATATCGATCTGGAAGACCGTGAGGAACGTTTCGTCGCCGTACCCGAACAGGGCGGAGGTGGTCTGATACCAGAAGGCGGCAGCGCACCGGGCACGCTGCACACGATCACGATGGGGCTAGGCGGCATGCCGGGTGTCTATCGCGTCGAGATCCAGACGATGGCGGGAAACGGAAAGCTGTCGATTTCCGGCTCCGCCGCGAAGGAATCCGTTCGTGTGGGATTCGACTACTTCAAAGCGCACGCCGCTCGCATCAGTGCATCGATCAAGCCTGGCGAACACGACTTCCATCTGCATCTGGTCGAGCTGCAGAACATCGGCGCCCCGCAAGGTATGACGCTGTCCAGCCTGATCGCGCTGTGTTCGGCCGGTTTAGGGCGCGCCGTACAGAGCCAACTGGTGGTTTTGGGGGACATGTCCTTGGGCGGCACCATCTCGCCTGCACGCAATCTGGCGGAATCTATGCAGGTCGCGTTTGACGCCGGTGCCAAGCGGATTCTGCTGCCGATGAGCAGCGTCGCCGACATCGTGTCTGTGCCGGGCGAGCTGTTTGCCAAGTTTCAGACGAGCTTCTATTCCGATCCGGTGGATGCTGTGTTCAAGGCGCTGGGAGTCGAGTAGGCGATCTACGACTTCATCTAATTTTCGTTGAAGGCGGGAGTCCCAACACGTGCGTGCGCCTCCGCTCCGGGCCGCTATCGCGGATGATGCCATCGAGAATGCTGCCGGTCATTTCTGGCGCAAGAACGCTGTCGTCGCGCTCGACGAGGACCATATTCTTACCGCTGAGTTTCCTAAATAGAACTTCGCTTCGGCCATGAGAGCGAAGGATTAACCGACAGACCCCGCCGCCCGCAAACACACCTCCCGAATCGAATCCACCAACTGAGCCGGCCCCGATGTCTTCTCTTTTAGAATCGGCGCCACCGGCCCAACCAGCGCCTCGGTGAACGCACCGACGATGCAGGCGGCGGTGACGTCGGCGTCCTGGGCGGGGAATTCCTTCCGTTCGATGCCGGCCAGCAGGATGTCGCGGAAGACTTCGCCGAAGCGGCGGCGGCCGCGGATACGTTCGGCGTCCACCTCGGGATCGACGGGCTCGGCGATGAAGGCGTAGGCCAGGGCCGGGCCGGCGAGGGCGCGGCGCACGAAGGCTTCGATGGCGGCGCCCAGCTGGTCGCGGGCATCGGTGTGGCCGGCGGCCGCGCCGCGCAGGATCACGATCTCGGCGTCGATGGCGACGGTCAGCACTTCGACGAACAGTTCCGTCTTGGACGGGAAGTAGCGGTAGATCAGCCCGGTCGACACGCCAGCCTCGGCCGCGACGGCGGCCACCTGGGCCTCGCGGAAGCCGCCCACGGACACCAGCGTGCGCGCGGCGTGGACGATCCGCTCGCGGTTGCGGGTCATCCGCTCTTCCATCAGGTCCGAACGCCGGTAGCTCAAAACGTGATCCTCGGTTCAATTTTTGAATATCAGTTCAATTCTTGCCCGGAACCCGCTAGCCTGTGCTGATCGGGACCACTGCGCAGGCGCGATGCCATGCGGGTCGTCGTCCCCGGGAACCTGGAGTCCAGCATGCGTATTCCGTCCATCGATTTCCAACTCGGCGAAGAGATCGAGATGATCCGCGAGTCCGTGCAGGACTTCGCCGCGCAGGAGATCGCGCCCCTCGCCACGCATGCCGACGAGGCCAACCAGTTCCCGCACGCACTGTGGACCAAGCTCGGCGCGCAGGGCCTGCTGGGCATCACCGTCGAGGAAGAATACGGCGGCACGGGCCTCGGCTATCTGGCACACGTGGTCGCGATGGAGGAGATCTCGCGGGCCTCGGGTGGCATCGGTCTGTCCTATGGCGCGCACTCCAACCTGTGCCTCAACCAGCTGCGCAAGAACGCCAGCGAGGCGCAGAAGCAGCAGTATCTGCCGAAGCTGTGCAGCGGTGAGTACGTCGGCGCGCTGGCGATGAGCGAGCCGGGCGCGGGTTCGGACGTGGTGGGCATGAAGCTGCGCGCGGAACTGCGCGGCGACCGCTACGTGCTCAACGGCAACAAGATGTGGATCACCAACGGCCCGACCGCCGACGTGCTGGTGGTCTACGCCAAGACCGATCCGGACGCCGGCCCGAAGGGCATCACCACCTTCATCATCGAGAAGGGCTTCAAGGGGTTCTCGACCGCGCAGAAGCTCGACAAGCTCGGCATGCGCTCTTCGGATACCTGCGAACTGGTGTTCGAGGATTGCGAAGTGCCCGTCGAGAACGTGCTCGGCGAAGTCGGCGGCGGCGTCAAGGTGCTGATGTCGGGTCTCGACTACGAGCGCCTGGTGCTGTCGGGCGGTCCGCTGGGGCTGATGGCCGCGGGCCTCGATGCGGTGCTGCCGTACGTGCACGAGCGCAGCCAGTTCGGCGAGGCGATCGGCAACTTCCAGCTGATGCAGGGCAAGGTCGCCGACATGTATGTCGCCTACAACGCCTGCCGCGCCTACGTGTACGCGGTGGCGAAGGCGGCCGACGCCGGCAAGATCACCCGTCAGGACGCCGCGGGCGTGATCCTCTACGCCGCCGAGAAGGCGACGTGGCTGGCCGGGCAGGCGATCCAGGCGCTGGGCGGCAACGGCTACATCAACGAGTACCCGGTGGGCCGCCTGTGGCGCGACGCCAAGCTCTACGAGATCGGCGCGGGCACGTCGGAGATCCGGCGCATGCTGATCGGCCGCGAACTGTTCCGCCAGACCAGCTGAAGGAGCACCGATGGCCATCCTGCAGAGCCGGATCGACCCGGCCGGTGAGAGTTTCCAGACCAATGCCGCTGCGATGCAGACGGCGCTCGATGATCTGCGCGCCACGCATGCGCGCATCGCCCAGGGCGGCAGCGAGGCCGCGCGGGAGAAGCACCGCAAGCGCGGCAAGCTGCTGGTGCGTGATCGCATCGATGCGCTGATCGATCCCGGCGCGCCGTTCCTCGAGGTCGCGCCGATGGCGGCGCACGGCATGTACGGCGGCGAGGTGCCCAGCGCGGGCGTCGTCGCCGGCATCGGACTGGTCAGCGGCGTCGAATGCATGATCGTCGCCAACGATGCGACGGTGAAGGGCGGCACTTATTACCCGATCACGGTGAAGAAGCATCTGCGTGCGCAGGAGATCGCGCAGCAGAACCGCCTGCCGTGCATCTATCTGGTCGATTCGGGCGGCGCCTTCCTGCCGATGCAGGACGAGGTGTTCCCCGACCGCGATCATTTCGGCCGGATCTTCTACAACCAGGCCAATCTCTCCGCGCAGGGCATTCCGCAGATCGCCTGCGTGATGGGCTCGTGCACCGCCGGCGGCGCCTACGTGCCGGCGATGAGCGACGAGACGGTGATCGTCAAGGAGCAGGGCACGATCTTCCTCGGCGGACCGCCGCTGGTGAAGGCCGCGACGGGCGAGGAAGTGGACGCCGAATCGCTGGGCGGTGCCGACGTGCACACGCGCATCTCGGGCGTGGCCGATCACTTCGCCGAAGACGATCGGGATGCACTGGCGCGCGTGCGCGACATCGTGGCCTCGCTCAACTGGCGCAAGCAGGGTGAGCTGCTGACGCAGCCGTCGGAAGAGCCGGCGTATCCGGCCGAAGAACTCTACGGCGTGATTCCCGCCGATACGCGTAAACCGTATGACGTGCGTGAAGTGATCGCGCGGCTGGTCGATGGTTCGCGCTTCGATGAATTCAAGGCGCGCTACGGCACCACGCTGGTCACCGGCTTCGCGCATCTGCACGGCTATCCGATCGGCATCGTCGCCAACAACGGCATCCTGTTTTCCGAGAGCGCGCTCAAGGGCGCGCACTTCGTCGAGCTGTGCGCCAAGCGCGGCATTCCGCTGCTGTTCCTGCAGAACATCACCGGCTTCATGGTCGGCAAGAAGTACGAGAACGGCGGCATCGCACGTGATGGCGCCAAGCTGGTGACCGCGGTCGCCTGCGCGAAGGTGCCGAAGTTCACCGTCGTCATCGGCGGCAGTTTCGGCGCCGGCAATTACGGCATGAACGGCCGCGCGTACTCGCCGCGTTTCCTGTGGATGTGGCCCAACGCCCGCATCGGCGTCATGGGCGGTGAGCAGGCGGCCGGCGTGCTGGCCACCGTGCGTCGCGACGGCATCGAGGCCAAGGGCGGCACGTGGTCGGCGGAAGACGAGGACGCGTTCAAGGCGCCGATCCGCGAACAGTTCGAGCAGCAGGGCCATCCGTACTACGCCAGCGCACGACTGTGGGACGACGGCATCATCGATCCGGCCAAGACCCGGCGCGCATTGGGGCTGGCGCTGTCGGCGGCATTGAACGCACCGAACGAAGAGACGAAGTTCGGCATCTTCCGGATGTGACCGGGCGCGACGAGGACACCGCAATGACCGACACACCGAACATCGGGATCGAACGCAAGGGCGCCGTGGCGACCTTGTGGATGGATCGCCCCGAGCGTCACAACGCGTTCGACGAACACCTGATCGACGCGATCGATCGTGGCCTGCAGACGCTCGGCGCCGACGAAAGCGTGCGCGTCGTCGTGCTGGCCGGACGCGGCCGCAGTTTTTCCGCCGGCGCCGATCTGGACTGGATGCGCCGCGCTGCCGATTACGACGTCGCGCGCAATCGCGACGAAGCCGAAGCACTGGCGCGCATGCTGCGCCGCCTGGCGGAACTGCCGAAGCCGACGATCGCGCGCGTGCATGGCGCGGCAATCGGTGGCGGGCTGGGTCTTGTCGCTGCCTGCGATATCGCGATTGCCAGCGACAAGGCGGTATTCGCGACGTCCGAGGTCAGATTCGGACTGATTCCCGCGACCATCGGCCCGTACGTACTGCGCGCGATCGGCCCGCGCCAGGCCGCGCGCTATTTTCTGACCGCTGAGCTGATCCAGCCGGCGAAGGCGTACGAGATCGGACTGGTGCATGAAGTCGTCGCCGACGATGCCCTCGACGCCGCGATCGACACGCTGGTGCAGGCGCTGGCGCAGGGCGGTCCGAATGCGCAGGCCGAATCCAAGCGGCTGATCCGCGATCTCGATGGCCAGACCATCGGTGATGCATTGATTGCCGACACCGCCGCGCGCATCGCCGGCATCCGCGCCACCGGCGAAGCCCGCCAGCGGCTGGACGCCTTCCTGTCCGCACGCCGCGCAAAGGATGCTCGATGACCACTGGAATTTCCGAAGGCGCGCTGTTCGACACCGTGCTGATCGCCAATCGCGGCGAGATCGCGTGCCGCATCATCGCGACCTGTCGCCGGCTCGGCATCCGCACCGTGGCGGTGTACTCCGACGCCGACCGTAATGCGCGCCATGTGCGTCTGGCCGATGAGGCTGCGCACATCGGCCCGTCGGCGGCGCGCGAGAGCTATCTGCGCGCCGACAAACTGCTGGACGCCGCGCGCCGCACCGGTGCGCAGGCGATCCACCCCGGCTACGGCTTCCTGTCCGAGAACGCGGCATTCGCGCAGGCCTGCGCCGATGCCGGCGTGGTCTTCATCGGCCCTAGCCCAAAGTCGATCCAGGCGATGGGCGACAAGCGCGAAGCCAAGGCGCTGATGCAGGCCGCCAATGTGCCGGTGACGCCGGGCTATCACGGCGACAACCAGGATCCCGCGTTCCTGCAGCAGCAGGCCGACGAGATCCGCTATCCGGTGCTGATCAAGGCCAGCGCCGGCGGTGGCGGCAAGGGCATGCGTCTGGTCGAGAAGCGCGAGGACTTCGCGGCGTCGCTGCTGTCGTGCCAGCGCGAGGCCGAGAGTTCGTTCGGCGATGCGCGCGTGCTGATCGAGCGCTACATCGTGCGGCCGCGCCACGTGGAGATGCAGGTCTTCGGCGACAGCCACGGCAACGTGGTGCATCTGTTCGAGCGCGACTGCTCGGTGCAGCGCCGGCATCAGAAGGTGCTGGAAGAAGCACCCGCGCCCGAACTGAGCGACGCGCAGCGCGAGGCCATGGCGCAGGCTGCGGTCGCCGCCGCGCGCGCGGTCGATTACATCGGCGCCGGCACGATCGAGTTCATCGTGGGCGAGGGCGGCGATTTCCATTTCATGGAAATGAACACCCGGTTGCAGGTCGAACATCCGGTCACCGAGATGGTCACCGGCATCGATCTCGTCGAATGGCAGTTGCGCGCGGCTGCCGGCCAGGCGCTGCCATTGCGTCAGGATCAGATCCACCATCGCGGTCATGCGATCGAAGCGCGCCTGTATGCGGAAGACGCGCTCAAAGGCTTCCTGCCCTCGACGGGCACGCTGCAGGTCATGCAGTTCCCGGAAGCGAGCGTGCACGTGCGCATCGACACCGGCGTGGAGCAGGGTGACGCGATCAGCCCGTGGTACGACCCGATGATCGCCAAGCTGATCGTTTGGGACGAAGACCGTCCCCGTGCCTTGCAGCGTCTGCGTCAGACCATCGATGCGGTGCGCGTCGTCGGCGTGACGACGAATGCGGTGTTCCTCGGCCGCCTCGCGCGCCAGGCGGATTTCTCTGCCGCGCGTCTGGACACCGGACTCGTCTCACGCGAGATCGACACGCTGCTCGCGCCCTTGCCCGAGGCCGACGATGCGGCGTGGATGCTGGCCGCGCTCGGATTCTGGGCGCAATCCCAGTCGGCAAAAGACGACGCGACTTCCAACCCCTCTCCCTCCGGGAGAGGGGCAGGGGTGAGGGTCGCTTCTCCGTGGACAATCGCCGACGGCTGGCGCCTCGGCACCCATGCCGCCCGATTCATCGAACTGTCGGCGAACGGACAGCACCGCCGCATCGCGGTGCGTAAGGACCTCGACGGCCTGCGCATCGGCTTCGACGGCGAGACGGCCAGTCCGGTCAGCTTCCAATGGAGCGTACCGACGCTGACCGCCGCCCTCGACGGCGTACGTCGCAATGTCGACGTACTGGTGCAGGGCGCGCAGATCGTGCTGTATCGCGGCGAAGACCGCTTCGTGTTCGAACACGTCGATCCGCTGCATCGTCACACCGGCGCCGAAGCGCATGCCGGCGCGGTGATCGCACCGATGCCGGGGCGCATCGTCGAACTGCTGGCACCGCTGGGCACGCCCATCAAGAAGGGCACGCCGCTGCTGGTGATGGAAGCCATGAAGATGGAGCACACGCTGCAGGCGCCGCACGACGGTGTGGTCAAGGCGTTTCTCGCGAAACAGGGCGATCTGGTCGCCGACGGCGCGGTGCTGGTCGACTTCGTCGAGGGCGATGCAGAGGAGGGCGCGGCATGAGTGATTTCGTCCGCGTCGTCGAAGTCGGTCCGCGCGATGGGCTGCAGAACGAAAAAGCGCTGGTGCCGGCCGCGACCAAGATCGCGTTGATTGACCGGCTGTCGGTCTGCGGTTTCCAGGTCGTCGAAGCTACGAGCTTCGTCAGCCCGAAGTGGGTGCCGCAGCTGGCCGATGCCGAAGAGGTGCTTGCCGGCATGCAGCCGAACGACGGCGTCGCCTATCCGGTACTGGTGCCCAACGCGAAAGGTCTGGAACGGGCGCTGGCCGCCGGCGTGCGGCACATCGCGGTGTTCACCGCGGCCTCGGACGCCTTCAGCCTCAAGAACACCAACATCGATGTCGACGGCTCGCTCGAGCGGCTGAAGCCGGTCGTCGAGCAGGCGCGTGCTGCGGGTGTATCGGTCCGTGGCTACGTGTCGACCGTGCTCGGCTGTCCCTACCAAGGTCACGTGCCGCTGGGCGACGTGGTGCGCGTGGCCGATGCCCTGCATGCGATGGGCTGCGACGAGATCTCGCTCGGCGACACCATCGGCGTCGGCACGCCGGCCATGGCGCGCGAGATGCTGCTGGCCTGCGCGCAGACCGTGCCCATGGCGCAGCTCGCCGTGCATTTCCACGACACCTACGGCCAGGCGCTGGCCAACGTGCTGGCCTGTCTCGAAGCCGGCGTGCGCGTGGTCGACAGCGCGGTCGGCGGACTCGGCGGCTGCCCTTACGCGAAGGGCGCCAGCGGCAATCTCGCGACCGAGGATCTGCTCTACATGCTCGACGGACTGGGGCTGCGCACCGGTATCGACCTGCAGGCCGTGACCGATACGGCGGTGTGGATCAGCGGCGAACTCGGGCGCAAGCCGGCCAGCAAGCTAGCGACGGTGGGGCTGGCGAACGCGGCGGCCTGATCCGGCCTGACGCGACCGGGCGCAGCCCTAACTCAGCCCTGCTTGTAGACAGTCCGCTGTCCGATCGGACTGCTCTTCTTCGCGGTCGGCCGGGCCAGACCGGGAATGAGGAAGTCCGCGGCGCTCTGGCCACGCTTCGTCTTCTCCGCAAGCCAGCGTGGCATGCGGCCACGGCCGGACCAGGTGTTCCGCCTGTTCTGCGGATCGCGATACTTCGCAGCGACCTTCGCGCGCTTTCCCTTCTTCGCGCGCTTGGCGGCGACGGGACCCGGAGATGCGGCGTCGATGAGTTCTTCGATCGCGTAGCCCTGGGAAAGCACGAACGCGATCAGTTCCGCGCGGACGACCGCGACCGGTCGACGGCGTGACAGCACCGCCTTGCGTCGCTCGGCGGCGACCAACAGTGCATCGAGCTCGCGGAGGGAAAGCGCATCGACATCGATCTTCATGCCGGCGAGCCTCGGGCCGCCCCGTCCATCTGTCAACAGGAGCGCGTGTGCGCAGGTCTACACCGCACAGCGCGTCGTCGACTTCCCGTGCATCATGCGTACGGAAGGTCATCGGGATCAGCACCGACGTAATCCGGCGCGGGCATGGCCGTCAGCTGGACCGCCATGATGTCGGAGTGGCCTTGCAGCAGGGCTTTGATGACGCGATGCATGCCATCCATAACCCGGCCATCGGGCGACAGGATGATCGGGTGCGCCAGGTCGGTTGCTTCGACCAAGCGCATATGATCCATCAGGTCGCGACAGGTCGGTGGCGGATCGTCGGCGTCGTACCAGTAAGGCTCATCGATCTCACGGATCGCGGACAGTCTCACCGCATGCGGCTCCATGTCTTTCGTGAGGTCGATGAGGCGGTGCACATCCCAAGCGAGCAAGCCCTGCTCGCCCTCACGAAAGTGATACTGCTTGCACATGACCAATCCCTCATCCGGTGCCGGCGCGGACTATAAGTGCCGGGACCGGAAGAGGGCATGTCGATGGAGATGAGGCTCGCGAATCTGCGTGCTAGCGGCTCAGGGAGCAGCCGGGGGTTCGAACATCTCTGATTCGTTGTCTTCTTCAGACAGGACGCGTAGACGACTCGGCAAAAGAAAAAACGGCCCGCAATGCGGGCCGTTTTCGTATCACCTGACGCGATGGATCAGACCAGGCGCGTCAGCCAGCCATGCTGGTCCGGCGCGCGGCCGTACTGGATGTCGAGCAGATCCTTGCGGATCGCCATGGTGATCTCGCCCGGCTGCGCGTCGACATCGCCGACACTGAAATCGGCGCCCTTGAGCACGCCGATCGGCGAAATGCTGGCCGCGGTGCCGCAGGCGAAGACCTCACTGATCTCGCCCGAGCGCACGCCTTCGACCCACTCGGCGATCTCGACGCGGCGTTCGGTCACAGTGTGTCCGCGATCGCGCAGCAGCTGGATCACGCTGTCGCGGGTGATGCCTTCGAGAATGCTGCCGGTCAGGGACGGCGTGATGACGCTGCCGTCGCGCTGCACGAGAAACACGTTCATGCCGCCGAGTTCTTCGACATACGTATTGGTTTCCGCATCGAGGAACAGCACCTGCGCGCAGCCGTTCTCGACCGCCTCGCGCTGCGGCAACAGCGACGACGCGTAGTTGCCGCCGCACTTGGCCGAACCGGTACCACCGCGGCCGGCGCGCGCGTAGTCGCGCGAGAGCCAGATCGAGACCGGCTTGATGCCGCCCTTGAAGTAGGCGCCGGCGGGACTGGCGATCACGTAGTAGGCCACGCGACGGGCCGGGCGCACGCCGAGGAAATCCTCGTTGGCGATCATGAAGGGCCGGATGTACAGGCTCGATTCGCCGCCCCCGGGCACCCAGGCTGCATCGGTCTTGACCAACTGCTTGATCGATTCGACGAACAGATCCACCGGCAGTTCCGGCAGCGCCATGCGGCGGGCCGAATGCTGCAGGCGACGGCCGTTGGACTCCGGGCGGAAGGTCCACACCGAACCGTCGGCATGCCGGAACGCCTTCATGCCTTCGAAGATTTCCTGGCCGTAGTGCAGCACCGCGGCGGCGGGCGAGAACGTCAGCGGGCCGTAGGGCCGCACATGCGCGTCGTGCCAGCCGTCTTCGACGGTCCAGTCGATGGCGACCATGTGATCGGTGAAGTGCGTGCCGAAACCTGGATCGGCGAGAATCTTCTCGCGGTCGGCCTGCGCGCGCGCCTGCTGCGACGGGACGTGGCGGAAGGTGGGGAACGTGGTGTCGGTCATGCGCGGGACTCAGATGTGCAGGGCGTGGCCGAGTGCGCGCAGCGCAGCTTCCTGCACGGCTTCGCCCAGCGTCGGGTGGGGATGGATGGTACCGGCGATGTCTTCGAGCGTGGCGCCCATCTCGATCGACTGCACGAAGGCGATCGACAGTTCGGACACCTGCACGCCGACAGCCTGCCAGCCGAGGATGCGGTGGTCACCCGCACGCGCGACCACGCGCACGAAGCCGTCGGTCGATTCCAGCGACATCGCGCGACCGTTGGCTGCGAACGGGAACATGGAGGTCTTGATCTCGATGTTCTGCGCCTTGGCCTCGTCCGGCGACAGGCCGACGACGACGACTTCCGGATCGGTGAAACACACGGCCGGAATCGCCGCCGGCATGAAGTGACGCTTCTTGCCGCTGACGATCTCGGCGACGAGTTCGCCCTGCGCCATCGCGCGGTGCGCGAGCATCGGTTCGCCGGCGACATCGCCGATCGCCCAGACGTTGCGCATCGAGGTTTTGCACTGGTCGTCGATCTTGATCGCCTTGCCGGCGAGATCGAGCCCCAGCGATTCGAGGTTGAAGCCGTCGGTCTTCGGACGACGGCCCACCGCGACCAGGATCTGGTCGGCATCGAGCGTGAGTTCGGTGCCGTCGGGATCGCGCACGCGCAGCGCGCCGCCATCGCTCAGGCCGAGCACGCTGTGGCTGGTCAGCACCTTGACGCCCGCTTTCTGCAGGTGGGTCGCGACCGGCTTGGTCAGCTCGGCGTCGTAGGCCGGCAGGATGCGGTCCTGCGCTTCGACCACGGTGACTTCGCAGCCGAGCTTGCGGTAGGCGGTGCCGAGTTCCAGGCCGATGTAGCCGCCACCGACGACGATCAGATGCTTCGGCAGCGCGGTCGGCGAGAGCGCTTCGGTCGAGGAGATCACCTTGCCGCCGAACGGCAGGAACGGCAGCTCGACGACGTCCGAACCCGTCGCCAGCAACAGGTGCTCGCACTTGATGCGCAGCGCGCCGCCGTCTTCACCGGCGCCCGCGACTTCGACGGTCTTGCCGTCGACGATCGTCGCCCAACCCTTGATCAGCTGCGCGCCGTTTTTCTTCAAGAGCGCGCTGACGCCGCCGGTGAGCTTCTTGACGATGCCGGCCTTCCACTCGACGGTCTTGGCCAGATCCAGCGCCGGCGCCTGCACGCTGATGCCGAGCGGGGACGTGCCGGCCGCATAGCTCGCGACCTTGGCGAATTCCTCGGCGGCATGGATCAGCGCCTTGGACGGAATGCAGCCGATGTTGAGGCAGGTGCCGCCCGGGTTGACGCCCTCGACGACGATGGTCTTGACGCCGAGCTGGCCGGCGCGGATGCCGGCGATGTAACCGCCGGGGCCGCCGCCGATGACCAGCAGCTGGGTTTCAATGGTGTTGGACATCGATTACTCCACGAACAGCAGTGCAGGGGTTTCCAGGCGCTGACGGATGGCCTGCACGAACTCGGCCGCGTCCATGCCGTCGACGATGCGATGGTCGAACGAGGACGAGAGGTTCATCAGCTTGCGGGCGACGACCTGGCCTTCGCGGAACATCGGACGCTCGATGATGCGGTTGACGCCGACGATCGCCACTTCCGGATGATTGATGATCGGCGTCGACACCACGCCGCCGACCGGGCCGAGGCTGCTGATGGTGATCGTCGAACCGGACAGCTCATCGCGGGTCGCCTTGCCTTCGCGCACGGCGGCGGCGAGACGTCCGATCTCGGCTGCGGTCTGCCACAGGTCCAGCGATTCGGCATGCGCGATCACCGGCACCGACAGGCCCACCGCGCTCTGCGTTGCGATGCCGAGCTGCACGCCCTCGTAGCGGGTGACGATGTTGGCTTCGTCGTCGAAACGGGCGTTCATCTGCGGGAAGTCGCGTGCCGCGAGCACCACCGCGCGTGCCAGCAACGGCAGCAGGGTCAGCTTGCCGCGCGTCTTGCCCCAGCGGTCGTTGAGCTTGGCGCGCAGCGCCTCGACTTCGGTGACGTCGATTTCTTCCACATAGGTGATGTGGGGAATGTTCGACCACGACTGCTGCATCTTCTGCGCGATCTTGCGGCGCAGGCCCATGATCGGCACCTGCTCTTCGCCGGTGCGACGCGCATAGCTGCTGCCGCCCGCGCCACCACCGACCGGCTGCGCCTTGCCGCCGGCTTCGGCGTACGCGTCGAGATCGGCGTGCAGGATGCGGCCGCCCGGACCGGTCGCCGGCACGTAGCGCAGCTCGATGCCCAGATCCCAGGCACGGCGACGCACGGCAGGCGAGGCCAGCGGCTGTTCGCCGGCCGCGAGCACGCTGTTGGTGACCGCGCCGCGTGCGTCGGACTTTGCGGCCGGTGCAGGTGCCGCGGCCTTCGCAGGTGCGGCGGCGGGCTTGGCTTCAGCGGCCGGTGCGGGCTTGGCGTCCGCAGCCGGCTTCGGCGCTTCGGCCTTCGGCTCGGCCGCGGTTTCAACGGGCTTGGCCGCAGCCGGTGCACCTGCGGACGCGGCATTGCCGGCGCCTTCGACTTCGAGGCGGATCAGCTCGCTGCCGACGGCCATCATCTCGCCGGGCTTGCCGCCCAGCGACACGACGGTGCCCGCGACGGGCGAGGGGATCTCGACCATGGCCTTGTCGGTCATGACCTCGGCCACGATCTGGTCTTCGGCAACCTGGCCGCCGACTTCGACCTTCCAGGCGATCACTTCGACTTCGGCGATGCCTTCGCCGATGTCCGGCATCTTGATGACGTGATGTCCCATGGCTCAGTCCTCCAGCACGCGCTGCAACGCTTCGATGACCCGGGCCGGGCCCGGGAAGTAGTCCCATTCCTGCGCATGCGGATAGGGGGTGTCCCAGCCGGTGACGCGTTCGACCGGCGCTTGCAGGTGATAGAAGCAGTGCTCCTGCACCAGCGCGACGAGCTCGGCGCCGAAGCCGCAGGTGCGCGTGGCCTCGTGCAGCACGATGCAGCGGCCGGTCTTCTTGACCGAGGCGACGATCGCCTCGAGATCCAGCGGCCACAGGCTGCGCAGGTCGATCACTTCTGCATCGATACCGGCGTCTTCGGCCGCGGCCTGCGCCACCCACACGGTGGTGCCGTAGGTCAGGATGGTCACGGCCTTGCCTTCGCGCACGATGGCGGCCTTGTCCAGCGGCACCGAGTAGTAGCCTTCCGGCACCACGTTGTCGGTGTGCTTGGACCACGCGGTGACGGGGCGGTCGTGGTGACCGTCGAACGGTCCGTTGTAGAGGCGCTTGGGCTCGAGGAAGATCACCGGATCGTCGTTCTCGATCGAGGCAATCAGCAGGCCCTTGGCGTCGTACGGGTTGGACGGCATCACCGTGCGCAGGCCGGCCACGTGGGCGAAGATCGCCTCCGGGCTTTGGCTGTGGGTCTGGCCGCCGTAGATGCCGCCGCCGCAGGGCGTGCGGAACACCAGCGGCGACGTGAACATGCCACCCGAGCGATAGCGCAGGCGCGCGGCCTCGGACACGATCTGGTCGTAGGCCGGATAGATGTAGTCGGCGAACTGGATCTCGGCGACCGGACGCAGGCCGTAGGCCGCCATGCCGATCGCCGCGCCGGCGATACCGCTTTCGGAAATCGGCGCGTCGAACACGCGCTGCTTGCCGTACTTGGCCTGCAGGCCGTCGGTGCAGCGGAACACGCCGCCGAAGTAGCCCACGTCCTCGCCGAACACGACGACGTTGTCGTCGCGCTCCAGCATCACGTCCATCGCCGAACGCAGCGCCTGGATCATCGTCATCGGCGAACCGCCGGTGTTCTGGGTTTCGCTCATGGTCAGACTCCCAACTGCTGGCGCTGGCGACGAAGGTGTTCGGGCAGTTCTTTGTAGACGTCGTTGAACATGTCGGCGGCACCGGGACGGTTGTCGCTGCCGAGCAGACCGTGGGTCTCGGCCTCCTTCAACGCACGCGAGACTTCCGCGTCGAGTTCGGCGCGCACGGTCTCGTGCTGTTCGTCGCTCCACAGGCCGCGCTTGACGAGATGCTGTTTCAGACGATCGATCGGATCACCGAGCGGGAAATGCTGGGCGTCGTCGGCGGGGCGGTACTTGGACGGATCGTCCGAGGTCGAGTGCGGACCGGCGCGGTAGGTCACCCACTCGATCATCGTCGAACCGAGGTTGCTGCGCGCACGCTCTGCAGCCCAGCGCGAAGCGGCATAGACGGCGAGCAGATCGTTGCCGTCCACGCGCAGCGACGGAATGCCGTACGCGGCACCGCGCGCGGCAAAGGTGGTGTTCTCGCCACCGGCGATCGCCTGGAAGGTCGAGATCGCCCACTGGTTGTTGACCACGTTGAGGATCACCGGCGCGCGATAGACGTGCGCGAACACCAGCGCGGCATGGAAGTCGCCTTCGGCGGTCGCGCCGTCGCCGACCCACGCGGTCGCGATCTTGGTATCGCCCTTGATCGCCGAGGCCATCGCCCAGCCCACGGCCTGGATGTACTGGGTGGTCAGGTTGCCGGAGATCGAGAAGAAGCCGGCGTCTTTGTACGAATACATGATCGGCAGCTGGCGGCCCTTCAGCGGGTCGGCGGCGTTCGACAGGATCTGGCACATCATGCTGACCAGCGGCACGTCCTTGACGATCAGGATGCCCTGCTGGCGATAGGTCGGGAACTGCATGTCGCCGTCGCGCAGCGCAAGGGTCTGGCCGACCGCGATGGCTTCTTCGCCCGTGCACTGGATGTAGAACGAGGTCTTCTTCTGGCGCTGTGCGATCAGCATGCGCGCGTCGAAGGCGCGGGTCTTGAGCATCGCGTGCATCGCGCGCAGCAGCACGTCGTCGTCGATGTCGGCGGCCCACGGACCGACGGCGTCGCCGTTGTCGTCGAGCACGCGGATCAGCTGCCGGGTCATCGGCATGGTCTGCTGGGCGGTCACGTCCAGCGTGGGCTTGTCGACGCTGCCGGCCGGGCTGAGCTGCAGATAGGAAAAGTCGGTGGCCTGGCCCGGACGGGCACTCGGCTCGGGCACGTGCAACCGCAAGGGTTCGGTCGCGGCCGGATTCTGGGATGTGGACATGTCAGGGGCCTCGCTGGGCATGGGTCATGGAGCTGCAGGCATGCCGGCGGCGGGGGACGGCGGCAACGAAGAGGGCGGTGCGGATGCGGGACGCGCGGTCGTGGACCGGAACGGCTGGCGGCGCGACGGCAGGCGCGCGATGCGCGGGCCTGGGCGGACTGGACGGGGCACAGTGCAAGAACGCTTCTCCCGGTCGGACGGGCGTCGGCCCGCGGCTTTCAAGGCGGCGTGGAGCGTGACGCAGTCCGCCAGACGTGAAGTCTAAAGGCGGCAGCGAATATCGTAAATTTGTTTAATTGACTATGAGGTATTGTTTATTCAGATACCCGAGCCCCGCCGGAGCGCCGCATGCAGATCCCCGCCAACATGTCGCTGCGGCAATTGCGCTATTTCGCCGAGGCCGCAGAGCTGGGCCAGTTCTCGCAGGCCGCGCGCAAGCTGCATGTCTCGCAGTCGGTGATCACCACCGCCGTCGCCCAGCTCGAAACCCTGCTGGGTCTGCGCCTGTTCGACCGCATGCCGCACGGCGTGGCCCTGACCGCCGAGGGACACCGCTTCCACCAGCATGTGCGCCACATCCTCGACACCTTGCAGGACGCACTCAGCGAGCCGATGTTCCTGGCCAACACCCTGGCGGGGACGGTGCGGGTGGGCGCGTCGTACACCGTGCTCGGCTATTTCCTGCCGAGCCTGCTGGCGCGCTTCAAGCGCTCGTATCCGCTGGTCGAGATCGACCTGATCGACATGGACCGGGTCGAAATCGAACGCGGCGTGGCCGAAGGCGCGCTCGACTTCGGGCTCTGCATCATTTCCAACATGGTCGAGCCCTACACGCTGAAGCGGCAGCTGCTGATCCGCTCGCGCCGACAACTATGGCTGGCCGAATCGCATCCGCTGGCGCAGCAACCGGTGATCGGCCTGGCCGACGTTGCTGCGTATCCCTACATCATGCTGAAGGTGGACGAGGGCGAAGCCTCGGCGCTGCGCTACTGGCAATCGGTGCAGCGCGAGCCCAACGTCGCCTTCCGGACCTCCTCGCTGGAAGCGTTGCGAGGACTGGTGGCCTACGGATTCGGGGTGAGCATCCTGTCCGACATGGTCTACCGGCCGTGGTCGCTGGAAGGCCGCCGGATCGACGTGCGCACGCTCGACGATGCAGTGCCGCCGATGGAAGTCGGCCTGGTCTGGCGGCCCGACGACGCATTGTCGGCACCGGCGAATGCACTGCACCAGTTTCTGGTGTTCGCGTGCAGCGCCTGAGCATGCAGGGCCCGGCTGCCCGCGGCTGCGGATCGGAAATCGTGTGTTCTAGGCAGAGCCGGTCGCACGTCCTGCGACGCCGATCCGGATCATCCCGTGGTTGCATCGACAGGGCAGGGTAGCGATGTCACCCAGGCGCGATGGCGGATTCGCCGGCAACAAAAGCTTCCTGCCCAGCAAACCCTGCGCGGTCTGCGGCCGCACGATGACCTGGCGTCGCGCCTGGGCGAAGACCTGGGACGAGGTGCGTTACTGCTCGGAGCGGTGCCGTCGCAACAGGCGCGCTGCGGACGCGCCCGATACGTCACGTGATGGCTGATCCGGTCCGCCATCTCATCGTCGTTCTTGGCGACCAGCTCGATCCGACCGCGGCGGCCTTCGATGGTTGCGACCCGGCGCACGACGTCGTGTGGATGGCGGAAGTCGCCGAGGAATCCACGCACGTGTGGTCCACGAAGATGCGGACCGCGCTGTTCCTGAGCGCGATGCGGCACTTCGCGCAGGATCGGCGTACTGGCGGCTGGACGGTCGACTACCGGCCGCTGGATGCCCCGGACAATCGCGGCACGCTCGGTGCGGAACTGGCATCGGCCATCGAACGCCTGCGTCCGCAATCCGTACGGATGACTGCCCCGGGCGACTGGCGCGTGCTGCAGGCGGTCCGCGATGCGACATCCGCGGCAGGCGTCGAACTGGTGATCGAACCGGACCGCCATTTCTACTGCGACGTGCGTGCATTCGCCGCGTGGGCGCGTGGCCAGCCGGAACTGCGGCTCGAAGCGTTCTACCGCCACATGCGCCGCACGCATCGCGTGCTGATGGACGGAGACACGCCCGCCGGCGATCGCTGGAACTTCGATACCGAAAACCGCGCACCGTTCGACGCGCAGGGCCCGGGCGTGGTGCCGGCGCCGCCGCCCGTCGAGCCGGATGCGCTCACGCGCGAGGTGCTCGACCTCGTGCGCACGCGCTTCGCCAATCACCCCGGTGACCTGGACAGGTTCGCGTGGCCGGTCACCCGCGCGCAGGCGCTGCACGCGCTCGAACGCTTCGTCGAGGACCGGCTGCCGGCCTTCGGCCGCTGGCAGGATGCGCTGTGGCCGGATGCGCCGTGGCTCTGGCATTCGCAGATCGCGTCCGCGCTGAACCTCAAGCTGCTCAACCCGCGCGAAGTCGTCGACGCGGTCGAGGCCGCATGGCGCGCGGGCAGGGCACCGCTGGCGGCCGCGGAAGGCTACATCCGCCAGATCCTCGGCTGGCGCGAATACGTGCGCGGCGTCTACTGGACGCAGATGCCGCGCTACGTGGAATCGAACGCGCTGCAGGCGACCGGCGATCTGCCCGGTTTCTACTGGACCGGCGATGCGCCGATGCCGTGTCTGGCCGACGCGCTGCAGCAGACGCTCAAGCTCGGCTACGCCCACCACATACAGCGGCTGATGGTCATCGGTCTGTACGCACAACTGCTGGGTGTCGAGCCGGCGCAGGTGCACCGCTGGTTTCTCGCGGTGTACGTCGACGCGGTGGAATGGGTCGAGATGCCCAACGTGCTCGGCATGAGCCAGTTCGCCGATGGCGGTCTGATGTCGAGCAAGCCCTACATCGCCAGCGGCCGCTACATCGAGCGCATGAGCGCCGGCAGCTACTGCCGCCGATGTCCGTTCGACCCGGGACAGCGCACCGGGCCGCAGGCCTGTCCGTACACGCGTCTGTACTGGGATTTCATGCTGCGCCACGAAGCGCTGCTGGCCACCAATCCGCGCACTGCGCAGCAGGTCCGCAGTCTGGAACGGCTCGACGCCACCGAGCGCGCATTGATCCGCGAAGAGGCCGCGCGATGGCGCCGCGATTCGCGCTGAGCCACGCCCGGCGATCGCGCCTGCGGTAAAGTCGCCGCCGAACTGCGGCGCCGCGCCGCCAGACTCCGGCGGATTGCGACATGGTCAGACTTCTCGGCATTTCAGGCAGCCTGCGCGCCGCTTCGTACAACACCGGCCTGCTGCGCGCCGCACAGGCGTTCGCGTCCGAGGAGCTCACGATCGACGCAGCCACGCTGCACGGCATTCCGCTCTACGACGGCGACGTCGAAGCGCGTGACGGCATCCCGGCCGCGGTCGACGCGCTGAAGGCGCAGATCCTCGCGGCCGATGGCCTATTGCTGGTGACGCCCGAATACAACAACGGCATTCCGGGCGTCTTCAAGAACGCGATCGACTGGCTGTCGCGGCCGGGCGGTGGAATCCCCGCCCTGTTCGGCGACCGACCGGTCGCGGTGATCGGCGCATCGCTCGGCGGCTTCGGCACGATCCTGTCGCAGACCGCATGGCTGCCGGTGCTGCGCACGCTCGGTTGCCGGCAGTGGGCCGGCGGTCGTCTGCTGGTCTCGCGCGCGGGCCAGGCCTTCGGCGAGGACGGCACGCTGCAGGACGAGAAGGTGCGCGCGCAGCTCGACACGTTCGTGCAGGACTTCGCTGCGCATATCCGCGAGACGCGCTGAGGTTTCGATGCCGTCGATCGTGCCGCCCAGCGCCCAGGACACCGACGCCTCTTGGATGGCGCGCGCCTTGGCGCTGGCCGAGCGCGCGATGCACGAGGACGACGAGATTCCGGTCGGCGCACTGGTCGTCGATGCGGACGGCAGCGTGATCGGCGAAGGCTGGAACCGCAACATCGCCGAGCATGATCCCAGCGCGCACGCGGAGATCGTCGCGATGCGGCGTGCCGGCAGCGCACTCGGCAATCACCGGTTGATCGGCTGCACGCTGTACGTGACGCTCGAACCCTGCGCGATGTGCGCGATGGCGATGATCCATGCCCGCGTCGCGCGTGTCGTGTTCGGTGCATTCGATCCCAAGACCGGCGCCGCGGGCAGCGTGTTCGACGTGCTCGGCGATGCGCGCCACAACCATCGCATCGAAGTCACTGGCGGCGTTCTGGCCGATGTCGCCGGGCCGATGCTGACGAACTATTTCCGCGCCAAGCGTGGGCTGACACCGCGCTGAGTGCCGGATCCTTCGCCAGAGGGCAGGCGAGGGCGGTGCACGCACGTCGCGCCGGCAGCCGCCGCGCAACCGTCTCAGATCAACGGGCTGCGCCGGTTCGCCCGGCGGTGCGCATCGTCCATTTCCTCGTTGACCGCATGCACGGCCATCGAGGCCTCGCGCGCCAGCAGCAGGCTGGCCGCGAACATCGCCAGCACGCCCAGGCAGGCCAGCAGCGTCGGCGCCTGTTCGAACTTGTGGCCGAAAAAGGAATCGCCGGCGACCGTCAGGCTGGTGCCGACGAAGCAGCTGATCGCCACGTACAGCAGCTGGCTGCCGCGCAGGATGATGCGGCTGCGGCGACGCTGCAGCGCGATGCGCTCTTCGAGAATGCGGCGGTCTTCGGCATCGTTGCCTTCGTCGTCGGCGAGATCGCGCAGCAGCGAGCGCGTGCGGTCGATGACGCGCGCAAGCCGCGCATTCGCGGATCCGAGCAGCGAGGCGGTGGCGGTCAGGAAGAACGCCGGGGCGAGCATCGCGGTGAGAATGGCGTAGTGCGTCAAGGCGGGATTGGACAACATCTGGGAAGGGAACACTGCGGACCTGGCGGCAGCGACGGCTGCGATATCATGCGCTGTCACTCCGCGTAAGGCGAATGCACGCATGAATGCCGACAAGGCCATCGAGGGCCGGCTGATCTGGATCGATCTTGAAATGACCGGCCTGGATACCGACCACGACCAGATCCTCGAGATCGCGACCATCGTCACCGATGCCGAGCTCAACGTGCTCGCCGAAGGCCCGGAACTGGCGATCGTGCAGCCGCTCGACGTGCTGGAAGCGATGGACGACTGGAACCGCAGCCAGCATCGCCGTTCGGGCCTGTGGCAGCGCTCGCTGGAGCAGGGCGTGGGGCTGGCCGAGGCGCAGGCGCGCACGCTCGAATTCCTGCAGCTGTGGGCCGAGCCGGGCAAGTCGCCGATGTGCGGCAACTCGATTTGCCAGGACCGCCGCTTCCTGCACCGGCAGATGCCGGCGCTGGAGAAGTTCTTCCACTACCGCAATCTCGACGTCAGCACGATCAAGGAACTCGCGCGCCGCTGGGCGCCGCAGGTGCTGTCGGGTTTCACCAAGCATTCGGCGCACACCGCGCTCAGCGACGTGCGCGATTCGATCGACGAACTGCGCCACTACCGCCGGCACATGGCCGCGCTCGCGAGCCCCTGACGCGCGTTCCCTCGGCCGCAGCAGGCCGCTGCCGACCGACGCCACACAGCAGAACGCCCGGGCATCACACCCGGGCGTTCTGCGTTTCGACGCTGTCGCTGCGAATCAGCCGGCGCGGGCCTTCGACTTCGCGAGCTTGAGCCAGGTGTCGACGACGGTGTCGGGATTGAGCGACACCGACTCGATGCCTTCGTCCATCAGCCACTGGGCGAGATCGGGGTGATCGCTCGGGCCCTGGCCGCAGATGCCGATGTACTTGCCCTTGGCCCGCGCGGCCTTGATCGCCATCGACAGCAGCTTCTTGACTGCCGGGTCGCGTTCGTCGAACAGGTGCGCGACGATCGACGAATCGCGGTCCAGGCCCAGCGTGAGCTGGGTCAGATCGTTGGAACCGATCGAGAAGCCGTCGAAGATGTCGAGGAATTCGTCGGCCATCAGCGCGTTCGACGGCAGCTCGCACATCATGATGATCTTCAGGCCATTCTCGCCGCGCTTCAGACCGTTCTTCTCCAGCACTTCGATGACACGGCGACCTTCGTCGAGCGTGCGCACGAACGGGATCATCACCCAGAGGTTCTCCAGGCCCATGTCGTTGCGGACCTTGAGCACCGCGCGGCATTCGAGCGAGAACGCTTCGGTGAACGACGGATCGACGTAACGGCTGGCGCCGCGGAAGCCGATCATCGGGTTCTCTTCTTCCGGCTCGTAGCGCGTGCCGCCGATCAGGTTCGCGTACTCGTTGGACTTGAAGTCCGACAGACGCACGATCACCGGGTTCGGCGCGACCGACGCGGTCAGCGTGGCGATGCCTTCGGCCAGGCGGTTGACGTAGAAATCGACCGGGCTGCCGTAACCGATGGTCTTGGCGTCGATCTTCTTCTTGGTCTCGGCGTCCTGCTTGTCGTATTCGAGCAGGGCGTTGGGATGCACGCCGATGTGCGCGGCGATGATCATCTCCAGACGCGCCAGGCCGATGCCGGCGTTGGGCAGCTGGCCGAAGTCAAACGCGCGCTCGGGGTTGGCGACGTTCATCATGATCTTCAGCGGCGCCTCGGGCATCGAAGTCAGATCGGTGGTGATGCGCTCGAACGGCAGGATCCCGCTGTAGATGAAGCCGGTATCGCCCTCGGCGCAGCTGATCGTGACTTCCTGGCCGTCTTCGATCGTGTCCAGCGCGTTACCGGTGCCGACGACGGCCGGCACGCCGAGTTCGCGGGCGATGATCGCCGCGTGGCAGGTACGGCCGCCGCGGTTGGTGACGATCGCGGCGGCACGCTTCATCACCGGCTCCCAGTCGGGATCGGTCATGTCGGCGACGAGCACGTCACCGGGCTGCACGCGGCTCATGTCGTCGAGCGAACGCACGACGCGCGCGACGCCGGCGCCGATTTTCTGGCCGATCGCGCGGCCTTCGCAGACCACGTCGCCACGCTGCTCGAGCGAGAAACGCTCGATCTGGGTGTTCTTGGCACGCGACTTCACCGTCTCCGGACGCGCCTGCACGATGAACAGCTTGCCGCTGGCGCCATCCTTCGCCCATTCGATGTCCATCGGGCGCTTGTAGTGCTCCTCGATGATCAGCGCCTGGCGCGAGAGTTCCTGCACGTCCTCGTCGGTGATCGAGAAGGTGTCGCGCAGGTCGGCCGGCGTGTCCTCGATACGCACGCGCTCGCCCGGCACGTCGGAATAGACCATGCGCAGCTGCTTGCTGCCGATGCCACGACGCAGGATCGCGGGCTTGCCGGCGCGCAGCGTGGGCTTGTAGACGTAGAACTCGTCCGGGTTCACCGCGCCCTGGACGACCATCTCGCCGAGGCCGAAGCTGGACGTCACGAACACCACGTCGCGGAAACCGGATTCAGTGTCGAGCGTGAACAGCACGCCGGACGCGCCGATGTCCGAACGCACCATCAGCTGCACGCCCGAGGACAGGAACACGTCCTCGTGTTTGAAGCCGTGGTGCACGCGGTAGGCGATCGCGCGGTCGTTGTAGAGCGAGGCGAAGACTTCCTTGACCTTGACCACCACGTCGTCGGCGCCGGTGACGTTGAGGAACGTCTCCTGCTGGCCGGCGAACGAGGCATCGGGCAGATCTTCGGCGGTCGCCGACGAACGCACGGCCACGGCGATGTCGCCGCCGCCGTTCTCGGACGCCAGCGTGTCGTAGGCGGCGCGGATGTCCGCGTCGAGATCGGGCTGCAGCGGCGCATCGATGACCCAGCCGCGGATCTCCTTGCCGGCCGCGGTCAGCGCGGCGACGTCTTCGACGTCCAGCGGCGCCAGGCGATCGAAGATGCGCTGGTGCAGATCGTTGTGGGCGATGAACGCCTTGAATGCATCGGCCGTGGTGGCGAAACCGCCGGGCACCGAAACGCCGAGCTTGGCGAGGTTGCCGATCATCTCGCCGAGGGACGAGTTCTTGCCGCCGACCTGGGCGAGGTCGGACAGGCGCAGGTCATGCAG
This sequence comes from Luteimonas sp. Soil_C_16, assembly GCF_057657295.1. Taxonomy (NCBI): domain Bacteria; kingdom Pseudomonadati; phylum Pseudomonadota; class Gammaproteobacteria; order Lysobacterales; family Lysobacteraceae; genus Luteimonas; species Luteimonas sp. Soil_C_16. The sequence continues at coordinate 281,973 of NZ_JBDGIS010000004.1, read as the reverse complement.
CCACAGGATGTTGGCGCTCAAGGTGAGACTCCGTGTCGCGTTGATCGAAAAGGAGGTCGGGCAGGCCCGGCATCGAACGGCTATTTTAGCCCTCCCGGGCGCCGCGGCGCTCATCCGTGACTTCCGGAGTCCGCATGTCCAGTCCCCGCCCGGTGTTCTACGTGTCCGACGGCACGGGCATCACCGCCGAAACCATCGGCCACAGCCTGCTCACCCAGTTCAGCGGCACGCAGTTCAGCACCAACCGGATCCCGTTCGTTGACAACGAGGCGCGCGCGCGGGAAGTCGCGGGATTGATCCGCGCCCGCGGCGAGGCAATGGGCGTGCGTCCGATCGTCATCAGCTCTTGCGTGGACACCGGCCTGGCACTGGTACTCGGGGAGAGCGGGGCGCTCGTGCTCGACGTCTTCGCGCCATTCATCGAGCCGCTGGAGCGCGAACTGCTGGAGACGCGCGAGTCGCGCGTGGGCCGGGCGCACGGCATGGTCGATTTCGAGACCTACCACCGCCGCATCAATGCGATGAACTTCGCGCTGACCCACGACGACGGCATGGCGACGAACTACGACGAGGCCGACGTGATCCTGGTCGCGGTGTCGCGCGCGGGCAAGACGCCGACCTGCGTGTATCTGGCGTTGCATCACGGCGTGCGCGCGGCGAACTATCCGCTGACCGAGGAAGACCTCGAGCACGACCGCCTGCCGCCGAGGCTGCGCGCGCATCGCGCCAAGCTATTCGGGCTGACGATCGATCCAGTGCGCCTGGCGCAGATCCGCCAGGAACGCCGGCCCAATTCGCGCTACGCGAAACTGGAGACCTGCAAGCACGAAGTGAGCGCGGCCGAGGCGCTGTTTCGCGCGGAACGCATGCCCTCGCTGAGCACCACGCACACCTCGATCGAGGAGATCTCCAGCAAGGTCCTGTCGACCCTGGGCATCGAGCGCGTCATGTATTGAGGAGGTCGATCCGGAGATGGGGACGGCACGCCCGGAACCCCATCCCGCACGCCGTCGATCGATCCTGACGGATTCATCGCCGCGGATGTAGCATCGATCCATGGAAAAAGTCCTGACCCGCCGCCGTCCCCGCGTGCCCTCGATGGGCCGCTTCGGCTGGCTGATGGCGCTGTATGCGGAGAACCACGAACGCCTGGTGCGCCTGTTCGATCCCGCGAGCCTCGCACCCGGCCGCTACCGGTCCGAGGTGCCCGGCGCCTTGCCGGTGTTGCTGGACGTCGTCGAGCAGCATCCGTACACGACGCAGCTGCGCCTGAGCTACGCGATGCTCGACCCGGTGACCGGCCAACCGGACCCGTCCGCGCATCTGCGTCTGTATCGCGATGCGGGGCAGGTCGAGGCGACGCATTGCTATGTGGGCCGCCGCTGGCAGGACGTGATCGGCATGTTTCCGCCACCGGACGAAGTGGTCGATCACCGCCTGCGCATGAACACCTTCCTTGGAAAGTGGCTGCAGTATCTCGACGATCAGGGACATGGGCTTGCAAGCCTGCGTCCAAATCCGGATGATGCGCGGCTCGATCGCAGCAACGCCGGCGCCACCGGCTGAGACGTTCTCCGGAACGAATCGAAGCGAACGAAGGAAGTGCGAAATTCTGTTGACGTTGCCGTTACGGAACACTACAATTTCGCGCTCCCAAACGTGGGGCCATAGCTCAGCTGGGAGAGCGCCTGCATGGCATGCAGGAGGTCGGCGGTTCGATCCCGCCTGGCTCCACCACAATTTGTCTGTCGATCAAAGGCCGATCGATAGAATGATGCAGGTTTCTGCGTCCCCATCGTCTAGAGGCCTAGGACACCACCCTTTCACGGTGGACACCGGGGTTCGAATCCCCGTGGGGACGCCACTTTACAAACAGACGGGCAGCTCGCGAGAGCTGCCCGTTCTGCCATGTGCGATCGCTGCGCCGGTTCGCGTACCGCGACGCATTCGCGCGCCGACGTATACTCGCCGCATGCGTTCTTCCGCGCTCGTGCTGCTGCATCTGCTGCTCGCCGTCCTGCTGGCATTCGACGGCGTGGGCGCTGCGTTCGCAGCTGCGGGGCCAGCGCCGGTGATGTCGCACGCGGCGCACGTCGCCTCCGAGGCGCCGCCGCCCTGTCATTCGACGGATGCGGATGCATCCGCAGATGCTGCTGCGCCCGAACAGAAGTCCCCTGCGCCCGACAGCTGTTGCGACGGCGGCGACTGTTTGTGCCTGCACGGCTGCGGCAGCGTGTTGCCGGTGGTGCCACGCATCGCTGCATCCACTGGCGGCGCGGTCGTCGCCCTGCTTGTGACCATCGATCGCGCCGCGCCGCGTCTCGACGATCCCGTCCGACCTCCGATTCTGCGCACCTGATCGCATCGCTGCCTCGACAGGGGCAGGGCATGGGTCGCCTCGCGATCCGGTTTCCGATCTGGAGCAAGACATGACATTCCGAATTTCCGCGGACGACGGCGTCGCGCCGTCGCGCCGTCGTTTTGTGCAGGGCCTCGCGCTGGGTGGCATCGCCGCCGCGGGTGCAGGCCTGTGGCCACGCGCCAGCTGGGCGCTGCAATCGCCGACGCGCCGCGTGCTCGCCGGCACCGATTTCGACCTCGTCGTCGGCGAGACGCTCGTCAACTTCACGGGCCGCACGCGACCGGCGGCGACGATCAACGGATCATTGCCCGCACCGATCCTGCGCTGGCGCGAAGGCACGACGGTCGATCTGCGCGTACGCAATGCATTGCCCGCCGGTTCGATCTACGGCGACATGACCTCGATCCACTGGCACGGCATCCTGCTGCCGTCGAACATGGATGGCGTATCGGGCCTGAGTTTCGACGGTATCCACCGCGGCGAGACCTTCCAGTACCGCTTCGACGTGCGTCAGGGCGGCACCTACTGGTACCACAGCCATTCCGGCTTCCAAGAACAGGCCGGCATGTACGGCGCGCTGATCATCGATCCGATCGAACCGGAGCCGTTCGCGTTCGACCGCGACTACGTCGTGCTGCTGACCGACTGGACCGATCTGCCGCCGCAGGCGCTGTTCGCGCGGCTGAAGAAGATGGCCGAGCACGACAACTACTACAAACGCACGCTCGGTGACTTCATCCGCGACGCACGCGAGGACGGCCTGCGGGCCACGATGGCCGATCGCCGCGGTTGGGGGCAGATGCGGATGACGCCGACCGACATCTCCGACGTCAACGCGCACACCTACACCTATCTGATGAACGGCACGACGTCGCCGGGCAACTGGACCGCGCTGTTCCGCAGCGGCGAGAGGATCCGCCTGCGCTTCATCAACGGCTCGGCGATGACGTATTTCGACGTGCGCATTCCGGGCCTGAAGATGACCGTGGTCGCGGCCGACGGCCAGTACGTGCATCCGGTCAGCGTCGACGAGTTCCGCATCGCGGTGGCCGAAACCTTCGACGTGATCGTCGAGCCGTCGGGACAGGACGCCTACACGATCTTCGCCCAGGACATGGGCCGCACCGGTTTCGTCAGCGGCACGCTCGCCGTGCGCGAAGGCCTGCGCGCGCCGGTTCCGGACGTGGACGCGCGGCCGATCCTCACGATGGACGACATGGGCCACGGTGGCATGCACGGCGGCGGTCATGCCGGACATGGCGCGGGGCAGGGGAGTGCATCCGACCATGCGGCGATGGGGCATGGCATGGATCACGCTGCGATGGGCCACGCCTCGATGGATCATGCGTCGATGGGGCATGCTGCGATGGCGCAGGGCGATCACGGCGCCGGGGCGATGCAGACGCATCCCGACAGCGAACGCAACAATCCGCTGGTCGACATGCAGGCGATGGCGCCGACGCACCGGCTCGACGATCCCGGCATCGGCCTGCGCGACAACGGTCGCACCGTGCTGACCTACGGGATGATGCGCAGCCTGTTCGAGGATCCCGACGGCCGCGCGCCCGGGCGTGAGATCGAGCTGCATCTGACCGGTCATATGGAAAAGTTCGCGTGGTCGTTCGACGGCATCAAGTTCGCTGATGCGGAACCTCTACGACTCAACTACGGCGAGCGGCTGCGCGTGGTGCTGGTCAACGACACGATGATGACGCACCCCATCCATCTGCATGGCATGTGGAGCGACGTCGAAGACGCGCAGGGCGACTTCCAGTTGCGCAAACACACCGTGGACATGCCGCCCGGTTCAAAGCGCAGCTATCGCGTACGCGCCGACGCGCTCGGACGCTGGGCCTACCACTGCCACCTGCTGTACCACATGGAAGCGGGCATGTTCCGCGAAGTGCAGGTGGTCGAATGAGCGCCTCATCGACACTCCTGCGCACCAGCGTGCTGGCCGCCGCATTGTGTGCCGCGATCGGAAGTGCCCACGCGCAGCACAGCGCGCATGTGCATCATCCGCCGGCCACCAAGCCTGCTGTAGCGAAGCCGACGCCGCAGCGACCAAGCGCGTCGAAACCCGCAACGCCACCGGTTACGGATCCCCACGCACATCACCGCACGCCCGCAGAACCCGCCGCGACACCTCGCCCCCAAGCGGCCCCGGCGGCCGCGCATCCGGCACATGGAAGCGGTCACGCGGACCCTGCGCCCGGGAACGACAAGCGTGCAGATGACCCGGATGCGCAGCATCGCGGAGGTGCCGAATCCGACACTGCGCAGGATCATTCGGCGCAAGCAGCTCACACAGGTCACGTGGGACATCCGGAATCCAGCAAGCCGGAGACGCCACCCGCAACCGACGACCCGCACGCCCATCATCGAAGTGAAGCCGCGCAGCCAGCCGGCGATCTACCAGCCGACCATCCGCCGCGCGAACCGCTGCCACCGATCACCGATGCCGATCGCGCCGCCGCGTTTCCCGCGCATCTGCATGGTCACGAGATGCACGGCGACGCGATCCGCAGCTTCGTACGGATCGACCGGCTGGAGGCATTCGATGGCGACCACGGCAGCGGCCAGGCCTGGGAAGCGGATGCCTGGATCGGCGGCGACACCGATCGATTGTGGTTGAAGGCCAGCGGCGAGCGCAGTGCAGGGCGCACCCATGCCGCGGATCTCGACATGCTCTACGGACGCAGCATCTCGCCGTGGTGGGACGTCGTCGCCGGCGCCCGGCAGTCGTTCCGGCCGGGGCCGTCACAGACCTTCGCGGCCGTCGGCATCCAGGGGCTCGCGCCGTACATGTTCGAAGTCTCGGCGATGGCGTATGCCGGCGAAGGCGGCCAGGTCACCGGCGAGCTCGAACTCGAATACGAACTGCTGCTGACGAATCGCCTGATCCTGCAGCCCGTGGTCGAACTCGAACTGGCGCGCCGCGACGATCCGGCACGCGGCATCGGCAGCGGACTGGCCAAGGCCGAAGCTGGCCTGCGACTGCGCTACGAGTTCACCCGCAGATTCGCGCCTTACATCGGCGTCGTACACGAACGCGCGTACGGCGATACCCGGGATCTGCGGGACGCCATGGGTGAAGCACCGGACGACACCCGGATCGTGATCGGGTTGCGGACTTGGTTCTGAGGATGGTTGAGCAGGTGGCTGTCGGAACCACCCTTACCCTGACGCCGGCCTCAGCTCAATCCCAAGCTATTGAATGAAAGAGGATTTCTTTCTAGCACTTGCTAGAGAATTCGAACACCTAACTTCCTTGGTGACACGGCTAGGGGCCAATCTTCAACGCCGCGACAGGCTTAGGGGGATCTGTGTGGTCGCTGATGCTTGCGCCGCAGCACACGATTCAGCATGCGTTGACTCGCACGAGACAGTTTGCATTGGTGTCGCAAGTACCTCTCGATAATTTGGCGCCTTCCTGAATCCCTAGGTTGATATGGAGGTGCCAGATCGCACGGCAGTCCTGGGATGACATCCCAAGCAACAAGCCAGAATGCTGACCTACGTTCAGAAACCGTTGGCAGCTCTCTGAAGCGATCCCACGTCAGTCGCTTCAGGGGAGCCCTCATTGACCGCGGTCCGGACACTAGTTGCGAGGCGGCAAAGCTGCGAAGACGTACATCGCTGGTTCGCGGGTGGGCTCTAAAAGAGTGCGTATTCGAACTCACGAAGACAAGCAGGTTTCGCGCCTGTAGGGGCGAGCCCCAAGCCTCCGGCCACTCGCCTTTAGAATGAATAGCACTCCACAACCTAAGCGCAAAGGAATTTATGAAGCTGAACAGTTCAACTTCTGTGCTGGATAAGTTCAACTCGTGAATTAGACCAAGAGGCCGACTTCCCCATGGTTTGAAAAAGTTTTCCAAAGGAAGATCATGCACATGACAATTCACCCTGAAAATTTCGCTCCACTGCCTCATTATAATCAGTGGCTTATCCATCAAAACACTCTCATTCCAGCATCTGCAACACATCACATTGCGGGTGCCGGACGCAATTAACCATGGTGTGTCAGGCATTCTGCAGCGATGGAGATTCGCAGGTTTAATATTAAGAGCGGAGGCGAGGGCTAAAAACGAAATTCGGTCAGGGTCGTCGTAATCGGCGTCAGAATAATTCAATGAAGGTAGCTCGTTAAGCGAATCCCATATCCTTTCGCTGTCTTGCCTGTAGAGTCGACTGGCACGTTCAATTACCGAGCTGATAGTCTCGTCAACTTCAGGTGGTTTTATCCAAAACCTTATTGAAGCTGATGAGTAATTACCCATTACTTATCTGTTTGTCGGACCGAGAGCGCGTCGAGCTCCCTGCGGATTGCAGCCATGGGCGGTCCGGCGGCTGCAAGAGTGACGCTATCCTGAGATACTCGCTCCTCCCCGGACTCCACGGCATGGGCGGCCGCGAATGTCACAAGTTCTATCAAATCACTAAGCGAGCTTCCCGACAAAGCTAAAATTCTACGCATCAGCGTGGCTTCATTGAGTTTTGACTGCTGCTTCAGTGGCAAGAACCGCTCCAGACTAGCGAGCAGCCTTGAGGTAAACTTATCATTCTTCCAAATTGGTAATTCTCGATACTCGAATCGTGAATCCAAATGAGGATCGAGCTTCATAGCTAAATGAGCTTGGTGCGTGCCTAGAACCAGAACCGACGCCGACAGTTCGTTCATCAGCATTTTAATTGTGTCCAGTGCTATCCTTTGCTGACGGGCGGTCGAGGTCAAAATATCTTGAATTTCATCGAATATTATTAACCTAACTTTCGCCTCAATACATATCTTGATTACCATTTGTTCTCGATCAGATCCGGTGTAACTCTGGTAATTTGGTACACCTAGCTTTCTTAGTAGCCTCTTGTAGATCACTTCAGCCTCGCGCGCATTCGTCATATCGATAGCAACTACAGGCAGCTGCGAGGCGTCCTTATCCGAAGTAATAATTGGAAATTTTCGTTGGATCGATTTCGAAAGCATCGATTTTCCGGAGCCAGGCGGGCCATAAACTACAAGTCCACGTGCTCTACTTCGCCGCGGGCGAGCGACTAGAAAATTGATCTTATCGATAACCGGACCGATTCGGTCATGGACTATAAATCGATCACCAAGAATATACTCAGCTCGATCATTTCTTGAGAGGCTCAGCAGTGGGATCACGATTGGATCAAGGTGATCATGCGTCGACATGGGTGGTCACCAGTTCTCGACAGGCAAAGCCGAGTCCGGAACGTCTAAGTAGCTGAGTGACTCAAGGGCACCACAAGCTTCTTCAGTCGAATTTTTGCTTCGCTTGTTTGACCCGCGAGCTTTAGAAGTAGATCTATCTGCGCCTTCCTCTATCCGATCGGTGACCTCATAGCCCCGGTCAATTTCGTCGTTAAGGCGTGAGACTGTTTCATCATCTATACCCGTTTGGGTATAGGAAAAACCCGAGGCGCGTCCTGATACAGCGGGAGCAGTGACAAGCATTCCGTCTGGACGTCTTATCCATATCTGCGAAATATCTCGCGGGTGGTAGCGTATACGCGCCTTGCCGTCCATGTTTAACATTGGCGACAAGTCTTCATGCCAATAGAATGATCTGCTGAATTCAATACCTGTTCGACGTATCCTGCGGTAGGCAACGGGCATGAAGTCCAGCTTAAAATCTTGGGGGCGGGATATTAGCTGCGGAACGGCAAGCCGACCATCATCATTAGAAAATCCGCGCTCCCAAGCAATTATAGGTGGAATACCAAGGGAGCGATGTCTTCTGACGTGGTAGATGCGGCAAATCTTCTGAACGAGCCACGCTCGAAATTCTTCCAAAGTGAATCTGGCTCGATTTTCGCTATTGTAGTCACCGCGCTCCTTTGTATTGCTAAAAGTGGTGCCGGGAATGAGATGTGCGATCTGCATCAAGCTTCCGATCAACCTCTCTATATGGGCCCCGTAATGAGGTCTGAGAGGTGGTCTCCAGTTCAGAGCAATAGAGTGCTCTTCACACCCCCTCTTTAGAGCTTCGCTTCTGAACTCTTTTGCATTGTCAACCAAAATCTCCTTTGGCTTTCCGTAGACCGGCCATATATTTGGATATATGGCATTTTCTTCCTTAGGGAACGCGCAATTCTCTATGCAAAGTGCTACAGACACAGAGGATGGGTGCTCCATCGAAACGTAAATTCCCAAGATGCAGCGAGTCGCGACATCGATCGCAATCGTGACCCAAGGCCTACCAAGTACTTTCAGCCTGTCGTCGGATAGAACTAACACGTCAGCCGGCGTGTGATCTATTTGGATCAGCGCTAGAGGCGTATAAACCTGTAGACCTCCAAGACGCACCTGCCATTTTTGATTGGCTGCCTTTGACCCCAGGCGGGATCTATCAGATTTCCAACCTTCTTCGCGAGCTATTCGCAGCAAAATTGCCTTTCGAGAAGGAATAGCCAATCTACGTCGTCGAGCGATAGACTGGGCACGGCTTACGATGTAAGACTTCGTCGGGCGTTCTCTTTTGAAGTAATACTTATGTATTGTATGTACGACTAACCGGTCTACATCTTCACTAAGAAGATTATGACCCTCAGGTCTTCCTCCCGCGTTTCTAGCCAGAGCACTAGCTCGTGGATCTTCGAGAAATATTGCGCGGTATCGTTGAAGCTGCCTCGTGCTAATTCCATGCTCTTGCGATAGCTGCTTCCAAACTGATCTTTCTAAGGTCCTGCTGGGAAGGTATTTCACAAAGCTCTGAGCCAAAGCCACGCATCTTTCCCACTCTAATGCACTGATCTCGTCTGCCATTTTTTTAGCAGATCGGACAGTAAGGGGCTCGATCTTAGAGCTCGGAACAGAAATAATCTTTCCCGTATCCGATTCTCTTACTCGCATGTGAGTTGCGGAGTCTGGACCGTCCAGCTCCACTGTTTTTCCGTTTACAACGCAGATCGATCCAGGAGTAAGCAAGCGAGTCATGGCCAGTTCCACAGCTTCTGCAAATAGTTTCGGTAGCGTGCGTCAAGTCGCTGAGCACTCCATTCCCAAACAGCTCACGCGTTGATTACGGTCTACTGCTCGTTGTGGCTCAGCGACCCCGTCCTGCGCGATCACAGAAGCTAGCACCGTGAGGCTAGTCTCTCAAGTCAACATTCAGACAAATATTTTCGTTGTACTAAAACACTGATATTTAGTGCAACGTTTTTTTCTACTGGCTCCGTTCATCTTGCCCCCGCGGCACGAGAACGCGATTGTCAGCTCGGTCTCGGTCTCGGTCTCGGTTTCGATCTCGGTGGCTGTGATGTACCGGTCTATCGCAGCTTAAGCGTCAGGCTCTAGGCTTGCGACGCCTATGAGGCAAGATCTATATCATGATCTCACCATGCTTGTAATCCAGACCTTCAAAGCAGTCCGAATACGGTCGTGATCGCCTAAGTCGATCACGCCCCTGCTGCTTACGTTGGTCAAAGCGCCGGCTTTATATCCCGGTGAAAGCACGCGCCAGATAAGCGCGGCCACGTCGGTTCGATTCCGACCAGGGGCACCAAACGGATTCCCAGCGTGACCTACATTTTTCTCGATACTGAGTGGGCAGACGCTGGCGGCAGCGACCTGGTCAGCCTAGCGTTGGTAGCCGACGATGGCGTGCGAGAACTCTATCTCGAAGTAGAGCTCCTTCCAGACAACCCTACCGAATTCGTCGCCTCGACTGTCTATCCTTTGCTCGAGCGTGGCCGACGAATGGCTTCGGCCGCCGAGATCTCTTCTCGCGTCCATGCATTTCTGAGTGAAGCTGCGCCTGCTTATGTGCTCGCAGATAACCGCAACGATCTGACGTTGCTGAAACACGTTCTTGCGAGCGATGCTGATGTGAGACCAGAACAGCATTCGCTGCAAGTCGAGCCTATCGTAATGACGGAGATGCTAAAGGATCAGGCTTTCCAACAGCGCATCGAAGGCTGGTTCGCTGCTTCTCCTGAGAGGGCGAAGCTCCGACATCATGCATTGACCGACGCTAGGGCGCTTCGACACGCATGGATGCTGGCGACCAATCGCGATCCTTAGACACGCGAATCTTGCAAGTGCGTGCGGTCTCTACTAATCGGCATTTTTTTTATCGGGTGATATCACATCAGATGAGGTGATATCACATCAGATGATCTGCCTGCAGCGATTCATACTAAAAGTCTTATATTTCAATCTGCGATTTCACTGGGTTAATCAGGGTGCAGGCGATTAGGCAGTGTTATCGAGGGTAGGGCGCATGTCCGCTTCCGGCCAGAGCAGACATCGATAGGCCATCCGGAATTCGATTGGTTCAATCGCTCGACCAGTTCGCAAATGCTCAAGCGCGCCTGGTCACTGACAGTGAGTGCAGGATCGCGCGCAGGTGTCCAACTGCGGCCAAGAGGCCTCGCGCTTGCGATGTCGCCCAGAACCGAAGCAGCGCGCTCAGTGGGCGACGTCTGCAGTTGCTTATCACGCGGGCGAGCGCTTGTGCTTCGCCCACTTTTTAAGCCCATAACACTTGCTGGTCCCCGGTCCTGCCAGTCGCCACAAATCTACCGCAATGCTTCAGCCTTGGATTCGACGTACCTCGCAGTGCATAACCTCACCATCGGTCTGCGCTTCCGCGTGATTACAGGCACTGTCTTTTTCTTGTGTGTGTAGATATGTGCATCTGCAAGCCCGAGCGGCGCGGATGCTTCGCTCGCGCCACGCTGTGCTTACTACCCGTAGCCCTCGCTCTTGCGCTTTGTTCCAGAGTTTCTGGGCTGGCGTGCTACGCCGGACGATCAAGGGCTTTCGCTTCGCCTCGGAATTTCGGCGACAAGGTGATCCGCAATGCCGTCAGCCACCGAGACATCGATCTGATCGATCCGCCAGCTCGACGCACGCGCAACCTCACGCACTTGCTGCACCCGCGCTGTCGTCAGCTCGGTGTTCTGTAGATACACCATTCCGGACAGATGCAGGCCCTCTACATGCAGCCGGACCGAACACCCTGCCACCCAGGGCAGTTGCGAGATCACCTCGCACAGTCGTGCCGTGACCGGGTCAGTGGTGTCGCGTTCGAGGGCCTGGGGCTTTGCGTCATGAAGGTCACGCACCGCGCCGCGGAGATTGGATGCGCCGTCGTGGAGGATGCTGCCTGATATGACGAGGGCGGCCGCGGCGTCGGCCCACCAGAAGCCGAAGCCGATGCCGGCGATACCGACGATACCCGCGAGCGCAGTCAGCCAGTCCGCGCGCCCCACATCCGCGTCTGTCCGTAGCGGCTTGAGCGCAAGTGCTTTCGACAAAGCAAGCTTCTTGCGGCCCAGGATGATGGGCGGTACCGCGGAGACGGCAAGGGCGGCCATCATGATCCAGCCCTGCCAGATCACCGTGTCGCCGATGCGCACAGCGCCGACGACCGGCCGGGTGGCTGAAACCAGTGTATGCAGGCTCTCAAACACAAGGGCCAGGCCCACACCGGTCAGCGCCACAGCGGATATCAGGAAGTTCACGTCGAAAGCGCGCTCCCGGCCATTGACGTACTCGGTGCTCACGCCCTTTCGGCGGATCCAGCTGGCAACCACAAACGCGGTTGCGGGCAGCATGCTCAAAAGGTCTTCGATGAGCGCGGTCTTCATCGCCTGCGAACCGCCTAGGGCGAGATACATCATTGCCGAGACGAGTGACATCCAGAACAACGTCCAAGCGCAGAGGCGCTCGGCTCGCCGCAGAGCGTCTGCCTGCTCGCCCGGAAGCGCGCGCGGCGCCGGGCGATGCTGCAGATTCATCGCGCGGCCTCGTGGGCGACGAGATAGCTGTCCAGCAACACGTGCCAAGCGTTCTCCCCAGGGGGCACTGCAAAGCGCCGCATGGCGTGCGGGGCACCTGATGCCGCCTGGGTGGGCACAGTCATCGACCACCCCACCCGGGACTCCGACGGCGAATCCTTGACGTGACCACCGATCACCAGATGCAAGCGCCCTTCCTCGAGTTGCTGCATCAGTGGGTCGTGCCCGCCTGCGACCCAGTGCACCTGGAAACCGTTGGCCCGGGCGAATCGCTCGACGATCGCGGCATCACTGCCGCTGACTGCACCGGCCTGGTCGATCACGACAAAAGGCGGATCGCCGCTTGCGCCGACTGTGATGCCGAATCGTGCGGCTTCGCCTGAGGTATCGCCCGTATCGCGAGGGAAGGGTGCGCAGCCTGCAATTGCGAACGCGAATGCCGCAAGCATGAGCGTTCGGATGCCCCCAGGGTGCACGGCGAGGATGCGCGGTTCGGTTGGCAGCCGCAGACCGGCGAACTCTGGGGCATGGACCACAACATCGACAGCCTCGGCGACGAGTCGCCTCCCGAGGAACTCAACCAGATCGAACTGGGCAAGCAGTACGGCTGGCCGCACGTGTTTGCGGATGGCGGACTGCATCCGCAGACCACGCCGGGGGGCGGGATCACCAAGGCGCAGTGGCGGGACATGAGCGAGCCGATGGTGATGGGATACGAAGCGCACGCCGCGCCCATGCAGATGGCGTTCTACCAGGGGCGCTCGTTTCCGGCCCAGTATCACGGTGACGCATTCGTCGCGATGCGCGGCTCGTGGAACCGGAAACCGGCGGCTGGTTACGAGATCGCCCGCGTGCGTTTCGAGCGCGGCAAGCCGACGTCGATCGAACCGTTTGCGAGCGGATTTCTCGTCGACGACGGCAATGCCCAGATCGCCCGGCCGGTGGGCCTTGCGGTGATGCCCGACGGTGCGCTGCTGCTCAGCGACGACGGCAACGGCGTGATCTATCGCATCGCCTACAGCGGCACGCCGCCGCGCGATGCACGAGGCACGCGCGCAGAGCCGCCAATTCCCGCCGAACCCATGCGCAAGCAGGCGAGCCAGGGCCACGACGTGCCACTGGCCTTCGATCGCTCCGAAACGCGCACCCGGGCGCAAGACACGTCGGCTCTGCAATCAGAGGCATTCGGCGAGGGGCAGACCATCCCGCTGCGTTACAGCGAGTACGGCGAAGGCGTCCCGCCCGCGCTCGGCTGGCAGGCCGTCGATGGCGCGAAGTCGTATGCGCTGGTGATGGAAGATCCCGACGCGGCCATGCCGAAGCCGTTCGTGCACTGGGTGGCCTGGAACATCCCGGCCGACGCCACGGGGTTGCCTCAAGGCTTGGCGAAGTCGCCGCGCCTCACCACTCCCGAAGATCTGCGACAGGGTCGCAACAGCTATGGCGCCACCGGCTACTACGGCCCCAAGCCGCCTCCGGGCAGCGGCGTGCATCATTACCACTTCCAGCTTTTTGCGCTGGACACCGTGCTGGACGACGTGCCGCCCGGCGCCGACCGCGACACCCTGCTCAAGGCGATGCGCGGGCACGTCATCGGCAAGGCGCGGCTTGTGGGCACCTATGCGGCGCCGTGAGCCGATGACGCTGGTTGCGCCCTGAAGTTCGACATCAAGCCCCGGCAATGCCGGGGCTTTTCCTTTCGACTCCGGCGCGGCAATCAGCAGTTGCGGCGTGTGCGACTGGACTCGCGATGATCTTCAACGAGTTTGCGCGACTGTCGCAACAAGTTTCCCGATCGTCCGCCGTCCGTGGCAGACGAACGCACCGGCGCTCAGCTGCCGGTCTGCGACTGCAACTGCTTGGCGGTTTCCAGATGCGCGGCAATCGCGGTCCGGGTCGACTGCAGGTGCGCCTTGACGCGCGCGTCGCTGGACCCCGGAATCAGCTCCGAATCAAGCTTGGTCAGCGCTTCCTGGTGACCCTTGACCATGGCATCGATCCACGCCGTTCGGAAACGCTCACCTGACAGCATCGCGAGCTGCTCACGCTGGGCTTCGTGCTTGCGCTTCATTTCGGTGAGATCCGGCGATACGCCGGGTGCGGCCGACGTGGCGCTTGCGGTTGTGGTGGCTGTACCGCCAGCGACCGTGGTCACCTCGCGACCGGTCTGCTGGACCTCGGCGCCCAGCAGGGTGCGGGTCGCTTCCAGGTTCTGGGTGTGCTCCCGGCGCAGCGTTTCGGCGTAAGCCCGGACCGGACCTTGCAGGTCCTTGGACAACGCGGATTCCGACGCTTCGATCTCATGCTGGTCGACCTCCATCACGGCCATGAGTGCTTCGCGGTCGCCGTCCGTCAGTGTGCTGCCGTCAACAGTTGGAGTGGCCGTGCCCAAAGGTGCGGCCGGCGCGTTTGCTGTTGCCGCAACGCCACGGCTTCTGTCTTCAGTATCGCCCGCACTGTTCGGCGGGTCGGCTGATGGGCCGCTTCCACTGTCAACCATCGTGCTGTTGTTGTCACAGGCTGCGAACACCAACGCGAGTGCAGCGGCCAGGATCTTTTTGGAAATCGTCATGGTGCAGGTCTCACGGTCGAATGTGCGGCGATGCTGCGCCGCGGCCGGGTCTGGCAACCGTGAATAATCCCCAAAATTTCGACGACAGAGCCGGACGTACTGCGGTCGGGAAAAAGTCCCGATTGCTCGTGGGGCGATCACGGTATGCGACGGGAGCCGTCGTGATGGGCGTCACGCCATCGCCCGGTCCAGCTTCTTTTGCTGATCGAATCACGGTTGGGTCACTTCGAGGGTTCCAGCGTGGCGCAGGGGATCTGCTAAAGCCGCCACTCACAGGATCAACTCTATGTTCATGCACAACAAGAAACTGCAGTACACCGTTCGCGTCGCGAACGGCGACCCGCAACTTGCCACACTGATGCTCGAGCAGTTCGGCGGGCCACAGGGGGAGCTCGCCGCCGCGATGCGTTACTTCACCCAGGCGTTGGCCGAAGACGATGCCGGACGCAAGGACATGCTGTTCGATATCGCGACCGAAGAGCTGAGCCACCTGGAAATCATCGGCTCCATCATCACTATGCTCAACAAGGGTGCGAAGGGTGAACTGGCCGAGGGCATGCAGGAGATGGCCGAGATGCGTCACCTAACCGGCAACAGCACCAGCCAGACCCAGGCGATCCTCTACGGCAACGGTCCCGCGCTGGTGAACTCCAGCGGCGTACCGTGGACAGCCGCGTACATCGACACGATCGGCGAGCCTACGGCCGACCTGCGCTCGAACATCGCTGCTGAAGCGCGCGCCAAGATGGTGTACGAGCGACTCATCAATCTCACCGACGATCCGGGCGTCAAGGACGCGTTGACCTTCCTGATGACGCGCGAGGTGGCGCATCAGAAGTCGTTCGAAAAAGCCCTCTATGCGATCAAGCCGAATTTCCCCGCGGGCAAGCTGCCCGGCGATCCGGCCTATACCGACCTGTACTTCGACATGTCGCAAGGCGAGGGCGGCGATGCGCTGGGTCCGTGGAATGCGGGCGAACTCTGGGAGCGCGTCGAAGACCGCGATGCCCAGGCGGCAGTGGACGGCGGCGACGGCACCGCAAGCGTCACGTTGACTGCGCCGCAGCAGGCCGCGGCCGAAGCGTTTGCCACGCGCACGGCGTCGCTGCCCGACAGTGATCCCCTGACGGGCGCAGAGCTGGGTGCAGGCCCGGGCGCAGGCGCGGTCAAGAAAGCGCTCTGACGAGCCGCGACGCCGACGCGATGGCCGCCGAAATTCGCGCAAAGTCACGTTCGAATCACGATGCCGTTTCTTCAATAAAAGACTTCATCCAACAGGACCCCACAATGGCAATCAAGACGCTGGAAGACCTTCTCGTCCATGAACTGTCGGATACGCATTCGGCCGAACGGCAGATGGCGAAGCAGCTGCCTCGACTGGCACGCGCCGCACACAATCCGGATCTGGCAGCGGCATTCGAAGCGCATCTGGAGGAGACCAACCTGCAGATCGAACGTCTCGACCAGGTCGTCGAGCTGCTCGGCATCCGTCTCAAGCGCATCAAGTGCGCTGCGATGGAAGGCCTCGTCGAGGAGAGCAAGGAAGTGATCGACTCCATCGAGAAGGGCCCGCTGCGCGACGCCGCGCTGATCGGCGGCGCGCAGAAGGTCGAGCACTACGAGATCGCGTCCTACGGCACGCTGTGCGCGCTGGCCAAGCAGCTGGGCCACACCGATGCGGTGAAGCTGCTGAAGACGACGCTGGACGAGGAAAAGTCCACTGACGAGAAGCTCACGATGCTGGCCGAGTCGGGCGGCAACCAGATGGCGGCCGAAGCCGGCTGATGCTGGTGAATGCGTTTCAGGACAGCGTGCCCACGGACGGGCATCTGCGAAGCAAGTGCGCAACCGTTTCAAGGCGCACTTGATGCGCAACGACGCGGCGGATCAAACCGCGGCAGACAACGGCGGTGCGCACACGCTGACATTGACGCTGCGCGGTCGGGAACACGCGATCGAGGGCAGATTGTCGCTGACGACGTCGGGTCTGCTGGCAGTCGGCGCAATGGTCTCCAGCATTCTGCTCGGGGTGGCCACCATTGTGGTGGCGTCCACCCGGAAGCTTCCCGAGGGCACAAAGCCTCGGAATCTATAGAGCCCGGCCTGCATTTCTTTCAGATTATTTAATTCGCTGGTCAAACGACAAGGAGCGCACACACATGGCAACGATCGAAGAAAACCTCGTGGACTGGCTGCGCGACGCGCATGCGATGGAGCAGCAGGCCGAGCAGATGCTCAAGGCGCAGGCCGGTCGGCTGGAACACTATCCAGACCTCAAGGCGCGCATCGAAGCGCACCTGCAGGAAACGCTGGGGCAGCAGCAACTGCTCGAAGCGTGCCTAGAGCGTCACGACGCCAAGCCTTCCGTGGTCAAGGACCTGATGGGCCGCGCCGCCGCGTTCGGCCAGGCGATCGGCGGCGCGGCGAACGCCGACGAAGTGGTCAAGGGCGCGATCGCGAGTTACGTGTTCGAGAATCTCGAGATCTCGACCTACTGCGCTCTGATCGCGGCGGCCGAAGCCGCTGGCGATGACCAGACGGTCGCCGCGTGCCAGAAGATCCTGCCGCAGGAGCAGGCGATGGCGCAGTGGCTGCTCGATCACCTGCCGCAGGTCACCCGGCAGTTCCTACAGCGCAGCGCCGATCCCGACGCCGTCGCCAAGCGCTGAGCCCGTTCCGGTTCCGCGGCGCGCCGGCGAACGGCACGCCGCGGACCGCCTTCAGTCGGCAACGCCCAGCAGCATCAGGCTTCGATCGCAGCGCTCCAGCGTCGCGCCGCCGCTGAATACCGCGGCGGTCTCGGGTTCGGCGGTATCGAACAGCACCTGCCACCGCACGTTCGAATCATCAGGCACCGTAAACGTGACCGCGGTATGGCTGGCGTTGGAGAGGATCACCAGGGTGGTATTCGACGCGAGTTCGCGTAGTCCGCTGTCGGGCGCGCGACCGTCGATGCGCACCATCAGTGCCCGGGCCTCCGGGTCCTCCCATTGTTCCGGCGCAAGCTCGCGCCCTTCGGGCGCGCACCACGAAATGTCGCGGATTCCAAGCGTCTCGTCGAAACGGCTATCGAAGAAATGCGTGCGGCGCAGCAGCGGATGTTCGCGGCGCAGGCGTGTGAGGCGTTGTACGAACGCGGTGAGGGCGCGACCTGCATCGCTCGAGGCGCGGTCCCAGTCCAGCCACGCGGTTTCGTTGTCCTGGCAGTAGACGTTGTTGTTGCCGGCCTGGGTGTGACCGAATTCGTCGCCGGCCAGCAGCATCGGCGTGTCCTGCGAGATCAGCAGCGTGGCGAGCAGGTTGCGCTTCTGGCGCGCGCGCAGTGTATTGATTTCGCCATCATCGGTTTCCCCTTCCACCCCGTAGTTGGCGGACAGGCTGTGCGCGTGCCCGTCGCGGTTGTCCTCGCCATTGGCCTCGTTATGCTTGTCGGCGTAGCTCACTAGGTCGTGCAGGGTGAATCCGTCGTGCGCGGTGACGAAGTTCACCGAGGCGCGCGGCCGGCGGCCACGCCGGTGGAACAGATCCGCCGAGCCCGACAGACGCGCAGCAAGTTCGGCGAGCTGCCCACTGTCGCCACGCCAGTAGCCACGGCAGGTATCGCGGAAGCGATCGTTCCACTCCGACCAGCCCGGCGGGAAATTGCCCAGCTGGTAGCCGCCGGGCCCGATGTCCCACGGCTCGGCGATCAGCTTCACCTGCGCGAGCTGCGGATCCTGCCCGACCGCATCGAGGAAGCCGCTGCTCGGATCGAACCCGTGGGGTTCGCGGCCAAGGATCGTCGCCAGGTCGAAGCGGAAACCGTCGACGTGCATCTGTGACGCCCAGTAGCGCAGCGAATCGTTGACCATGCGCAATGCACCGGCATTGGTCAGATCGAAGGTGTTGCCGGTGCCGGTGTCGTTGATGTAGTAGCGACGGTCTTCGGCGAGGCGGTAGTAGCTGGCGTTGTCGATGCCCTTGAACGAAAGCGTGGGCCCGAGTTCGTTGCCTTCGGCGGTGTGGTTGTAGACCACGTCCAGCAGTACTTCGATGCCGGCCCCGTGCAGGTGGGCGACCATCTGCTTGAACTCGGCGATGCGGCCCGAGGCGAGGTAGCGCGGGTGCGGCGCGAAGAAGCCCAGCGAGTTGTAACCCCAGCAGTTGCGCAGACCGCGCTCGAGCAGATGCTTGTCATCGACGAAGGCGTGGACGGGCAACAGTTCGAGCGCGGTCACCCCGAGCTCGCGCAAGTGACGGATCAGGGCGTCGCTCTTGAGCGCGGAGAACGTGCCGCGCGCCGACTCGGCCACGTCGGGATGGCGCATGCTCAGCCCGCGCACATGCGCCTCGTAGATCACCGTGCGGTCCCACGGCGTGTGCAGGCGGCGGTCGTCGCCCCAGGTGTGCGCCGGATCGATCACGGCGGCCTTGGGCATGTACGGGCCGCTGTCGCGTCGATCGAAACTCAGGTCCGCATCGCGGTGGCCGATCGTGTAGCCGAACAGATGCGGCGCCCAGCGCAGCTCACCGACGATCTGTTTGGCGTAGGGATCGAGCAGCAGCTTGTTCGGGTTGAACCGGTGCCCGGCATCCGGCGCATAGGGGCCGTGCACGCGATAGCCGTAGAGCTGGCCGGGGCGCGCGTCGGGCAGGTAGCCGTGCCAGACCTCGTCGGTATGTTCGGGCAGGGTGACGCGTTCCTGCTCGCGCCCCCTTGCGTCGAACAGGCACAGGTCGACGCGGGTGGCGTGCGCGGAATAGAGCGCGAAGTTGACGCCCTGGCCGTCCCAGGTCGCGCCCAGCGGAAAGGGACGCCCTTCGCGCACGCGCGAGCGTTGCACGAGGCGCTGCGGCACCGGGCGGGTGGTCTGCGATCGGGCCATCAGGGCATGTGCCCCTGCACGACGTCGGGAAGTTCGCGCGCCGCGCGCTGTTCGGCATCGACCAGACGCTCGGCCATCGCCCAGTGGCGCGCGGACTGGCCGTCGGGTCGGCCTTCCGCTTCCCATATTTCCCTGGCGAGGACCCGCACCCGGGCCTCGCGTTCCTGTTCGTCCATCTCAGTTCTCGGCTTCGGCGGTCATCACCGCCAGGGGAAATTCGGACCACAGTTCGGCTACGGCATAGACGCCGCCCTCGAGGGTTCGACCGGTCATTGCGTCACGCCATGTGCCGTCCGGCAGGTCGACGTGCAGATCCCCCCAGGCGGCCGCGCGCCAGCGCGGCGCGTCGGTCGCCACCTGGTCCAGAAACACCGCACGCGGGACCAGTACGAGCAGCGCCTCGCGCGCATGCCGGCGGACGAAACCGATCACGCGGCCTGCGGCCGCGCCGCGCGCATGCAACGGGGTGTAATCGCCGCGCGCGAACAGCGCGGTGCGTTGTTCGCGCAGCTGCAGCAGGCGCTGCCAGAGTCGGCTCTTGATGCAACCCGAGCGCCAGTCGTCGAGCAGCGGCGAGGTGGCGGACAGCCATTGCCGACGCCGGTCGAAATCCACCGGTCTGCGGTTGTCGGGATCCACCAGGCTCAGGTCCCAGCCTTCGCAGCCCTGGTAGAGATCCGGCACGCCCGGCACGCACAGCTGCAGCGCGGCCTGCGACAGTCCGGCGATCGCGCCCGGCGCCGCCATCTGCGCGGCGGTGTCGGCCAGTGCGTCACGCACCCGGCGATGGGCGAACGCGGCGTCGAGCAGGGCCGTTGCGGCGTCTTCGTATGCGGTGTCGGGCTGGGTCCACGACGTGCGGCGCTTGGCTTCGCGCAAGGCTTTGGCAAGCCACGTGGCCACGCGCGCCCGCAGGGCGTCGAGGCCTGCGTCGTCCGCCGCGAGGTCCGGTGGCCAGGCGCCGAGCACGGTCTGCCACAGCATCCAGCGGTCACCACCCTCGACGGCCGCGCATGCGGTCGGGAGCATGGATTCGATGTGCCGCACCTGGTCGGTCCACCAGCCCGGCGCCGCCGA
Source organism: Luteimonas sp. Soil_C_16 (assembly GCF_057657295.1). Lineage (NCBI taxonomy): Bacteria > Pseudomonadati > Pseudomonadota > Gammaproteobacteria > Lysobacterales > Lysobacteraceae > Luteimonas > Luteimonas sp. Soil_C_16. The sequence goes on along the minus strand of NZ_JBDGIS010000004.1, from coordinate 261,332 downwards.
CAGTAATGACAGTCGCGCGCGCACATCGGCACCGCGCTTGTGGTCGTGTGTGCTCGTCGCCAGCAGGGCGCGCGGTCCGCGGCGCGCGGCGGCGACGTGGAAGGCATCGACCGGCAGCCCGATGTGCAGCGGATGACTGCCGACCTCGTTGCGCGACAGCAGCAGCCCGTGACGGTAGAACGCGGTGTCCTCGACGGCCTTCGCATTGAGCGGCGCCGACAGATGTTCGCAGCGCAACCGCAGCGCGCGGGTGGCGTCGTCGTCACGCTGCAGCGCGTCCAGCAACATGTCGATCGCGGTGTGCAGGGCGGGGTCACGGGTGCGCGCCCGGGCGCGTCCGGCCGCCTGGTGCCAGCGGTCCAGGTCGTCCGGCGACAGGCCGTCCGGACCGGCATAGGTCCGGTAGACCGGGAATTCACACAGCACCGCCTGCAACGCGTCGCCGAGCAGCGCGGACCCCAGGTCGCGCAGCGCCACATCGGTGGCCACCAGCGCGTCGAGTGCACGCAGCGTGCGTCCCAGCTCGGCTTCGAGCGGGCCGGCGAGCTGCTCGGCGCGGGCGCACCGTTCTTCGCTCGCGAAGTCACCGCTGCGTCCGCAGTACGCCCGCCAGGCATCGCGCAGCACCGCCTCGCCGCCGGTTGCATGCAGCACGCCGCCCACCTGGTCCATGAAGTCGTAACCGGTGGTGCCGTCGACAGGCCAGTCGGCCGGCAGGCGTTCGTCGGGCGCGAGGATCTTCTCGACCAGCAACAGTGGGCGGGCATCGTCCTTGCGGGGCACTGCATCGAGCTGACGACGCAGGCGCTGCAGATAGGCGCGCGGGTCGGCCAGTCCGTCGACATGGTCGATCCGCACGCCGTCGATCCAGCCTTCGCGCAGCAGGCGCAAGGGCAGGGCATGCACGGCATCGAAGACCGGCGCGTGTTCGACCCGCAGCGCCGCAAGCGCGGCGATGTCGAAGAATCGACGGTAGTTGATCAGGCGGCTGCCGGTGCGCCACCACGCCGGCCGGTAGTGGCACGTTGTGTATAGAGCTCATGTAGCCGCGTGCAGGTGCACGTGCGATCAGCCGCGATGGAAGCGGGCGTCGTCGCGAGGGCCGCCGAAGAGCAAGACCAGCTGCCAGATCGCGGAGATGCCGACCAGCACATAGCGACCGCGATCGCCAGTTCGAAGTTGTTGCCGGAAGTAGTGAACGCGATGGCCGTGGTGCGTGGATAGTCGTTTGCGATCAGCTTGCCCATCCAGAAGCTGATCACGAAAACTGGATCAGGAAATAGAGCGTCAACGGAATCGCGATGCGCACTACATCCGTCGGAATCCGCACTAGGTCGGCACCCTTGAGACGGAACATCGCGATGATGGTGAAAAGCAACGCGGCCAGCGTGATCGGGCTGTTCTTCGGGAGAAAGCGCGTCTCGTAGCAAGCTTGGCCCTTCAAGTGCAACAGCCAGCGCCGGTGAGATAGCCCGCGAGAAACGGGTTGCCCAAAATTCGCGATGACGTCTGGGCCGACAAGGCCGCGGTCAGGGCGCTGCTCGAACCGATCGCCGACATCGAGTGAGTACCCACACCCTCCGCACTGCGATTAGGCCAATGCCCCCACTGTCACGTCTGTACCAGCACGCATCACACGGAAGTCGATCGGTTTGTAGGAAAAATTGTTGGACTGGCCCGCAGAGCAAGCAGTCATAGCCACAATTAGAGACATCTCTGCACGAAAACGCACGTAGTCGCCAGGCTTGCTGAGCGGCGGGAGCACCGACACCTTGCCCGCTCCGTCAAACGCAACATTCATGAAGACATTGAACGCAGTCGGTATACGGTCGATGCCTACACCGTAGGGCTCTAACGCTGAGGCCAGATTGCCCTCGCAGCCAGGACGGCCTTCCTTCTCTCCATAGAGCTTTTCAAACATCTTCTTCGAACAGGGCGTCAGCGTGAAATCATGTCGCCCGCACGTGTCTTCGACAATCGAGAACATCGGGTTGCTGCGATTGGAGTAGAGCGTATCCCCAGTGGTAAGAAACAGCTTCGATGCGTAGTCGATGGATCTTCCGGACGACAGGTATTCCGCAGTGTCGCCACGCGCAAATGCAGTCAGGTCGCTGACCTGCTCACCCATCGGGTCGATGATGATCAGCTCATCGCCTTCTTCGAGAACCACCGCACGGCCAGAGCAAGGTGGTATGCGTGCAGCGTTCAAATCAGATGAAGTCACTTGGAGCTCCTGACGTGGAAGGGACATGACCAGCTGGCTTCTGTTCTGCGACCGCTATATTGGCGCGTCTCGGCTGCAGCACCAAAATCTGCAAGATTGGGATTGATGGATCCTTGCAGCGCAGTGTCGCGCTCTCGGGTCGCTGCCTGCATCTTCTGATAACGACCGTCAGCGCGTAGCTTTTCGAATTGCTGATGCGAGTTGAACACCAAGGCAGGCGCGTCGAAGTGGCGAGCCAGGCGAGACGCGCCTGGATGCAGGCCAATCACGAAGAACGCATGTCCTGCGAGGCTGAGACTGAAATGCGGATCGTTAGGGTCTCGGCTCACGTCCTGTGCCCACCGCGTTCCGCGCTTCGTATCGAGATCGTGCAAGCGCTGCAGCTGCGACCACAGCATTGCCTCGAACCTCAGCTCGTCCGTATCGATCGGGCTCTGAAATAGAGCTGCGAACGAGTGGACGGTCGTGCTGTCTTCGGGCTGCTTCTCAACCATTCTTGCAAAGGCGCTTAGCGCATCGAGCAACGGCACATCGTTTGTTCGATCGCCCATGCGTCCATAAACGTGCGGCTCGATCGCACCCTTTGCCAGCGCGGCTTTTGATCCCACACATGGCCAGTCAGCTGCGCGGATCTTTTCAAAGAGGCGCTCAGGGAGGTTGCTCGCAGGGCGGCTTTGCGCCGCAGCGGTGTGCAGAGCATGGGGACAGCGGGCGGGAGCGGGTGTCATGGATATGCTGAGGAGCTTGAGTGGCTCGCAGGCTATGCATGCGCGAAAGACGTGGCCGTGTAATCCGAGCTATTTCTGCATCCGCGCGTTCATCCCTGGGCAGGCGTTGTGGACAGAGCGCGAACCGCACCCAAATGAATAGCGTGCACACGCGCTCCTCTCACTTCCGTCGCGCGTCAGCGCTCGCAGCTTGAGATGTCCGCGCGAGTCCCACGCAAACAGCCAGCTTCTACGTCGGCGCCTAGCGCGACGAATCTGATTTAGATCACCAGATCCCTCATCTCGCGCGCATCAGCTGATCCCACCGCGTTGTGTAGGCGGGCGATAAGGCGATCTCGTTCATTCGCCATGCCGGTGCTTGGAGAGACTTGTTCTTTGGGCGCCACCCAGAAGCCGCGAACTGCATCGTGCGCCGACCGAACTTTTGATTGACCTCATCCAGCACATGCATGAGCGGTGAGGTCCGCTGATCAATACCGGAGAACAGGTCCCCCTGTTGGACATCGGTCGAACTCAAGTCGAGTAGTCCAACGCCAGCTTTCTTCCAGCGATAGCCAGGCTTCCAGAGCACCTTCGCAAGACCGTTTGCGACCATCAGCACCTCGCGCGTGTCTTGCGTTGAGCGGATGAAGTGAAACGCCTTAGTGGGGTGGTATTGTGGAGCGCCCGGTTTGAAGGGATTGGTGTGGAAAAAGAGCCACATGCCGCCCGCCTGCAGCGAGCGGGCACGAAGCTTTTCGCACGCTCGCTGAGCGAATGTGGAGACGGCTTGTTGTAAGTCCTCCAGCGTTTCAACCTCGCGCCCGAATGATCGAGACACAACGATCTGCTTGCGGTCCGGCTCAGCTTCCTCGAGGTCGGCGCACACGACGCCTTGGAGTTCGCGCTGCGTGCGCGCAAGCACGACGCCATACCGCGATCGCAGCGTGTCTCCGTCGGCTCGTGCCAAGTCAGCGGCCGTCAGGATGCCGTCGCTCCCGAGGCGCGCTGCCCACTTTCGTCCCACGCCCCAGAGGTCATCAGTTGGGAAGGTTTCGAGCTCTGGAGAGCCGGGCAGGGCAGTGAGCACGCCGTGCTGCGTTTTCTTAGCCCGCTTGTTCGCGAGCTTGGCCAGGGTCTTCGTTGGGCCAATTCCGACGCAACACGGGATGCCTGTCCATTTCAGAATGCGGGCTCGCGCTTCGCTCGCGACACGTTCGCGATCTGCTTCGCGAATGCCATCGAATGTTAGGAACGATTCGTCGATCGAGTAGACCTCGACGTGTGGAAACAGGTCGCGCAGCACCGACACGACACGTCCCGATAGGTCCCCGTAGAGGCCGAAATTGGCGGAGAGCACCTTGAGCCGTCGGCGCACCTTGGGCTCGACCAGGTGGATGGGCTCTCCCATCCGAATGCCCAGCGCCTTTGCTTCATTCGAACGAGCGATCGCGCAGCCGTCGTTATTGCTCAATATCACAACCGGCTTGCCGCGTAGCGTCGGGTCGAAAACCCGCTCGCACGATGCGTAGAAGTTGTTGCCGTCGACGAGGCCGAACATTGGTTGCACGGCTTAGCCTTCGCGCCGCTTTAAAGCACGCTTGCCAATGTTCCTCACATATTTCGCATCGACGACCGCGTCAGGAGGCAGGTCGAGCAGGACACTGGCTAAAGAAGCAAGCGCGTCATCGGTCAGCTTGAAGGATCTGGACAGGCAGCCCATACCGCCATGCTTGTTGTCCGCAATACTCGCCTGGATCGCACGCACCACATCTGCCTTCGATGAGCGGGTGGACTCACACATGGCAGCGGTTAAAGGGTCACTGGGCTTCACCTCAGCTCGGGCAGCGTCCTCTCCGATTGCTTGCACGATATCGGGAAGCTTCGGCCAGTATTTCAAGTCGAATCGGCCTCTTAGTGCATCCAAGGGCTCACGCAAAAAGGATTGGTATAGACCGCCGCCCGGATTGGCCTGATTGAAGATATCGAGGATGTGATACGCCGCGTCGGTCGTGACTGCCGACCCGTTGTTGAGGCGTTCGCGCTTGTCCAGCAGCCTGGACAGGTCATCCGCTTGCTCCGCGATCGCCGCGTTCAATTCCTCCAGGCGCTTCTTGTCGTCCCGAGCTTGCCTCCCGTCGGCCTCGGTCCAGCACAGGCCCACTCCAAGAACACAGCAGTCAAGAAACGTGCGCCGTGCGAAGTCGTCCTGCAAACCGACATAGGCGTCGTCATACATGCCTTTGAGCTCAAGGCCGCGAGCCAGAAGTCGACGGGCAAGCGCTGTCTCTAAGGGCGCGACGTGGTGTTCGTCGTTGTAGTCGATCTTGCCTTGAAGGCAGTTTTCGAAGAATTCCCGGGATTGGTTGGAAGACATGGCGCAGGCGTCGGATTGGGGTTCGCTGGAAGTCTACGAGAGAGGTCAGCAGGAGTCGGCATCTGAAAACAAAGTTTTTTCAGCCTTACGGATATGGCCTCAGCGGCGAAGCTGCCTGCGAAACGACCAAGTCACCACACCCCAAACATCAAGCTCTACGTCCTCTGAAACGCGTATCGGCGCCGTCTCCCGGTTGCCCGAATGGAGCTCGTAACAGCCCGCGCGCAGGCGCAAGAGCTTGACGGTGAAGCCTCCCTCCCAGTTGACCAAGACGATGTCCCCGGGGCGAGCGGTCTTACTGCGATCGACCACCAAGGTGTCGCCCGGAAAGATCCCGAAGTCGACCATCGAAGTGCCGGTGTCTGCTTCAACGAAGAAAGTGGCGACTGGGTTGTCGATGCACCGCTGATTGAGGTCGAGGACGTCGTTAGGTCCGTAGAAATCCTCCGCGGGCGATGGGAAGCCGCACGTCGCGCGCACCGGCAAGAGTGGCAAGGGCATCGGGAGGGCGCGGAGGTCTGCGGCGCCAAGAAATCCAAGGGGTAGGGAGTGAGTGGACATAGGCGGAGTCTCCGAAGGGGCCGTATCACCCAGTGAGACTTCCACCGGGTCAACAGCTTAGGGAGGTGCTTTCAACCTTCGCCACTCGTATTTAGCTGAACGGGCTTACGAACCGGTAGAGGTCGCAGATGTTCAGCTTCAATCGCTTCAAAGCTAGGCCGAGGCACGGCCGGCTATGATCTTCCGCGCTGATAATCCACCGCTACGTCTCAGGAGTTCGCTTGGCGGTCCAATGCCCCTCAACGCACTCAGCGGGTAAGCCGTGCTTCTGGACGATGCGATGCAGCCCTCATCGACCTGCGCCCGCTCTTCGGGAGAGGGTGTCGAGTCGTGGAGATACAACGCTGCCCGGCTGAAAGCCGACAGCTTTCTAAGGTTGCCGTCCTCGCTCGAGTCATAGCGACCGAGGTCTGCGTCGAGATCTTCAAGAGTGGCTTGCGCGTCGCTAAGTGTGGTCATAAGTTCCTCCTTGCGCGGGAACCTACGAAGACCGAAGTGGAAATTGCGTTAGTTCGGCCCCCTACTCGTGGCAGCCGTCGAACATCCCAAATCAGCTGTCAGGAACCTTGACGGATGTTCCACCAGATCGCGCTGATGCGTGCTTCTACGGCCAACGCAGCATCTGGGCTCAATCTGCGATTCGCTTCTACGAGCAACGGTGCCGCGAAGTCATCGAAAACCGCGCGTGCATCATCGGCGTCGACGGATGCCAGAAGCTCTTGCATGTCAGACAGACGCTCAACGCGCACGTGCAAATGCTTCATGAGCAGATCGGCTGCGGCGTCGCATCCCAACCCAGTTGCCACCTCTGTCATCAATGCCACTGTTTGGCCTGAAATAGGAGTGGCGACGGGGTCGAACTGGCACAGCGTGCCCAGCACCACTCCGTTCAAGTCGAGCAGGGGAACTCCGCAATAAGCGGCCATAGACTTGCGGGAAGGGTGCCCTTTAAGCCTTTGATCGAGGCTGGCATTCGTGATCACGATTGGCGCGGCAGCCGCTTTGACTAGGCTGCAATAGGACCCGTCCAACGGAATGTTGTCCGGCAAGCCCGTGGGCGTGTTGTCGCGATCGACCAGCATAAAGTTGACAGCGTAGGTGTCTTCAAGCAGGTAAAGCGCTGTGAATCGCAACTTTGATTCGTCGTTCAGCAGCTCCAGAGCCGCTCGGATGTTTCCGGAAGCGATGAGGAAGCGAAGCTGTTCTCGCTGTTCGTTTTCGATGTTGCGCACCGGTCTATCCTACTCGACTGGCGGATATGCAACTAGATTTTCCTCTCAGCAAACGCTCGCCAATAATTTAGAGCTGCATCTCGGGCAAAAAAAACCGGGCTCAGCAAGCTGCTCCCGGCGAGGATGGCGATTGGACATGTTTCACACTTTGCGAGGACAAAAAGCGATCAACGTTGAATCGAGCATCCAGAAAAAAACGCTCCTTGTAAGAGCAGATGGCTGCACTAACGTCTAACGTCTAGGTGGTAAAACTCGAAGAGTGATGTAGTCGCAAATCAGAAATCTTGAACTATGGTTACGGCGCAACGTCCTCTTCGATAAGCATCTTGTTGCCCTCGAAGACCACGAGTGTCCCGAGGACGTGCAGCGGTCGGTCATTGTCGGGGCGCACGCCTTGCGAACGCTTCATGTCGATCTCGAGCTCGGCCCGGCGATGGACTGGAACACGCACGCGCCTCACTGACTTGCCCTGCGAAATCATGACCAAGATCTTGCCTTCGATCTCTGACAGAATACTCACGCGCGTTTTCTACCATTTTCTTATTCAGAAAGAATTATAGCCGACGTGATTAACGGCCCTCGGTTGGCCACAGCATCGCGTAGGGCTCTCATGGGCGGCAGGGCGCTACTCGAGCGCCGCGAGCGGTTTGATTTCCGTAGAAGGGCGCCGTAGCGATGCCAAGTATTCTTTTTATTTACGGCGAACGCTCTGCTTCGTGCGAGCGACCGGTGCATCTTGCCCCCGAGTCCGCACCCAAAAGCGGTGTCACTTCTTCTGATCGGGCAACTTGCCTTGTCTTGATGGCGAGCCGGCCTTGTCGTGGCCTTTGTCGCCATCCTCGCCACCGAGCGGCTCGCTGCCTTGGCCGGGGTTTCTTGAGCCTTCGCTGTGATCCGATTGGCCTTCAGCCGTCTGATCGGCGAAAGCGCCTTCGTTTCCGCTTTTCTTGTGGTTATGCATGTGCAACTCCGAGTTATTTGTTTGGAGGTCTGTTAGTTAACAGCCTGCTGCTGTAGTCGCTTTGCGGTATCCAAATGGGCCGAAATGGCTGTGCGAACCGTCTGCAGGTGCGTCTTGATACGCTCATTGGTGGCGCCTGGAATCAGGTCTGAGTCGAGTTTGGTCAAGGCTTCCTGGTGGCCCATCGCCATGGCGTCGACCCATGCTTTCTGGAAGTTGTCTCCCGAAAGAGCAGCGAGTCGCTTGCCCTCTGCCTCGTGCTTGCGCTGCATCTCAAGCAGATCAGGGGGCGTGTTGCCTCCATCAGCGGGGGTGCTTGCGGTGGTGGTCGCCGTGCCACCCGAGACGGTCGTCATCTCGCTACCCGCCTGGCTGCCGCTGCCGAGCAACGCGCGCGTCGATTCCAGGTTGCGTGTGTGTTCCGCCTTCAAGGTCTCCGCGTATGCGCGAACCTCGCCTTGCACGTTCTTCGCAAGCGCCGTTTCGGCCGCCTCGATTTCATGGCGATCGACTTCCATGACCGCCATCAATGCTTTGCGATCGCCCTCTGCCAGGCTGGACGTGTTCCCAGTCGGGGTTCCAACGTTGGCCGTGGCAGGAGGCATCTCCGATGTAGCTGCCAACCCACGGCTTCTGTCTTCGGTGTCGCCGGTGCTGTTGGGCTGATCAGTCGCGTCACCGCTTCCGCTGTCTACCATCGTGCTGTTGTTGTCGCCGCACGCCGAAAACGCTAAGGCGAGCGCGCTGGCGAGCATTGTCTTCGAAAGCTTCATGAGCAGATCCAGTTTTTTGAATGAGGTTTGATGCTGCGCTGATTTCGGGCATGGCGAGCGTGATTTGACGATGCCGATGGGAGTTAAAGCGCAGAACCTTCAGCCATTTCTAAAGCAAAAGCATTTTTAGTGCTGACTGGTGTTCGAAACTTCCAAGCGCTCGCCGTTTCCATTGATTCGCGTCGTAATGCACTCGCCTTTTCGAGGTGCGCGAAACCGCATGCCTACACCTGCAATGGTCTCAACCAAGGGTTCATCGAAGCCGAAGTTCACCGCACGGCGCAACTGATAAAGGTGGCTCCGTAGAGAGTCGGATTCCGGCAACGCTGCGCCCCAAACCTTCCGCAACAACTCGTCTCGGGTCACGACGTGAGGATAGGCACGCATCAACGTGGCAAGTATCGAAGCACCAATTGGGAGCACGCTGATCTCCTTGCCATCGCGGATCACTAAGCTGTTCGCTTCATCGATGACAATTCCGTCTATCTCGATGATCTCCGGGGCCACCTCGTGGCGGTGCCGTCGCATCAATGCATGGACCCGAGCCGCAAGTTCTTCCGGAGCAAACGGTTTGCTCATGCAGTCGTCGGCCCCGGCATCAAGGCTTTCGAGCTTGATGTCTAAGGAGCTAAGTCCCGTCAGCATGATGACGGGTGTCGTGGGGTTTGAACGTTCGCGCAGCCGGCGGCAAACGGTGATGCCGCCCACGTCTGGCATTTCGATGTCCAGAATGATGGCGTCGAACTGTTGGTCGGCAGCCAGTCGAAGACCATCGGCGCCGCTTGATGCATAGTCGACAGAAAAACCGTGACGTTCTAGCCAATCGCCTGCAAGGGCTGCCAAACGAGAGTCATCGTCTACTAGGAGGATGACCGGTTTGCGGTGGAAACTGCTCATGTCCGACTCGACGTTGCGCACGGAGGCGGGTTACCACAACTAGCCCTGCCTGTGTCCCGAGATGGTGAAATGTGGCCGCTCGGTCGATTCAGAAAAACGCGGAACACGTGTAAGCACGGGTCCGCGACATGTAACGATTAGAAAACCGGTTACACACGAATCAACCAGGCGTCGTGACCGCTTGCTGAAGATCTTGCGAGGATTCGGTGATCAATGGATCTCCGGGCCGCGGCTCGCGAAAGCGATAGCCAACGCCAGGGATGGTGGCGATAAGCTCCTCCTCGAATCCAGTGTTGAGCGATTTCCTCAACTGGTAGAGGTGGCTCCGTAATGCATCGGATTCCGGGATGCGCGCGCCCCAGATTTTCTTGAGCATCTCATCGCGGGTCACGACCCGGGGGTGGGCTCGCATGAGCTCGATGAGCATGGTCATCCCCGTTCCCTTGATGTGCAGATGCTTGCCACCCCGGGTCACGGTGTCGCTCCATGGGTCCGCGCGCACGTCGTCGATCTCGAAAGCTTCTGGCGCCACCTCGTTACGGCTGCGCCTCACCAATGCCTCAATCCGAGCAGACAGTTCCTGGGGTGAGAAGGGCTTCACCAGGTAGTCGTCCGCACCCGCAGCCAGGCCTTCTACTTTGCTTTCCACGGTGTTTCGGGCAGTGAGGAAGATGATGGGCGTTTCGGGGTTAGACGAATCACGAAGCGTTCGACACACCGCCAGTCCTCCCATGCCAGGCATGTCGAGGTCCAACACGATGACATCGAAATGGTCTTGCGAAGCCAAGGTCAGTGCCTCTTTGCCAGAAGCAGCAAAGTCGACGGTATAGCCGCAGTTTTCCAGCCAATCCCCCACCAGGCCCGACAGCCGGGCATCGTCGTCGACAAGCAAGATCGTGACTTCTCGATGTCGGGTGCTGCTCATTTCGGGGTCCTCCATCTGTCTTAGACGGCGCGGAGAAATACCCCCGGCACCATCTACATCAAGTGAAGTATATTTCTACGGCAGCAACGTTAGGTTCTGTGCGGTTTGCCACGAAGCGTCAACTCTCTTCGACACGATTTTCACACCATCGTTTTAAGAATTTTCCCATTGCTGATAAGGAGGCAGCGGTGGGAAGCTCAACAGAAAAGTTTGCAGGGAGCGTCTCTGCTTTCGGTCCTGCGGCCAGTGTCAAAAGGGTGGCGAACGAATTGAAATGTCGGATGCGGCTGCCCGATGCAGCGAGTAAGCGGGCGATGGAGTGGACCGTGGATTGCGGCACGCTTTCCGATGAGAAATTGATCGAGGTAATCGCGGTGCTCAAACGGTCGGGCTACGGGGGATCGTTCGAGCGTGACTTCGGCACCTTCGTGCACTTCAAATTGTCGTGGTAGGCGCGGAAGGATGAGGGCACGAGTGGGCAGCTCCTCTCAAGGGGCGCCCATGGCCCAATACCGATCAGGTCGCGCGGTTTGAACCAGACGTCGATCCAAATCGAACGACGTGGGGTCGCCAACCAGAAGTTGACGTGCGCTCTCATGCATGGGGTTGATGAGGTAGTTGAAAGCCTCCGGACTCACGGCGCTCGGGACCTCGAGCACCAGGCTGCTTCTCGCTTCCACCCACTCATCACCGATGGCTTGAACCTCGGGCTGGTAGTCGGGAGACCGCCATGTCGAAGGGAGTCCGGCCGCGACCAGGGTTAGCGTGCCGGGCACGGTGGCCTTGGCCAAGTAGAGAGGCGAGGGTGGGTCGCCGTCCAGGTGGGCCAAGTATTCGAGGATCGCCGTGGCGATTGAGTCTGCTGCATAGACAACCGACGTGCCTTCCGTGGTCCATCGGCCTGGCATTGAGCAGGGTTTGCGGAATGCGTTGTCGACTGCATCCGCTCCTACGACGCGCCAGAGCTCGATTTCTTGCTTCGTCGAGCGCGGCCAGGCGTCGGTAGGCGAACTTGTGCCAGGCACGCTGTGCGAAGGCGGATCGCTGGCAGGGAAGGTGTCCTCTACCGAGTCGTCGATTTGGCTCTCCGAGGGTTGGCCGGCGTTGTGCGTCGCTGCCTCAACGAGATCTAGGGTGATTTGCATTTTCGACTCCACGTAATGAGCTTTGGTGCGCTTTTTCTCGCCTTGAACGTCAATGATGTGTCAATCACACCGCGCCCTCTAAAGGCGGGTGCCCAAGCGTTGTTCCAGCTCGCGCGCCAAGCGGCGGCGGGCAAAGAAACCCTGGATCTGCTTGGCCTTGATGCTGGTCGCGCACAGGCGCAGCGCGCCATCTCTATCTTTAAGCCGGTAGGTCCGCGAAGCCGCGCATAGTTCTGCTCGCGCGGCGGTGATGGTGACCACCGTGATTTCCAGCGACGCGAGGGGCATGTCTGCCTGCACCTCTGGGTTTTCAGCGCAGGCCCGCTCAATCATTGTCTTGAAGCGGCCAATATCGATCTGGACGCCGCTGCAAAGGGGGCCGACATTGGTGGCGCCACGGCCATCGTCGGGTCCCGGCTGGTCGTCGCTGGGCAATTGTTCGTTGCGCTCCGGAATGACCGCTCGAACGCGGCTCCCATCGGGCCGGGTCAGGTCCAAGAGGATGTCGAGCACATAGATCGGCTCCAAGCCCAAGTTAGTCACGAAACAATGCGCCCCCATGCCGCGCCCGGCGCCAGAGGTAATCAAGATGGACGGACGCCGCTGACGGCGATAGCTGGCCAAGAAGGCGGTCAAATAGACCACCCAGATCAGGGCGGTCAGACCGGCCATGCCGGCGGAAATCAGGGGGGCGTAACCGAGAAGGGTTTGGAACACTGTCCATCCTAGAAGCGGGCTGTGGATGGTCTCACTCCAGACCGTAAGGCCAGATAAGGATTGCGTTCTCGCAGATTGAGACCCGTGCATGGTTAGCTCGTATCGAGGCATGACGCTCTATGCCCACCAGTGGGAAGGCTGCGACACGGATCAGGCCCTCAGCCGCTTTGCGCTCGTGGCTAGGAATTGGCAACTCGACGGGAGATGGTGATGATCACCGAGGACCAAGATGCGAGGCTTCGTGAGCTCTGGGACTGGGTGCTCACTTACCAACCCGCCGAAAAAACTCGCCGGCAGTTCTGGACAGCGTTCGATGCGCAGGCGGGCGATCTACCCCAGCAAGTGTGGGCGGACAATGCCGATGAGGCATTGCGCGAACGCTGGGTAGACCTGTTGAGCCTCGCAAGCGATCGGGGTTTCGATGGTCCCGAAAGCCTTCAAGATCTGCCGATGGCGTGAGGCTTAAAGCTACGCTAACCGTGTTCTTTCAGCAGCGGGGCTTCACGCCACACGGCCCAAGATGCTCAGACCGAACGATGTTTCAACCTCCCTTGCGAGAAGACTGGCACCCGGAGCCGACATGCTTAGCCTCGAAGACATCGATGGTTACATCGAACGAATCTACGCGTTGAACGGGTGGGTGAACGCGATTCCAAATTCAGACGAATTCCGCGAGCGCACGACCATTCGTGAGTTCCAAGAGATGCTGGATGCGAAGCGCGTTGAGCTGGGGTTGACTCCCGAAGTCGACCAGGAACTCCGGACCATCAAGGGTAATGCCGAACTGGATCGTGCTTACCTGGAGCTTGGGATGACACTCGATATCAAGGAGCTGCTGGGGCCGTCTTACTTCGAGGACTTCCCGCTCAACTATTACGACATGCCCGAATACGAATCGGCGATCCTCGCGGTGGAAGCGTTCATGGCCAAGCAGCCAAAGAACGTGGGCGTCAGTTACGACGTGCTTGCGGAAGTCGTGCGGGACCACATGCTCAGCAAGAAAACGGGAGGCTAGCCATGTGCTACAGCGCAGAAGCCTGGACCTTGCTCGATGCGTTCAAGCAGGAGACCGGCTCCGAAATCGACATGAAGGCTTTTTGGGAGCTCTATCTGCAGCGAGATGAGCGGTATCGCGTTCGTAAAAGCGGTGCCGACACCATCAGAATTCCCAAAGGCATGGATCAGAATTTTTTGAGGCCGAAGACGGAGCAAGAAAGAGAGATCCAAGACCTCATCGGCGAGTGGAACGGACGGAAGCTTGCAGAGAGCGTCGACGAGCTTGAAAAACAAAAGCTGCGCTTGGCTACGGCCGAAGCGAAGCTGGCGGTCAAAGAAACGAAGACAGCACTCAATGAGCAGCGCATTGCTACGAACAAAATCGCCCAGCTCGAACGATGGATCGCGGACGCCAAGCGCACCTCGCTGAAGCCCGGAATCGACAATCGGATCTTCCCCGACTGGTATTTGCCAGTGATGATTGTCGAGGACGGCAAGAAGGTGGTGCGCCCCATGCGCTACCACTGCCGGCCTGCTGGCATGGACCCTTCCATCGACCGCACGCGGGATGGTCGTGTGTCTGGCACATACAACGCTCGACGCGACAACCTCACTCGCTTTTGGCGCAATCAATTCGGGTCTACCCATGGGCTCATGATCGCCGAGACGTTCTACGAGAACGTCGATGACGGGAAGGGCGGTAACAAAGAAATCCAGTTCCGCCCCCGCACCGGTGAGCCGATGCTGGTGGCCTGCTTGTGGTCGAAGTGGACCGATCCGAACGGCGTCGAACCTGATCTCTATTCATTCGCCGCAGTGACAGATGACCCTGAGCCCGAAGTGGCGGCAGCGGGCCATGACCGGACGATCGTCAATTTGAAGCCTGAGAACGTGGACGCCTGGTTGACACCGCAAGGTCGCAGCACCGAAGAACTTTTAGCGCTGCTCGACGACAAGCGTCACCCCTATTACGAAGTGATCCAGCAAGCGGCTTAGCTCAGGCCCGCGTCGCAGGGTTCTTCGTCTCCGGGGATGAGCCCGTTGTCTCTCAAGATGCATTGTGTAGCGGACCAGTAATGATCATGGTCCTCGTCGGCAACCCTGTCTTCGATCGCCTCGACGTGGTACGCGTAGGCATCCATGTGCGAGTGCGGCTCAGTGTTCGCCAGCATCTCTGGCACCCAGTTGGCCAGCGCCGCGATGGCTTCGTCGAGCTCCAGACGGGTCATCTTCGTTGGCCGACGCTCTTCCGGCACCAGTGAAGGGGGTGTCGTTTGGATGCTTAGCAAAGCGCCAAGCGCAATGCAAAAACATGCACGGAGTAGGTCAATCGGCGGATGGACGTCCGCTTCACGCGGTCGGGCCTATCTAGGGTTCATCCCTTAAACCGTAGGAGAGCACGCATGTCTGACGACAAGAGCAAGACCGGCAGCCCCGATCGCGACCGCATCAATCTCTCGGAAGACTATGAAGTCCAGTATTGGACCAAGGAACTCGGAGTGACTGCCGACGAACTGCGAGCTGCCGTCAAAGCGGTGGGTTCAACCTCGAAAGCCGTGCGCGAACACTTGAGCAAATAAGCCGGGACATGAGCCTGGTCGACTACCGTCGCAAGCGCAGCTTCGACAAGACCCGCGAGCCCGAACCCGGCAAGAAGGTTCCGAAGGGGCAGCGCGCCATTTTCGTCGTCCAGCTCCATCACGCCAGCCGGAGGCATTACGACTTCCGCCTGCAGGTAGGGGATGCGCTGAAGAGCTGGGCCGTCCCCAAAGGGCCCAGCTACGACCCTAGCGTCAAACGCATGGCCGTCGAAGTGGAAGACCACCCCGTCGACTACGCCACGTTCGAGGGCGATATCCCAAAGGGCCAATACGGGGGCGGGCACGTCGCGCAGTTCGACAATGGGGTGTGGTCCACGGAGGGCGATCCGGAAGCTCAACTGGCCAAGGGCCATCTTCGGTTCGAGCTGTTCGGCACCAAGCTCAAGGGCGGTTGGCACCTGGTCCGCTCTGGGAAGCGTGCCCGGCAACCCCAGTGGTTGCTCTTCAAGGAGAAAGATGACTACGCGGGCACGCTGGAAGCCGACGACATGTTGGCTGACGTGGCGGCTGCGCCCGCCGAGGACTTGAAGAGGGCCGGGGCTGGCAAGGCTGACAAGAAAAAGCTCAAGGCCGTGCCGGTTCGCAAGGGCCGCAAGAATGATTGGGCGAAGAAGGCATTAGCGCTTGCAGGGGCAAAGCGCGCTGGCGCCCTGACGGGCCCCTTCGAGCCGCAACTGGCCAAGCTCGGCGAGTCGCCTCCCCAGGGGGAGCAGTGGATCCACGAGATCAAGTGGGATGGCTACCGCATCCTTGCAACCGTCAGCGACGGCAGGGCGCGGTTGTGGTCTCGGAACGCCATCGAGTGGACGGCCAAGCTTCCTGACATTCGCGACGCCGTCGAAGCATTGGGCCTGACGTCTGCCGCATTGGATGGGGAGCTCATTGCCGGGGCCGGCACCAAGGAGGACTTCAACCTTCTCCAGTCCACGCTTTCGGGAGAACGCCAAGGGGCGCTGGCCTATGCCCTGTTCGATCTGCTCCACCTCGATGGAGTCGACGTATCGGAAGCAACGCTCCTGCAGAGGAAGGAACTTCTTCAGGAGGTTTTGAAAGACGCCTCCAAGCACTTGGCTTTCAGTTCCCACATCGAGGGCGACGGTGACGCTGCATACCAACTGGCCGGCGAACGCCACTTCGAAGGCATCATTTCCAAACGCGCAGATCGGGCCTACCACGGTGGGCGCAGCGACGATTGGCGCAAGACCAAGCAACTGGCGAGCGACGAGTTCGCCGTGGTGGGCTACACGGCACCCAAGGGCTCGCGCACGGGGTTTGGCTCTCTACTGCTCGCCAAGCCAGACGCGCAGCACGGTTGGCTTTACGTCGGCCGCGTGGGATCAGGCTTTTCTGACGAGCTGATGCGTGAGGTCAGCGCGGTGCTGGGGAAGGGCGGTGGTAAGAAGCCCACGGCCCATGTCGGCACGACCGACACGGATCTGCGCACTGCGACCTGGTTCGAACCGCGCTTTGTCGTGGAAGTGTTCTACCGCGGCATTGGTCGGCAAAAACTGTTGCGTCAGCCGTCGCTGAAGGCGGTTCGTCCGGACAAGAGCGTCGACGATTTGGCGGACAGCGACCGGGGTGAAGTGCCTGCGAAGGCACCTCGCCTGTCCAAGACGAAGGCGCGGACGAAAGAAGCGGCAGGGAAGACCGCCAAGGCCAGCAAGAAGGTCTCCGAGAAATCCCTGCCGAAGATGTCGAGCCCCACGAAGGTGCTCTTCCCCGACATCAAGGGCACCAAGCAGGAAGTGTGGGACTACTACTCAGCGGTGATGGACCACTTGCTGCCAGAAATTGAAGGACGTCCGCTTTCCATCATCCGGTGCCCGAGTGGGACCGAGAAGCCGTGTTTCTTTCAAAAGCACCACACCGCCGGACTCAAGCTCGTCTCGTCGGCGAAGTTGAAGGAAGACAGCGGCATCAATGCCCACTACCTCGTCGTGGAAGATGCGGCCGGATTGATGGAACTCGTGCAATTCAATGCATTGGAGTTCCACCCTTGGGGGTCGCACGCCGACCACCCCGACATGGCGGACCGCGTGGTGTTCGACCTGGACCCCGGTCCCGACGTGCCTTTCGCCGAGGTAAAAAAGGCGGCCACCGACATTCGAAAGCTGCTCGCACAGCTGGAGCTCGAATCGTTCCTGCGCGTGTCTGGGGGCAAGGGGCTCCATGTGGTCGTGCCTCTGAACCCTGGATGCGACTGGAACTTGACGAAGCGGTTTGCAAAAGGCTTCGCGGAGACCCTTTCCCAGACCGAGCCCACCCGATTCCTTGCCACCTCCACCAAGGCGCTTCGTAACAAGCGCATCTACGTCGACTACCTGCGCAACGGGCGTGGGGCCACGGCGGTGGCCTCGTATTCGCTGCGCGCGCGCCCTGGTGCCCCAGTGGCCATGCCGCTGTCCTGGAACGACCTGGGTAAGCTCAAGCGTGCGGATGCCTTCACGATGCGGGAGGTGCCCGCGATGCTGAAACAGCGGCGTAAAGGCCCTTGGGAAGGCATCAATGCCATCGAACAAAACCTTGCCCGATGGGCCCATGACGACGAGTAGCCAGATTTTTAGCGCTTCCGCCTTCGATTGCACGAGACCAATCATGAAAGACGACGCTGCTCAGTTGATATGCACGCACATCCATGTGCCAGAAATTCGGACTGAGATCTCCTCCGCATGCTTTCAGTTCGTTGTGCAACGAGCCCATCCCGCCACGGGCGTTAATCCCACTGATCCGGTCGAACTCCTCATGCCCTATCAGGTGCTTCTTTCCATTGCAGGGGCGCTGCCGCGATTGCTTGCCGACATGGAAAAGATGGGTGCAGACAAGACCATCTTTGAAGTGCCTCCGGCTTCGAGCCACTGATGGCCACCACGACATCGACCGATCTTTCGCGAAGATGGGACCCCGCTGCGCTTCCTAATGAGGCATGGCCCGCGGACGTGGCATTCCTTCCCTACGTGGGGCGGCGTTACAAAGAAGGGTGGGATGCTCACCGAGTGCTGCTTTTGGGAGAGTCGCACTACCGCGAAGACGGCATGACCGATTCACCAGATGACACCCGACCCTTTGCCCGCTCTCACTTCGATGGCATGCAGACTGCGTCGCGATCACCCGGGCAGGGCATTTTTTTCAGTGCACTGGATCGCTTGCTAGCGAACAGCGGAACGCCGACCGCCGCCGCCGCTGCTGAAGCCTGGGAACGCGTCGCCTTCGTCAATTTGAGCCAGGTCTTGGCAGGCACGGCCAGCAACCATCGGCCAGAAATTCGTGACATGAGAGTGGCGCGGACGTTCTTGTTCGAAGCATTCTTCCTATCCTGAGACCCACGGTGATCCTCGTTTTGGGGCGTTTCACCTGGGACAAGCTGCCCCATGGCACGCACGTAACGGACGTCTCGCCATACCAGGCCTTGGACATCCATCGGCACGACAGACGTGCTTACGTAGAGATGCGCGAGGTGTGGTCGCTGCACTACGAGGGTGGGTCTGCCTGGATGACGTGGGTGTATCACCCGTTCCGCCACATCGACACCTGGAAGGACCGCGCTTGGGCGCTTCGCCACATGCTCGGGCTGCCGCTACCATCGGCGGATCGCCTCATGGAAGACGCAAGCATTGAACAAGCGAAAACCGTTCCCGCGGCATAGCGGCAAGAGCAAGCTGAAGCCCGAAGGCAAGGCCGTTGCTGCCTCTATGGCGCTGCTCGATCTCGTGGCAGAGAAGATTGACCAGAAGCAACTGGGTCGAAGACTGAAAGAGGAGGTCGGTCTCCAGTGGACCTGGCTGTCGTGCATCCAATATTTGTCGGGGAAGGAAGCGGTCAACGCGCTGGTTGAGCTTCCGAACGACTGGTCGCACGGTGGACGCAGCAAGGTGGAGCTGATGGCCGCAGCGTTCACCGCCGCCCACACGGTGGCCAACGTGCGATCCGATGGCGCGGCGCTTTGTGCAAGCGACCTGGCCAAGGGCATGGCAGGTATCGACATGGACGACTGGATCAAACTCCGGCTTGCCGAGCAGACTGGCCGTGCCCACTGACCGCTTTGGCGCCCCCAGCTTCAAGCTGCTCCTTGCAGAGACCACTTGCCACGCCTGCCAGCAGAAGACGCCCACGTGCGCCCTCTGGGTCCCAAGTGTCGAGGTCATGGGGCCTGACGGAGAGGATCTGTCGAATTACGGCCCCGGACTCCTGAAGAACCTTGAGTGGGTAACGCCCGCAGTGTCTGAGCAGCTGCAGGAGCACGCTCCATGGCTGCGGATGTGGCATGCGAAGCCGACGAGCTACCTGGCGCACCACTGCGTCCACTGCGACGCAGTCCAAGGCGACTGGTTCGTGTTCGGCTACGGCCTGGGGCCCTATTGGCCCGAAACGCGGGAAGAGGTTGCGACGTTCCGATGTGTCCATGGTGTTGGTGCCATCGAAGCAGAGGCCAGCCCGAGCTGGTCCACGTGGATGGAGTGGGTTGAAGACGGTCCACCCGTTGCCGAGCAGGGCAAATAGGCTCGGCGATGGAGTGGGACACCAATCCACTGCTTCGGGAGGAGATCGATGCGCCCGAGCACGGGAAGCCCTCTCCCTACGTCTGGTCGGACGTCATGGGAGTGTGGGTGCTCACTTACGAGGGGCACGCGATCGCAAGGATTCAAGCGGATGGGAAATACAGCCTGCGATGGCGCGAACGCGTGCACGAAGGGAAAGCTGCGTCATTGAGACAGGCGAAGCGTTTCATGGGGCGTTGGCTGGCTGCGTGTGGCAAGAACTCGCCGATGTCGGACGAGCACACGCCGCCCTCGAAGTTGGTGCCATTGGCAGACTTCCTGAAGGACTACGAGGACGGAAGCCTCTGAAGGGTGCTTGGCTTCGAAAAGCTTTGCTGGGTGTAATCGCAGCTTCAGCAAGGGTCGGTAGGGTGACGATGCCCCGGCCGTGTCACTCGCGTCGGTTTCCGGTCAGAACGGTCGACGTTGTGACGGCCGGGGCAATCTCGGCTCAACGATCGTTCCTTATCCGGTCAGACTCACTACCCGACTGAGACTGCTGAGCAACGGTTCTCGCAGCACGCGGTAGGCGTCTCGATCGAATTGCCCGTCGGTGAGTCGGATGCGCCGAGCCGCTGTCAGCGTCGGTGCGCTGCCCATGTAGCGCCAATCCAACACCACGTGGAGTTGGCGCATGTCCGCGCCGCGTTCCTCCAAAGCGATCGCGCCTGGAAACGGCCAAGCCGCTACCTGTCGGTCGTCCAGGACCCCGCGTAAGCGCTCTTCGTGCTCGCTTAAGCTCTCCTGCCCGTGGCAGGCGCCCGCGCATTGCTTGAGCATCGAGCGAAAGCATGGCCTGCCGGGGGTTCCCCGTTCGATCCCCAACAGGGTGTAGCAAAGGCGGTTGTCGTCGGCGATACGGCGCAGCGACGTCATGGCGGAACGTTGGCTGGAATACAGCCCGTAGAGCGCTTGGGCTTTCCCAGGGTCCTGCTCGGATGAATTGACGACCGACACTTGTCCGCAGTGGAGCTGAAGTGAGAACTGTCGGGTGGTCCGACGCAACTTGCGGTTGTAGAGCGGATTGCTGGCCTTGATGAGCTGAGCCTCGAGCAACTGCGCTCCAATATCACCGGCCGTTCTGACATGACTGATCCGGCGTGATTGACGCAACAGCCGGGCTTCTTCCGGGGTGCGAAGGTGATCCATCACCCGCCCTCGGATGTCGACGGACTTTCCGATGTAGAGCGGCAGCACGTCGTCATCGTTGCCATGGAACGTGTAGACCCCCGGAGCGCGCGGCAGGGCGTCGAGCTGACCGCGAAGGTGCTCGGGGTATTCGTAGAGCGCAGCGGCCTCTCGGCGACGATCACGAACAGGACGCATCTGCGAACCCTACTTCCGGCAGCACATTGCAACGAACGACCACAGCAACAACCCGACCGATAAAAAGGGGAGAAATGATGGTCAAGTTCTGTCGCAAAGACTGAGACAGAGCATCTGCGGGGAAAAAACACTGCGATGTCCTCCCTAGTCACAACGCGTGGATGGACATGCATTAGCGCAATTCAAGATGGCCATCGTGAGTCTTTAGGCGCATAAGAACTCTCGAATGCAAGTCGATTTATTCAGCGTCATCTGCAGATTTGGCAGAAATTTGGCCATCTAGAGAGACATCGATCTGATCAATACGCCAGCTCGATGCGCGTGCAACGTTGCGAACTTCCTGTACCTGCGCCGCCGTCAGGTCAATGTTCTTCAGATACACCATGCCTGACAGATGCACCCCTTCTTCGTGCAACCGTACCGCGCATCCCTCTACCCAAGGCAGTTGCGAGATCGCATCGCACAGTTGCGACGTCACCGGGTCGGTGCTGTCGCGTTCGAGTGCCTGCGGCTTTGCGTCGTGAAGATCACGCACGGCGCCACGAAGATTCGTCGCGCCGTCAAGAAGAATGCTGCCTGAAATGACAAGCGCGGCCACTGCGTCTGCCCACCAGAAGCCAAAGCCGATGCCTGCGATACCGACGATGCCCGCGAGCGCAGTCAGCCAGTCTGCACGCCCGACATCCGCGTCTGTTCGAAGCGGCTTGAGAGACAGTGCCTTCGCCAAGGCGAGCTTCTTGCGGCCCAAAATGATGGGCGGTATCGCCGAGGCGGCGAGGGCCGCCATCATGACCCAGCCTTGCCAGATCACCGCGTCGCCGATGCGTACCGAACCAACAACTGGCCGGGTTGCGGAGATCAACGTGTGCAGGCTCTCGAAGACCAAGGCCAGACCCACGCCGGTCAGCGCCACCGCCGAAATCAGGAAGTTCACGTCGAAGGCGCGTTCCCGGCCATTGACGTATTCGGCGTCTACATCCTTTCTGCGGAACCAGCTGGCCACCAGAAAGGCCGACGCGGGCAGCATGCTCAACAGGTCCTCGATGAGCGCTGTTTTCATCGCCTGCGAGCCACCCAAAGCGAGATACATCATCACCGAGACAAGCGACATCCAGAACAGCGTCCAGGTGCACAGACGTTCTGCGCGATGCAGGGCAGCTTGCTGCTCCTGAGGGAGCGCACGCGGTGTTGGTCGACGATTGACGTTCATCGGGCCGACTCGTGGGCAACCAGATAACGATCCAACAGAAGGTGCCATGCGTTCTCGCCTGGCGGCAGGGCGAAGCGTCTAAGCGCGAGCGGTGATGGACGTGCTTCTCGGGTCGGGACTTCCTTCGACCAGCCCACGCGGGGCTTCCAAGGGGAGTCCTTCGCGTGACCGCCGATCACCATGTGCAGGCGAGCTTCCTCCAGCTGGGCCATCAAGGCATCGTGCCCGCCGACGATCCAGTGAACGCGGAACCCATGCGCGCGGGCGAACCGCTCCACGATCGCCGCATCGCTGCCACTCACCGTATCGTCCGGACCGATCACCACGTGCGGCGGATCGGCGCTTGCGCCCACCGTCATGCCGTAATGCGCGCCTCGGCTTGAGGAGTCAGCTGTATCGCGCGGATAGGGTGCGCATCCCGCGCAGACGAGGGACAGCACGGCAAAGGCAGAGAGTCGAATCAGGGTCGCGAGCATACGGGTCTTATGCGCCGGTCCAGGTCAACAATGCGTCACGCCGACCGCCCAATGGCGCATGCATTCCGGGTCTGCATCGATCTGTATATTCATCAGTCCCCCCAGCAGGCATCCGGGCGATGCGATACGCGACCTTCATCGGCGGTAGTTGGCACAGCCGGCGCGAACTGTTGAACCAGCCTGCAGACTTGATCGAGAGAAATGGTCTGGACGGCACGGTCGAGCATTACGAGAAGTTCAAGCCGACAGGCGAGTTTGCAGGCCTGCCTACGTTGCGCTCCGACAGTCATGTGACCTACGTGCTGTCGACAATGAGCCGGCAGGCGCTGCTGCAGGCGATACAAACCTTAGGGCAACCACTGTTTGTGGAGGTTGTCTTCGGGGAATAGCGATGGACCGGCTTGTCTGACTGTCGAGACGCGTAACGACGCATCCGTTCTCAAAACCGGCCGCCTCTGGCCGGAAGCGAAATCGTCTAGCGCAGTGGGATTAGGAAGATTTATAGGGGGTAGAGCACGCCCGCGAATCGTCTGCCGATTCGATAAGGCCTCTAAGCTCCGAAAGTGTGTATTGGAGCCTGTCGATCTCCTCTGAGAAGGCGCGCTTAGCTCAATCTTCTTCGGTACAGTCCTCGGGCTCAGCATCGGCGGACGCGATTGATAAGTCTACGATCGAAATGCGAGGCCGTCGCGTCTGCTGGAAATGCCGTACCCACAAGTTCAATAGTTCGATTGAGCGAAGCTCCTCCTCCGTTAGAAACGGGGCCGTGACGTTGTCGTCTGGGTGCTCTTCCAGCCGCACGGAGAACAGCAGCACCCCGTAAGCAACTAGTCTGCGCAAACCGTCAAAGGCATCGGCCAAGAGCGCCTCTTCTGTCCGCGAATGCATCGAACTGAATGACGACGACGGTTCTCCTAGCAGGCCTAAAACGGAAAGCGGTTTGCCCAAAGCCTTCAGCGGATAGGCCCCGCCAGGCAGGACCTCTCGGCGCGACCAGAGCTTCAGGATCAGGTCTGTCGCCGCCTTCTCCGCCTGCTTAAGCTTGGTGCCCTTCAGCGTTCTCGACTGTTCGAGAAGATCGGCAAGATAGTGGGCCATCCAGCGACCTGCGGTGTCAGTGCTGTCTTCTAATCCAAACTCATGAACAAGCCGGTCCCCAAGTGCCAAAATCTCGTTCGGCGCCCTTGATCGTGCCGTCTTGTCGGAGGAGGAAGATCCTTTCAAACTCGACCTCCTGGGGTTCTTCTTCGTGATCGGAGTATCGGGATCTTCTTGGTTCACGACGCGTTATCTCCACTTCAGCAATTAGATCCTGCTTTCTTTTGCCCAAGAATTCGGCCAAGGCGCATTTGCTGACGAGCAGGCGATGCCCCGAAGACTCGGTCTGCAGACCATAGCGGCGGTCGCGCTCCGTTTCAGTCTCCTGAGTGCCCCAAGCCTGGTACACGAAACTCGGCGTCTGTTCGCCCGCACGGTACCAGCCGATCTCTGGCGCGAAACCTTGCGTCAGCCCGAGCAGTTGGGCGGCGGATTTACCAGGACGGTAGTCGAGGCGTCCAACGCCATTTCGAAACACGTCCTTTTCGTCGAGCATTGTGTCGCCCCCCGGGGAAGTCAGCCATCCGCTCAGTTGGAAACCGGCTTCGTCGATTTCCAAATCGTGGCCCTCGGGGCAGATATAGAACGCCGAGCTATCATGAGTGGTCTGTAGTGCACGAACCAGCGCAACCGCGGTCTCCGGCGATACCAGCCCCGTGGAGATGCGCACGGTCTGGTGATGCTCACTTGACCGGTCGTCGATGTAGGCGTTGGCCACGACGTAGCCAGGCGCGTCGCATGCCATAAGCTCTGAAAGGAGCTCATCGTCCGACACATTCTTAATCCACTCGGTCATGTGGGTGGGCGTCTGCCAACGCATTGGCTGTAGCGGTGCCGGTCCAGCTAGGTCGGCCAGCCAGAGGGGTGGCATGGTGAGCGAGTTGTAATCGATGCGCTCCGCGAGCTCATCCACGCCATAGCTGCGTGCAGCCAGCGGTCGATCGCACAGCAGTTCCCCAGCGGTACACCACATCGCGTTCCACTCCAGATAGGTCTGGAAGTCCTCCAGCGTTGGATTGCTGCCATGGCTCTTGCTGTAGAGATGCCAGTTTCGCTCTCTTAAGAGATGCTTCCTAGGGTCGTGAGCACGGAGGAAATCATCCGGTCGCGCGTCCCATGCATCCACGATCCATCGCTCAGCAATGGTAAGGAACTCGCGCGGCGTCACATCCCCGAACGCACGGAGCAATGCGTCGTACCAATATCGCAACGTATCCATACCATCGAAATGGAATCGCAGGCCTTCATCGTGACTATGGAGGGAATCGAAGCTCCTACCGTAGTCGCGCTTCTTCCGGCTGCGGGGCAGCTGGGTGCAATTGACTTGGGCCAGTGCTCTTCTATTCCCGTTGTCGTCGACGAGATGACCCGATTCAATGAGCTTCAGGCAGGCGTCGCGTGCAAAGCCCCTGACCAGCAGGTGGGGGAATTCTTCGTCCAAAGCAACTTGCTGGAGCCAGCGTCCATGCTTGGCTACCGTCTCTGGCGATTCCAGCGCGATCCTGTCTAAGGCGATGGTTAGCCACAGGCGTGCTGCCACCCAGTAGAAGGGTGCTCCAGGCATACGGAAAGCCGAATCCGAGGTGCGCGCATACTGGGCGACGACGGCATCTACGATGGCGTGCTCTCCCAAGCGAGCGAGGCGCCGGAGTGCGTGAGCGCAGCGCCAGCGAACGCGGACATCGACATCGCCTAGCATGGCGTAGAAGAAGCGGCCCAGGGCTTCAATGATGTTTTTGGGGATCGTGGCTGCCGCAACGCCTTCCCTGTCTCGGTCAACGATGCGGCTGGCGAGACGCTGTATGTACCAGCCAGAAAGTTCCGAGACCTCCTTGCTTTGCAGTTCGCCTGTAACGACACCAGACACGGCAAAGAGGTCAGACGCACGAAACCGATCGAAGTTGAGCTCGATACCGCGTAGCAACACGTCACCCAGTTCGATCCCTGCGGAGCGCGCCATAGTCAACGCAGACTGTAGTTCGTCGTCATGGTGGGGAAGGTATCGGCACAGCGCCGCCAGCCGTCGAGATAGCAAATCCGCAATTTGCCGATCCCGCCATTGGGCAACCGAGGGGCTGCCAGCCCACGTCTCGAGTCGGGCCAGCAGAGCATGCAGAACTCCGGTCTCGTTCCACGTCGCATCCAATTCCAGAAGCGCCTCGAGGTGACCGATGCGAAGGCGACCGGGCACTTGCTGCGCAGCCTGCGACAGGAAGTCTTCGGCAGAGCGGTAGTGCCCATCTTCGCGGGACTGTTCCTGCATCCGGCGAAGTTCAGCCCCGAGCAAGGCCGCGTTGACCAGCACCGCTGCGTCCCATAAGGGAGGCTGAGAGGGCTGCTGGACATCCGTGTCGCGAGTCGATTCTCCGGCGGTTACGTCCGTAGTCGGCGTCGCGGCCAGCGTGCGACGGAAAGCGTGCTGGGCACCCAAACGCTTGGACCAATCTCCCCGGGCATGCGCGGCAGCGAAGGCACGGATCGAGCGTTCATTGCCAAGGCGACCGAGCAGGCAGTCACGCGCGAGTTCTTCGGCCATGGCGGCGGACGCATCGCTTCCGTCGCGTTCGGCCTGATCGCAAATCTGGGTCAAAGCATCATTGTCGATATCCTGCAGCAGCACGACGAACGATGCGGCTTGCGCTGCAGACACCGCTTCCAATTCGAGCCCGGCCTTGAGCGCGCTGTCGAGGGTAAAGCGCAGGTCGGCCAAGTCCGAATCGTCCCAGCGAGCGACTGCGGCGAGTGCGGTAGGAAAGTCCAGCTGCGCGAGGCATCGAATCGAATCGGGCCAAGGGAAGTGGTCGTCGCTGTCGATGCGGATCGCGGCATCCTGGATGACCTCGGTGAGTTCCGAGGCGAGGACGTGCCCGCCGGTACTGACACTGCCATGACTCTGCATGGTCATCCGCGAGATCAGGCGAAGCTGGTCGACAACCTCCGTGTCCAGCTCTCCAGCGACTTCTATGGACCACTGGAAGATGACATCGGCATCCGACGGGCTGATCATTGCCATTAGCGATGCGTAGGAGGACAGTGCCTCCGACCGATCTCCAGCCGGACTGCGCTCGGTGCGCTTAACAGAGGCGGCCTGCGCGATGCAGGCGATCAGGGGGTCGTGCAGTGACGGGACCGCGGCCAATCGAAAAAATAGCCCACGCCCACCACTTGACGACCAGCCACGACCGACCGCGAGTACGCAGTCCATAATCAAGGCTGGCTGGAAATCCGTTGTCAGCAGCAACGACAAGCTCTGCGCAGCCTTGGTCCGCATCGCGGCGGTCCCGTAGCGACGATCAATGCGCCAGCTTTCGCGCTCCAACCGTCTAGTTGCCTCTTCGAGCAGTCCGGCGTCGATGGCCGCATGGTTGGTCGATGCGATAAGCATCTTTGCGCGTGCGGCGTACAGTTCGAGGAACGCGTCGATCAGCTCGCGTATCTTGCGATCATGATCGTCGGCGTGGCTGTCGTAACGCGCCTTCCTTTTCTCTTCCTGAGACCGCTCAGGCCTTGGCGTGAGGATCGGTTGGGCCGCACCGTTACCTCCGGAGAGGACGTCCGTCAGCGTTACCACGCGCAAGAAGGCATCGATCATCAGGTGGTGCGATTCGTGGACCTTGTCGATGCGCCGAAGCTCGGGGTCCAGAAAAGGCGACAGCGCGTCCATAGCAACGCACAGGTTCCCATTGCGTGCGATCAGGATCTCAGCAGCAGTCAGCGCTGTTTCGACAGTCCACAGCCCTACCTCATCCTGCGTGAGTTCAGCGCGGGCCAAGATTGTCCCCGCCTTGCGCGTCCAGCGCCCGATCCGACGAAGGCCGGACGCTACACGTTGCAAGTCCACGTTGCGTCCCGCGGCCGCCATCGGGATCAGTAGGAACAGTGCCTCAACATCGTTGAGGCGCTCCGCTGCTTTCTCAAGATCCTCAGTCCTTCCCTCTGCGAGCAGGCGACTGATAAGGTCCTTCGCCGAGCAGTGGGCGACGTGACGCGACCGAATGCGGCGGTAGTGTCCAACGGCCGCCACAGCCCCTTCCAGTAGCAGTGTCGCGTGGATGGCGGCGCCAATATCCCTTGGAGAGACCTGCCACGCTGTCGCGTGGTTGTAGCGCCTGATCTTGTCGTCGAAGTCATCCCTGCGCGCGCGTTCCCATGCGCGAATGCGACGCCATCCCTCCCTGACGGAGATCGCGTCGCCACGCGCGGCGTCTTCAGCCAGCAGATGGAGCAGGAGCGGGCCGTGGTCGGCGATCCTCTCCGGATTGCCGAGGACGAGCCGACTCGCGGTGTCCTTGGCGTAGCGCGAGGTGAGATCGGGATTGGCCACGAGTTGCGTTAGCGTCGCTTCTTCCGTCTTCATAGCCTCGGCGCCGATCAGCACGAACCGCAGCGCTTGGGCCGCATCCTTCGAATCTCTGCACACGCGGATCGCCAATTGCAGCCGTTGTACCTGTACCTCACGCCTGCGGATTGGATCAGGCAAGAGTGCGACAGGCGGGAGCGGCTCGCGTTCCACGAGCTCCAGGAGATCCTTGCTTCTGCCGGCGGTGAGTAATGCAGGAGCGACGTTCAGGGCCGCGTAGGTGTCGATACCCGATCGGCTGTGGAGGTATTCAGCCGCACGAGCCTGTACATCCTCGATCGCTGGCTGCGCAGCGTTTCTGACAAAGGCCTCGAAGTCTTCGTCGGCGAAACTAATCAGCCCGCCAGTATTCCGCACACCCGGCGCGAGGTCAGCGCAGATGTCGCTGATCATGGCCTTTGTCTGCCCCAAGACGATGGCCAAGTCGTCGGCGGGAATCGGGCGTGGGAGCGATATCAGTCCTGCGCAGAGGTGCGCCAAATCGTTCTCGCGCGCGTTCTTGCGAAGCGCGAGCAGAAATTGTTCGCCGAACACCTGGTCCAGATTCTTTCCCATCGGAAGAAGTGCGTCCAGCGCACGTTCGGGCGTGTTGGCTGCGTTCTCGAAGGCGTAGGCCTGCACCCGGGGCACGCCACCGGAAAGATGATGGAAGTCTTCGACCCAAGGCGGTGGCGCCGCCCAATACCGCCGGGCGTTCAAGGCAGTCTCATCCGGCGAAAACGACGGTAGCGGAAATCTCTCGAAGTTTGCGGGTAGCGAGAGGTCCGGTAGCCGGCCGGTGCGCGCACTGATCAACACACGCACGTTTTCAGGCAGCGCGTCCATCGTTACTAGATCGCTGACGAAGCTGGCCTCAGGCGGAGATCGCGTCTGTGCCGCCAGTACCGCGTTGTCCGCCGCGTCAATGGCTACGACCAGCAAGGCGCCTGGCGACGTTGCAGCCATCGCGGCGGCGGCCGAATCCAAGCGCTTACGGAAGGCTCGCGGATAGTCGCGTAATGCCTGAGGCACGAGCAGGAGTGGGAGGCCAAGTCGATACGCAATCTCGTTGGTGAGCTGTACGAACGCATCCTGGGGACGATGGCGAAGCGCGCTGGCATCGAGGTAGGAGCCAGCGCCGTAGCAATCGAAAACCACCATCAGCGAGCCTGCGGGCAGTTCCTGGTCGATCTGCTGCAAAGCGGTAGTCTTGCCTGCGCCCCCGCTGCCATGCAGACACAGATGCCGAGCACCTGCCTTCATCCTGGCTGCGATTTCTGCCGAGACCGGCCGAGGTACCGCCCAAGTCACCGGGTCGATCTTCGAGGGACAAGGGAACAGCGCGTAGTCTTCCGATACACCCGCAAACTGGACCAAGACCTTCTCGCGCGTAATCGCTTCGCCAGCCGCCTCGGGAAGCATTCGCTTTCGGATGTAGTCGCGCACGCGGTTCGCCGATGCGAGCAGTTCGGCGTCAGTCCAACCCGCGATCTCCTTCAGCATGCCGTCTTCAACCGCGAAGCGTGAGCCGCTTGAGCCCTGCAGATCGAGCACTCTGGCGAATTCGACGAACTCTGCTGGCTTCAGTCCGCTGGCGTGGACCAGTCGGTGAAGGTCGGGCAGGTTAGGTTTCCAGCTGCGGCCATAGGTGCTAGGTACTGTGCTGCGCGCCTCTTCGACCAGTGTCAGCAGTTCGGACGCGACCGGCTGGTTCGAGACCAGAACAATGCGCAACGAATTGTTTGGCCTGCCTGGACGCTTGACGAGCAAGCCCTTGTACGCATCAGCCAGTCGACGGATAGGCGACGTCTTGGGTCCACCATTCTTTCCCGCGCAGAGCCGCGACGTCGTCCACGCGGTGCTCGGGTTCGCTGCTGAATACTTTAGCTGTTGAATCTCGACCCGCTCTGCGCTAGCCGCGTCGTCGCCCCCAAACAGCAGGCTGCAATCCACCCCGTCCCAGGTTTTGTCCGTGCCTTCATTCGCTGTCAATCCCTCAACTGTCACGACCGATAGAGAATTGCCGGCATCGAGCAACTTCAGTGCCTGGCGCGCAGCCCACAACTCATGGAACTCGTCGCCAGTGTTTGATCCTCGTGCGGAGGTGTAGTCAATTTGAGATTCGGACTGCGACACTAAGCGCTCTCTCAGGTTGCATGCTCTTCCGCATCGTCCTTTGCATTCAGCGACCCCGTCAACACAGAGCACCAGGCTGGGCTTGCGAGCATCCGCCTGCAGCCAGTGTCACTCCAAGACGGCGGCGCCCGATTGCAAGTCAGCTCTCGAAGAAGACCAAGAGCCCTTCGAAACAATTCCTTCTTGAGAAGGAAGTTGCTCGACACTTATCGACGCCAACACCTCGACGACTGATAGGTTCGCGGCGGCGCGCCGGTGCGATCAGTTTTGCGTCCAAGTCTTAGGACGAGGTGGTGGTGATGCCGGAAGGTCCCGAGCCCAGGACGCGGCAATTGGTGCGCGCTAAGCCTATTTGAGGAGCCGACCTGCCGGATTGTCCTCTGCTGCACCTGCTTGAAAATAACCGATTACGCTCGCTACAGAACGATGCTCTGTCATCGCCATTACGGCCGGAAGTGGGACGCCTTGCTTGCCAGCCTCAGTCACAAACCCAGACCTCAGACTATGCGCTCCAAAATCTCCCTCTAACCCAGCCAGCCGCGCTCGGCGCTTCACGATCGTGGACACTGAGCCGGGGAACAGGGCGGGACCAACGCGATCTTTCCAGATCCGCCGGAACATTGCCCCTTCGCGAATCCCCGCCGCATCGAGCCAGGCTGCGAGCGCTTCTGCACTGCGCCCTAGGATCGGCTTGTCTGGCGTCGAATCCGCCTTCACCCCTGCCTGTTGGGTCTTCGAGTACTCCAGCCTGTAGATGTAGCCATCGCCGCCCACCTTACGCAGGTCGCGCATGTCCGCCGCTGCGATCTCACTACGCCGACGTCCTCCACTGGCGAACCCGAAGCAGAGCAGGGCGCGATCACGCAGGCCTTCGAGGCTGTCGTCACAAGTGGTCAGCATGGCCTCGAGCTCTGCACGTGTGATAGCGGTCTTCTTGGCGGGTCGCTCGCCACGTTTCACCGCAGCCCGACGGGCCCGGCTGAGCAGCGTGCGAACGCTAGGTAGCTCGCATGGATTGGCCAGACGCTTCAGTTTGTGGGCCGTGGACAGTACAGCGACACGCTGAACCACGGTCGATAGCTTTAATGGCCCGACCCTGGCTTTGAGACCAGACACCACCAAGGCTTGATCCAGCGCCGGCGGCAGCTCGCTGACAAGACCGGCTTTGCTCGCTCGCTGGATGTGGTCGACCAGAAATTGGATCACCACAGCCTCACTCACGGGCAGTGCCATTTCGACTCCGCAACGGCCTTGGTGCCAGCCGGCCCAGTAGCGCAAGGCGGCCGCGTAGCTGCGGGTGGTGTTGGCCGCGGCGGCCTCAGCGAGTAGTTCACGGACCGCATCGGCGGCTTGCTGTGCAAGCATTTCCGGCAGCACCAACTGTGCGGCGGCGGTCGCTGCAACCGTAGACAGGGTGGTTTTTCGATTCATACTATGTAATGTACGTTATGAAAAAGGGTGCTTACTAGTGATAATCATCACTTATCGCGAGTACGCAATCAACAGAGTAGGGCACTTCCGTAGGAGGCACTTCCATGGCTCGTGGCATCACTGAATCCGACGTTCACGCGGCTGCTGACGAGATCGTTGGCGGCGGCGGGCGACCAACTGTCGAACGCATCCGTGCCCACTTGGGTACCGGTTCGCCGAACACGGTTATCAAGTGGCTGGAGACCTGGTGGCGAGGGCTTGGCGGCCGGCTGGACACTCATCATCGCGGTCTTGCCGTTCCAGAGGCCCCCGAAGCAGTGGCTGGCTTGGCAGGAGAGTGGTGGGCGTTGGCCATAGAACACGCGCGAAGCGTTGCGGAAGTTGCGCTGGCAGCAGACCGCGCAGCTCTCGAACGTGAAGTCCAAGCTCTCAAACGCGATCGAGAGGCCTTCGCCGCCGACGCCGCTGCTTTGCGGGAACAGGTATCGGGAGCGAACCACAAGGCGGAGCTGGCTATCGCCCAGACCGCCGAACTTCAGCGTTTGGCGGTTCGGCTTGAGGAGCAGCTCAATGAAGTCGGCCGGCAGCGCGATGCGGCCATCGCCCAGGCGGCGGATGGCGAAACCACCCGGCAAGTCCTGGAGGCGCGGATCCAGTCGTTGCAGGACGCTGCTCAGGCCGAGCGCGAGTCACTTAGCCAGCATGTCCGTGCAGTTGAGGATCGAGCCCTCAGCGAGATTGACCGAGCACGTCAGGAAACCAAGGAAGTGAAGGGGCGACTGCTTGCGTCCTCCCGCCAATCGTCGGCTGCCGAGAAGTCGCTGCGTGAGTTGATCGACCAAGCCAACTTGAGGGCGGTGGAAGCGTCTCGGGATGCTGTAGCCCAGCGGGCTCGTGCGGACGCGCTTGAGGGCCAATTGGGCGCGTTGGGCGATCTACCCGCGGCGCTTGAAGCGGCAATCCGACGCTCTGATGCTCACCCAACGGCTCGGAAGCCACGCCGTCGAGCCAAAGTTGCGGCCGCGAAACAGACCGAACCAAAGAAGCAGCCGAAACCGCCAGAACCAATCCGACGTCTTACCAAAGTGGCCGATTGATGCAGCTGTAGGTTTGTCGGGACGCGCCGTCGTATCGGAGCACGACATGGTTAAAGGAAATGTTGCCCGAAGCGGGCTGTACAGTCATTGGATGCTTTCAGCTCTAAGTGGTTGATCGACCTAGAAGCGGTTGTAGGGAGATGACACGGTTACGGGTCATGTCATGGTTAGGGATCAGACGACGGAGTTTGGGTACTACCGACAGTGGCGCCCGGAATGGGCGCCGCCTGCGACTCCGCAGCATCACTCCATTTCTTACATAATGTACATTATGCGAAGTTCCGTCAATATCTACGTGACCTTGCGCGGCACTTTGTGACATTGGCCCACCGAATCGGAGGCCATCATGCCCCGCTGCCGGCATTGTGAGATCGAGACGGACATCGAGCACCACGAACGCGTGGTCCACAACAAGACGCCACTGCATGGGCCATGGGCAGGCTGGCGGATGGCCGGCAAAGACCTCGTTGCTCCGGACGGTACTCGAGTATCACCAACGCGGATGCGTGGCGTCCTGTTCCGGCTCGAAGCCGAAGCGAGACTCGAGCGCGCTCGAGCGCGGAACGCTCGAGAGGAACGGCGTCACCGTGAGCTGGTCAAGGTCGTGGTCGTGGATCTCGGGGATTGGCGCCGGCGTCACTTCGGAACGGGCGCGGCGTAGGAGCGTATCCGCAGGGCGCTGCCCTGCACCCGGTGTACGATGCGGGCGCAGTTCAAAGGAGCGGAAGCCATGGCACGGAAGCAGCAAGGAAACGGATATCAGGCCTGGACATATGCCCTCGCCGGCTTGCTGGCCCTGACCAACTCAGCGTGGTTCCTTTCGAGCAGAATCACAGCAAACGATAACGCGGCCGCGCTAAAGGCGGCACAGACTCCGCCGGCTGTGCGAGTCGAAGAGCGAGTGGTCTACAGGGACGCGAACATGCAGGCCGAAGCGGCAGCTGGGTTAGCAGATTTGCGGGAACAGCGTGCTCGAGCGAACGGTGCTTTGCTGCTCGAGCACGCCGAGGCGGAATACGGGAAGGCAAACGTCCGCTGCTACGGCTCGACACTCATGGTTAGGCGAGCGAGCGCGTGGTCAAGTATGGGCAGCTGTTAGCAAAGTGCGTCAGCTCCTCGCGTTGATCCAAGCCCAAACCTCTTCGGCAAGAATGCCTACGGCATAACCATTCCTGAGCGGAGTGATAAACAGCCGATCATTTCCGTCGAGGACTTCTTTCAGCTCATTGTCGAGCTGCACCAGAGAAACATTCGTATCCACAAAACGAACTGTTTCTAAACCCGTGTCGTAGATGTTGTCGTGTCTGTTGAGCCTCTCTTTGAAAGCTCTCTCCTTGGCTGCGTAGTTTGGCTCTCTATTGAGATTCCATGTGACGACATAGACGGCCATAGCGTGAGTTCCATTCGTTGCACGGAGTGTGCAAGCGCACGGTAATGCTGATCCACGCGAGCTTCACCCCGGAAACAGGGCGTGATATTCAGCTGGCATTTTGTTTCAGCGTCCCATGGAGACGCCCTGTCCCTTATAGCTGCCGGTCTGCACGCCGTAGTCGCCGTAGGACGCGATTTCGTACCCCCCGGCTCCCTGTCCGACACCAACGGCGCGGGCGGAGCGCTGAGGGCCGCTGAGCGGCCGGTGCTGCGGATCTCCGGCTTCGTCAGAGCGCTGGGCTAGCTGACGCTCCTCGCGTGCCCTGTACGGGTTGTAGGGCATGCCACGCTTGGCGACGGATAGGCACTGCTCAAGGCTGAGCAGCTCGTCGTAGATGGTGCCCTGCTCGGTTCGACAGGTGCACGACGGTTCCTTCATTTCGCCCTGTGCATCGAGACCGCCGAGGCTAGACATGCACATAAGGATCGGATCGGCAGTGACGCCGCGGCCGTCGTACACCGGTGCGGTCCACGGCGCGGTGGCGAACCGCGGGGTGTGGAGCCGGGCGTAGTCCTCCGGTGTTCCGAGGCTCCTTTCTCCCGACACGAATGGGCCGGTGCCAGCCGTCGCTGACGCTCCGTCCGGCCCCGGCCCTCTCGCTGCTGGGAGTGCGTCGGTATCGAGCACGCGGTTCACGCCCGTCACCGAGTAGACGATGCCGCCGACGACGCCGATGACGATGACGGCGGCCGCGTAGTAGTACCAAGGAACACGCTTCTCGGTGGTGTCGAGCACCGTCGACGTGTAGGAACCCATCGGACGCGTTGGCAGCGTAGTGCGCTTGAGAACGAGAGGGTGCGCCTTCTCGGGCTTGGCCTCGAATCGATCGAACTCGCGCAGGTGCACGAACTTGGTGCCGAATCGACGGCGGACGTGGATGTGTCGCTCACACAGGTCGTGGACGAAGCTGTCGACCTGCTTGGTCGGAGACTGGCAGACCAGAATGAAATCGATGCCGCTATGGCGATGCTTGGCGAGCTGCTCGACCCAGTGCGGAACCTTCTGTCCAGGTGCGCGCTTGGGAAGCATGCCGTGCTCATAGCACTCGTCGACGAGCACGACAGCACCGCCGGGAAGGGTTTCAGGCCACGTCTTGAATTGCTCCGGCGTCATCTCTTGGATGCCGAGCTTCTCGTACTGCAGATCGCGGACGTTGCAGGCGAAGACCGCTCTGCCCTGCTCCTTGAATTCGAGGAGCCTATCGAGCGCGTGCAGCGTCTTTCCGTGACCGGGCTGGCCTGTGTAGAAGTAGATCAAGTCCCCTGCTCCTGACTGATGAGGCCGCTGAGCGAAGCGGTCACGGCCATGAAGGTACGAAGGCCAACGCGTGCCGCGATCGCGGACAGCACGATGACCATTGCTTTATCGACTTGGAATGCGCCGATGATCTCGAGCGTCTGTGCGCCGAGGCCGCTCAGCTGTTGCTGGAGCCATCCTTTGAGACTCGGTAGAGCCACCGCAAAATTGACCCACGTGAGGCCGAGTCCGACCATGGTGCGAGCGACGATGGTGGCGGCGGCGAGCTTCAAGCCGGCCAGAAGATGGCCGACGAATTTGATGATGATCTCGGGCACGGGTCAGCCTCGCGGAAGAAGAATGCAGAGCGCGGTGAAGGCAGCCATGAACAGAATTGTTCCGCCGGCTATGTAGATGAAGTCGCAGAACCAAGGAAACGCGTCGATATCGACGGTGCCGAAAATGCCGAAATCGAGCACACCGAACCTTGGGCATGAGCGGCTCAACCGACCCGGAACGGGCCGACCTCGATCGATCAATCAAAGCGAAGCCGATGCCATGAATGACCTTCCCGCAGTTCTGATCACCGGCGCCTCCAGTGGCATCGGTGCCGTTTACGCCGAACGCTTCGCACAGCGGGGCCACGATCTCGTGCTGGTTGCGCGCGACCAGTCCCGCCTCGAAGCACTGGCTGCCCGTCTGCACACCGAAACCGGGGTCAAGATCGACGTACTGCGTGCCGATCTGACGCATCCGCAGGATCTCGAAGCGGTGTCCGCGCGCCTGCGCATCGACGCACGCATCGGCATCCTGATCAACAACGCAGGCGCGGCCCAGTCCGGCGGTTTTCTCGACCAGTCGAGCGACAGCGTCGCGCGCTTGATCGCGCTCAATACGACGGCGCCGACGCAACTCGCGGCGGCCATCGCGCCCCGCCTCGCCCAGGCGGGTGCAGGCGCGGTCGTCAACATCGGATCGGTGGTCGGCTTCGCACCGGAATTCGGCGCGCTGGTCTACGGCGCGACCAAGGCATTCCTGCTGTACCTGTCGCAGGGACTACGTCTGGAACTCGGCCCGAAGGGCGTCTACGTGCAGGCGGTGCTGCCCGCCGGCACGCGCACCGAGATCTGGGAGCGGGCAGGCGTCGATCCCACTACCCTCCCCGATCTGATGGACACCGCCGAACTGGTGGATGCCGCGCTCGTGGGGTTCGACCGGCGCGAAGCCGTGACCATTCCGCCGCTGCACGTGGCCGAACGCTGGGATGCGCTGGAAGGCGCGCGTGTGGGCCTGATGTCGGATCTGCGCCAGGCGCATGCCGCCGAGCGGTATCACGCCACGCGCTGATCCACTTCCGATTCGGCCGGGGCCTCGCGAGCGGCCGGACCCACGCAAGTTCAAGGACGCACCACGATGCAGGCACTCACGTTCAAGCGTTACGGCAAGTCGCCGGACATCGGGTTCAGCGATGTGCCGCGCCCGGTCCCCGGCCCGGACGAACTGCTGGTCCAGATCCACGCGGTGGGTCTGAACCCGATCGACAACGTGATACCGACCGGCACCTTCAAGGCCGTGTTGAAGTTCGATCTGCCGGCGACGCTCGGCAGCGATCTGTCGGGCACCGTGGTGAAGGTCGGCCGGAGCGTGACGCGCTTCAAGCCGGGCGATGCGGTCTACGCGAGTCTGTTCGATCTGGGCAAGGGGTCACTCGCGGAGTTCGCAGCGGTGCCCGAGCGCGTCGCCGCCCATAAACCGGCCAATCTCGATTTCGTGCAGGCCGCGTCGATCCCGATGGTCGGCCTGACCGCCTGGCAGGCGCTGCGCGAGCGGGCGAATCTGGAACCTGGCGAGAAGGTGTTCGTGCCCGCCGGGTCTGGCGGCATCGGCACGTTCGCGATCCAGCTGGCGAAGCATCTGGGCGCACACGTCGGCACGACCACCAGCACCGGCAATGTGTCGCTGGTGCGTGACCTGGGCGCGGATGAAATCGTCGATTACAGGCGGGACACGTTCGACACGGTGCTGCGCGATTACGACGTCGTACTCGGCACGCTGCGTGGCGACGTGATCGAACAGTCCGTCGGCATTCTGAAATCCGGTGGCCGCATCGTCTCGCTGGTCGGGCCGCTCGACCCGGCGTTCGCCCGTGCGCGCAAGCTCAATGGTCTGCTGGCGCTGGTGTTCGGATGGATGAGCCGGAAGATCCGGCGCCTCGCGAAGCAGCGTGGTCTCGCCTACTCGTTTCTGTTCGTGCGCCCGGATGGCGCGCAACTCACGGAGATCGCCGCGCTGCTCGAATCCGGCCGGATCCGGCCCGTCGTCGACCGGGTATTCCCGTTCGACCAGGCGCACGCGGCCCTCGTCCATCTGGGCAAGAGCCGCGCGAGAGGCAAGGTCGTCGTGCAGGTGAAACAGGACTGACGCGGCATCCGCACAGTTGCCGTCTCGCGGCACGACACGATTGAAGACGTCCGTCGACTACCCGCGCGGCAGTCCCGATCCAGCTCCGGACATCGGCGTTCGATGGACGAAGGCTGGATCGCTGCACGGCTGCACCTGTTGCGAGCGAGCGTGCCGACTTCGCGGACTTTCAGCCGCCCGGGCCGCGCGTGTGATTGCAATGCGCGGAACGCAGCCGCGCATCTCCCGCGAGTGTTTCGATGTTCCGGTAACGCCGGTGGCCATTGGTCGCTGCGGTCACAACACTGCACAGCGCATCCGACTTGTAGCTGCCATCGGCGTTCTGCGGGCTGCCGTAGCGCCGCGACAGTCCGGGATCGTTTGCGGCCGTGCTGGGCACGAAGTTGCGGACGACGCGGCCGTCGACCTCGATCTCGCGGTTCGTGTCGTATACGCGATCGATCCGGTCGCGATCACTGCAACGCTCGGACTGGTAGGTCACCGCGCCCTGCCAGTTGACGCATTTGTACACGTGCTGTGCGGCTGCCGGGCCGGACCACGCCAGCACGACGAGCAGCGCAAGCCGCTTCGACATCGAATCCATTCGTTGAGGCTCCATCCCCTGAACGCCGGATTCTAAGGAGACGCACACGT
Organism: Luteimonas sp. Soil_C_16; assembly: GCF_057657295.1. Lineage (NCBI taxonomy): Bacteria > Pseudomonadati > Pseudomonadota > Gammaproteobacteria > Lysobacterales > Lysobacteraceae > Luteimonas > Luteimonas sp. Soil_C_16. Next base: position 222,843 of record NZ_JBDGIS010000004.1, on the reverse strand, counting down.
TTGTCGAGCGGCCACGCCGCTCGCATGGACACGGCGGGCATCGCCCTGCACCGCCGGTGATCACCCACTTCGCGGCGGTCCGACCCGATCCAATGCACCGTCGACATCCAGAACGCGACAGACCGTGTCGCCGCCGCGCAAGACGGGCGCTGCGCAAGGCTCTAATCTGCAGCCCCCACATGACCCGCGCATCCGGCGCAGTCGCCCGGCCGCGATGCTCAGCGGATGTCTGCTGACGCACGCCGCCGCGCCACGCCGGAACGCCATCGCATCCGATGTCCGATCCCGTACACCTCCCTGAAGCCGCGGCTGCGCCCGCAGCCGACCTCTCCGCCCCGCCCCAGGGCTTCGCGATCCGCGTCGTCGGTGCGGCGGCATTCGCGCATCTGCTCAACGATCTGATCCAGGCGATGCTGCCGGCGATCTTCCCGATGCTGAAAGGCGATTTCGATCTGGACTTCGGCCAGATCGGCGTGATCGCGCTGGTCTACCAGATCACCGCGTCGCTGCTCCAGCCGTGGATCGGTCTGTACACCGACAAGCGTCCCCTGCCCTGGCTGCTGCCGTCCGGCATGGCGGTCACGTTCGTGGGCATCGCGGTGCTGGCGATGGCGCACAGCTATTCGATGCTGCTCGTCGCCGCGGCGATCGTCGGCGTGGGCTCGGCCACCTTCCATCCCGAAGCCTCGCGCGTCGCGCGGATGGGCTCCGGTGGTCGCTTCGGCACGGCGCAGTCGACGTTCCAGGTCGGCGGCAATACGGGTTCGGCAATCGGCCCCTTGCTGGCCGCGGCGATCGTGATTCCGCACGGCCAGTCCGCCATTGCGTGGTTCCTGCTGGTCGCCGCGCTCGCCGTGTTCGTGCTGCTGAGGCTGACCAATTGGACGGTACTGCATGGCCAGGCGCGCCTGACGCGTCTTGCGGTCACGCGCGGCACGGGACTGCCGCGCGGCAAGATCGTGCAGGCGATCGCGGTGGTATCGGTGCTGATGTTCGCGAAATTCGTCTACATCGCCTCGTTCACCAACTACTTCACGTTCTATCTGATCCAGCGCTTCGGCGTGAGCGTGCAACAGAGCCAGGTCTATCTGTTCCTGTTCCTCGGCGCGATCGCGCTGGGCACGTTCGCGGGTGGTCCGATCGGCGATCGCATCGGCCGCAAGGCGGTGATCTGGATTTCCTTCCTCGGAGTCGCGCCCTTCGCGCTCGCCCTGCCCCACGTCGGTCTGGCGATGACGGCTGTGCTCGCAGTGCTCATCGGCCTGGTGATGTCGTCGGCCTTCGCCGCGCTGGTCGTGTATGCACAGGAAGCCGTGCCCGGCCGCGTCGGCATGGTCTCTGGCCTGATGTTCGGTCTGATGTTCGGCATCGGCGGCATCGGCGCCGCCGCACTCGGTCAGCTCGCAGATGCGCGCGGCATCGTCTGGGTCTACCAGGTCACCGCGTTCCTGCCGCTGCTCGGCCTGGCCACCGCGCTGCTGCCGCGGACCCGGCCGCGCGCTGCCTGAGGCCGCAATCCCGAATCCGGCCGCATGGCGGAGCCTCCGGCGCTGCAACGCGGGCGGTCCCCATGGCGCCCGCGACGACAGCCGCCAGCGCGCTCACCGGTTGCCGACGTGTCATTGAATGCGCATCTGCCGCCCGTCGGAATGCTGCGCCGCAAGGTTGCGCCTTCTCCGTAATTATGGAGTAATTAATACATCATCACGAGAGACCGCCATGGCGCAGCCCAGCTGGGACCACCGCGAACGCAGCCGCCGCACCCGTCTGGAGCGGGCGTCCGAGTGGACGACCGGACACGAGGTCGCCGCGGCCGATATCGGTCACTTGCTCCACGCGATCCTCGAACCCGGCGACAAGGTGTGTCTCGAAGGCAACAACCAGAAACAGGCCGATTTCCTCGCCCGGTCGCTCGCCGATCTCGACCCCGCCCGCATCCACGACCTGCACATGGTGCAGTCGGTGCTGTCGCTGCCGTCGCACCTCGACGTGTTCGAACGCGGCATCGCATCGAAGCTCGATTTCTCGTTCTCCGGCCCGCAGGCCGTGCGGCTGGCGAACCTCGTCGCCGAAGGCCGCATCCAGATCGGCGCGATCCACACCTATCTGGAACTGTTCGGTCGCTACTTCATCGACCTGACACCGAATGTCGCACTGGTCGCCGCCCAGGCTGCCGACCGCCACGGCAATCTCTACACCGGCCCCAATACCGAAGACACGCCGGTGATCGTCGAAGCCACCGCATTCGGCGGCGGCATCGTCATCGCCCAGGTCAACGAGATCGTCGACACCCTCCCCCGCGTCGACATTCCTGCCGACTGGGTGAACTTCGTCGTGCACGCGCCGAAGCCGAACCACATCGAACCGCTGTTCACCCGTGACCCCGCGCAGATCTCCGAAATCCAGGTGCTGATGGCGATGATGGCCATCCAGGGCATCTACGCCGAGTACGGCGTCAACCGGCTCAACCACGGCATCGGTTTCGACACCGCGGCGATCGAACTGCTGCTGCCGACCTACGCCGAGTCGCTGGGCCTCAAAGGAAAGATCTGCCAGCACTGGGCGCTCAATCCGCACCCGGCGCTGATTCCGGCGATCGAATCGGGCTTCGTCAAATCCGTGCACTCCTTCGGCTCCGAACTCGGCATGGAGCAGTACATCGCCGCGCGCGGGGATGTGTTCTTCACCGGCGCCGACGGGTCGATGCGTTCGAACCGGGCGTTTTCGCAGACCGCCGGTCTCTATGCCTGCGACATGTTCATCGGCTCGACATTACAGGTCGATCTGCAGGGCAACAGTTCGACCGCGACGCGCGATCGCATCGCCGGTTTCGGTGGTGCACCGAACATGGGCTCGGACGCACGCGGCCGGCGCCACGCCAGCGAGGCCTGGCTCAAGGCCGGACAACAGGCCGCGCGTCCCGGCGAGCTGCCGCGTGGCCGCAAGCTGGTCGTGCAGATGGTCGAAACCTTCCGCGAACACATGGCGCCGGCCTTCGTCGATCGCCTCGATGCCTGGGACCTCGCTGAACGCGCCTCGATGCCGCTGCCGCCGGTGATGATCTACGGCGACGACGTCAGCCACGTGCTGACCGAGGAAGGCATCGCCAACCTGCTGCTGTGCCGCACGCCGGAGGAACGCGAACAGGCGATCCGCGGCGTCGCCGGCTACACGGCCGTGGGCCTCGGGCGCGATCGCGCGATGGTCGAAAACCTGCGCGACCGCGGCGTGATCCGCCGTCCCGACGACCTCGGCATCGACGTGCGCGATGCCAGCCGCGACCTGCTGGCCGCGCGCTCGGTCAAGGATCTCGTGCGCTGGTCCGGCGGTCTCTACGACCCGCCCAAGCGCTTCCGCAACTGGTAAGGGCCTGCGATGGAAACCCTCGATTATCGATTCGATGGCACGACGTCCGTGCGCTTCGCCGGCGATGCGGTGCTGGTCGGCGTGCTGGCCTCGGGCAATCTCGAAGTGCTGCTGGAACCGGCGAAGCAGGACGGGCAATTGACCGTGCGCATCGTCACCGCGGCCCAGGGCTTCGGCACGATCTGGGAGGCGGTGATCGCCGACTTCGCTGCGCGCCATCCGCTGCGCGACGTGCGCGTGTCGATCAACGACGCCGGCGCAACGCCTGCGGTCGTGAGCCTGCGTCTCGACCAGGCGGTCGAAACCCTGCACGCCGGGAGCCGCGCATGAGCCTCGCGCGTCGCCACAGTTTCTACGAGGCCGATGCGCGCGAACGCATCGCGGGTCTGCTCGACGCGGATTCGTTTGTCGAATTTCTCGGACCGACGCATCGCGCGACGAGTCCGCATCTGGCGCAGCTCGACCAGCCGGCGGCGTTCGACGACGGCATCGTCGTCGGTGCGGGCACCTTGCGCGGCAAGTCCGTGCTGGTGGCCGCGCAACAGGGTGAATTCATGGGTGGTGGCGTCGGTGAAGTGCACGGCGCCAAGCTCACCGGCCTGCTGCGTCGTGCGGCTGCGCACAAGCCGGATGGCGTGTTGCTGCTGCTCGATACCGGTGGCGTGCGTCTGCACGAAGCCAACGCGGGGCTGATCGCGATCTCCGAAATCATGCGTGCCACGCTCGCCGCGCGTGCGGCCTGCGTGCCGGTGGTCGCCCTGATCGGCAGTGGCAACGGCGCATTCGGCGGCATGGGCATCGTCGCCCGCTGCTGCACGACGGTGATCATGTCCGAGGAAGGCCGGCTGTCGCTGTCGGGCCCGGAAGTGATCGAGACCGTGCGCGGCGTGGAGGAATTCGATTCACGCGATCGCGCCCTGGTCTGGCGCGTCACCGGCGGCAAGCATCGCTATCTGATCGATCAGGCGCAGGTGCTGGTGCCCGATGCGATCGAGGCCTTCGCCCAGGCGGCGTTCGAGGCGCTGCAGCCGGACACGCCCAGCATCGACACCGACGCTGCACTCGTCGCATTGCAGGCGCGCCACGACGCGCTGAAAGCACGCGCGCAGGCCTGGGGCAATTGCCGCGACGGCTTGGAGATCTGGGCGCTGCAGGGCATTGCCGATCCGGCGCGTCTGCCGCTGCTTGAAACCGATGCCTTCCTCGCCGCGACCGCGAACCGGAGCCTGCCATGACCGCGCCGCTCGACAACTTGCTCGATGCGCTGTTTCCGCGCGGCCATGCGATCGACATCAAGGATTCCGTGCTGACCGGCAGCGCGACCACCGACGACGGCGAGGTCACCGTCATCGGCACGACCGACAAGATCGAAGTCGGCGTGGATCACGCACTCGCGCTCGCCGATACCGTACTCGCGAGCACGTCCGCGCATCCGCAGCGACCGATCGTGATGCTGGTCGACACCGCCGGCCAGCGCCTCGCCCGGCGCGATGAGCTGCTGGGCATCAACGGCTACTTCGCGCATCTGGCCCAGACGCTGGATCTCGCGCGGCGACGCGGCGCGACGCTGGTGACACTCGTCTACGGCGAATCGGTCAGCGGCGGCTTCCTGTCGTTCGGGCTGATGGCCGATCACATCCACGCCCTGCCCGATGCGCAGGTGCGCGTGATGGATCTGCGCGCGATGGCGCGCGTGACCAAACAGCCGCTGGAAAGACTGCAGGCCCTGAGTCGTACCTCGCCAGTATTCGCGCCTGGCGTGGAGAACTACGTGGCGATGGGCGCGGTGCAGTCGGTCTGGGACGGCGATCTCGCGCAGGCCTTGCTGCAGGCCTTGCGCACACCGGCAGGCGGCGATCGCCGCGCGGCGCTGGGTGCCGAACGTGGCGGGCGCACGCTGTCGGCCCGCGTTGCAGCTGCTGTGGCCGACGGCGATGCCTGAGCGGCTCGCCCGCCACACGCTGGTCTGGCTGTCGGCGGAGGCCGACTGGCAGGCCGACGTGGCCGCACACGAAGCGCGCCTGACGGCGTGGTTCGCGCGCGGATTCCCGGCGGTCGTCGCGCGGCGCACTGCCAGCGATCCCGATCCGCGCCTGCGCTTGGGCGTGCCGCTGCCACCCGACGAAGGCAAGCAGCGCCTGTCGCTGCGCGTGCCGATGCAGCATGTGGTCTGCCGCCAGTCGCCGCTGAGCCTGCGCGATGTCATCACGCGACTGGATGCGCACCTGCCCGACGACTGGCGCGATGCGCTCACCGCACTCGACACCATCCGCCCGGCACGCGTGTTCGGCGCGTTCGCCTGGCAGGCGCAGACCGGTCTGTCATATGTGCATGCGCGCTCGGACATCGACCTGCTGTGGACGGTGGACGACGCCGCGCAGGCCGATGCACTCGTCGCACGTCTGCTGGCCTGGGAATCGAAGACCGGCAAGCGTGTCGACGGTGAGCTGTGTCTGGCCGACGGCGGCGCCGTGCACTGGCGCGAGTACGCCGGCGACACGCGCCAGGTGCTGGTCAAGCGCATCGACGGCGCGATGCTCGAACATCGCGAGCGGCTGTTCGCTGCGCAGGACGTGGCCGCATGAATCCAATCGTGCGCAGCGTTTTCACGCCCCGCGTCGACGTCGACAGCGCACGTCTGGGCCGGCTCGCGATCGCCAGCCTGCACGCCGAGCTCGCCTGCGATCCGAAACCGGGACTGGTCACGCCGTTCGACACCGGCAGCCACGACGACATGGACGCCGGCACCTTCCTGCGCAGTCTGTTCGCGCTGCGGCATTACTTCCGCGCGATCGCAGCCGCAGGCGCGCGCGGCGACGACTTCGAGGTGCTGCGGCAGCACGGCATCGCGGCCGAGGCTGCGATGCTGCGCGCGACCGGCGGCGTCAATACGCATCGCGGCGCGATCTTCAGTCTTGGACTGCTCATCGCATCCGCTGCGTCCCATCGACAGACCTTCGGCACGACACCGACTGGCGAGCAGGTCTGTGATGGCGTGCGGCAGTGGGCGCATGCGCTCAGTGCCGCGCCACTCGATCCGCACAGCCCCGGCCAGCGCGCACGTACGCGGCATAACGTTGCCGGCGTGCGCAAGCAGGCGGCGGCCGGCTATCCGATCCTGCGCACGCTCTCGCTGCCGACCTTGCGTCATGCACTAGGCGCCGGTCTGTCTCGCGAAGCGGCGCTGTGCCACACGCTGATGCAGCTCGTCGCCCACGTCGACGATCTCAACCTGCTGCATCGCGGCGGCGCCGAAGGTCTGCATTGGGCGCGCGAACAGGCGACCGGATTCATCGATGACGGTGGCGCCTTCGCGCCCGGTTGGCGCGCCCGTTTGCAGTCGATCTGCAACGCATTCGCCGCGCGCCGGCTCAGCCCCGGCGGCAGCGCCGACCTGCTGGCCTGCAGCTGGTTCCTACTGCAGCAGGAGGCCGTATGAGTCTCGCCCTGCTCTGCCCCGGCCAGGGCGCGCAGCACGCCGCGATGTTCGATCGTGTGCGTGACGTGGCCGCCGCGCAGTCGATTCTCGACGCGGCTGCGGATGTGCTCGGCCGCACCGCAGACAGCGCCGCTGCATCCGAAGACCGCTTCGACAACGCCACCGCGCAGCCGCTGCTGTGCGCGGCCAGCCTCGCCCACTGGCAAGGCCTGCGCGACCGTGTGCCGACGCCCCTGCTGGTCGCCGGTTACAGCATCGGCGAACTGGCCGCGCACGCGATTGCCGGCAGCTTCGATGCGCCGACCTGCCTCACGCTGTCGACGCAGCGCGCACGGCTGATGGACGAGGCAAGTCCCCCGGATTCCGGCATGCAGGCCGTGCTCGGCCTGGAGCGCGATCCGTTGCAGGCGCTGTGCACCGCGCACGCGGTACACATCGCCATCGCCAACGGATCCGATCATTTCGTCGTCGGCGGTCGGCTCGATGCGCTGCGCGCACTGGCCGATGTCGCAACCGCGCGCGGCGCCGAAGTCCGTCCGTTGCCGGTGCACGTGCCGGCGCATACGCCGCTGCTCGCAGATGCCGCGCGCGGATTCGCCCAGGCGCTCGCCGAAGCTTCGATCCAGGCGCCGGCGCTGCCGGTGCTCGCCGGCATCGACGCGCGTCCCGTGCCCGATCGCGCCGCCGTCGAACGCACGCTGTCGCTTCAGCTCGCGCAGACCGTCGAATGGGCGCAGGTCATGCGCCAGGCATTCGAACGCGGGGCGCGCGTGTTTCTGCAACTGGGCCCCGGCAACGCGCTCGCGCGCATGGCCGCGCCCGCGTATCCGTGCTGCGAAGTCCGCGCGGTCGAGGAATTCCGGAGTCTGGACGGTGCTGCTGATTGGGTGCACGCCGCGCTGGGCCGGATGCAATGAGTGTGCGGCACCGCAAGTAGGCGTGTTGACCCGGGATGGCGGGCTTCCATCCGTGATGTAGCCGAGTCAGGTGTCTGGGAGGGCGCATGAGTCCACAAATCGCAACGATCATCGGTCTGGTGATCATGTTCATCGTCGCCACCGCGTTGCCCATCAACATGGGCGCGGTCGCGTTCGCGCTCGCCTTCATCATCGGCGGCCTGTTCGTCGGGATGGAAGGCAAGGAAGTGCTCGCCGGTTTTCCGGGCGACCTGTTCCTCACCCTCGTCGGCATCACCTATCTGTTCGCGATCGCGCAGAAGAACGGCACGATCGACCTGCTGGTGCATTGGGCGGTGCGCGCGGTGCGCGGACGCATCGTCGCCATTCCGTGGGTGATGTTCGTCGTCACCGCGGTGCTCACCGCGTTCGGTGCGCTGGGTCCGGCAGCGGTCGCGATCATCGGTCCGGTCGCGCTGCGCTTCGCCAAGCAGTACAAGATCAATCCGCTGATGATGGGTCTGCTGGTCATCCACGGCGCGCAGGCCGGCGGTTTCTCGCCCATCAGCGTCTACGGCAGCATCACCAACGGCGTCGTGCAGAAGGCGGGACTCGAGGTCACCGAGATGGCAGTGTTCCTGACCAGCCTCGGCTTCAACCTGATGATGGGCGTGATCTGCTTCTTCGCTTTCGGTGGCATCTCGCTGCTGCGCCGCGGTTCGGTGACGATGGCGGCGACGGCGGGCGGCGGCGAATTCGCGGTCGCCGGCGGCCCGCAGGCCTCGTCGCGGCAGTTCGCGATCGAAGGCCACGGCGCACTGCTGTCGGCCGGCGGCGGCACGCTGTCGAACGATCCCGACGCGCTCGAAGCCGTCGGCATGAGCCGCGAGCGGCTGTTCACCCTGATCGGTCTTGCAGGTCTCGGCGTCGGCGCGCTGATCTACGACCTCAACGTCGGTCTGGTGTCGATCACCGTCGCCGTGGTGCTCGCCCTGCTTTCGCCCAACAGCCAGAAGGGCGCGGTCGACGGCATCAGCTGGTCGACGGTGCTGCTGATCTCGGGCGTGGTGACCTACATCGGCGTGCTGCAGAACGCGGGCGCGGTCGATTTCGTCGGCCACGGCGTGTCGAGCATCGGCATCCCGCTGCTGGGCGCGCTGCTGGTCTGCTACGTCGGCGGCATCGTGTCGGCATTCGCCTCGTCCGCCGCGGTGCTGGGGGCGACGATTCCGCTGGCCGTGCCGTTCCTGATGCAGGGCCATCTGAGTGCGGCCGGTGTGATCTGCGCACTTGCGGTGTCCTCGACGGTCGTCGATGTCAGCCCGTTCTCGACCAACGGCGCGCTGGTGGTGGCCTCGGCCGCGAAGGAAGAACGCGAGGCGCTGTTCCGCCGGTTCCTGATCTACAGCGGACTCGTGGTCGCATTCGCCCCGCTGCTGGCCTGGCTGCTGTTCGTCGTGCCGGGCTGGATGTAAGCGTTCCAGGCGGCGCCCGGCCTGTCGCCCCTCCGCGGCAGGCCGGGTCGTCCGCACACCAACCCCGATACACTGCACCGTCCTGGATTTCCGCTCAGACCATGGCCATCGGCTCCACACCCACGCGCAAGCGTGCACCGCTCTACGAGGAAGTCGCCGAGCAGGTACGCGAGCTGATCTACGACTATCAGCTGCCGCCGGGCGAATGGATCGACGAGCCGGAGCTGTGCGAGCGCCTCGGCATCAGCCGCACGCCGCTGCGCGAAGCGCTCAAACTTCTGGCCGCCGAAGGCCTGGTGCAGATCGACGCGGGCCGTGGCAGCCGCGTGACCCGGCTGACGCTGGAGGATCTCAACCAGCTGTTCCCGGTGATGGCGATGCTCGAGGGCCGCTGCGCGCACGAGGCGGTGCGCAACATCGACGACGCTGGGCTGGCGCTGCTGGAAAGCCTGCACGCGGCGATGGAATCCGCGGTCGAGACCGGCAACATCGCCGAGTACTACCGCAACAACTACGTCATCCACGAGACCGTGCAGCGCTACGCCGGCAACCCGTGGCTGATCCGCATCACCCACGACCTGCACCGGATCCTGAAGATGCACCGCGGCCGGCAGTTGCTGACCCCCGGCCGCACCGCGCAGTCGCTGTCCGAACACCGCGCCCTGATGGACTGCTTCCGCAAGCGCGATGCGGAGGCCGCCGGCCGCACGATGGAACAGCATCTGCTGAGCCAGGGCCAAGCGCTCGCCGCCTACGTCGCCTCGGGCGGCCAGCTCAACGTGCCGGCCCCGCTGCCCACCTCCGGTGCCATCTGATCCACACGCCGGCGTCAGATCCTGCGTGCTCCGATGCGCGCCTGATCGCCCCCGCGCTGCCCGAACCCCACTGAGGACGTGTCACCGATGATGGAATTGATTACCGACCCGCAGGTCTGGATCCTGCTGATCACGCTCAGTGCGATCGAGATCGTGCTCGGCATCGACAACCTGGTCTTCATCTCGATCGCGGTGTCCAAGCTGCCGGTCGAGCAGCGCGAGTTCGCGCGCAAGTTCGGTATCGCGGTGGCGTGCATCACGCGCATCGGCCTGCTGCTGATGCTGGCCTGGCTGGCCGGGCTGACCGAGCCGCTGTTCGAGCTGTTCGGACGCGGCATCTCGGTGCGCGATCTGGTGCTGATCCTCGGCGGTCTGTTCCTGATCGTGAAGGGCGCGATGGAGATCCGCGAGCAGCTCAAGGGCGAGGACGGCGAGGCGCACGGCACGGTCGGCAAGGCGACGGCCTCGTTCGGCGCGGTGATCGCGCAGATCGCGGTCATCGACATCGTGTTCTCGCTGGACTCGGTGATCGCCGCCGTCGGCATGGCCGGCGACTACGTGCCGGTGATGGTCTGCGCGATCCTGCTGGCGGTGGCGGTGATGCTGCTGGCGGCGCAGCCGCTGGGCAAGTTCATCGATGCGAACCCGACGGTGAAGATGCTGGCGCTGACCTTCATCGTGCTGATCGGTATCTATCTGCTGCTCGACGGGTTCGGTCTGCACATTCCGAAGGGCTACATCTACGGTTCGATGGGCTTCTCGGCCGCGGTCGAGATGCTGAACCTGTGGGCCAAGCGCAACGCGATGCGCGTGCGCGGCGAGCGGACGCCGCCGGTGGACGAGCCGACCGATCCGATGCCGCGCTGAGGCGGCATCACCGGCTCATTTGATGATCGAGTCGATCGTCGTGCTTCGAATGCGTTGCACGACTCGATCTCAGCAACCCACATCAGCGTGATCCATACACCTCTCCCTCCGGGAGAGGTCGACGCGCTCCGCGCGTCGGGTGAGGGCCGGCACGCTCAAGCACCAACCCAACCCCCTCAAACCACCTCGGCCGCGATCACATAATCGTGGCCGGTCCGCAGACCGCCGTGCTCGGCGATTTGCAGATGCGCCTCCATACGCAAGGCTTCGACGTTTGCATGCAAAGCGGCGGCCAGCTGGCGATCCGCCACGCGTTCCAGCACGCGCCCGCACATGTCGAGCTGCCCGTCGACGAAGCGTGTGCCGAACCGGATCGGCACCTGTTCGGCATGCAGCACGCGGAAGCCCGCACGTTCGATCTGCCGCAGCGTCCAGTCGGCCGGATACTCGCGATAGGGACGATCGCCGGCCAATAGCAGACAGGCATCGCGCAGACGCCCGATCCGCGTGACCAGACTGCCGGCCGCGTCGAGCGCATCGGGATGGTGGGGCACGTAGGGTTCGAGACCGACGACGTACAGACGACCGCCCGGCGCGACCAGATCGTGCAGACGCGCGAACAGCTGGTCCTGACAGTACGGTGCGAAGCCTTCGATCGCGCCGAGCAGATAGTCGGCGAGCACGGTGTCGTAGCGCTCGCCCGCGAGCAGCGTGGGATCGAGCCAGTTGCCGACGACCAGACGATCCACATCCCGCCGACGCGTGCCGATTTCCGTTTCAGTCGTCCGCGCCATCGACGCCGCGCCGGTAACGGCAGTCCAGCGATCGGTCTTCAGCGACAGCACCCAGCGCATCGAATTGCGGCCGGTGCCGGCGTCGAGCACGGCGCCCCAGGGGCGATCGCCCTGCAGCTCGGCGATTCGGTGATACAGCGACATGGAATTCCTAGTGCGTTGCGGTGGGACAGGCAGGGACGGACTGCGCCGGAGACGTGCCGGCGAACCACCAGCGCGATCCGCCATCGGCGGCGAGCACGAGCCGGGTACTGCCCCAGTCCATCGCACATGGACCGTCGGCGCGCGGCGCAGTCTGCAGGTCGAGAGCCCGCAAGCCGGGCGCATCCGTTTCCACCAGATGCAAGGTCCAGCCGAGCCCCTCGAACACGAGGTCTTCGCCAGATGTGCGGCGATCCAAGCCTGCCCGGCTGAGCTGATCGTCCAGCTGCTGCCGCAGTGGGCCGGGCACGCCGACATCTACACCGATGATGTCGATCAGGCCCTGCGCGTGCCGCCAGCGCGGCGCGAGCACGTCGGCGCGCGACGTTCGCGGCGTGGCATCCGCCGACGGTGCGAGCCAGGCGACGAGTTCCGGGCGGTAGGTCATCGCCCACAGGACGAGATGCGGATTGTCAGCCGTGGCATCGCGCTGCACTGCGTCGTACCACGGCACCGGCGGCGTCGTGCGGCGCCAGTGCACGTCGCTCCGGCGCACATCCCGATACACGGCGCGCCAGGCCGTTTCCAGCCGATCGAGATCGCGCGGCGCGTCGTGTCCGATCGCCAGACCTACCTTGCCGACGGGCTCGCCGAACCGGTTGCCGGGCGCGAAGAGTTCAAGATAGGTCGTGCGTCCACGCAGGAACAGGCGGTCTGCCCCATCGTCCGGCGCGGCGTAGCCCGGCAGTCCGGTATCGGGCGGCGACAGGAGACGTGCGACTGCATTGCTGCGCTGGATTGCATCGAAGCTGGCCTGATCCAGCACCACGTACAGGTGGTTGAGCGCGGCGGGCGGCAAGCGCGCCGACGTCGTGACGGGAAGCGCAAGGCCGACGGACATCGCCGCCATGCAGAACACGGAGAGGACAGGAAGGCGGCGGGACACCATGCAGCGGGCCGGATTGAGCTGATTAGTTACGATATAACATAAAGACAGGGTGCCTAGCCGGCTCAGGGCCTTCAATGGAAGTCGCGCGACGGCAACTGCATGCCACCGAGCATGCCGCTGAGATCCTGCAGATCGCCTGCGATCAGATGCGCGACGCCGTCCACGCGCTCCCAGCGCCCGCGCACCGCGAGCAGACGTGACTCCAGCAATGCGCGACGCCGCCGCAACGCGAGATGCGGCCAGACGATCACGTTGATCATTCCGGTCTCGTCTTCCAGCGTGACGAAGATCGTGCCCTTGGCGGTCGCAGGGCGCTGGCGTTGTGTGACCAGACCCGCGACGTGCACGCCGCTGCCATGCCGGCGCTGCTGCAGATCGCGCAGGCCGATGATCCGGCGCTCAGCCATCTGCGCACGCAGCAGGGCCATCGGGTGCTGGCCCAGCGTCAGGCCGGTGCTGCGGTAGTCGGACAGGATTTCCTCGCCCGCACGCGGCTCCGGCAGTTCGACCACGTCCTCGTCGGGACTGCCCGGCAGCAACGGCCGTTGTCGCTCGATGCCCGAGACCGCCCAGCGCGCCGCGTTGCGATGCCCGGCCAGCGAGGCGAGCGCACCGGATTCGGCGAGCACGCTGCGCGCCTTCTCGTCGAGACCGGCGCGCAGGCATAGATCCTGGACGCTGGAGAACGGACGGCGCGCGCGTGCGGCAACGATCGCTTGGGCCATGGTGTCCGACAAGCCGGCGACCAGACGCAGGCCGAGCCGGATATCCGGCTGCGTCCCGGGATCGGCGTCACTGCGCCACGGACGTCCGCCGACCAGCGTGCAATCGCGATCGCTGACCATCACGTCGACCGGCAGCACCTCCACCGCCGCGCGATGCGGACTGCCGCGACGCGCATCCTGCACGATCTGGCTCGGCGAATAGAAGCCCATCGGCTGCGCGTTGAGCAGGCCGCAGGCGAAGGCCGCCGGCTCGTGCCGCTTGAGCCAGCAACTGGCGTAGACCAGCTTCGCGAACGACGCGGCGTGACTCTGCGGAAAGCCGTAGGAACCGAAGCCCTTGATCTGGTCGAAGATCTGGTCGATGAATTCCGACGCGTAACCCTTGGCTTCCATGAGTCCGCGGATACGCAGTCGATGCGGCTCCATGTCGCCGCCACGACGCCAGGCCGCCATCGAACGGCGCAGGCCATCGGCCTCGTCGGCGTCGTAGCCGGCATGGATCACCAGTTCCATGACCTGCTCCTGGAACAGCGGCACGCCGAGCGTCGGCCCGAGGATTTCGCGCACGCCCTCGGACGGATACGTCACCAGCTCGTGTCCCTGCCGGCGTCGCAGATACGGATGCACCATGTCGCCCTGGATCGGACCGGGTCGCACGATCGCGACTTCGACCACGAGGTCGTAGAACTCTTTCGGCTTGAGCCGCGGCAGCATCGCCATCTGCGCGCGGGATTCGATCTGGAACACGCCGACGGTGTCGGCGATCTGGATCATCTCGTAGGTCTGCGCGTCCTCGCGCGGCAGGGTCGCGATCTCGAAATCGCGTCCGCGCTCGCCGCGCACCAGATTGAGCGCCTTGCGGATGCAGGTCAGCATGCCGAGCGCGAGGCAATCGACCTTCAGCAGCTGCATGGTTTCCAGATCGTCCTTGTCCCACTGGATGATCGTGCGGTTGTCCATCGCCGCGTTCTCGATCGGCACCAGATGCGACAGCGGTTCGTTCGAGATCACGAAACCGCCGACGTGCTGCGACAGATGCCGCGGGTGGTCGCGCAACATCTCGGTGATCACGAGAATCTTGCCGATCAGCGGATTGTCGAGATCGAACCCGGCTTCGCTGATGCGCTGTTCCATCGGCGCCTCGCCGTTGCCCCAGCCGTAGCAATTGGCGAGCAATGCGATCTGGTCCGGCGGCAGGCCGAAGGCTTTGGCGACATCGCGTACCGCGCTCTTGCCGCGATAGGCGATGACCGTCGCCGCCAGCGCAGCACGTTCGCGGCCGTATTTGGCGTAGACGTACTGGATGACCTCTTCGCGGCGTTCGTGCTCGAAGTCGACGTCGATGTCGGGCGGCTCGTTGCGGTTCTCCGACAGGAAGCGCGCCATCAGCAGACGCGTGTCGTCGGGATTCACCGCGGTGATGGCCAGCGCATAGCAGACCGCCGAATTGGCCGACGAGCCGCGGCCCTGGCACAGGATGCCCTCGCCTCTGGCGAAGCGGACGATGTCGGCGACGGTCAGGAAGAACGCCTCGTACTTCAGCTTCGCGATCAATGCCAGTTCGAAATCGATCAGCTTGCGGACCTTGGGGGTCGGCCCGTCCGGCCAGCGCAGGCGAATCCCCTCTTCCGTCAGATGACGCAACCACGTCGTCGGCGTATGTCCTTCGGGCACCAGTTCGACCGGATAGTCGTAATGCAGTTCGCGCATGCCGAAGCTGCAGCGCGCCGCGAGATCGACGGCGGCCTGCATCAGATCGGCGCCGTAGATGTTGCCCAGTGCACGCCGCGAACGCAGATGCCGTTCGCCGTTGCGGAACAGATGTGTGCCGCAATCGGCAATCGGTGTGGTGTGTCGGATCGCGGTCAGCGTGTCCTGCAGGATGCGTTCACGACGGGTGGCCATGTGGACGTCGCCACTGGCGACGGCAGGGATGCCGAGCGTGCGCGACAGCGCCAGCAACGTGGCCAGGCGCTCGGCATCGTCACATTCGCGATGCAGTTCCACGGCCAGATGCGTCCGTTCGGGAAACACGTCGCGCAGCCAGGCGCCCTGCCCCGTGTCGGGCGTCGCGCCCGGTAGCCACACGGCGAACACGCCGGGTGTTGTCCCTCGGAATTCGGCTTCGATATCCGCACGCGAGAGCCGGTACTGGCCCTTGGTGCCGGCGCGGCGGCCGCAGGTGATTAGCGCGCACAGCTGCGCGTAACCCGCGCGGGTTTCGACCAGCAGCACGAAACGCGTGTCGTCGAGCAGCCGGAACTCGCTGCCGACGATCAGCTTGAGTCCGGTTTCCTCCGACGCCTCCAGCCCGCGCACGATGCCGGCGAGCGAGCATTCGTCGGTGATCGCGAGCGCGCTGTATCCGCAGTGCACGGCGCGCGCGAACAGCTGCTCCGCGCTGGACGCGCCGCGCAGGAAAGAGAAATCCGACAGGCAGTGCAGCTCTGCGTACGCGGGCAGATCGTCGCGGGTGTCATGGGCGACGTCGTCGTTCGCGGCCGCGCGCAGGCGCCCGGCAACGCGTAGCGCACGCGGCACATGGCTGCCCGGCGTGTCGCGGTCGACGCCGTCGATCGCATCGTCCCAACTCATGCGAACCAGCCGTGCAGCATCCAGCCGTCGAAGCGGCCCGGCGGCACGAAGGCCCAGCCGCGCTGGCCTTCGCGCGTTTCGACGACGTAGTAATCGCGGCGCGCGTCGGCGTCGTCCCACCAGCCGCTTTCCAGACGCTCGGGCCCGGACACGATGCGCAGGCCGGCGTCGTGCAGCGGTACCGGTTGCGGCAGCAGCCAGGCCGGACGCGGCGGACGCGCAGGCGCATCCGCAATCGCGCCGCCGCCATCGCCGATGCGGCGCGACCATGCGCGTTCGGGGCGCGGATCGCCGGCTGGTGTCACCCGATAGACCGCATCGTCACCGAGCCGTGCACGCAGACGTTCGCGCAGATGCGGCCAGTCGAGCGCCTGCTGCGGACGGGTATCGAACAGATCGCGCGCGGCCGGCACGAACGGTGGCAGCTCGCGCGCGAGCAGGCGCATCGCGACGACGGGCCTGGCGATCTCCGTGCGTTCGAGCCGGTTGCGCGCGAGTTCGAACAGCATCGTCGACGTGCGCTCGGGCGCGAGCAGGCCGACCTCGACATCGGTACTGCCTTCCTCGTGTTCCAGCCCGATCACGAAACGCTGCACGCCACCGTCGCGCGCAGAGAGATACGTGCACAGGTCGTTGATCAGGCGCCGCAGCGGAAACAGCAGCGGCGGATGCGCTTCCACCTCGTACCCCAGCTCGACGCGCATGTCGAACCGGTCCGGCGGCGTGTAGCAGGCGACCGGATCGTCGCTCTCGCCATACAGCCTGCGCACGTGCGCCAGCACATCCGCGCCGAACCGGCGTTGCACGCCTGCACCGGGCAATTCACGTAGTGCACCGAGCGTGCGTACGCCCATGCGGTACAGACGTTCGCCGGCATCACCCGGCAATGCGGCACGGCGCACCGGTGTGCGATCCAGCAGCGCCGAAAGTTCCGCCGCGCCGGTCACCGCAAAGCCATCGCGCAAACCGACCAGCACACGCGCGGCGGTCGGCGACGGCGCGAGCGCGATGCGATGTGCGAAGCCCAGCGCCGACAGTTCCTCGCGCAGCGTGCGTTCGAACTGCGACCACGGCCCGAACAGGCGGAAGCTCGCCTGCACCTCCAGCACGATCGCGCGCGACCACTGCTGGCTCACCAGCGAACTGTGGCGATACGCCCAAGCGGCCAGAAATCGATGCGCCGTCGATTCGGCCAGAGCGTCGTGCGGTTGCGTACGCACATCGGCCAGCAGCGCATGCGCGGCCGACAGGCGCATGCCGGCTTTCAGTCCGTGCGCGCCGGCCGCGTCGTTGACGCTGTGCAGCGTGCGCAGCTGCGCAGGCCCTTCGACCAGCGCGAACGGTGCGTCGGGATCCGGCAGACGACGGAGAACGGCGTCGAGCGCCAGTTGCGGCAGGAGAAGGCAGGCCCAGAGCATCGCAGGAGCATTCAGCTCGCCAATCGCAGCGGTTGCGACGGCACCTGCCCGCCCCGGCATTTGCGCACCTGCCAGGCCTGCACCTCGGGCAGATATTCCAGCCGCAACGCCGCCGGCGAGGCATTCGCCGCATGACGTCGATCGCGCAATGCGAAGGCGTGGCAATCGCCGCTGTCGGCCGCCACCTGCAGGCGCCGCATCAAACGCGCATCGCCGGTATCGGGCCAGCCCAGCACCGCCGCGCAGGCGCCGCTGCGCAGGCATTGCTCGAAGGCCCACAACGCATCGGCGGGCGCCGCCTCGACGACGTCCAGCGCGTCCAGCCGCACGCCCGCCGCCTGCCAGGCCGGTGCATAGGGAATGCACGGCGGTGCGACCAGCACCACGCGACCGCCGGCCGCAGTGATGCGCGAGAGCGCTGGAAACAGCAGCGAGATTTCGCCCACGCCATCGGCCGGCAGCAGCAGTTCGGTCAATGCGCGCGGCGGCCAGCCGCCGCCCGGTAGCGCGGCATCGAGCACGGCATGTCCGGTCGGCTGGCCGATGTCGGCGCAGCGCGTGCCGCGCCCGGCCGACCACACCGTGCGCGCGGCGAGCAGGGCATCCAGCGATTGGAGCGCAGGCGCCATGTCAGCCCTGCCGCACCAGACCGCAGTACAGGCCTTCGATCGCGAAGTCGGCGTCGGCGGCGACCACGATCGGCGCATGCGCAGGATTGCGCGGCAGCAGACGCACGCCGCCTGCGCGGTGTTCGAGCCGCTTGATGGTGATGGCATCGTCCAGCCGCGCGACGACGGTCTGGCCGTCGCGCGCATCGCGACTGCGGTGCACGCCCACGAGATCGCCCTCGAGGATGCCGTCGTCGATCATCGAATCGCCCTCGACCCGCAGCAGGTAATCCGGGCGCAGCGAGAACAGGCTGCGGTCCAGCCACAGCACGCGATCGCTGCCGGTGTCCGGACCGATCGGCACGCCCGCGGCCACGCGCCCGAGCACCGGCAACGCGGCCATGCGGTCGCCTTGCCCCGGCAGCCGCAGCCCGCGCTTCTGCCCGGCCTGCAATTCGACCAGTCCTGCCGAGACCAGCGCCTGCACGTGCTTCTGCGCGGCATTGCGCGAGGCGAAACCGAAGGCCGCGGCGATCTCGGCCAGGCTCGGCGGCGCACCGGCGGCGATGCGCTCGCGCAGGAATTCGAGGATGGCGGCACGTTGGGGGGACAGATCGCTCATGGTGTACATTTGTACACCTTCGAAATCCGATCCGCCACCGCTTCCGGGAACGGTCTTCCAGACGTCCTGGCGAGGCTGGCGATGGCGCGGCGACACGCCTGACCGGTTCAGGCAGACCCCTCTGCCCAAGCGACCCGTGCATCCCACGATGGATGCACGGGAAAACGGTTACAGGGTTGTCCCTAGTGGTCCGCCCTGCCCCCGGCGCCTAGCATCGAACCCGGTCTGTCTGGACTCCGGAGCGCCTCGTGGATCGGCAACGCAACGTGTTCCTGTTCCCCGGCCGCTGGCGGCGTTCGACCTGGCAGGCCATGGCGATCGTT
Source organism: Luteimonas sp. Soil_C_16 (assembly GCF_057657295.1). Classification (NCBI taxonomy): domain Bacteria; kingdom Pseudomonadati; phylum Pseudomonadota; class Gammaproteobacteria; order Lysobacterales; family Lysobacteraceae; genus Luteimonas; species Luteimonas sp. Soil_C_16. The sequence goes on along the minus strand of NZ_JBDGIS010000004.1, from coordinate 203,810 downwards.
CTGCTGGCCCTGCTGGTCGCGTCCAATGCGGCCTGGTTACATGCCAGCCGCAGCGATGACGATGCAGGCGGCTTCTCCCGCCTCGCCCATCTGCCCTCGCCCGAGCGGGTGATCTACGAGTATCCGAAACCGGCCGTCGCGGCGCCTGCTGCGCCGAAACTGGTGGCCTACCGTTCGACCCCGCTCGAAGCCGGCGAACGCTGCGCCGGCGGCCAAGTCATCCGTCGCCTGCCGAACGGCTGGGAAGGCACCAACCGCCCCTGCAATCCCTGATCGCCTGGTACTTCAGCCGCGTCCGCGGTGATTGCAGACCGCGGACACGCGTTCGTTGAGGCGGCGCAGATCGTCGTAGCGGCGCTGGGTGCCGAGCTTGCGCAAGGCATTTTCGCGACTGGCGCGTGCGGCCAGACATCGCGCGTGCTGGTCGTCGCGTCGGGGCGTCGTGGCGCGCGTCGGACGGTCCCGCGTCGACGCGGCCACACGACGCTGCGTCGGCGGTTTCGCCGGGCGCTGCACTGCCGTCGCTGCCGGCGGATCCTGCACCTCGGCCGTCCACGTCCGCAGGCTTTCGCCATCGACGCAGGGCTGCGATTGGTAACTGTGGCCACCGCGACCATCGGCGCATTTGTGCACCGACTGCGCGGCGACCGGCCACGCGACGAGCAGCAGCAGAGCGGCGCTGATCCGCATCGGCATTCCCTCCCTGGAAGAACCGCCTACGAGCGTGCGCGCGTGCCGCGAACCGCACCATCGTGCGAACGCCCACGCGGTTTCGGTCGCGCGCCGCAGGCGTCGTCAGGAAATCCGCTGGCGCTCAGTCGTCGCCGGCCTCGCGGGCCTTGCGGATCGCTTCCGCGCGTGCGGCGCGCAAGGCGTCGAGCTTGTCCTTGAGCTTGATCTCCATGCCGCGCGCGACCGGCTGGTAGTACACCCGCTCGCCCATCGCATCCGGGAACGCGGTCTGGTCGAGCGCGATGCCGCCTTCGGTGTCGTGGTCGTACTGGTAGCCGGTGCCGTAGCCGAGTTCCTTCATCAGCTTGGTCGGCGCATTGCGGAAATGCATCGGCACGTCCTGCGTGCCGTATTCGCGCACGTCGCGCTTGGCCTGGTTGAAGGCCATGTAGCCGGCGTTGGATTTCGCGGTGCTCGCCAGATAGATCACCAACTGCGCGAGCGCGAGTTCGCCCTCGGGACTGCCGAGGCGGTCATACGTCTCCCAGGCGTCGATCGACATCTGCAGCGCACGCGGATCGGCCAGGCCGACGTCTTCCACCGCCATGCGCGTCATGCGCCGGGCGAGATAGCCGGGATCGCAGCCGCCATCTAGCATCCGCGTCAGCCAGTAGAGCGCGGCATCGGGATTCGAACTGCGCACGCATTTGTGCAGCGCCGAGATCTGGTCGTAGAACTGCTCGCCGCCCTTGTCGAACCGGCGCGTGCGATCGGCCAGTACCTGTTCGATGGTGCCGGCAGTGACTTCGCCGCCCTCGCCCGCCAGTTCGGCGGCGATTTCCAGCAGCGTCAGTGCGCGGCGCACGTCGCCATCGGCGGCCACTGCGATCAGCCGCAGCAGATCGTCGGCGATCCGCAGCCCGCGATCGCCGAGTCCGCGTTCGGCATCGGCCAGCGCACGGCGCAAGGTCTCGAGGATGTCGTCGGGCGACACCGCCTCCATCACGTGCACGCGGCAGCGCGAGAGCAGCGCGGAATTCAGTTCGAACGACGGGTTCTCGGTGGTCGCACCGACGAACACGATCGTGCCGCGTTCGATGTGCGGCAGGAACGCGTCCTGCTGGGTCTTGTTGAAGCGGTGCACCTCGTCGACGAACAGCACCGTGCGACGCCCGCTATCGAAACGGTGCGCGGCTTCGGCCAGCACCTGTCGCACCTCCGGCAGACCGGACAGCACCGCCGAGATCGCCTTGAATTCCGCATCCGCGTAATGCGCCAGCAGCAGCGCCAGCGTGGTCTTGCCGCAGCCCGGCGGCCCCCACAGCACCATCGAATGGATCTTGCCGGCCTCGACCGCCGTCCGCAGCGCCGTGCCCTCGGCGACCAGACGACGCTGGCCGACCATCTCGTCGAGCCTGGCGGGGCGCATGCGCTCGGCCAGCGGACGCATCGCACTGCGGTCGACCTGCAGCAGGTCACCGGTGTCGGCGCGGGATGGGCGGGATCGGGACACGCGTTAACCTGTCGGGACTGGAGTGCGAAGGAGTGCGACATGCCGATATTGCGGCACCGGGACGTGATCACAAGCGCGACGCGCCAGCTCCAGCGGCTCGCATTCGGCATCGCGCTGAGTGCGCTGTCGGCGACGGCCGCCGCCGACTGGCGCGCAGATGCGGTCGACACGTTGACCCGGGCATCGGACGGGCATCGTCTGGTCGTGCTCGGCGAGATGCATGGCACGCGCGAGATTCCGTTGCTGGCCGGCGATCTGGTCGACGCTGGAGCGACGCGTCGCAGGTGCTGCTGGCGCTGGAGATTCCCGTGAGCGAACACGGCGCCCTGCGTGCGGCCGTTTCGGGCGGCGGCAGCGACGCGACGATCGAAGCGCTGCGTCAGCGTGCCTAGTGGCAGGTGCCCGCCGACGAAAACTACGGACGTCGCAGCGAGGATGTGCTGGCGCTGGTCCGCCGCATCGGTCGACTGAAGGCAGCGGGACGCGATGTCGCGATCCTGCCGTTCGATCCGCGGGATATCCGTTGCTACCGGCGCGGCACCTGCGAGGCGGCGATGGCCCATGTACCGAGGCAAGCGCATGAGGCATTTCCGCAGGGTCGGATTGTGGTCGTCACAGGCAACTTACATGCGATGCGCGCGCGTCCGGCGGATGCGCCGCTCGGGTTTTCCGAACAGCCGATGACAGCGCTGCTGCGCGACCTGTCGCCCTACTCGGTCAATGTCGCGGCCGCGGGAGGAGCGCACTGGGCCTGCGGGGACGCGTGCGGGATCGTCGATGTCGCGCCCTCGCGTGCGGGCGGTCGCGCAGGCGCGGACTCGCCATTCGACTACCGCTTGGTACTGCCGGCGTTCACGCCGATCCGGCAGGTTGGCGAGTCGGGGAATTAGCCGTCCGAACGCGCTTTGAAGCCGTCGTCCCAGCGAACGCTGGGACCCATTTTCCGCGGTCGGGCCGAAGATCAACATGGGCCCCAGCTTTCGCTGGGGCGACGGTCGAGTTTGATCGGCGCGAAGAACCAACTATGCGAGCGAGCCAAGCCCACTGACGTCTTACGCCTTACGCCTCACCTCTGACGCTCCACATCCCACGCCTCACTCCTCGCCCACCACATCCACACCCGCAGGCGGCGTGTAGCGGAAGGTGTCGGCGGCGAACGTCGGATTGCGCTTCCAGCCACTGAACCCGATCGTCGTGCGCTGGCCCAGCGTGTCGTGGATTTCCATGCGCGACAGGCTGCCGTCGCTGCCGAAGCCCAGACGGGCGCGTTCGAACGCGGCGTTCTCGGTACGCTTGGGACGCAGCTCGAGCCAGTTCAGTCCACCGGCGCTGCCGGCCTCGGCGACGTTGAAGTCGCGGTCGAGCTTGGACGGATCGATCAGTGCGGCCAGCGGGCTGTCCTGTTCCTCGCTGCCCTGCGAGCGGCGCGTGACCTGCTGCAGATCGGGATCGAAGACCCACACCGTGCGGCCATCGGCAACGATGAGCTGCGGATACGGCTTCACGTATTCCCAGCGGAACAGGCGCGGCGCCGACAGCGCCAGCGTGCCGCTCGAGCTTTCCTTGACCCGGCCGTTGCCGTCGGCGACCTGCTGGGTGAACTGCGCTTCGAGGCCCTTGAGGCCGCGCGTGAACTGCTCGAGCTGCGGGCGCGCATCGGCGGCCTGCGCGAGGCCGCCCACCATCAGCACGGCAGCGGCGGCAAACCAGCGGGAATGACGGATCATCGAGCGCATGCGAAAGAACCTCTGGGTTCGGTGACGTTGGATCGGAGTGTGCGAATTCTTTGCTGAATGCGGCGACGATGGCACGGTTCTGCGCCGATGCCATGCATCCGCGATTCATCGCATCCCTTGCGGGCGCCGAGTGGATCAGCGCGGAGGCGGCGGCGGCGCAAGCACGCTGCGGTCGCCGTTGTGCTCGGGCGGCGTCACCACGCCGGCCGCTTCCATCGCCTCGACCAGACGCGCGGCGCGGTTGTAGCCGATCTTCAGCCGGCGCTGCACACCGGAGATCGACGCGCGGCGGGTCTCGGTGACGATCTTGACCGCTTCGTCGTACAGCGGATCGCTCTCGTCGCCACCACCGCCGCCGCTTTCCGGCAGCCCCGTCGCGCCGACCACGGTGCCGTCGCCCATCGTCTGCACTTCGTCGAGCACGCCCGAAATGTACTGGGCCTGGCCGCTCTGCTTGAGGTGCTCGACGACGCGGTGCACTTCCTCGTCCGATACGAATGCGCCGTGCACGCGCTCGGGCATCGCCGTACCCGGCGGCAGATACAGCATGTCGCCGTTGCCGAGCAGCGTTTCCGCGCCGGACTGGTCGAGGATGGTGCGCGAATCGATCTTGGAGCTGACCTGGAACGCGATGCGCGTCGGGATGTTGGCCTTGATCAGGCCCGTGATCACGTCCACGGACGGCCGCTGCGTGGCGAGGATCAGATGGATGCCGGCCGCACGTGCCTTTTGCGCCAGACGGGCGATGAGTTCTTCGACCTTCTTGCCGACGATCATCATCATGTCGGCGAATTCGTCGATGAAGATGACGATGTAGGGCAGCGGTTCGAGCAGTTCGGCGACGTCGCTCGATTCCGGATTCGGCCGGAACAGCGGATCGGACATCGGCTGCCCGGCGTCCTGTGCGTCCTTCACCTTCTTGTTGAAGCCGGCCAGGTTGCGCACGCCGACCGCGCTCATCAGCTTGTAGCGGCGCTCCATCTCCGCCACGCACCAGCGCAGGCCGTTGCCGGCCTCCTTCATGTCGGTGACCACCGGCGCAAGCAGATGCGGAATGCCCTCGTAGACGCTGAGCTCCAACATCTTCGGGTCGATCATCAGCATGCGCAGTTCTTTCGGACTGGCCTTGAACAGCAGACTGAGCACCATCGAGTTGACCGCGACCGATTTGCCCGAGCCGGTGGTACCGGCGACCAGCAGATGCGGCATGCGCGCGAGATCGGCGACCACCGACTGGCCGCTGATGCCCTTGCCCAGCGCCAGCGTCAGCGGGCTCGGCGACTTGTCGTATTCCTTGGAGCGCAGCAGCTCGGAGAGATAGATCATCTCCCGGCGCACGTTCGGGATTTCCAGGCCGATCACCGACTTGCCCGGAATCACGTCGACCACGCGCACCGATTTGACCGACAGGCCGCGGGCGATGTCCTTGTCCAGCGAACTGATCTGGCTGACCTTGACGCCCGGCGCCGGCTCCATCTCGAAGCGCGTGATCACCGGGCCCGGCTGCGCTTCCTTGACCTCCACGTCGATGCGGAAGTCCTTGAGCTTGAACTCGATCTGCCGCGACAGGGTTTCCAGTGTCTCCTCGTCGTAGCCCTTGGGCTGCGGCTTGGGATCGTCGAGCAGCGACAGCGGCGGCAGATCCGAGCCGTTGGCGTTGACGCCATGGAACATCGGGATCTGCTGCTCGCGCTTGGCGCGTTCGCTCTTTTCGACCACCGGCGGCACGACCGGCGCTTCGATTTTCACCGGTGCGCGCTTGGCCCGCAGTTCGGTGTCGACCTTGCGTGCCTCGGTACGCTCCTCGCGGTGCACGCGGGCTTCCTTCCAGTCGGTCGCCTGCTTGCTGCTGCGGCGGAACAGCACCGGCAGCTTCATGACCCAGCCGCCGAGGCGGTCCATCAGCGCGAACCACGACAGGCCCGTCGCCAGCGTCACCGACACCAGGAACAGCGCGAGCAGGAACAGATTGCCGCCGACCGGACCGATCGCCCCATAGAGCGAATTGCCGACCAGCCGACCGAGAATGCCGCCGCCACCGGCCGACAGGTTCTGCACCGCCGGCACCCGCAGGTACAGCAGGCCGGTCGCGGACACCAGAAAGCCGACGATGCCGACCAGACGCAGGGCCGGGCCGAAATCGGCGGTGCCCTCGGGGTCGCGTTCGATGCCGAACAGCGCGATCCATGCGATCGCGCCGAGGATCACCGGCAGCAGATAGGCGACGTAGCCGCACAGATGCAGCAGCACATCGGCGATCCACGCGCCGACCGGGCCGCCGACATTGTTCAGCGGCGCGGTGACGCTACCGGCATTGGTCCAGCCCGGATCGGTGTGCGAGTACGTGACCAGACACGCCAGCAGATACAGCAGCAGCGGCGCGATCAGGATCAGCGCGATGTCACGGACCAGCCGCTGGCGACGCGGGTTCGGCGCTGCCTTGGCGGACGCCGCGGGTGCGGCGTCCTTGGCTGCGCTGCGCGTGCGCTTGGAGCGGTCTGAAAGCGGTCGTGCCACCGTGCGTCTTTACCTGAGAAAGTCGGTACAGGCCTTTGATCTTACGTCAAAGTTTCATGCCCTGCAGCGCAGGATGCACGAGCTTGCCGCCTTCGACGTTGATGCCGCGCACCAGCGCCGCATTGTCGCGCCACTGGCCCGACGCGAGCTTGTTGACCCACGGCAGGATCGCCGCGCAGATGGCCTGCGACGAGGTCTGCGGCACGGCGCCGGGCATGTTGGTCACGCAGAAGTGGGTCACGCCCTCTTCCACGTAGACCGGCTCCTTCCAGGTCGTGCCACGCGAGGTTTCGAAGCAGCCGCCCTGGTCGATCGAGATGTCGACGAGCACGCTGCCGTCTTCCATCGACTTGATCATCTCGCGGGTGACCACGTGCGGTGCGACCGCACCGGTGACCAGCACCGCGCCGATCACCAGGTCCGCCGAGGCGACCTCGCGGGCGACGACGTCGTCGTAGGGATACAGCGCGGTGACGTTGTTGCCCAGGCGCATCATCTGTTCCATGCGGTCCTGACGCTTCTCGAACACCACGACGTTGGCACCACCGGCCGCGGCCAGCGCCGCCGATGCACCACCGGCCACGCCGGCGCCGAACACCACGACCTTGCCGCGCTCGGTCGACGGCAGGCCGCCGAGCAGCTTGCCCTTGCCGCCCAGCGGCTGGTGCAGGTAATGCGTGCCGATCTGCACCGCGATCTTGCCGGCGATCACCGACATCGGCGCCAGCAGCGGCAGCTCACCGTTGTCGAGCTCGACAGTCTCGAACGCGACGCCGGTCAGGCCGATGTCGAGCAGACGCTTGGTCAGCTCCGGCAGCGGCGCCAGATGCAGATAGCAGAACAGCAGATGGTCCTTGCGCAGCAGCGCGAGGTCGCCTTCGATCGGCTCCTTGACCTTGACGATCAGTTCGCCCTTTTCGTACAGCGCGGCCGCGTCCGGCGCGATCTTCACGCCCAGACGGGTGTAGGCCTCGTCGCTGAAGCCCGACTTCAGGCCCGCGCCCTGCTGCACCCACACTTCGTGGCCACGGTTGACCAGATCGCCTGCCGCTTCCGGCACCAGGGCCACGCGGCCTTCGAGGGTCTTGGTCTCACTCGGAATACCGATACGCATGTCGCCGACTCCTGCACAAAAAAACGCCGCTTTCGGCGGCGTGTCGCGGATGGATTGTTCCGGTCGGCTGACGTTGCCGAACCTTGTTTTGCGGGGGGCGCACCGCCAAGCTATGGACCACGTCAGGCCGCAGTGCCGAAGCCCGCGAGTATACATGAGCGTTCCGAATACCAGCCCCCGCCACCTCCGTCTGCTGATCCTCGGATCCGGCCCCGCCGGCTGGACCGCGGCCGTCTACGCCGCGCGCGCCAACCTGAAACCGGTGGTCATCACCGGCATGCAGATGGGCGGCCAGTTGATGACGACCACCGAGGTCGACAACTGGCCGGGCGACGCGCACGGGCTTATGGGTCCGGACCTGATGGCGCGCATGCAGGCGCATGCCGAACGTTTCGACACCGAGACCATCTTCGACCACATCCACACCGCGGATCTCTCGCAGCGCCCGTTCCGCCTCAAGGGCGACAGCGGCGAGTACACCGCCGACGCGATCATCATCGCCACCGGCGCGACCGCGAAATACCTCGGCCTGCCGTCGGAAGACGCGTACAAGGGCCGCGGCGTGTCCGCCTGCGCCACCTGCGACGGCTTCTTCTACAAGGACCAGGACGTGGCCGTGGTCGGCGGCGGCAACACCGCGGTCGAGGAAGCGCTGTACCTGTCGAACATCGCCAAAACGGTCTATCTGGTTCATCGCCGCGACACGCTGCGCGCCGAGAAGATCATGCAGGACAAGCTCAACGCGAAGATCCAGGCCGGCAAGATCGTGCCGGTGTGGCATCACACGGTCGACGAAGTGCTCGGCAACGATGCCAACGTGACCGGCCTGCGCCTCAAATCCGTGCAGGACGACAGCACCCGCGAGATCGCGGTGCACGGCTTCTTCGTCGCGATCGGCCACACGCCGAACACCACGCTGTTCGAGGGCCAGCTGGCAATGAACAACGGCTACCTCGAGATCCGCTCGGGCATCGACGGCAATGCGACCTCGACCAACGTGCCGGGCGTGTTCGCCGCCGGTGACGTGACCGACCAGCATTACCGCCAGGCGATCACCTCGGCCGGCTTCGGCTGCATGGCCGCGCTCGACGCCGAACGCTTCCTCGACCAGCAGGGCTGAGGCCCGATGCCAGGCGCATGCGTTCCGGCCCCGCGCGCGGGGCGCTGCGCATGACCCTGGCGCAACTGCGCTTGATCCTGCGCCGGGAATCCCGGCGCATGTGGGTGCGCGCGACGGTCTACTGCGGCCTGGCGATCGTCACCGCGCTGGTCGGCGCCCTGGTCAAGACCTGGATTCCCGAATCGCTGGCCGGCCGTATCGGCGCCGATTCGGTCGGCAATCTGCTCGGCATCCTCGCCGCGTCGATGCTGGCGGTCACGACGTTTTCGCTGTCGACGATGGTCTCGGCCTACAGCTCGGCCTCGACCAGCGCCACGCCGCGCGCGACGCGCCTGCTGATCGCCGACAGCGGCGCCCAGGGCGCGCTGGCGACCTTCATCGGCGCGTTCCTGTTCGCGGTCGTCGGCCTGATCGCGCTGAGCACCGGCATCTACGGCGACAGCGGCCGGGTCGTGCTGTTCGCGGCGACCGTGCTGGTGATCGTGCTGATCACCCTGACCCTGCTGCGCTGGATCGAACAACTGTCGAGCTTCGGTCGGCTCGGCGCGACGATCAATCTGGTCGAAGACGTGACCCGGCGCGCGGTGCGCCAGTACGCGGCCGATCCGTATCTCGGTGCGGCACCGTCGCCCGGCGTGCCGGCCGATGCAACGGCGCTCGAGGCACAGGACATCGGCTACGTCGAGCACATCGACGTCGCGCTGCTGGCCACGATCGCGGCCGACCATGACGGCGAGATCCATGTGGTCGCGTTGCCCGGGGTGTTCGCTGCGCCTGGTCGTGCACTGGTCGCCGCACGCGGACTGCCCGCGACCGATGAAACCGTCGCGCGCGTGCGCAGCGCGTTCACCATCAGCGACGAGCGCAGCTTCGAGCAGGACCCGCGCTATGGCTTCGTCGTGCTGACCGAGATCGGCAGCCGCGCACTGTCGGCCAGCATCAACGATGCCGGCACCGCGATCGACATCATCGGCACCGTGACCCGGCTGATGTGCGAATGGGCCCGTCTGGGCGTGCCGGCAGCCGCATCGGAAATCCGCCATGCACGCGTGTTCGTGCCGGCGATCGACATCGACGACGTGTTCGACGATCTCTATCCCGCGCTGGCGCGCGACGGCGCCGGCCTGGTGGAAATCGGCATCCGCATGCAGAAGGGGCTGGCGGCGATCGCCGCGTCCGGCGACCCCGTCTTCGCCGCGGCTGCGAGTCGTCACGCGGGCCTGGCGATGGCGCGGGCGATGACCGCGCTGACCTTCGAGCCGGACCGCGAGCTGTTGCGGCGCACCGTCATCGAAGCCGGCGACAGCGTCGACGGACGCAGCGGATGACCGCGCTGCGCGTGCTGTCACAGCTGTCGGACGTGCCGGCGGCGGACTGGGATGCGCTGCATGACGGCAATCCTTTCGTCAGCCATGCCTTTCTGTCAGGACTCGAGCAGCACGGCTGCCTGCGCGCCGAGTGGGGCTGGACGCCGCAGCATCTGACGCTGTGGAACGGCGACACGCTGACCGCCGCGGCGCCCGCCTACCGCAAGACCAACTCGCACGGCGAGTTCGTGTTCGACCACGCCTGGGCGCATGCCTATGCGCAGTATGGCCATGACTACTTCCCGAAACTGCTGGTCGCCTCGCCCTATTCGCCGGTGACCGGTCCGCGCCTGCTGGCGCGCGACGCCGGCGCGCGGAAAGCGCTGCGCGTGGCCATCGAACGCGCGACCGGCGATGCGGGCTGGTCGTCGGCCCACGTCAATTTCCATACCGGCGCCGAAGCGGAGGCCTTCGATGCCGACTGGCTGCCGCGCATCGACGTGCAATACCACTGGCGCAATCCCGGCGACTGGTCGACGTTCGACGACTACCTCGGCGCGATGGACCACAAGCACCGCAAGAACATCCGCCAGGAACGCGCCAAGGTCGCCCGCGCGGGCGTGACGTTCCGCGTGCTGCACGGCGACGAGGCCAGCGACGACGATCTCGCGACGATGTACCGCTTCTACCTGCAGACCTTCGCCGAGTACGGCAACTCGCCCGCGCTGACGCTGGATTTCCTGCGCCATCTCGCCGCGACGATGCCGCGCCAGCTGGTCCTGGTGCTCGCGGACCTGGGCGACGTACCGGTCGCCGGTGCGCTGTGCCTGCGCGGTGGCGACACGCTGTACGGGCGCTACTGGGGCGCGATCGCCACCCTGCCCGGCCTGCATTTCGAGACCTGCTACTACCAGGGCATCGACTACTGCCTGCGGACGGGCCTGCGTCATTTCGAACCCGGTGCGCAGGGCGAGCACAAACTCGCGCGTGGCTTCCTGCCGACACTGGTGCACAGCCGCCACTGGATCGCCGACCCCGAATTCCGGCGCGCGCTGCGCGAGTGGTGCGCGCAGGAAGCGCAGTCGATCCGCGGGTATGCAGCGACACTCGCCGCCAGCAGTCCATTCCGGCAACCCACGCCGTGAGCCTGCATCTGCCGCGCCTCGGCGTGGAACCGGACGCCCCGTTTCCGCCGGTCGACAGCGCGCTGCGCCGCCCCGACGGCCTGCTCGCATTCGGTGGCGACCTGTCGGTGCCGCGGCTGCGCAACGCCTACCGCCACGGCGCGTTCCCATGGTTCTCCGAGGGGCAACCGATCCTGTGGTGGTCGCCGGATCCGCGCACGGTCTTCGAGACCGCGGCGCTGCATCCGAACCGGCGCTTCGCACGCACCTTGCGCGGCAGCGACTGGACGTTGCGCGCCGACACCGCGTTTGCCGCGGTCGTCACCGCCTGCGCGCGGGCACCGCGCCCGGGTCAGGACGGCACGTGGATCACCGATGCCATGCGTGACGCCTACGCCGCCCTGCACGCGGCGGGCGTCGCCCACAGCGTGGAAGTGTTCGACGGTGATGCGCTCGTCGGCGGCATCTACGGCGTGTCGATCGGCCGGATGTTCTTCGGCGAAAGCATGTTCAGCGCCCGCACCGGTGCGTCGAAGGCGGCGCTGTTCGGGCTCGCCCGGCAGATGCGCCGCTGGGACATGCCGCTGATCGATGCCCAGGTCGGCAATCCGCATCTGGCGTCGCTGGGTGCCGCCAGCTGGCCGCGTGAACGGTTCATCGCATCGGTCGACGTGCTGGCCGAAGCCCCGGCCCCGGTCATCGGCGCATGGACCGGCGCGTTCGGCGAGATCCCCGCGGCCGCGCTGGGCACGCCGGACTGAAGCGCGCAGGGGTCGTTTTGCATCGCCTGCAGCCGCGTGCGACAATACCCCGCTTTGCTGGCGCGAGCTCGAAATCATTCGAACCGTGCGCCGCATCCCCAACGACGGATATTCCACACGCATGGCGAAAGACGACGTCATCGAGTTCGAAGGCGCGGTCTCCGAGACCCTCCCGAACACCATGTTCCGGGTGAAGCTCGAGAACGGCCACGAAATCATTGCGCACATCTCCGGACGGATGCGCAAGAACTACATCCGCATCCTGACCGGTGACCGGGTCAAGGTGGAGATGACGCCCTACGATCTCACCAAGGGCCGCATCACCTACCGCATGAAGTAACCGCGGCAGCGCAACACCTTCCGAAGGCGGCCATGGGTCGCCTTCGTCGTTTCGGGCGCGCGGACATCCGGGTCGGCGCCCTGCATGCCGGAACGGCGTGTCCGCGGTAGGCTCGGTCCACACGACCGAACGGATGCCTCTGATGCCCCGACTGCCTGCCGTCGCCACGCTCGCCCTTGCGCTCGTACTCGCCCTGCCCGTCCATGCGCAGACCGCGCCCGCCACAGGCGCCGCGCCGACGGCGATGACCCAGGCGCCGCCCGCGGCCGAGACCGCGCGCCTCAATGCCTGGCTCGACCAGCAGTACGAAACCTCGCTGCGCTTCAGCCCGATCGGGCTGACCTTCCTCGGCCGCAAGGAGCTGTACGACCAGCTCGACGACGTGTCGGACGCGGCGATGGAAAAGCAGCTCGCATGGCAACGCGCGAGCGTTGCCGAGATGGAGCGCAGCTTCGACGTCGATGCGCTCGACCTCGAAGGCAGGTTGTCCTACGAGCTGTGGGCGCAGCAGGCGCGCGAGGCGGCCGAACAGTTCGAGTACCGCCGCAACGGCTACGCCTTCACCCAGATGATGGGACCGCAGGCGATGTTGCCGACGCTGCTGATCAACTTCCACAAGGTCGACAGCGAAGCCGACTACCTCGCCTACATCGCGCGACTGCGCGCGCTGCCGACGATGTTCGACACCCTGCTCGAACATGCGCAGGCCAGCGCGGACGCCGGCATGCGCGCGCCGAAGTTCGCCTACACCGGCGTCATCACCCAGTCGCGCAACGTGATCACCGGTGCGCCGTTCTCGCAAGGCGACGACACCGCGCTGTGGGCCGATCTGGTCAAGAAGGCCGACGCGCTGCGCGAGGCGGGGACGATCGACGCGGCGAAAGCCGAGGCGCTCAAGACCCAGGCACGCGCGGCGCTGCTGGAATCCGTCGGCCCCGCCTACCAGCGCGTGATCGCGTGGCACGAGGGCGACATCGGCAACGCACTGGAGAATCCCGCCGGCGTCGGCACGACACAATCCAACGGCAAGGCGTATTACGCCTCGCAGCTGCGTCGCAACACCAGCACCGACCTGACGCCCGAACAGGTGCACGACATCGGCCTGCAGGACGTGGCGCGCATCCACAGGGATCTGGAGGCGATCAAGAACGAGGTCGGCTTCGACGGCGACTTGCAGGCGTTCTTCCGCTTCATCGCCACCGATCCGCAGTTCAAGTTCCCGAACACCGATGCCGGTCGCCAGGCGTACCTCGACGAATCCACGCGCCTGCTCGACAACATCAAGCAGCAGCTGCCGCAGTTCTACGGTCTGCTGCCGAAGGCGGATCTGGTCGTGCGTCGCGTCGAATCCTTCCGCGAAGAACCCGGCGCCGCGCAGCACTATTTCCCGAGCAGTCCCGACGGCACCCGACCCGGCATCTACTACGCGCATCTGTCCGACATGAACGCGATGCCGAAGCCGGAACTGGAAGTCATCGCGTATCACGAAGGCCTGCCCGGCCATCACATGCAGATCGCGATCGCGCAGGAGCTCACCGGCCTGCCGCAGTTCCGTACCCAGTACCAGACCACCGCGTACTCGGAAGGCTGGGGCCTGTATTCGGAATGGCAGGCCAAGGAAATTCCGGGCACCTATGTCGATCCCTATTCGCGTTACGGGCAGCTGAGTTCCGAGCTGTGGCGCGCGATTCGGCTGGTCGTCGACACCGGCATGCACGCCAAAGGCTGGACCGAGCAGCAGGCGGTCGACTACTTCAACGACAACAGCGGCTTCCCGGAAGCGACGATCCGCTCGGAAGTGCAGCGTTATCTGTCGTGGCCGGGCCAGGCGACGGCCTACAAGATCGGCATGATCCGCATCCAGGAACTGCGCAAGAACGCCGAAGCGCGGCTCGGCGATCGCTTCGACGTGCGCGGATTCCACGATGCCGTGCTCGGCGGCGGCGCGCTGCCGTTGGATCTGCTCGAGCGTCGTGTGGACGCATGGGTGGAGGCGTCCGCGCGCTGATCCAGCACGCCGGAAGCGCTCCCCGCGTGGGAGCGCGCTTGCGCGCGATGGGGCCGTCCCGCGAAGCCCATCGCGGCCAAGGCCGCTTCCACGAATGCGAAAAAAGAAGGCGCCCTCGGGCGCCTTCTTCGTGACACGGTTTGCGGCGTCGGTCAGTCGACCGTCGCGGTCAACAAACGCTCCGGCTCCGCCCAGGTTTCGACGATGAGCTCGCCGTCCTGCACGTCGATCGAGACCCGGCCGCCATTGGCCAGCTTGCCGAACAGCAGTTCGTCGGCCAGGCGCCGCTTGACCTTGTCCTGGATCACGCGCGACATCGGACGCGCCCCCATCTGTGCATCGAAGCCGTGCTGCGCCAGCCAGTCGCGCGCGGCCGGCGTGGCCGACAGCGAGACGTTCTTGTCGTGCAGCTGCGACTCCAGTTCGATCATGAACTTGTCGACCACGCGCAGGATGTGCTCGAAGCCGAGCGACTGGAACTGCACCACCGCATCGAGACGGTTGCGGAATTCCGGCGTGAAGCTCTTGCGGATCACTTCCATCGCATCGCTGCTGTGGTCCTGGCGCGTGAAGCCGATCGAACGGCGCGAGGCCTGGGTGGCACCAGCGTTGGTGGTCATCACCAGGATCACGTTGCGGAAGTTCGCCTCGCGCCCGTTGGTGTCGGTCAGCACGCCGCGGTCCATCACCTGCAGCAGGATGTTGAAGATGTCCGGATGCGCCTTCTCCACCTCGTCGAGCAGCAGCACGCAGTGCGGCGTCTTGACGATCTTCTCGGTCAGCAGACCGCCCTGGTCGAAGCCCACGTAGCCCGGAGGCGCGCCGATCAGGCGACTCACCGAATGCGATTCCATGTACTCGGACATGTCGAAGCGCACCAGCTCGATGCCGAGCTGCAGCGCCAGCTGCCGCGTGACTTCGGTCTTGCCGACGCCGGTGGGACCGGCGAACAGAAAGTTGCCGATCGGCTTGTCGGGGCTGCCGAGGCCGGAACGCGCGAGCTTGATCGCAGACGTCAGCATCTCGATCGCCGGGTCCTGCCCGAAGATCACCATCTTGAGATTGCGCTCCAGATGCTCGAGCACGTCCTTGTCGGTCGCACTGACCTGCTTGGCCGGAATGCGCGCCATCTTGGCGACGATGGTCTCCACTTCCTCGACGTCGATCAGCGCCTTGCGCACGCCTTCGGGCAGCAGACGCTGACGCGCGCCGGCCTCGTCGATGACGTCGATGGCCTTGTCGGGCAGCAGACGGTCGGCGATGTGCTTGACAGACAGGTCGACGGCGGCCTGGAGCGCCTCGTCGGCGTAGGTCACGTCGTGGTGCGCTTCGTAGCGCGGCTTGAGGCCCTGCAGGATCTGGTAGGTCTCGCTGACCGTCGGCTCGACGATGTCGATCTTCTGGAAGCGCCGCGCCAGCGCGCGGTCCTTCTCGAAGATGCCGCGGTATTCCTGGAACGTGGTCGAGCCGATGCAGCGCAGCTCGCCCGACGCCAGCGCCGGCTTGATCAGGTTCGACGCGTCCATCGTGCCGCCCGACGCCGAACCGGCGCCGATGATGGTGTGGATCTCGTCGATGAAGAGGATCGCGCCGGGATGCTTCTTGATCGCGGTCAGCACGGCCTTCAGGCGCTTCTCGAAATCGCCGCGGTACTTGGTGCCCGCGACCAGCGCGCCGAGATCGAGCGAATAGATCGTCGCGTCGGCCAGCACTTCGGGCACTTCGCCGTCGACGATGCGCTTGGCCAGACCTTCGGCGATCGCGGTCTTGCCCACGCCGGCTTCGCCGACGTAGAGCGGATTGTTCTTGCGGCGGCGGCACAGCACCTGGATCGTGCGCTCGACTTCCTCGGCGCGGCCGACCAGCGGGTCGATGCGGCCTTCCTGGGCGGCCATGTTGAGATCACTGGCGAACTCGGCCAGTGCATCGCCCTTGCCCTCGCCTTCGGCACCTTCAGTGCGGGCCTGGGCCGGATCCTCGTGCGCGCCGTCAGGCTCCTCGCCACCGCTCTTGGCGATGCCATGGGAGAGATAGTTGACGACATCCAGCCGGGTCACGTCCTGCTGATTGAGGTAGTAGACCGCGTGCGAATCCTTCTCGCCGAAGATCGCGACCAGCACGTTCGCGCCGGAGACTTCTTTCTTGCCGGAAGACTGCACGTGGTAGACGGCCCGCTGCAGCACGCGCTGGAATCCGAGCGTGGGCTGGGTATCGCGCGTGTCGTCTTCGGCCAGTTTGGTGACCGAGGTCAGGATGGCCTGCTCGAGATCGCCACGCAGGCGTTCGAAATCCGCGCCGGTGGCCTTGAGCACGGCCTCCGCGGACGGGTTCTCGAGCAGCGACAACAACAGGTGTTCGACCGTCATGTACTCGTCGCGGGCCTCGCGGGCGCGCTTGTAGCACTGGCCGATCGTGAACTCGAGATCTTTGCTGAACATGGGGCGGTCGCCTCCGGCTTCACTGACACCCTAGATGGGGCCCGATTGCGGCAAACAAACCCTGCCCCCGTGGGCTTATTAGGCCCTTTCCATCGTGCAGAGCAAGGGGTGCAGATTGAGCCGTGCGTATTCGTTCACCTGCGCGACCTTCGACTCCGCGACCTCGCGGCTGTAGATGCCGCACACGCCCCGGCCACGCGTGTGCACGTGGAGCATCACCTGGGTGGCGCGTTCGAGATCCAGCGCGAAGAACCGCACCAGGATCTCGACCACGAAGTCCATCGGCGTGTAGTCGTCGTTGAGCAACAGCACCGAATACAGCGGCGGTGGCGCGACTTCCGGGCGGCCGGGGGCCACCGCGGTGCCGTGATCGTGTTCGTGTTCGTGTCTGCGACTCATCGGCCGATTATACCGCCGCGCCGTGGATGGACGCCCCGGACCCCGGTCGTCAGAATGACCGGCATTCCCCCGACCCGGTGCCTCGATGCATCACCGCCGCCGCTTGTTCCGGGCATCGCGCCTGCTGCAACTCGCCTGCCTGCTCGTCCTGTCGCCGATCGTCGCGGCCGGTCCGGGCGCAGCCGACCGGCCACCGCCCGCAGCCGGCCTCGTCCCCAGTGCCGAAGACACGCTCGCCCAGCGGCTCGACGCCCAGGGCGTGCGTTACGAGCGCGATGAAGACGGCGATTACCGCGTCGTTTTCGCCTGGCAGCAGGAGAACCGCAGCCAGCTGGCGTTCGTCGCCGGCAGCGCCCACGTGCTCGGCGACAGCGCGGTCCGCGAGGTGTTCTCGCCCGCCGCGCTGGTGCCTGCGGGCGGCTTCAGCGCGGAGCAGGCCGACATGCTGCTGCGCGACAGTCAGCGCAATGTGTTGGGCGGTTGGGAGATTTCCGGCGACACACTGTTCTATGTGATCAAGCTCCACGACGACGCCGACGGTGCGCGTTTCGAGCAGGCACTCGAAATCGCCGCCGAGCTGGCCGACGATATGGAATTGCAGCTCACCGGCGAGGACGCCCTGTGATGGCGGTGTCGGCCGATCCGCGCTTCTGGCAGCCGGACGTCACGGTCGCGACCGTGGTCATGGACGGCGGCCGCGTGCTCTGCATCGAGGAGCGCGTCGACGGGCGCCTGGTGATCAACCAGCCGGCGGGCCATCTGGAGCCGGACGAATCGCTGCTGCACGCGGCCGTGCGCGAGACGCTCGAGGAATCGGGCTGGACGGTCGAGTTGACCGGTTTCATCGGCAGTTATCTGTGGAAGTCCGCGCCGCGTCCCGGCGAAGCGGACGGCCGGCATTTCCTGCGCTTCGCCTTCGCCGCGCGCCCGCTGTCGCACGATCCGGCGCGCGCGCTCGACGACGGTATCGAGAAAGCCACCTGGTTCACCCCGGCGCAGCTGCAGGCCGAAGCGGCGCGACATCGCAGCCCGCTGGTCTGGCAGGTCGTCGCCGATTGCCTCGCCGGCCAGCGCTTCCCGTTGTCGGCCGTGCGCCAGATTCCGTGAGCGCGCCGGAGGTCATCGTCGGCATGTCCGGCGGCGTGGATTCCTCGGTCGCCGCACTGCTGCTGCGCGATGCGGGCACGCCGCTGGCCGGACTGTTCATGCAGAACTGGGCCGAAGACGGCAGCGGCGACTGCCGGGCCGAGGACGATCGCCGCGACGCGGTGGCCGTCTCCGGCCGACTCGGCCTGCCGATCCACTTCCGCGATTTCTCCGGCGAATACTGGGCCGGCGTGTTCGAGCACTTCATCGCCGAGTACGCGGCCGGCCGCACGCCCAATCCCGACGTGCTGTGCAACCGCGAGATCAAGTTCAAGCATTTCCTCGACGCGGCGCGCGATCTGGGCGCGGCCAGGATCGCGACCGGACACTACGCGCGCGTCGATGTCGAGAGCGGCCGCTGGCGCCTGTTGCGCGCGCGTGATCGCAACAAGGACCAGAGCTACTTCCTGCACCAGCTCGGCCAGGCGCAACTCGCCGCCACGCTGTTCCCGCTCGGCGAACTGCCCAAGACCGATGTGCGCGATCTCGCCCGCGCGGCGGGCCTGCCGACGGCGGAGAAGAAGGATTCGACCGGCATCTGTTTCATCGGCGAACGCGACTTCCGCACGTTCCTGGGCCAGTACCTGCCCGCACGCCAGGGCGAGATGCGCACGCCCGACGGGCACCGCGTCGGCACGCATCCCGGCGTTTTCTATTTCACGCTCGGCCAGCGCGAAGGCCTGCAGATCGGCGGTGTGCGCGGCTTCGACGCGGCGCCCTGGTATGTGGTCGGCAAGGATGTGGGCGACAATGTGCTCTTCGTCGCCCAGGGCGCCGACACGCCGTATCTGCTGTCGTCGCATCTGACGAGCGAACCCGCACACTGGATCGCCGGCGAGCCGCCGGCGCAGCGTTTCCGCTGCACCGCCCAGACCCGTTACCGGCAACACGAGGAATCCTGCGAAGTGACCATCGATGCGAACACCGGCCAGCTCGACGTGCGGTTCGACCGCCCCCAGCGTGCGGTCACGCCCGGACAGTCCGTGGTGCTCTACGACGGCGACGTCTGCCTCGGCGGCGCGGTCATCGCGCGCACCGACGCGCCGCTGGAACTGCGCGCACGCGAGGTGGCGGCATGATGGAGCAACGTGTCCTCGCCCTCGCCGGCATGGCGCAGGCGCTCAAGCAGGTCCGCCGCATCGCCGAGACCGGCCAGGCCGACGCCGCCGTGCTGTCGACCGCGCTCGACAGCGTGTTCCGCATCGACGCCAGCTCGCCGGCCGAGGTCTACGGCGGCCGCGACGCGGTCGTGCCGGGCCTGATGCTGCTGCGTGACTATTTCGGCAACCAGGGCAGCGACCCGCTGCTGCCCAAGCTCGGCCTCGCGGTCGTGCAGCTGGAGCGCCGCTTCATCCAGGACAGCGCCGTCAGTGGCGAGGTCCACCACGGCATCCTCGAGATCAAGCCTAAGGCCGAAGAACTCGGGCACACCCATCCGGAAGTGCTGGCCGCGCTCGGCGCGCTGTACGCCGACACCGTCAGCCACCTGCGGCCGAAGGTGATGGTCCAGGGCAATCCGCACTACCTCGGCCAGGCCAACGTCGTCGCCGAAATCCGCGCGGTGCTGCTGGCCTCGCTGCGTTCGGCGGTGTTGTGGCGGCAGATGGGCGGCAGCCTGTGGGATTTCCTGCTGCGCCGGCAGCAGATGCTCAAGGCGATCTGACGCCGCATGGCGCGGCTGACCTTCGTCCGTCACGGCGAGAGCGTGGCCAATGCCGGCGGGCAGACCCTGCCGCACGCCACCATTCCGCTGTCCGCGCGTGGACATGCGCAGGCCGACTGGCTGGCGGCGCAACTCGCGGGCGCGATCGCCGGCCCGGTGCTCGTCTCGCATTTCGATCGTGCCCGCGCAACCGCGCAGGCGTTCTGCGCGTTGACCGGGCGCGACGCGCAGGTGCATCCGCTGCTGCACGAATTCTCGGCAATCGATCCTGCGCGCATCGCGGGCCTGACCGGTGCACAGCGGCGCCCCCTGACCGAGGCCTACTGGACACGCGGCGACCGCGATGCCCGCATGGGCGACGCAGCGGACACGTTCGCCGAGTTCGTCGCGCGCATCGATGCCTTCCTCGATGCGATGCCGACGCTGGACGACGACAGCGTGCTGTTCGGGCACGGCATCTGGTTCGGCCTGCTGGCGTGGCGCCTGATGGGCTTCGCCGCCGACGCACCGGATGACATGCGCGCCTTCCGCCAGTTCCAGGTCGCGCTGCCGATGCCCAATTGCGCGGTGTACGAACTGACCGGCAGCGGTCGGCACTGGCATCTGCACTACCGCGCCGACCTCGCGTGCGGCATCGCCGCGCTGTAGAACCCGTACGCAGTTGGCGCCCGCGGCACGGCCGCACGCGATCGGCGGGCATCTGGCACGTCTCCATGGGAGAGCGCGGCTGTTCCGCGTCCGATCCGGATTCGGCACGCAACACGCCGAAGCTTGGATCGTAAGGACCACGATCTACGCACGTAGAAGGTTCAAAAAAAAACCCGGCGCATGGCCGGGTTTTTCTTGTTCGAGGACCGCTGCCGTCAGGCGGCGGTCTTCTCGCCCGCGTCCACGTACTCCGCAATCTGGTCGAAGTTCATGTAGCGGTAGATGTCGCTCGCCGAGGCATCCAGCACGCCGACGTCGGCCATGTACTCGGCCTTGGTCGGGATGCGACCCAGACGCGAGCAGATCGCCGCGAGTTCGGCCGAACCCAGGTACACGTTCGAGTTGCGGCCCAGACGGTTCGGGAAGTTGCGCGTCGAGGTCGAGAACACCGTCGCGCCTTCGCGCACCTGCGCCTGGTTACCCATGCACAGCGAGCAGCCCGGCATCTCCATGCGCGCACCGGCGGCGCCGAAGGTGCCGTAATGGCCTTCCTTGGTCAGCTCGGCGGCGTCCATTTTCGTCGGCGGCGCGACCCACAGCTTGGTCGGGATGTCGCGCTTGCCTTCGAGCAGCTTGGACGCGGCGCGGAAGTGGCCGATGTTGGTCATGCACGACCCGATGAACACTTCGTCGATCTCGACGCCGGCGACCTCGGACAGCGTCTTCACGTCGTCCGGGTCGTTCGGGCAGGCCAGGATCGGCTCGTGCACGTCGGCCAGATCGATCTCGATGACCGCTGCGTACTCGGCATCGTCGTCGCCCTTGAGCAGCTGCGGATCGGCGAGCCAGGCTTCCATCTTCTCGATGCGGCGCTGGATCGAACGCGCGTCGGCGTAGCCTTCGCTGATCATCCACTTCAGCATCACGATGTTCGACGTGATGTATTCGATGATCGGCGCCTTGTCGAGGTGCACGGTGCAGCCCGCCGCGGAACGCTCGGCCGAGGCATCGGACAGTTCGAACGCCTGCTCGACCTTGAGATCCGGCAGACCTTCGATCTCGAGGATGCGGCCGGAGAAAATGTTCTTCTTGCCCTGCTTGGCGACGGTCAGCAGACCGGCCTTGATCGCGTACAGCGGAATCGCGTTGACCAGATCGCGCAGGGTCACGCCGGGCTGCATCTTGCCCTTGAAGCGCACCAGCACCGATTCGGGCATGTCGAGCGGCATGACGCCGGTCGCCGCGGCGAACGCGACGAGACCCGAGCCCGCCGGGAACGAGATACCGATCGGGAAGCGCGTGTGCGAGTCGCCGCCGGTGCCGACGGTGTCGGGCAGCAGCATGCGGTTGAGCCAGCTGTGAATGATGCCGTCGCCGGGACGCAGCGAAATGCCGCCGCGCGTGGAGATGAACTCCGGCAGCGTGTGATGCGTCTTGACGTCGACCGGCTTGGGATACGCCGCGGTGTGGCAGAACGACTGCATCACCAGATCCGACGAGAAGCCCAGGCACGCGAGATCCTTGAGCTCGTCACGGGTCATCGGGCCGGTGGTGTCCTGCGAGCCCACGGAGGTCATCTTCGGTTCGCAGTAGGTGCCCGGACGCACGCCCTGGCCTTCCGGCAGACCGATCGCACGGCCGACCATCTTCTGCGCCAGCGAGAAGCCCTTGCCGGTGTTGGCCGGCTGCTGCGGCAGGCGGAACAGGTCCAGCGTCGGCAGGCCCAGCGATTCGCGCGCCTTGGCGGTCAGGCCGCGGCCGACGATCAACGGAATGCGGCCACCGGCGCGCACTTCGTCGAACAGCACTTCCGACTTGACCTGGAATTCGGCAATCACGGTGCCGTTCTTCAGCGCCTTGCCGTCGTAGGGGCGCAGCTCGATGACGTCGCCCTGCTCCATCTGCGACACGTCGAGTTCGATCGGCAGCGCGCCGGCGTCCTCCATCGTGTTGTAGAAGATCGGCGCGATCTTCGAACCCAGGCACACGCCGCCGAAGCGCTTGTTCGGAATGAACGGAATGTCCTCGCCGGTCCACCACAGCACGCTGTTGGTCGCCGACTTGCGGCTCGAACCGGTGCCGACCACGTCGCCGACGTAGGCGACCAGATGGCCCTTGTCCTTCAGATCGCGGATGGCCTGGATCGGACCACGCTTGCCGTCCTCTTCCGGCACGAAGGCCGCGCCTTCGCGCGCGTTCTTCAGCATCGCCAGCGCGTGCATCGGGATGTCGGGACGCGTGGTCGCGTCGGGCGCCGGCGACAGGTCGTCGGTATTGGTCTCGCCCGGCACCTTGAACACCGTCAGCGTCATCGAGGCCGGCACTTCCGGCTTGCTGGTGAACCACTCGGCGTCGGCCCAGCTCTGGATCACGGCCTTGGCGTTCGCGTTGCCGGCCTTGGACTTTTCTTCGACGTCGTGGAACGCGTCGAACACCAGCAGCGTGTGCTTGAGGCCTTCGGCGGCGATCGCGCCGACTTCGGCGTCGTCGAGCAGATCGACCAGCGGCTGCACGTTGTAGCCGCCGAGCATCGTGCCCAGCAGTTCGGTGGCGCGCGCGCGGGTGATCAGCGCGCTGCGCTCGGTGCCGAATGCGATGGCGGCGAGGTACGAGGCCTTGACCTTGGCGGCGTCGTCGACGCCGGCCGGCACGCGGTGGGTCAGCAGGTCGAGCAGGAACTCCGCTTCACCGGCCGGCGGATTCTTCAGCAGTTCGATGACGTCGGCGGTCTGCTGCGCATCGAGCGGCAGCGGCGGGATGCCCAGCGCTTCGCGCTCGGCAACGTGGTGGCGGTAGGCTTCCAACATGCGGGCAACTCCAGTGTCTTGTTCGTGTAGTACCGGGAAAACCGGTCTCAGGCCGACGGTACGATCAGCTTGAGACCCTTGAAATAGGTGCGGAAGAACGCGTCGTCGCGGGTGATCAGGCCATTGCACTGCAGCAGCGCGTGCGCCCCGACCAGGAAATCGCGCGACGGGCGGCCGGCGATGTCGCCGCGCTGCCAGGACCGGCGCTGCATCTCGCCCGCGCGAAGCGCGGACTTCGCCTCGATCGCCGAGAAGCGCACGCCCATGTCTTCGAGCACGGACATGGTGTCGGCGCCGTCGTGCAGCGCACCGCAAATCTCGGCCAGCGCGACGTCGCAGACGACGACCGGACCGGCGCTCAGGTACTGGCGCAGGCAGGCCTCGGCGGCATCGGCCTGCGGGCCATCGGCCAGCAGATCCACCAGCACGGGCGCGTCGACGGCGATCACCGGTCGGCGTCTCCGTCGGTGGCGACGTCGACCTCGACCTCACCGGCCGGCTGGCCACGCACCGCGCGCATCGCGGCATCGGTGTTATCGAAACCCTCCAGCCTGAAACGGCCGCGGGCGCGCGAGACGGCGTCGTCGACGCTCTTGCGCAGCACGATGCGGCTGCCTTCCAGCTCGACCTTGAGGATCGTGCCCTTGCTCAGGCCCAGCGCATCGCGCACGGCCTTGGGCAGGGTGATCTGGCCGCGTTCGGCGACGGTGGCTTCCATGACGGCCTCCGGAAAGTATGCGCGCATTATACATACCTGAACCCGCATACCCAAGCCGGGCGCCCGGAACGCGACGGGCCGGATTCCTTGCGAACCCGGCCCGTCCCGAACGCATCGACGCTGGTGGCGGCCGTCAGAACGCCAGCTGGAACCGTGCGTTGAGCGTGGTGCCCCGGTCCTCGCCCTGGTAGGCGCCGCTGCGGTTGTCGGTTTCCCAGCGGATCGCGTCCAGCATGACCCGGCTGAAATCGTTGAGATACCAGTTCACGCCGACGGTCAACGCATCGCCGGTGCCGCCCGTCGGCAGTTCCGCGTAGTCGGCGTTCTCGTAACGCGCCTTGAGTTCCCAGGCGCCCGGTCCGCCGGCGGTGACCGGCCGCGCGATTCTGACCCGGCTCCAGGTACCGGTCTTCGTCGCGAACGAGGGGCTGGCGCCGGACAGGAACCAGCCGGCCGAGAGCGCCCAGGCGTCGTGGGTGACCGCGTAGCGGCCGGCGCCGCCCAGCCCCGAGACTTCCCGCGTGCCCCACTCGCCATAGCCCCAGAACGGGCCGCGCACGCCGAGCAGTTCGACACCGTAGCCGTGGCCGTGGGTGGCGCCGTTGAGCGTGCCGGGCGCGATCTTCACCAGATCGTTGAGATGACCGGAAATCGCCGAACTGCGGAACACGCCGGTGCTGTTGGGCGCGATGTCCTCGTAGAAGCCCCAGGCGCCGAGATGCAGCAGACCGCCCTCGCCCTTCACC
Organism: Luteimonas sp. Soil_C_16; assembly: GCF_057657295.1. Taxonomy (NCBI): domain Bacteria; kingdom Pseudomonadati; phylum Pseudomonadota; class Gammaproteobacteria; order Lysobacterales; family Lysobacteraceae; genus Luteimonas; species Luteimonas sp. Soil_C_16. The sequence continues at coordinate 179,033 of NZ_JBDGIS010000004.1, read as the reverse complement.
GGGTTCCAGTGCGCGCGGGCGGCGACGGTCATCGAGTCGTTGCTGTCGCCGACGTTGTTGAGGTCGTTGCCGGCCACCGACAGGCTGCCGTGCCAGCTGTCGCCGTAGACGCGCTGGGTCAGGCCGACGCCGAACAGGCCGCGCTGCGGGACGATCTGGGTGCCGACCACGTTGCGGTCCTGGAACGGCGTATTGCCGGTGCCGCTGGAGCCGTCGATGCCGCGGTCGTTGAGCCGGTTGCCGACGGTGAGTTCCGCCTCACGGCCGAACAGCGTGTGGCCGAGGGTCACGTAGGCCGACTTCCAGGCCACGCCGTTGTCGGCGAAATCGCCTTCGACCGCATAGCCGAGGTTGCCGTAACTGCCTTCGAAGCCCAGACGTACCGAGCGGATCTCGGTGCCGGTGATGTTGCGCGCGTCGAAGTCCGAGCCGCGGGTGCTGGACGTGTCGACGAAGACGCGGCCGCGCGGCCGGAACGTGGTCTGGCCGTCGCTGCTGGTGAACTGCGGCGCGCCCTTGGACCAGCTCACCGCCGGCGCCTTCGCCTGCGCGGCTTCGACCTTGGCGATGCGCTCGACGAGCGCGGGATCGGCGACGGGCGCGGCTGGCGCCTGGGCGGCGACTGGCGGCGTGCCGGTTTCGAGCACGGACAGGCGCGCTTCGAGCTGGCGGATCTGTTCGGCCTGCTGGCGGACCAGCGTTTCCAGTTCGCTTGGCGCGGTCTGCGCGAAGCCGGTGGACGAGGCCAGCAGCAGGCCGACGGCCAGTGCGGTGGGACGGGGGCGGAACGACATGCGCATCGTGCGATCTCCGGACACGGCACGCCCTCGGTACAGGCGGCCGCAGACAGGCCCGCCGGGTGGCGACGGGCAAACATTCGGAAGGAAGGCGCCGGTGCCGACGAGGGGGCACCGGCGCGGGAGCGCACCCGGACGTGGGGAACGGGTGTCCAGACCGTCCCGGCGCAGCGCGCGCCGGGACGTCGGCGGTCAGCTCGTGGCTTCGCGCGAGGCGTTGGGACGCCAGGTGATCAAGCGGTTCTCGGCGATGTCGAGGAAGAAATCGATGATCAACACGAAACCCGCCAGGATGATGATGCCGGCGAACACACCGACCGCATTGAAGTTGCCTTCCGCCTGCGCGATCAGATAGCCCAGACCCGCGGACGCACCGAGGTATTCGCCGATGATCGCGCCGACCACCGCGAAGCCCACCGAGGTACGCAGCGAGGACAGGATCCAGCTCGCGGCCGCCGGGAAGTACACATGCCGCAGCAGGTCACGACGGTTGGCGCCGAGGATGCGTGCGTTCGCCAGCACCACCGGGTTCACCTCGCGCACGCCCTGCATCGCGTTGAAGAACGTGATGAAGAACACCAGCGTCACGGCGAGCGCCACCTTCGACCACAAGCCCAGACCCAGCCAGAGCACGAAGATCGGTGCGAGCACGACGCGCGGAATCGCGTTGAACCCCTTGATGAAGGGATCGAGGATGCGCGCCGAGCGCGGGCTCAGGCCCAGCCAGACACCGCCGGTGACGCCGAGCACGGTACCGATCACGTAACCCAGCACCGTTTCGGTCAGGGTGATGTAGACGTGGCTGTAGAAGCTCGTGTCCATCAGCCAGGTGACCATCTGCCGGACGATGTCCCACGGCGCCGGGAAGAAGAACGGATCGATGAGGCCGGCCGAGACACCGGCCTGCCAGCCGCCGAAGACACCGACGACGAGCATGATCTGGATGGCACGGTCAGTCTTGGCGTGCATAGCTCTTCTCCACTTCGCCGCGCAGGCAGGCCCAGATGTCGCGATAGAGGTCGGTGAACCGCTGGTCGAGCTTGATTTCCGCCACATTGCGCGGCCGCTCGAGATCCACGTGGAAGCTTTCGACCACCCGGCTCGACGGGCCGGAGGACAGCACGACGACACGGTCGCCGAGCGCGATCGCTTCCTCGAGGTCGTGGGTGATCAGGATCACCGCGCGGCGGTCTTCCTGCCACAGCCGCAGCAGCTCGTTCTGCATCAGATGCCTGGTGTGGATGTCGAGCGCCGAGAACGGCTCGTCCATCAGCATCACCTTCGGTTCGACGATCAGCGCCTGCGCCATCTGCACGCGCTTGCGCTGGCCGCCCGAGAGCTGGTGCGGATAGCGGTGCTCGAATCCCTTGAGGCCGACCTTGGCCAGCCAGGCGTTCGCCCGCTGCTCGCGGTCCTTCGCGTCGACACCGCGGAAGCGCAGGCCGAGTTCGACGTTCTGGAACGCCGTCTTCCACGGCAGCAGCGCGTCCTGCTGGAACAGGTAACCCACCGATTCCTGCACGCCGTTGACCGGCGCGTCGTCGATGCGGATGCCACCCTTGGTCGGGTTCAGCAGGCCGGCAACGGCATTGAGGATGGTGCTCTTGCCACAGCCGGTCGGTCCGACGATGGCGACGAACTCGCCGTCGGCGACCTCGATGTTGACGTCGCGCACCGCGGTGAAATCACCGAAGGACATCGTGACGTTGTCGACCGAGACCATCGAACGCGACGGCATCGGCATCGGGACTTCATCCCGGATGCGGGCAACACTGGCGACAGCCATGGAACCTCCTTACTGCTTCGCGTCCGCGGCGACGCGGTCGACGAATACGTTGGTGTAGGTCTTCTCGAGATCGATGTCGGCATTGGCGACATCGGTGTTGAACTCGCGCAGCACGAGCAACGGCGTTTCCAGATCCTTCGGCTCGAAACGGCCGTCGCGGGTGAAGATCGCGCGCGCCTGCTCGACCGCCTTGGCATAGGTTTCGCGGTCGCCGGAGACGTACTTGTCCGGCAGCGCGGCCACGACTTCGGCCGACGTGTGATCGGCGATGAACTCCAGCGCCATGCGTTCGGCGCGGACGATCTTCTCGACCGCCTCGGGGCGCTTGTCGAGGAAGGACTGCTGGGCGTACATGACCGACGTCGGATAGATGCCGCCGTAGACCTCGCGTGCACCTTCGTCGCTGCGCGCATCGATCAGGATCTTGCCGACGCCGCGCTCGACGAGCAGCGTGCCGGCTGGGTCGTAGTTCACCAGCAGGTCGATCTTGTCCTGCTGCAGCGCCGCGACCGCGGCCGCGCCCGAGCCCACGCCGATGATCGAGATGTCGTCGACGGGAATGTTGTTGCGGGCCAGGTAATGCCGGACGAAGAAGTCCGACGACGAGCCCGGCGCGGTGATGCCGACCTTCATGCCGCGGATCGACGCCGGGTTGGCCGGATCGAACGTGCTGTCGGGACGACCGGCGAGCACCAGGCCGGAATTGCGCGACAGCAGCACGAACGCGACGACGTCCTTCTGCTTGGCCTGCATCTGGATGGTGTGGTCGTAGAAGCCGACCGCGACGTCGGTGGAGCCGGCGACCAGCGCCTGCAGCACCTTGGAACCGCCCTGGGCGAAGTTCTCGGTCTGGACGTTCAGGCCCACGTCTTCGAAGTAGCCGTTGGCGTCGGCGATGAAGAACGGCAGGTTGTTGAGGTTGTACGAGCCGACGCTGATGCGTACCGACTCGCCTTCGGCAGAGCCGCGGCTGCCGCTGCAACCGGCAACACAGACCATGGCCGCCGCGAGCACGGCGGTGATGAGACGCTTGTACATCGATCCCTCCCAGGATGGTGATGGCTTGGACCGGGCGGATGCCCGGTGTTGTTCAGTTCACGCAGCCGAACTCCATGGCGCTGCTGCGTTGCGCCGCGGGTCCGTGCTGGCGAAGACGCGGCCCTCGAACAGTCGCCGTGCGGTCCGCACGACGCTGGCGACGATCGGGGCATCCATTGCGGGTCTGTGCAGTGCCACGTCCAGGCAACCGCTCGGGTGTTCCAGCCGCACGCTGCCGGGCAGCGGGAGGCTGCCGGCCATGCGCTGCGCCACCGTCCCGTCGGTGACGCACGCGGTCGAGATGCCGACCGCGCCGGTGATCGCCAGTGCGCTGTGGCACTGGTGGGGCATGAAATAGCGCACCTGCAGCGCGCCGCCCGCCCGGGGCGGCAACAGCAGCACGGGCTTGGGAATGACGCGATCGCCCGCATCGGCGATGCCCATCCTGCGCCCGGCCTCGATGCGGATCCGTTCCAGACGGGCCAGCATCGCGGTGTCCGCGTTGAGTTCGGCCACGCTTTCCGCACCGGTCACGCCCAGGGCCGCACCCTCGAGCATCACCATCGGCATCGCGCAGTCGATGCAGCTCACCTCGACGCCATCGATCCATTCGCTGGCCTCGCCGGTGGGCAACAGTTTGCCAGTCCGGGCGCCGGCGGCGTCGAGGAAGGCCAGCGAGATCGGCGCCGCGGTGCCGGGCGCACCGGCGATCGCGGTCTCGCCGCGGTAGTGCACACGGCCCTGCGGGGTCTCCACGGTGGCCAGGATCACCTTGCCGGTATTGACGTTGTGGATACGCACCTCGGTCCGGGGGTCGCCGGCGGCGACCATGCCCGACTCGATCGCGAACGGGCCCACTGCAGCCAGCATGTTGCCGCAGTTGGGCGTGGTATCGACCAGCTGGCGGTCGAGGCGCACCTGGGCGAACAGGTAGTCGATGTCGGCATCGGCCCGGGTCGGCGGACCGACGATGGCGACCTTGCTCGACAGCGCATTGCCACCGCCGATGCCGTCGATCTGCAGCGGATGCCCGGCGCCCATGACCTCCAGCAGCAGGCGATCCCGCTCGGCGGGGTCCGCCGGCAGGTCCGACGCGCGGAAGAACGGCCCTTTCGAGCTGCCGCCACGCATCAGGACACAGGGAACGCTGTAGAGATCGTTGGACATGAGGGTCGCAGATTGATATGAATATCGAATCAATTGATCGATTCGTTGCGATACTGGCATGGCCGGAATTGATCTGTGAAATGCTGATTTCAGGAGAATTGATACGTTATGAGCATCAATTGCGAAATCCTCGACCTGCGCGCGTTCCTGCTCGTGGCCGAGACCCGCAGCTTCCATCGCGCAGCCGAAGCCCTGCACGTCTCGCAGCCGGCATTGAGCCGACGCATTCAGAAGTTGGAGAGCGCGGTGGGCGCGCCCCTGCTTGAACGCACCACGCGCAGCGTTGCGCCCACGGCCGTCGGGCAGAACCTGCTGCCGCTGGTGCGCCGGATGATCGAAGAGTTCGACGGCTCGCTGTTCGCCTCGCGTGGCGTCGACGATGGCCGCGGCAGCCAGGTCACGATCGCCTGCCTGCCGACGGCAGCGTTCTACTTCCTGCCGAGCGTCATCGCCCGCTTCCACGAGGACCATCCCAGCGTCCGTTTCCGCATCCTCGACATCCCGGCCACCGAAGGCCTGCAGGCGGTCGAGCGCGGCGAGGTGGAGTTCGGCATCAACTTCATGGGCGCGTCCGATCCCGAGCTGGAATTCGACTCGCTGGTCGAAGACCCCTTCGTGCTCGCCTGCCGCCGCGACCATCCGCTGGCGACCAAGCGCCGCGTGACCTGGAGCGACATCGCCCAGCACCCGCTGATCACCGTGCATCGCACCAGTGGCAACCGCACCCTGCTCGACGGCGCACTCGCCCGCGAGAACCTCAAGCTCAGCTGGTTCTACGAGGTCACGCACCTGTCGACCTCGCTCGGCCTGGTCGAAGCGGGCGTCGGCATTTCGGTGCTGCCACGGATGGCCACGCCGCAGCAGGAACACTCCATTCTGGTGACCCGCGAGATCGCGCCCCCCGTGGTGTCACGTACGATCGGCATCGTGCGCAGGCGGGGCGCGATGCTCTCGCCCGCCGCCGAGCGGTTCCTGCAGATGCTCAAGAGCACCTGGCAGAAACCGTGAGACGCGCCCGACCGATGACATGTCCGCCACGCCGGCCTGCCTACACTGGCCGTCTCGACGCGGTGACGCGCATCGACCGGGCGTCGCGCCGCTTCACCCCGCAGCAACCCGGATGCCTGCGCATCCACGCATGCCCGCCACGACCGGTCCGACCGCGTCACCGCTAGCAACCCGCGACAGGAGCTTCCGCATGACCGATACCTTTTCCACGCGCGCCGACCTCGACGTCGGCGGCCGCCGTTACGCCTATTCCAGCCTGCCGGCGCTGGGCAAGCGGTTCGACATCGCCCGCCTGCCCTACTCGATGAAGATCCTGCTCGAGAACCTGCTGCGCCACGAGGACGGCGAGACCGTCGCCGCGCACCACATCGAGGCGGTGGCGAAGTGGGACCCGAAGGCCGAACCGGATACCGAGATCGCCTTCATGCCGGCGCGCGTGGTGCTGCAGGATTTCACCGGCGTGCCCTGCGTCGTCGATCTCGCCGCGATGCGTGACGCCGTGGTCCGCCTCGGCGGTCGCCCGGAGCAGATCAATCCGCTGATCCCGTCGGAACTGGTGATCGACCACTCCGTGCAGGTCGACGTGTTCGGTCGCCCGGACGCGCTGGATCTCAACGGCAAGATCGAATTCCAGCGCAACAAGGAACGTTACGGCTTCCTGCGCTGGGGCCAGAAGGCCTTCGACAACTTCAAGGTCGTGCCGCCCAACACCGGCATCGTCCACCAGGTGAACCTCGAGCATCTCGCACGCGTGGTGATGACCGCCGAGCGCGACGACGGCGTGCAGTGGGCGTACCCGGACACCGTGTTCGGTACCGATTCGCACACCACGATGATCAACGGCATCGGCGTGCTCGGCTGGGGCGTCGGCGGTATCGAGGCCGAAGCCGCGATGCTGGGCCAGCCGTCGTCGATGCTGATTCCGCAGGTCGTCGGCTTCAAGCTGAAGGGCCGACTGCCGGAAGGCGCGACCGCGACCGATCTCGTGCTGACCGTCACCGAGACGCTGCGCAAGCATGGCGTCGTCGGCAAGTTCGTCGAGTTCTTCGGCGAGGGCCTGCAGCATCTGCCGCTGGCCGACCGCGCGACGATCGGCAACATGGCGCCCGAGTACGGCGCGACCTGCGGCATCTTCCCGATCGATCAGGAATCGCTGAACTATCTGCGTCTGTCGGGCCGCAGCGAAGAGCAGATCGCCCTCGTCGAGGCCTACGCGAAGGCGCAGCAGCTGTGGCACGAACCCGGTTCCCCGGAGGCCGAGTACAGCAGCGTGCTGGAACTCGACATGGCCGACGTGCGCCCGTCGCTGGCCGGTCCGAAGCGTCCGCAGGACCGCGTGCTGCTGGAGAAGGTGCAGCAGAATTTCCGGGACAACGTGGGTCCGCTGGTCGCCAAGCGCAACAAGGCGAGCGCGGAAGACCCGCAGGTCGACCGGTTCGAGAAGGAAGGTGGCGGACAGCCGCAGGCCGAGCGCCTCGCCGCACGTCCGGTGTCGAAGATCACGCTCGATGACGGTGAGCACGAACTGACCGACGGCTCGGTGGTCATCGCCGCGATCACGTCCTGCACCAACACCTCGAACCCGGCGGTGATGCTCGGCGCCGGCCTGCTCGCACGCAACGCCGCGGCGAAGGGCCTCAAGGCCGCGCCGTGGGTGAAGACCTCGCTCGGACCGGGCTCGCTGGTGGTGACCGATTACCTCGAAAAGGCGGGCGTGCTCGACGATCTCGAGAAGCTCGGCTTCTACGTCGTCGGCTACGGCTGCACGACCTGCATCGGCAACTCCGGCCCGTTGCCGGACGCGGTGTCGAAGGGCATCGCCGAGAACGATCTCGCAGTGGCCGCGGTGCTGTCGGGCAACCGCAATTTCGAAGGCCGCATCCACGGCGAAGTGAAGATGAACTACCTCGCCTCGCCGCCGCTGGTCGTCGCCTACGCGATCGCCGGCACGGTCGACATCGATCTGACCGACGATCCGCTGGGCAAGGACCAGGACGGCAATCCCGTCTACCTGCGCGACATCTGGCCGACCAACAAAGAGATTGGCGACTTCATCGCGAAGACGATCGGGCCGGAGATGTTCGCCAAGAACTACGCCGACGTCTTCAAGGGCGACACGCGCTGGAATACGATCGAATCGCCCGATGGCGATCTGTATGCGTGGGACGAAGCGTCCACCTACATCAAGAATCCGCCCTACTTCGACGGCATGACCATGGATGTCGGCAGCATCGATGACATCCACGGCGCGCGGATCATGGGCCTGTTCGGCGACTCGATCACCACCGACCACATCTCCCCGGCCGGCAACATCAAGGGCGATTCCCCCGCGGGCCGCTTCCTGCAGGAGCGCGGCGTGCAGCCGGCGGACTTCAACAGCTACGGCTCACGCCGCGGCAACGATGACGTCATGGTGCGCGGCACCTTCGCCAACATCCGCATCAAGAACCTGTTCTTCGGCGGCGAGGAAGGCGGCAACACGCTGTACTTCGGTGATGGCGAGCCGGAGAAGCTGTCGATCTACGACGCCGCGCAGAAGTACAAGGCCGCAGGCGTGCCGCTGGTGGTGTTCGCGGGCAAGGAATACGGCACGGGGTCGTCGCGCGACTGGGCGGCGAAGGGCACCAACCTGCTCGGCGTGAAGGCCGTGATCGCCGAGAGCTTCGAGCGCATCCACCGCTCCAACCTCGTCGGCATGGGCGTGCTGCCGTGCAGCTTCCGCAACGGCGAGAGCGCGCAGAGTCTTGGTCTCGACGGGTCGGAGACGGTGGAACTCACCGGCCTCGCCAACGGCAAGTCGAAGACCGCGCAGATCGTCGCGAAACGCGCCGATGGCACCGAGATCCGCTTCGAAGTCGACGTGCTGCTGCTGACGCCGAAGGAAGTCGAGTATTTCCGTCATGGCGGCTTGTTGCACTACGTATTGCGTCAGTTGGCCGCGAAGAAGGCGGCCTGACGCCGGAGCGGGCGGAAGCCAGCGCATTAGGGTTTCGCATGACCCGCCCCTTCCCCCGCGAGCGGGGGAAGGCTGGGATGGGGGCAAACGGTCAGGTCACTCGAAGTTTCGGAGGACCAGAACGAATAAGCCGGCTATTCCAGAACGCCCCGAATTGCCGGTTCGCCCCCTCCCAACCCTCCCCCGCACGCGGAGGAGGGCTTAGAGCGATGGCGCGACGCGCGCGTTCAACCTCGCCTCAAACCCCCGGACACCGCGGCAAGCCATCGCCCACGCTGCACTCGACGCAGCACGGCGCGCTCTGCGGACGCGGCGTCGACTGGCCCGGCTGTAGGACATCCGGCACGGCCGGCATCGGCGGCGGTGCGACGTAGAGCCCCGGCGACGGCGACAGCGCGGCGAGCTCGTTGGCCGGCCGTAACTGCAGCAGCACCGCCCAGTCCTGCCGGTTCGCATTGCAGGCCAGTGGTGCATCCGGGCTACACGGCGGATCGTCCAGTCCGCGTTGCGCCAGTGCGGCGAACTGGCCGCCCGCAGTCAGCGGCATCAGCCGCATCGTCACGCCGTCAAGCACATTGCCGCCGACCAGCTGCGCCTGCCCGCTTTCGGCGCCGACGACGATGTCGCAATGCATGCCGAGCCCGCCGTCCTCGCTGCTGAGCAACGTGGCGAGACCGGCGAAACCGAACACGCGATTCGCTGCGCGCACGTAGCACAGCATGTCGCCGCGCGCCGGGCGGGAGGTCATCGGATCGGCGACGCGATAGGCGTTGGTCTCCGGGATGCGATAGGCATTGCGCACGTAGTCGACATGGCTCGGCGATCCGCTGAAGCCCGGCAGCGTCGCGCGTCGCGCGACCCAGGACACGAACGCCGCCGACCACGGCACGTCGACGAGGAAGCTGCGGCAGGCCGACGACGGTTGGCTGCTCGTCGGCGCGAACATGCAGTCCCAGGCGCCCGGGCGATGCTGGAGCTGCGACAGCTGGTCGGCGCCGCGCCAGTAACCGGCGACGCGACGCCAGGCCTGTTCGCCATTGGTCAGCAGCGCGGTCTCGGCCTCGCGCACCGTCGAGCCGGCATAACGGCCTTCGACATCGATGAAAGGCCGGTGCCAGAGCAGATGTTCCTCGCACGCGGCTGCGGCGAGCCGGGTAGCCGGATCCGGCGAGGCGACCTGCGCGCGCAGCAGTGGACAGGGATCGGCTGCCAGCGCGGCGAACGGCGCGGACAGCAGCAGGCAGGCGAGCAGGAACAGGTAGCGCGTCGATCGCATCGGGACGTCCATTCCGCGCGGGACACGCGGTCGCCGCCATCGTGCCCCAGCGGCACGTGAAGAGCGGGTCCGCTCGCGCGATCAGCCCGCGCAGAACGCCGCGTAGTCGATGTAGCCGGTGAACGCGCGGCCCGGTGCGCAGACCGGGCAATCGGGATCGGGCGCCAGCCGCGTCTCGCGGAATTGCATGCGCAGCGCGTCGAACTGCAGCAGACGCCCGGCCAGCGGCTCGCCGATGCCGAGCAGCAGCTTCAAAGCCTCGGTCGCCTGCAACAGGCCGACCACACCCGGCAGCACGCCGAGCACGCCGACCTCCGAACAGTTCGGCGCGGCTTCGGCCGGCGGCGGTTCGGGGAACAGACAGCGGTAGCAGGGACATGCGCCGCGCCGGCGGCCGGCGTCGAAAACGCTGACCTGTCCGTCGAAGCGATGCACCGCGCCGTAGACCAGCGGCACGCCGTGCAGCACGCAGGCGTCGTTGAGCAGATAGCGCACCGGGAAATTGTCGGCGCCGTCGAGCACCAGATCGACGCCGTCGAGCAGACGGTCGACGTTGTCACTGGTCACGCGTTCGGCGATGGCTTCGATGCGCGTACGCGGATTGAGCGCGCCGAGCGTCGTCGCCGCCGACTGGACCTTCGGCTGACCGATGCGGTCCTCGGCATGGAGGATCTGCCGCTGCAGATTGCTACGGTCGACGACGTCGTCGTCCGCGATCCGCAGCGTGCCGACGCCGGCGGCGGCAAGGTAGTACGCGGCCGGAGACCCGAGGCCGCCTGCGCCGATCACCAGCACCGTCGCCTTCGCGAGCCGCTGCTGGCCGGCGAGGCCGATCTCCGGAAGCTTGAGATGCCGCGAATAGCGCTCGTGGAAATCGAGATCGACATCGCCGTCCGGCAGCACCGTCGGCAGTCCGTCGGCCTGCCAGGCGCTGGTGCCGCCGGCGACGGATGCGATGTCGCTGTAGCCGAGCGCGGCCAGCGTTTCGGCCGCCTGCATCGAGCGTCGACCGCTCTGGCAGATCAGCAGCAGCGGCGCCTGCAGGTCCGGCGCGTGCGCCAGCGGCGCAGCTTCGAGCGTCGCGCGATCGACGCCGTCCGCGCCTTCGGCCATGCCGGTCACGCGCTGGTGGGCATCGCGCACGTCGATCAGGCGCACGCCCTGCTGCTGGCGTTGCCGGGCCTGCGCCGGCGTGAGTTCCTGGATGGCCATGGCGCGATTATCGCGCGGACGCGGGTGATGCGCGGGGAACGCTGCGGTTCGCAGGCGCGACCGCCCGCTCGAAGAATAGACGCGTGACTTCGCGCGTCTCTGCAGAGCCACAACCCTCACCCGACGCGCCGTGCGCGTCGACCTCTCCCGGAGGGAGAGGTGCTCAGGGTCTGCAGCACGCAGACGCCGGACTGGCCTCATGCATCACGGCGTCCGGGCGCCCGCGAGTCCCGCGGCCCCGACAGCGCAGCACTCAGTAGGGCAACACATCCACCGGCATACCGCGGGAGTAATCCCGCGGGCCTGCATCGAGCACGATCAGCGCGTCCGAATCCGCGGCGGCCTGCATGCGATGCGAGCCGTCCGCGGGATTCGGCTCGACCCACGAGATCCCGTCGTCGTCGATCCACCAGCGACCGCGTAGCAGCTCGAGACGTTCGTGCGTCTTGGTCCAGTCCGACGCCAGCCGCGCGCGGCGCAATGCCCGCGGCGCCCTGCCCTGCAGGCCGTCGACGAGACGACGCCCGAGCGCGAGCCAGGTCGCGAGCACCGACACCGGATTGCCCGGCAGGCACAGGAACAACGCCGGACCGAGCGTGTCGCCCTCGGCCAGCAGCAGCGGCATGCCGGGTTTCATCATGACCTTCCACACCCGCACGCGGCCCCGGCGCTGCAGCAACTCGGGCAGAAGGTCCTTCTCGCCAGCGGACACGCCGCCGCAGGTCAGCACGAGGTCGAAGGCTTCGCCGGCATGGCGCAGCGCGGACGTCACCTGCGCGGCGTCGTCGGGCAGCGTCGGAAAGGCGACCGGCTCTAGACCTTCGGCGCGCAGCAGGGCCATCAGCTGGTCGCGGTTGGAGTTGTAGATCTGCCCGGGACCGAGCGACATGCCGGGCTCGACGAGTTCGTCGCCGGTGGCGAACACCGCGACCGTCGGACGGCGCACCACGTCGAGCTGCGCGAGCCCCTGCGAGGCCGCGAGACCGATGCGCGCCGGCGTCAGCGTGTCGCCAGCCTGCAGCAGCAGATCGCCGACGTTCGAATCCTCGCCGGCGCGGCGCACGTGCTGGCCGGGGCGCGGTGCGATCCGCACGACGACGTCCTCGCCATCGAGGTCGGTGTTCTCCTTCATCACCACCGTGTCGGCGCCAGCCGGCAGCGGCGCACCGGTGGTGATGCGCACGCAGCTGCCCGCCTCGACCGTCAGCGCCGCATCGGGGCCGGCGAACTGCTCGCCGGCCAGACGCAGGCGCGTCGGCGCGCCGTCGGTCGCGAGATCGGCGTGACGCAGCGCGAAGCCGTCCATCGCCGAGTTGTCGAACGGCGGCTGCGGCAGCGTCGCGACGACGTCGCGCGCCAGCACGTGGCCATGCGCGCGCGACAGCGACACCGTCTGCGGTTGCAGACGACGCTCTGCGGCGACGGCATCGACGATCGCGCAGGCCTCGTCGAATGGCACGCGGAACGGGAACGTGGGCTCAGTCATGGGTGACTCCGGCCCGGACCAGATCGTCGGGCGTATTGAGATTGCCGAAGCGGACCTGCGCGAAGCGCACCGTCCGCATACCAAGTGCGCGCTGCAGGCCGCGCACGGAGAAATCGTCGCCGCGCAACGCACCGGCAGCTGCCGTGCGCAGTGCGGCGACCGGCCAAAGCGCCACCAGAGGCTGCAAGCCGTCGTCGTCCTCTGCGCTCACGCCGGCATCGCCGGCTGCATCGACCAGTCGCGCGAGCACCGTCGCATCGACATGCAGCGCGTCCACCGGCAGCGTGAACAGCCACGGCGTGGGGGCGGCGGCCGCGAGCGCGTCGAGACCGGACAGCGGGCCGGCATCGGGATGACGATCGGGAATCGCGTCGATGCCTGCGGCGGCATAACGCGACAGCTCGCGATTCGCGCTGATCAGCACGCGCGACGACTGCGCGGCGAAATACTCGCGAAGGCGTTCGACCTGCGACACGCCCTCGCGCAGCAGCCAGGCCTTGTCCAGACCGCCCAGCCGCGTCGCGCGGCCGCCGGCCAGCAGGCCGACTGTCAGCGTGTCGCAGGACGGCGGCGGAATCACTTGCGCTTGACGTGCCGGATCAGCCGCTTCTTCTTCGCCAGCTGGCGTTCGTTGAGCACGTTCTTCTTGTCCTTGTAGGGGTTGTCGCCCTCGCGGAACAGGAAGCGCACCGGCGTGCCGACCAGCTTGAAGCGCTTGCGGAAGAAGTTCTCCAGATAGCGCTTGTAGCTGTCGGGCAGCGTCCGCAGGCGGTTGCCGTGCACGATGATCGTCGGCGGATTCTCGCCGCCCGGATGCGCGTAACGCAGCTTCGGCGCGTGGCCGCGCACGACCGGCGGCGGATTGGTCTCGTAGGCGATCTCGAGCGCGCGGGTGACTTCCGAAGTGCCGAACTTGTAATTGGCAGACGCATGCGCGCGGTGGATCGCCTGGAACAGTTCGCGCAGTCCCGAGCCGTGCTTGGCGCTGATGCGCACCGCCTCGGCCCACGGCACGAACGCCAGCTTGCGCGACAGCAGCGCTTCGGTCTGCTCGCGCTGGTAGTCGGTGAGGCCGTCCCACTTGTTCACCGCGACGACGAGCGCGCGGCCCGAATCGAGCACCGCGCCGAGCACGCTGGCGTCCTGGTCGGTCACGCCTTCGCTGGCGTCGATCATCACCACGGAGACCTGCGAATGCTCGATCGCCTGCAGCGTCTTGATGATGGAGAACGTCTCGACTGCCTCGTCGACCTTCGACTTGCGGCGGATGCCGGCGGTGTCGACCAGACGGTATTTGCGCCCGTCGCGTTCCAGATCGACCTCGATCGAATCGCGCGTGGTGCCGGCGACCTCGGAGGCGATCATCCGCTCCTCGCCGAGAATGCGGTTGACCAGCGTCGACTTGCCCACGTTCGGGCGGCCGACGAAAGTCACGCGGACGCGCTCGGGATCGCTGTCGAGCTGCTCGGACTGGCCCACTTCCGGCAGCTTTTCGAGGATCTCGTCGACGAGCTCGTCGATGCCGTGGCGGTGCGCCGACGAGATCGCGTGCGTGTCGGAGAAGCCGTAACGCGAGAAGTCGGCCTCGGCCGCGCGCGCATCCAGTCCGTCGGTCTTGTTGATGACCAGGAAGGTGGGTTTGTCGATCTTGCGCAGCCAGCGCAGGATCTCGTCATCGAGCGCGGAAGCACCTTCGCGGCCATCGACGACGAACAGCACGAGATCGGCTTCGGCCGCGGCGGCGCGCGACTGCTTCGCGGTGGGGCCGGCCAGGCCTTCGTGCTCGAGATGGATGTTCTCGCCGGCGATACCGCCCGTGTCGACGAGCGCGAACGGCACGTCGGGATTGAGCCGGCACACGCCGTAATGGCGGTCACGGGTGACACCCGGCTCGTCGTGGACGAGCGCGTCGCGGGTGCGGGTCAGCGCGTTGAACAGCGTCGATTTGCCGACGTTGGGGCGGCCCACGAGGGCGACGAGGGGAAGCATGGGACGGATTCCGTTCGAATGGGTCTTGCGTGCCGCGCGGGCATGGCCCGGAAGCACACGGCCCCGGGCAGGTGGCTGCCCGGGGCCGTCATTGTCGCACTTGCGGCGGAATTACTGCGCCAGGCGCCAGGCGGTCACGTTGCCGTCGACGTTCTGGACCACCAGCACGCCATCGGCAACCACCAGCGCGCCGCGGATCGGATCACGGCCGGCGCGCTCGCGGGCGACGAACTCGCCGTCGTCGAGACGCATCCAGTGCAGATAACCGTCGAGATCGCCGACCACGGCGTAATCGCCCTGGATCGCCGCGCCGGTCAGGTTGCGGCGCGCGAGCGCCGGCTGCTGCCACGCGGCGGTGCCGCTAAACTTGTCGAGCGCCCAGACGGTGCCATTGGCATCGGTCACGACCACGCGCTGCGGCGACAGGCCCGGACGGTTCGCGCCGCCGTGCTCGCTGACCCACAGCGGACGGCCACTCGGGCCTTCCAGCGCCATCGTGCGGTGCCGGTAGCTGCTGGCGAACAGCACGGCCTCGTCGAGCACCGGGGTGCCGTCGACGTCGGACATGCGCTCGAGTTCGGTGCGGCCATCGGGCTGGGCCACGGCCTGCTCCCACAGCGTGCGGCCGTCGGACAGCGACAGCGCGGCGATGGTGCCGTCGTCGTTGCCGACGAATACGAAGCCCGGGCCGAGCACCGGCGCATCGTTGCCGCGCACGGTCAGCGACGGCAGCTCGCGCACCCAGAACCAGCGACGCTCGCCGGTGGCGACGTCGAACGCGGTCACGCGGCCGTCGTTGGAACGCACCAGCACGACGCCCTGCCCGATCGCGGGCGCGGCGATGACTTCGTTGGAGACCTTGGCGGTCCAGCGCTCCGCGCCGGTGGCGGCGTCGAGCGCGACCACTTCGCCGTCGAGGCTGCCGGCCACGACCAGACCCTCACCGACGCCGGGGCCGCCGCTCAGGCGCAGGTCCGAATCGTAACGCCACAGCGAGGCACCGGTCTGCAGATCGAACGCGCGCACACCGCCCTTGATCGCGGAGACGTAGACGCGGCCATCGGCGACGGCCGGCGACTGGCGCACGCCGAGACGGCCTTCGCCCTTGCCGGCATTGGCCGACCAAAGACGCGACACGCTCAGCGTCTCGGTGATGTCGGTCAGCGGCGCGGGCTCGGACAGCGCCTTGGCGTTGGCCTTCTCGCTGTTGCCGAACCAGCCGCGCACGGTGCTGCAGCCGGTGACGGTCATCACGCAGAGCGCGATCGCCGCGATGCGCACGAGGCGGTTCGGCGCATGGGAAGACGCGCCACGCGCGGTCTGGTCGGTCATCAGGATTCAACCTCGGGTTCGTCCGGCGTGCCGCCGACTTCGGAAAGCTTGAGTTCGATCAGGCCACGCTGTTGCGCGGCGCTGTCGAGCTGGCGCAGGGCCTGCGCGTAGTCCGCGCGGGCCTGTTCGTTCTGCTTGAGTGCGAAATGCGCATCGCCGCGGGCTTCCAGCGACACCGCATCGTCGGCATCGGCGAGCAGCTTGACCGCGTCTTCGCCGCGACCGGCATCGGTCAGCAGGCGCGCGAGACGCTGCTTCACCACGGCCGCCACCCCCGGCTCGGCGCCCTTGACGGCTTCGAGCGTCGCGATCGCGGCATCGCGATCGCCCTTGTCGACCTGCGCCTTGGCAAGCTGCAGCGCGGCCAGTTCGCTGTACGCGGTATCCGGCAGGCCGGCCACGGCCTGGGAGGCCTTGTCGAATTCGCCCGAGCGGATGTCCAGCAGCGCGGTCTGGTAGGCGGAGTGCTGTTCGACCGCCTGCGTGTGCGTGCGGTTCTTCCAGTATTGCCAGCCACCGATCAGCGCGGCGCCGACCACCAGGCCACCCACCAGTCCCAGAGCGTTGTCGCGAAGCCAGGCCTTGACCCGCTCCCCCTGCTCGCGTTCGTCCAGCAACTCGTCAATCGCCATATGGTCTCTACGCCCGCTGTCGAAGGCGGGTCAAACGGATGAAAGAAGGATCGCGGGACCCCGCAACGATGCGGTGGTCCGGAACCCGGCGCGGTCGCCCGGAATTACTCGGAAGCCGGCGCCAGCGCGCCGTCGGAGGATACCGTAAAGCGTGCCACGTTGGCCCGCTGGAACCGGGACAGATCCTGAACGTCGCCGCCGCTCGACACTTCGACGGCGGTGGCATTGCCGAGCTTGACGCGGCTGACGGTGCCCGCGTCGAAGCGGCGCTCCTGGCCGGCCTGCACGAGTGCCTGCTCGACCTGCGCGCCATCGGGGCCGATCACCTCGATCCAGCTGTCGCCGCTGAAGCGCATCACGAGGCCCGCGCCCGCATCAGCAACGGATTCGGACGCGGCCGGCACCACCGGCGCACGCTTGGGCAACGCACCGAGCGAGGCGGTCACCGGCGTCGGACGTGCGGGACGCGCGGCGTCGGCGGGCGTCTGGAGGTTGCCGTCGAGCCCCAGCGAGGCGGTTTCGACCGGACGGCTGTTGTCGACGTGCGAACGCGTCGCCACCCACACCGGCACCGCGATCAGCGCGGTGATCACCACGTACACCGCCCGGCCCATGGCCTTGTCGAGCATGCGCTGCATCGGCGGGGTGTAGGTGCGCGGGGTGAGCTCCGGCGGACGCACGTTGGCGTCGGATACCCCGTCGGCCAGCGATTCGGGGAGTTTGAGCAGGCGCAGGTAGCTGCGCAGCTGTCCGCGGATGAACACCGGCGCGCCGAGGCGGGCCCAGTCTTCGGCTTCGAGCGCGTCGACGACTCGCAGCTGCATGCGCAACCGAGCGGCGACATCGGCGACCGTCAGCCCGGCCTCCATGCGCGCATCGCGCAGACGTTCTCCGACCCCAGGCGAAGACGCTGGCATGGTCTGGTTCGAAGAACTCATGGTGGACTCGTTTCCCTTGGCTGTAGGTTCGGTGCAGACGGAAACTCCGCCCGCAAGCGTCGCTGGTATCGGTCGGCGGCCCCTGTGTCGCCGAGCGCGGTTTCGATCTGCACCGCAAGTTGCAATGCTGCCGTAGTTGCGGGGGCGGCGGCAAGCCGTCGTTGCGAAAAAGCCCGCGCATCGAAGTAACGCTGCTCGGAAACGAGGTAGCGCGACATCGCATCGAGGGCGACGACGTTCTCCGGATCGAGCTCCAGCGACGCGCGCAGGTCGCGTTCGACGCGCGCCATGTCGCCCGCGCTCATCGCACAGGCGCCGGCGTTGGCCAGCGCGCCGGACGGATCGCCATAGGCCGGATCGCGGACCGCGGCGTCGAAATACGCCAGCGCGTCGGTCGCCCGGCCGTTGCGGCACAGCCAGGTGCCGTAGTTGTTGAGGTAGGCGCCCTGGTCGGGCGCGCGCTCAGCCGCGGCCTTGTAGTAGCCACCGGCCTGGGCGCTGCGGCCGCGGCGGTCTTCGATCACCGCCAGCAGCGTATTGGCGTCGGCCGCCGTGCCCTCGCCTTTCAGCGCATCGCGCGCGGCCTTGGCGGCGGCGTCGAAATTGCCGGCTTCGAACTCGCGCGTGGCGATCCCCAGCTGGCCGCGCGCCGCCTCACCGCGACGGAATTCCGCATTGCCGCGGGTTTCGTAGGTGCGCTGATCCGGGCGGAAATTGCTCTTGCCACTGGGCTTGACGAAGTCGAGGCGTGAACAGCCAGACACTGCCAGCAGGAGGACGACGAGACCGGCAGCCTCAGGCAGCCGCATCGACACCTGGACCGCCCTGCGTCTCGAGACGCTTGAGGTGTTCGGCCTGGCGGCGCGTGCGATCTGCGACCTGGCCCTTGAGCTGGCCGCAGGCCGCGTCGATGTCGTCGCCGCGGGTGCGGCGCACCGGCGCAATGCGGCCCGATTCGTTGAGCAGCTTCTGGAACCGGCGGATCGTCGCATCGTCCGGACGCTCGTAGCGCGTGCCCGGGAACGGGTTGAACGGGATCAGATTCACCTTCGCCGCGTCCTTCATCTGCAGGCGATTGTCGAAATCGCGCATCAGACAGGCCAGCTCGCGTGCGTGCTGCGGCTGGTCGTTGACGTCCTTCATCAGCGTGTATTCGAAGGTGATCGACTCGCCGCGCTTGCGCTGCGCATAGCGCGCACAGGCTTCCATCAGCTCGGCGATCGGGTACTTCTTGTTCAGCGGCACCAGCTCGGTGCGCAGCGCGTCGTTGGCCGCGTGCAGCGAGACCGCCAGCGACACGTCGCTGACTTCGCCCAGCCTGTCGATCATCGGCACCATGCCGGCGGTCGACAGCGTGACGCGCTTGTTCGCCAGGCCGTAGCCCAGATCGTCGCGCATGATGCTCATCGCGCGGACGACGTTGTCGAAATTCATCAGCGGCTCGCCCATGCCCATCATCACGACATTGGTCAGGCGGCGCTGCTTGTGCGGCACGTTGCCCAGATGCTTCGCGGCCACCCAGACCTGGCCGATGATCTCGGCGGTCGACAGGTTGCGGTTGAAGCCCTGGGTCGCGGTGGAACAGAACTGGCAATTGAGCGCACAGCCGACCTGCGAGGACACGCACAGCGTGCCGCGCGACTTGTCGGGGATGTAGACGGTCTCGATCGCATTCTTGCCGTCCATCGCCAGCAGCCACTTGTGGGTGCCGTCGGTGGAGGGCTTCTCGAACTGGATCTGCGGCACGCGGACTTCGGCATGCGCCTCGAGCTTGGCGCGCAACGCCTTGCCCAGGTCGGTCATCTCGTTGAAGTCGGTGACGTACCGGTGGTGGATCCACTTCATGATCTGGTGGGCACGGAAGCGCTTTTCGCCGAGCGTCTCGGCGAAAAAGCGCTCCATACCCTCGCGGTCGAGGTCGAGCAGGTTCTGCTTGGCGACGCTGGCGTCGATGGCGACCTCGGTCACGATGGCATCCCTCAGCGGGAAACGACTTCGTCGTTCTTGAAGAAGTATGCGATCTCGGTCTGCGCGTTCTCGACCGAATCCGAACCGTGGGCGGCGTTGGCGTCGATGGAGTCGGCGAAGTCGGCGCGGATCGTGCCCGGCGCGGCGTCCTTCGGATTGGTGGCGCCCAGCAGGTCGCGGTGCGCGGCCACGGCGTTCTCGCCTTCCAGCGCCTGGATCATCACCGGGCCGGAGGTCATGAACTCGACCAGCGCGCCGAAGAACGGACGCTCCTTGTGCACGGCGTAGAAGCCTTCGGCTTCCTCGCGGGTCAGCTGCTTGTACTTGGCGGCCACGATCTTCAGGCCGGCCTTTTCGAAGCGGGAATAGATCTCGCCAATGACGTTCTTGGCAACGGCATCGGGCTTGACGATGGAAAGAGTGCGCTCGAGCGCCATCGGGTGTTCTCCGGTCTGGAATGGGGCCGTCCACTCCGGAACGGCCGAGTCTACATGGAAAAACCCGCGCCGAAACGCGGGTTTAGCCAACATGGCTGCGGCAATTCTAACGTATCTGCTGCAACTGCGTCGGCCCCGGGTGGGTTGTCGGTCATTGACGCGTCAGGCGCTTGGACCCCAGAATCCAAACAAGCGTTTGATCGAGGCACCCGTCGTCATGGCCAGCACCGCCCAGTTCTCCACCAAGGACAAGATCCTCGGCGCCGCCGAAGAACTTTTTGCGACCCACGGGTTCGCGGGCACGTCGCTGCGCCAGGTGACCGGCCGGGCGGATGTGAACATCGCCGCGGTCAACTACCACTTCGGCAGCAAGGAAAACCTCGTCAACGAGGTCTTCCGCCGCCGGATGGACCAGATGAGCGCGCAGCGCCTCGCCCAGCTCAAGCGCGCGCTGGCCGAACAGCCCGGCGAGATCGAGCCGATCATCGCCGCCTTCGTCGAGCCCGCGCTGGACATGGCCAGTGGCCGCGCCGGCAGCGGCGCCTTCGTGCGGGTGATCGCGCGGGCCTACGTGGAGAAGAACGACGCCCTGCGCAAGTTCCTCTCCGAGCAGTACGGCCATGTACCGCGCGAGTTCGCCAGCGCCCTCGCCGGCTGCCTGCCGGATCTCGGCAAGGCCGAGCTCTACGGCCGCCTCGATTTCCTCGCTGGCGCGCTGACCTATGCGATGGCCGATTTCGGCCTGATCAAACGCCCACCGGGCACCACCGAACATGCGCACCGCACCCGGATCGCCGGCGAGCTGATCCGCTTCGCCGCGGCCGGGTTCCGCGCCTGACCACCAGCCCGGCCCACGCCGGGTTTCTTTCGAAACAAAGGGATGGAGCAAATGTCTGAGAAATTGCTTGTACGTCGTGCCGCGGTCCTCGGCGCGGGTGTCATGGGCGCGCAGATCGCCGCGCACCTGACCAATGCCGGGATCGACACGGTTCTGTTCGACCTGCCGGCCAAGGAAGGCGACAAGGACGGCGTGGTGCGCAAGGCGCTCGCGAACCTGGCCAAGCTGAGCCCGGCGCCGCTGAGCAGCAAGTCGCTCGCCGAGGCCATCGTCCCGGCGAACTACGAGACCGGCCTGGCCGAACTCGAAAGCTGCGACCTGATCATCGAGGCGATCGCCGAGAAGATGGACTGGAAGCAGGACCTCTACCGCAAGATCGCCCCGCACGTGCCGGCGCATGCGGTGCTCGCCAGCAACACCTCGGGCCTTGGAATCAATGCCTTGGCGGATGTTCTTCCCGAAGAACTGCGCTACCGCTTCTGCGGCGTGCACTTCTTCAATCCACCGCGCTACATGCATCTGGCCGAACTGATTCCGGCCAAGACCACCGACCAAGCGGTGCTCGAGGGCCTCGAAGCTTTCCTGGTGACCCAGCTCGGCAAGGGCGTGGTCTACGCCAAGGACACGCCGAACTTCATCGGCAACCGGATCGGCGTGTTCTCGATCCTGTCGACGATCCACCACACCCAGGAATCGAAGCTCGGTTTCGACGAGGTCGATGCGCTGACCGGTCCCCTGCTCGGCCGCCCGAAGTCGGCGACCTACCGCACCTCGGATGTCGTCGGTCTGGACACGATGTCGCACGTCATCAAAACGATGGCCGACACGCTGCCCGACGATCCCTGGCACGAATACTTCGCCTCGCCGAAGTGGCTGACCGCGCTGATCGACAAGGGCGCACTGGGCCAGAAGACCGGCGCCGGCATCTTCCACAAGGCCGGCAAGGACATCCTGGTCCTGGATCTCGAGAAGCAGGATTACCGCGCCTCCGACCGCAAGGCCGCCGACGAGGTCGTCGCGATCCTCAAGACCAAGGACCCGGCGCAGCGCATGGCCCAACTGCGCGCCAGCGAGCATCCGCAGGCGCAGTTCGTCTGGGCGATCCTGCGTGATCTGTTCCACTACAGCGCCGTGCATCTGGAAGACATCGCCGAGACCGCGCGTGACGTGGATCTGGCGATCCGCTGGGGCTACGGCTGGCAGCAGGGTCCGTTCGAACTGTGGCAGGCCGCCGGCTGGAAGCAGGTCGCCGACTGGATCGCCGAGGACATCGTCGCCGGCAAGACCATGAGCAGCGCGCCGCTGCCCGACTGGGTGTTCGATGGCCGCGAGGGCGTGCACGCCGCCGAGGGCAGCTACAGTCCGTCGAAGAACGCCAAGCTGCCGCGCTCGGCGCTGCCGGTGTATCGCCGCCAGCGCTTCCCCGATCCGCTGCTGGGTGAGCGCTTCGATCAGGGCGAGACGGTGTACGAGAACGACGGCATCCGGCTGTGGACGGATGGCGACGACATCGGCGTGATCAGCTTCAAGACCAAGATGCACACGGTCTCCGACCACGTGCTCGACGGCATCCAGGACGCGATCGGCATCGCCGAGCGCAAGTTCAAGGGCGTGGTGATCTGGCAGCCGAAGGAGCCCTTCTCGGCCGGCGCCGATCTCGCCGGCGCGCTGGGCCTGCTGCAGGCCGGCAAGGTCGACGCGTTCGAATCGATGGTCGAGAACTTCCAGAAGACCAGCCAGCGCATCAAGTACTCGCTGGTGCCGGTCGTCGCGGCCGTACGCGGGCTGGCGCTGGGCGGTGGCTGCGAGTTCCAGATGCACAGCGCGCGCACCGTGGCGCATCTCGAAAGCTACATCGGTCTGGTCGAGGCCGGTGTCGGCCTGCTGCCGGCCGGCGGCGGCCTGAAGGAGTTGGCGGTGCGTGCGTCCGAGGCCGCGGGCCCGAACGGCGACGTGTTCGCCGAGCTGAAGAAGACCTTCGAGACCATCGCGATGGCCAAGGTGTCGAACTCGGCGGTCAACGCCAAGGAACTCGGCCTGCTGCGCGCCGACGACATCGTCACCTTCAACGCGTTCGAGCTGCTGCACGTGGCGCGTCAGCAGGCATCGGCGCTGGCCGAAGCCGGCTATCGCCCGCCGCTGCCCGCGCGCGCGATCCGGGTCGCCGGCGACGTCGGCATCGCCACGTTCAAGATGCTGCTGGTCAACATGCTCGAAGGCCGTTTCGTCAGCGAGTACGACTACGAGATCGCCGAGCGTATCGCCACCGTGCTGTGCGGCGGCGACGTGGACCGCAACGCGGTCGTCGACGAGGACTGGCTGATCCGCCTGGAGCGCACGCACTTCGTCGAGCTCGCCCAGCAGGAGAAGACCCAGGCACGCATCGGCCACATGCTCAAGACCGGCAAGCCGCTTCGGAACTAGTGAGGACGTCAGGCGCGCAGTGCGCGCGAAGCGTCAGTCGAAGCAACCCGGCTGACGCCCTCACCCCCTCACTCACTTACGAGATCATTCCATGAGCAAGCAGATCCAGGACGCCTACATCGTCGCCGCCACCCGCACCCCGGTGGGCAAGGCGCCCAAGGGCGTGTTCCGCAACACCCGTCCCGACGACATGCTCGCGCACGTGCTCAAAGCCGTTGTCGCGCAGGCGCCGGGCATCGACGTCAACCGCATCGACGACGCCGTGATCGGGTGCGCGATGCCCGAGGGCGAGCAAGGCATGAACGTGGCGCGCATCGGCGTGCTGCTGGCCGGTCTGCCCGATACCGTCGCCGCGCAGACCATCAACCGCTTCTGCTCGTCCGGCCTGCAGGCCGTCGCGCTGGCGGCGAACGAGATCCGCCTCGGCAACGCCGACCTGATGCTGGCCGGTGGCACCGAATCGATGTCGATGGTGCCGATGATGGGCAACAAGGTCGCGCTGTCGCCGAGCGTGTTCAAGGACGACCACGTCGCGATCGCCTACGGCATGGGCATCACCGCCGAAAAGGTCGCCGAGGAATGGAAGGTCTCGCGCGAGGACCAGGACGCGTTCGCCCTCGCCTCGCACCAGAAGGCCATCGCCGCGATCCAGGCCGGCGAGTTCAAGGACGAGATCAGTCCCTACGAGATCATCTCCCACCAGCCCGACCTCGCCGGCAATGCCGTGCGTCTGAAGACGCTGTTGGTCGATACGGACGAAGGTCCGCGTCAGGACTCGTCGATCGAAGGCCTGACCAAGCTGCGTCCGGTGTTCCGCAACGGCCAGTTCGGCGGTTCGGTGACGGCCGGCAACAGCTCGCAGATGAGCGACGGTGCCGCCGGTATCCTGCTCGCCTCGGGCCGCGCGGTGCAGGACTACGGCCTGAAGCCGCTGGCGCGTTTCGTCAGCTTCGCCGTCGCCGGCGTGCGTCCTGAGGTCATGGGCATCGGCCCGATCGCGGCGATCCCGAAGGCGCTGGCGCAGGCCGGACTCACGCTCGACGACATCGACTGGATCGAACTCAACGAAGCCTTCGCCGCGCAGGCGCTGGCGGTGATCCGCGACAGCAAGCTCGATCCGTCCAAGGTCAATCCGCTGGGCGGCGCGATCGCGCTGGGTCATCCGCTGGGCGCGACCGGTGCGATCCGCACCGCGACGATCGTCCACGGCATGCGCCGTCGCAAGAAGCGCTATGGCCTGGTGACGATGTGTATCGGCACGGGCATGGGCGCTGCGGGTGTGATCGAGGCGCTTTGAGCCACGCGCTACAGCAAGATCAAAATGGATCCCAGCGTTCGCTGGGATGACAGCATCGACGTGCACCGTCGCCCCAGCGAACGCTGGGGCCCATTTTGATCTTGCTTCGAAGTATCGAAGCCACAAAAAAGCCCCGGCACTGCCGGGGCTTTTCTTCTCGTGAAACTTGCAGCCCTTACGACTGCAGCGGAATCACGCGGATCTCGACGCGGCGGTTCAGCGCGCGGCCCTGCTCGGTGCTGTTGTCGGCCACCGGGCGGGTCTTGCCGAAGCCCACGATCTCGAAGCGCTGACGCAGCAGGCCCTGACCGATCAGGTAGTTGCCCACCGAGTCGGCGCGCTGCTGCGACAGGCGCTGGTTGACCGCGTCGGTGCCGACGCTGTCGGTGTGGCCGGATATCTCGACGATGGTCTGGTCGTACTCGGCCAGCGTGCGGGCGACGTTGTTGAGCGCCGGGTAGAACTGCGACTTGAGATCGGCCTTGCCGAAGTCGAAGGTCACGCCGTCCGGGAGGTTGAGCTTGATGACATCGCCATCGCGGTCGACCTGGATACCGGTGCCCTGCGTCTGGCGACGCAGCTCTGCTTCCTGACGATCCTGATAGACGCCGACCGCGCCGCCGGCGAGACCGCCGACACCGGCACCGACCATCGCGCGCTGGCGGCGCTCGGTCGCATCGCCACCGCTGAGCAGACCGGCGACCGCGCCGATGCCCGCGCCGATCAGCGCGTTGTTGCGGGTGCGGTTCGGATCGTCCGGCGCATTGGTCTGGCCGGTGTAGGTCGCGCAGCTGGACAGCAGCAGGGTGCTGGCGAGCGCGGTGGTGAGGCCTGCGGTGGTGAGTCTGCGCATGGTGTCGGTCTCCTGGTGTCCGGTGCGGGCGAAGGTGCCCGGAACGTTGAAATCGGAGCCGAACTTAGCGTGTTCAGAATGCACGCGGGGTGACGGGGTATGCGTCCGGACGGACATCGTTCAGCACGAATGCCCGTGCGGCGCGCCGTCAGTCGAGCAGCGCTTCCGCCGCCTGCGCGTCGAGCGCCCGGGACCAGTCGCCCATCATCGCCAGGTACAGCAGGGTGTCGAACTCGCGCCGGAAATGCGCGATCGCCGCATCGGGATCGGGCACCAGCCGCGCGTCGGCGACGAGGCCGAAATGTACGCGGTTGTCGTAGCTCAGGATCGACAGGCCGATGCCGATCGAACCGGTCTGCGGCACCCAGAACATCATCTCGCGCAGCGCGCAGCCGGCGAGGTACAGCGGCTGCTGCGGGCCGGGCACGTTCGTCGCCACCGCCGAGGCCTTGCGGCTGAAAAGATCCAGCGCGATGCCCTGCGCCGATTGCGGCGCCATGCCCAGCGCCGCCAGCAGACCGTAGGCGACGATCGCCTGGCGCGAATCCTTGAGCTCGCGCATGCAGGCCGCCACGCGTTCGAGCCGACGCGCGGGATTCGCCTCGCCGACCGGCAGGTCGAGGAACACGAGGCCGAAGTGATTGCCGAGTTTCTTCGCGTGCTCGAGCGGGCGCAGATTCACCGGCACCGTCGCGCGCAGCGTCATGCCGTCGGGCTCGGCGCCGCGCTCGCGCATGTAGCCGCGCAGCGCGCCGGCGGCCGCGGCCATCAGCACATCGTTGACGGTGCAGTCGAACGCACGCCCGACCGCTTTGACTTCGTCCAGGCACAGCGGCTCGGCCCAGGCGACGCGCTTGCTGACACCGAGTTCCCCGCGCAGCAGCGACGGCGGATCGTCGGACAGCGACAGCGCATACAGCAGTTCGCGGGCGATCTCGCCGCCTTCGCGCGCCAGCACGTTGGCCAGGGTCGGATCGCGGTACATCGCCATGCCGCGATCGAGCACCTGTCCGCCGAGCTTGCGATAGCGGGCGACTGCGCCGACACGTCGCTCCACACCGGCGCCATCGGCCTTGAGCCAGGCCTGCGGCAGGGTCTGCGCCGGCTGCGGATGACGCTCGGTATCGGTCAGCGACAGCAGCACCTGCACCAGCGCGATGCCGTCGGCGTAGCAGTGATGGATGCGCGCGACCAGCGCCGAACCGCCGGCGTAGTCTTCGACCAGATGGAACTGCCAGCGCGGCTTGCCGGGATCGAGCGGCGTCGAGGCGAGCTCGCCGGTGAACGCTTCGAGCGCGCGTTTTTCCTCGAGCGCGCTGCTGCCGGCGATGCGACCCGGCAGAGCGGCGCGTCGCACGTGCCAGTCGAGATCGAAGTGCGCATCCTCGATCCAGGTCGCGCCGGTCGTCGCATCGACGGCCTTCTGCCGGAACCGCGCGTAAGCCAGAAAGCGGGCGTCGACCAGTGCGCGCAGCGCGTCCACCGACATCCGTTCGGTGAACACCAGCACGGCGGTGATCATCATCGGATTGGTCGGGCGCTCCATGCGCAGCCAGGCGGTGTCGACCCGCGTCATCGGCTGGCGGCGCAGGCGCCTGCGGCGTGGTGGTGCGGCGGTCTCGGCCATCTCCCCTCCCAAGAAGTCAGCCGACCGAGTGGATCACGCGACCGCGGCAGGGTCAACGCGCGTCAGCGCGATGCCTGGTAGGCCGCCAGCGCGGCTTCGCGGCCCGCGGCGAGATCGACGATCGGCTCGACGGGGTAATCGGGCGCGACGGACTTGAGCAGATCCGGATCGGTCCACGGACTGAAGCGCAGCGGTACCGGCAGCTCGGCGAGTTCGGGCACCCAGCGCGCGATGTAGCTGCCGTCGGGATCGAACTTCTGCGCCTGCGTGACCGGATTGAACACACGGAAATACGGCGAGGCGTCCGCGCCGGTGCCGCCGATCCACTGCCAGCCCAGCGTGTTGTTGGCCAGATCGGCGTCCACCAGCGTGTCCCAGAACCAGTGCGCGCCTTCGCGCCAGTGGATGCGCATGTGTTTGCACAGCCAGCTGCCGACGATCATGCGCACGCGGTTGTGCATCCAGCCCACGTGCCAGAGCTCGCGCAGGCCCGCATCGACGATCGGCACGCCGGTACGCCCCCGCTTCCAGGCATCGAGCGCAGTCGGCTGCACGCGCGCCCACGGGAACCGCTCGAAGCGCGGATTGAAGTTCTCCTCCGGCGTCTTCGGAAAATGGTGCAGCAGGTGATGGGCGAACTCGCGCCAGCCCAGCTCGCGCACGTAGGCATCGATATCGGGCGCGGTGGATGCATTGCGTTCGGCTTCGAGCGCGGCGACCACGCGCCAGGGCGCGATCTCGCCGAAATGCAGATGCGGCGACAGGCGCGAGGTGCCGGCCTGGTCGGGACGATCGCGGCTCGCGCGGTAGCCGCGCAAGGCGCCGTCGATGAACACCTCCAGCGCTTCGTGCGCGCCGGCTTCGCCCGGATCCCAAAACGTCCAGAAACCGGTGTCCCAATCCAGCGTCGGTGCGAGCTGCAGGTCGTCGAGTGCAACGCCCGACGGCCCGGTGTCCACGGCGGGCAGCGTGCGCGGCGCCTCCCAGGTCTCGGGCAGCTGCAGTTCGGTCAGCGCCTTGCGCCAGAACGGGGTGAACACCTTGTATGGCCCGCCCTGCCCGGTCTGCAGCGACCAGGGCTCGAGCATCAGCGCACCGTTGTGGCTTTCGGCGCGCACGCCAGATTCGCGCAGATCGCGTTTGATCGCGGTGTCACGCGCTTCGATTGCCGGGTCGTAGCGCCGGTTCCAGAACACCGCCTCGGCCTCGCAGGTGTCGACCAGCGTCTCGAGCGTCGCGTGGCTGGGACCATGGAACAGACGCAGCCGGCTGCCGCGCTTGCGCAGCTCGGCGTCAAGCGCGGCCAGCGAGCGATGGCGCCAGGCGTTCGAGGCTGCGCCCGGGGCCCAGTCGCCCTCTTCGTCGGGCGCATGGATGTACACACAGACAGGCGCGAGCCCCGCATCCAGTGCGGCACGCAGCGCCGGGTTGTCGTCGAGTCGCAGGTCGTTCCGGAACCAGACGATCGCGTTTGCCAAAGCGCCTCTCCCCTTGCGCCGAATCGCGGCGGACTTTCCATGAATAGGCGTGAGGATCGTGAGAAACCGGTGTCCTGTAAACCTCAGCGAACGTGGAAGCGGGCGATCGCCGGCCAGCGCGAGCGCTGTCCTCGAAGCGGATCGGTCACAATATCGGGCTTGCGAACGCGTGTCCGCGTCTGAGAGCCGACTCCCCCGTGACTGCCAACAAGTTCCCCCTCGAAGCCAGCCCCGCCGATGCCCAGCGCGCCATCGCCGAAGAGTTCGCCTTCTTCGGCGACTGGTCCGAGCGCTACCAGTACCTGATCGATCTGGGCCGCAAGCTGCCCGAGTTTCCCGATGCATTGAAGACCGAAGAACACCGTCTGCACGGCTGCCAGTCGATGGTCTGGATCGTCGCCTCCGGTGACGCCGAGCGTCTCGACTTCGCCGCCGCCAGCGATTCGGCGATCGTTTCGGGTCTGATCTATCTCGCCCTGCGTGTCTACAGTGGCCGCAGCGCGCGTGAGATCGTCGACACCGATGCCGATTACATCGGCGACATCGGGCTGGCGAAACACCTGTCGCCGACCCGCAACAACGGCCTGGCCGCCCTGCTCGCCTTCATCCGCGACCGCGCGCAGCGCGCGTTGGCGTGAGCACCGCACCGCCGCCGGAGCCCGACGAACCCGGCGTCATCGATACCAGCCGTGCGGCGCCGCTGCGCAACCGCAATTTCCGCGCCCTGCTGGGCTACCGCATCTTCACGATCCTGTCCTACCAGATCGTCGCGGTCACGGCCGGCTGGCACATCTACGCCGAGACCGGCAATCCGTGGATGCTCGGCCTCATCGGTCTGGCGGAAGTGCTGCCCTACTTCTGCGTCGCGCCCTTCGCCGGGTATCTGGTCGACCATCTGCCGCGTCGCAAGCTCGGCATGGCGGCCGCCGCGGGTCTGGCGATCACGCCGCTGCTGCTGGCGCTGCTGACCTCGGGTCTGATCGCCGGCAGCGTCTGGCTGCTGTATCTGCCGATCATGCTGACCGGCATGGTCCGCGCGTTTCTCGGCCCGGTCTACAACGCGCTGTTCGCCCGCGTGCTGCCGCGCGACCAGTTCGTCCGCGGCGCGAGTCTGGGCAGCATCGTGTTCCAGAGCGCGATGGTGATCGGCCCGGCGATCGGCGGCCTGCTCATCAAGCCCCTCGGCATTCCCGGTGTGTTCCTGCTGGCGTCGATGCTCGCACTGGTGGTGATCGTGTTCCTCGGCCGCATGGGCGTCACCGAACCGCCGCAGCTGCTGCAGCGCGAACCCGTGTTCGCCAGCATCGCCGAAGGTGCGCGCTTCGTGTTCGGCCACCAGATCCTGCTCGCGGCACTGGCGCTGGACATGTTCGCGGTGCTGTTCGGCGGCGCGATCTCGCTGGCGCCGGCCTTCATCCACGATATCCTCGCCTACGGGCCGGAAGGCCTGGGCATCCTGCGCAGCGCGCCTGCGCTGGGGTCGGTCGCGATGGGCATCTGGCTGGCGCGCAATCCGATCCAGCGCAATGCGGGCCGCTTCCTGCTGTGCGCGGTCGCCGGTTTCGGCTTGTGCATGGTCGGCTTCGGCTTGTCGACGGCATTCTGGCTGTCGGCGTTCTTCCTGCTGCTGTCGGGCATGTGCGACGGCGTGTCGGTCGTCATGCGCTCGACGATCATGCAGCTGTCGACGCCCGACCACATGCGCGGCCGGGTGTCGTCGATCAACGGCCTGTTCGTCGGTTCGTCGAACGAGATCGGCGCGTTCTACATGGGCTCGATGGCACGCCTGCTCGGCCTGGTGCCGGCGGTCGTCATCGGCGGCTTCGTGACGATGGGCGTAGTCGCGACGACCGCGATCAGGGCACCGAAGCTGCGCCAGCTGGATCTGCGCGACCTGCAGTAATGCTGTGCCGCGCACGGGCGCGGATACGAAGAAGCCCGCTTGCGCGGGCTTCTTCCGACACCGGGACGACGACGATCAGTCGCCCATCTGCTTCTGCAGATGTTCCCAGCGCTCCTGCTCGTCGATCGTACGCTCGGCGGTCAGACGCGCTTCGAGACGGTCGAGGCCGATCTCTTCGCCCGAATCGACGCTGTAGCCGTACTCGCCCGCGTCGACGCGCTTGAGCGTGCTGTCGATCTTGCCGATCAGCTTGCGGTAGCGGTCGCGGGTGCGCAGTTCGAGCGAGTTCTCGGTTTCGCGGGTGGCACGTTCGGCTTCGTCGCCGACGTCACGCACTTCGTCCTTGAGATTCTCGATCGTCTGCTTGGATTCTTCGACCAGATCCGCACGCCAGTTCTGCAGGCGCTGGCGGAAGTACTCGAGCTGCAACGCACTCATGTACTCCTCGTCGGCGCCGGGCTTGTAGCCCTGCGGAAGAATGGGACGACCTGTTTCTGCATCGGTCTTGTACTGCACGACCTTCACCTTTGTTCTTGGCGCCGGCTCTTGCTGGCGCGCAACGCCCGCGACGGCGACTTTGCCGGCCGGACGTGGACGCTTCGTGGGAGTGGATGCCGGCACCGGCTTCGGCGCGGCGGCTTTCGCCGGAGCGGGAGCCTTCTTCGGGGCCTCCGTCTTCGGGGCGGCAGCGGACTTGTCGGCGATCGACTTGTCCGGCGCCGCCTTCTTCGCGACGGGCTTGGTCACCGCTGCGGGAGCAGCGGCCTTCGGCTTCGTCGCAGGCGGGGCGGCCGCGGCTTTCGCCGGGGTTGCCTTCACCGTTTTCTTTGCAGGCACGCTCTTCGCCGGCGCACTCTTGGCAGCCGCCTTGGCCGGTGCTGCCTTGGCAACAGGCTTGGGCGCCGCGGGCTTCTTCGCGGGTGCCTTGGCCGGCGCCTTCTTCGCAGCCGGCTTGGCGGGCGCGGCCTTGGCGGCGGGCTTCTTCGGGGCCGGCGCCTTCTTGGCGG
Organism: Luteimonas sp. Soil_C_16; assembly: GCF_057657295.1. Taxonomy (NCBI): domain Bacteria; kingdom Pseudomonadati; phylum Pseudomonadota; class Gammaproteobacteria; order Lysobacterales; family Lysobacteraceae; genus Luteimonas; species Luteimonas sp. Soil_C_16. The sequence goes on along the minus strand of NZ_JBDGIS010000004.1, from coordinate 147,584 downwards.
GTGGCTTGGTGACGGGGGCAGCCTTCTTCCCGACGGCTGCCTTCGCGGCGGGCTTTGCGGCCTTCTTGACGGCCTTCTTTGCGGGTTTCTTGACTGCCACGTGCTGCGATCCTTGTCATTCCCTTGGGCGGGGAAGCGGCGTGTTATACCCTGCATGCCCCTGCAGCAGCAACCGTCCCGACCACCGTGTTCATCGCCCCCGCCGAGATGCCGTGATCGCGCGCTTGCTCATCGTCCTGCTGCGCGGCTACAAGCGCTTCATCAGCCCCCTGCTCGGCCCGCGCTGCCGCTTCCATCCCAGCTGCTCGTCATACGCGATGGTCGCCATCGCCCGCTTCGGCGTGCTGCGTGGCGGCTGGCTCGCGCTGCGCCGTCTGTCGCGCTGCCATCCCCTGCATCCGGGCGGGAACGACCCCGTGCCGATGCCGAACCTGGACCCCAAGCCATGACCTCGACCCTGATCCGCAACGCCCGCCTCGTCAACGAAGGCCGCATCTTCGACGGCGACCTGCGCGTCGGCGCCGACGGCCGAATCGCCGCGATCGGCGGTGACCTCGCCGCCCGCGATGGCGACACCATCGTCGACGCCGCCGGCCGCTGGCTGCTGCCCGGCATGATCGACGACCAGGTGCACTTCCGTGAGCCGGGCATGGAGCACAAGGCCGACATGGCGACCGAGTCGGCCGCCGCCGTCGCCGGTGGCCTGACCAGCTTCATGGACATGCCCAACACCAGTCCGCCGACGCTCAGCGCCGACGTGCTGCAGGACAAGTACGACCGCGCCGCCGGCCGCGCGCGCGCGAACTACGGCTTCTACATGGGTGCGAGCAACGACAACCTCGACCACGTGCGCCGCATCGATCCGCTGACCACGCCGGGCGTCAAGGTGTTCATGGGCGCGTCGACCGGCAACATGCTCGTCGACAATCCCGAGACGCTCGACGGCATCTTCCGCGAGACCCCGGTGCCGATCATCACGCACTGCGAGGACACGCCGACGATCGACGCGATCCAGCGCGAATACGTGGCGAAGTACGGCGACGACATTCCGGCCGAATGCCACCCGGACATCCGCTCGCGCGAGGCCTGCATGAAGTCGACGCAGCTGGCGCTGTCGCTGGCGCGCCGTCACGACACCCGCCTGCACGTGCTGCACATCTCGACCGCCGACGAACTCGCGCTGTTCGAACGCGGCCCGCTAGTCGACGGCGCCGGCAAGCTGCGCAAGCGCATCACCGCCGAGACCTGCATCCATTTCCTGCGTTTCGACCGTGCCGACTACGCGCGCCTGGGTCACAAGATCAAGTGCAACCCGGCGATCAAGGACGCGTCCGACCGTGAAGCGCTGCTGCGCGCGCTGGCGGACGACGTCATCGACGTGCTGGCGACCGACCACGCTCCGCATCTGCTGAGCGAGAAAGAGAATCCGTACACGCGCGCGCCGAGCGGCCTGCCGCTGGTGCAGTTCGCGCTCAATGCCGCGCTCGAATGCGTGCACGAAGGCCACTTCGACATCACCCGCGTGGTGCAGAAGTTCGCGCACGCGCCGGCGCAGCTGTTCGACGTCGCCGAGCGCGGTTTCCTGCGCGAAGGCTATTTCGCCGATCTGGTGATGGTGGAGGACACGCCGTTAACCGTGACCCGCGAGCAGGTGCTGTCGAAGTGCGGCTGGTCGCCGTTCGAAGGCACCACGTTCCGCTCGCGCATCGCTTCGACCTGGGTCAACGGGCGTCTGGCATGGGACGGCGCGCAGCTCGTCGGCGAAGCTGCGGGGCAGCGTCTCGCATTCGCACGCTGACGCGTCGACGGGACACCGTGTCTTCATCGCCGGGTGCGTAGCGTGCCCGGCGCATTCCTTTCCTGCCCGGACCACCGCATGCCCCTGCTCCGCCGTCTGCCGTTCGCGTGTCTTCTGGTTTTCGCAGCACTCGTATCCACAGTTACGCTGGCGGCGCAGGACGCGGGTGATGTGCGGTTCCCGGCGCAGGTGCAACAGGGCAGCCTCGTGATCGGCAAAGTGCCGGCCGGCAGTCAGGTCCAGTACCGGGACCGCGCGCTGCGCGTGAGTGGCTACGGCACCGTGGTGCTCGGTGTCGGTCGTGACGAGGCCGGCCCCGTGCAGGTCGAGGTCACGCGCGCCGACGGCAGCCGCCAGTCGGCATCGATCGCGATCACCCCGCGCGACTGGCCGGTCGAGCGCGTCAACGGTGTGCCGCCGGCCACGGTGAATCCGCCGGCGGCGATCGCCGAACGCATCCGCCGCGAACAGGCGCAGGTCACCGAAGCGCGCGTGCGCGACGACGACCGCGTGGATTTCGGCAACGGTTTCATCCGTCCGGTCGAAGGCCGCATCAGCGGACGCTTCGGTCGTGCCCGCTCGTACAACGGCCAGCCCGGCTCACCGCATTCGGGTATGGACATCGCCGCGCCCACCGGCACGCCGGTCAAGGCGCCGGCCGCCGGCATCGTCACGTTCGCGGGACCCGATCTGTATCTGACCGGCGGCACGCTGTTGCTCGATCACGGACACGGCGTGAGTTCGAACTTCCTGCACCTGTCGCGCATCGACGCGAAGGTGGGCGATCGCGTCGAACAGGGTCAGGTGATCGGTGCGGTCGGTGCGACAGGGCGCGCGACCGGGCCGCATCTGCACTGGGGTATGAACTGGCTGGACGTGCGGGTGGATCCGCAGCTGGTGCTGGAGCGGCCGTAGCCGATTCCTGATCGCGCGCACTGGCCACGCGATCTCGCACGCCCTCGTCCAGCTCGTCATTCCGGCGAACGCCGAAAGCGCTCCTCAACAGCCGGCTGGCTGGTCATCCAGCGACGCGTGGATCGAGCACACCGCACCGGCAAGTCACTGGATTCCGGCGTTCGCCGGAATGACGGACCAACGGTCTGCAGGGCGGCGGCGTCATCAGCGCGATCACGCGCCTGACTCCTCAGGGAAGCATTATGGCCCGCTCACCCGCGCCACCGCGTCGTGCGCGTGCAGGCTCTCGAAGTGCGAGACCTTGGCCTCGAAACGGGACACGCGCGGATCGGCCGACAGCGCTGCGGCGACGCGACGGGCCGCGTCCTCGCAGAACATCAGGTTCTCGGCATTGAGGCTGGCGAAGGCCTGTTCGTCCTCGCGCTTGACCGCGGTCTGCACCGGCGTGCCGAGCGCGTGCTCCAGCGCATCGACGATCGCGAGGATCGGAAACGTGTCGACATCGGCGCCCAGGGTCAGGCGAACGTCGGCGCGGCTGCGCTGGGCGTGCGGCGTGGCGGCCAGACCGCGTGGCGATTCCAGCCAGTCTCGGACGGCGTCGTAGCCGGTGGTGTCGTTCGTGAAATCGCCGGCGAAGCGCGCGGCATTGAGCTGGCGCGACAGCGCGGCCGATGCCGGACAGGTGCTCGAATATTCGACCGCCAGCGACAGGGTGAGCGCCAGGCCATCCGGGCCGAGCACGGCGTCGATCTCGACCGGATAGGTCTTCCAGCCGCTGTGAGCGCTCGCGAGCGCGGGGCGGCGCAGCAGCTGGCCGTAGCGCAGCGTGAGCTGCACACGATCGGCGAGACCACGCTGCGACTCGATGCAGTCGCGCAGCACGCGCGCCAGGGTGTCGCGATCCAGCACCTGGCTCGACAGCGCATCCTGCAGATGCAGGTACAGGCGCGACATGTGGATGCCGCGCGCGTCGGGATCGATCAGGTTGACGCCGATATCGGCAGACGCCGGCACCGTGACCGCGCCGCCAGCGGCGTCCTCGATGCGCAGCGGCAAGGCGATGTTGCCCATGCCCACCCAGTCCAGCAGGCGCGCGGCCTGGGCCTGGTCGCCGGCGACGTCGGGAAGGCGGTCGGTGGAGGATGCGGTGCTCAAGACGGGACTCATGGCGTTGGGCGGGAATGACGCAACGGGCGCCGGTGTGCGGCGCCCGTCGTGGGCCATCAGTCTACCGGCTCGTCCGCATCGACCCCCGCAACGCTGCGTTTCCGCGCTCGTTCGCGCAGGCGATGTTCAGCGCGGACGCGCGGCGCGCCAGCTCGACCACAGCACGCGCGGACCGGGCACCGGGCGGCTCACGCCCTCACGCGCGAGCACGCGCAGACGCGCGCCGAGAATCGCGTTCGCGATCCGGCGCGGCCGGGTACCAGCACCGGACGCCGGCCAACCGCTCAGCAGATGCGCGGCGAGCGGCTGGTCGGTGCGCACGAAGGCCTGCATCGCCAGCAGCGGCGTCGCGTCGATACGGCCATCGCCGCTGTCGCGGCTGCCGTCGCCGAACAGGCGCGACTCGCAGGCAGCGATCGCCAGCGCGAGATCCTGCAGCTGGGCGAGATTGCGCGCGGTATCGGCAGGATGTTCGCGGGTCGCAGGCAACAGACGCAGCGCCAGGGCGAGCGTCTGCCAGGGGGCATCCACCCGCTGCAGCTGCGACCCGAGCGGATGCCGGCGCGCACCCTTGGCCCAGCCCTGCAGCTCGTCCTGCCACCACGCGAGTTTCGCCAGCCCCGGTGTCGCGTCGGTGCCGGCCCAGGCCGCATCGCACAACTCGTCGAGCAGCGAGAACCACGGCGCGGCGCGATCACGCTGTTCCGGCGCGACGAAGGCCATGCCGATGCGCCATTCCGGCCAGCGCGCCTGCCACTTGCCGACGAAATCCTCGTCGCCCGACTGCATCGCCGCGTTCATCGCTGCGGCCAGCCGGCGGGCTCGACCAGTGCCTGCACCGCGTCCAGCATCACGTCGCCCTGCCAGGCGACCGGATCGTCGTCGTCGAGGCGGTAGCCCCACAAGGCGACGACGGACGGCATGCCTGCCGCCCGCGCCGCGGCGATGTCGCGCGCATCGTCACCGACGTAGACGCAGTCGGCCGGCGCGATGCCGATCGCGTCTGCCGCGTGCAGCAACGGCAGCGGATGCGGCTTGCGTTCGGCCAGCGTGTCGCCGCCGATCAGTACCGCGCAGCGTTCCTGCCAGCCGAGCTGCGGCAGGATCCGCGCCGCCAGATATTCGGGCTTGTTGGTGACGATGCCCCACGGCGTGCCAGCGGCTTCGAGTGCGGCCAGCATCGCTTCCACGCCATCGAACAGCACGCTGTGGCGGCCGAGTTCCTCGGCGTAGACCGCGAGAAACTCCGGCACCAGCGCGGTCACGCCGTCGGTATCGAGTTCGGGAAACGCGACCGACGCCATCGCCCGGGCGCCCCGCGAGACCACGGGCCGGATGTCGGACAGCGTCAACGGCGGACGATCGCGGCTGGCGAGCATGCGGTTGACGGTCGCGAGCATGTCGGGTGCGCTGTCGAGCAGCGTGCCGTCGAGATCGAACAATGCGCCGGCCGGGAAACGGGCGGCAGGACTCGAGTCGCTCACTGCGGTTTCCGCGCCCAGGCCAAGTAATTCACGTCAGTGCGCGGAATCAGGCGCGCGCCGTTGCGCCACGGCTCGTACATCAGACCGGTGACGTCCTGCAGTTCGAGACCGGCATCGCGCAACCAGCCACCGAGTTCGGACGGCTTGATGAAGGCCGCGTATTGGTGCGTGCCACGCGGCAGCAGGCGCGCCACGTATTCGGCGCCGACGATCGCCAGCGCAAACGCGGCCGGCGTGCGGTTGAGCGTGGACACGAACAGCGAGCCGCCCGGCTTGAGCAGCGTGGCGCAGGCCTTGAGGATCGCGCCCGGGTCCGGCACGTGCTCGAGCATTTCCATGCAGGTCACCGCATCGAAGCTGCCCGGCTGCTCGGCAGCCAGCGATTCGACCGACTGCACGCGGTAATCGACCTGCACGCCGCTTTCGAGGCCGTGCAGCTTCGCGACCTTGACCAGATCTTCGGCCAGATCGATGGCGGTGACGCGCGCACTGCGCTGCGCCAGCGCCTCGCTGAGCAGTCCGCCGCCGCACCCGACGTCAAGAATGCGTGCGTCGTCGAGACGGGTGCGCTCGCGCACGTAATCAAGCCGCACCGGATTGAGCGCATGCAGGGCCTTCTGCGGGCCGTCGGCATCCCACCAGCGGTTGGCGAGCGCGCCGAACTTGTCGAGTTCGGCCTGATGGAAGTTGTCGCGTGCTGCCGTCATTGCAGTGTCCTCATGCGCCGTTGCGCAGCGTGGCGATGCGCGCGCGCCATTGACGCGCGTTCGCGGTGATGGCGTCGAGATCGAAACCGACGAGGGTGCGCGACTGCAGCTTGGGCTGGCCGGCGATCCACACGTCGCCGACCTGGTGGCGGCCGGTCGCGTAGACCAGTTGCGAGACCACGTGATGCAGCGGCTGGGTCTCGATCGGCGACAGATCGACGCAGATCAGGTCGGCCTGCTTGCCCGGCTCGATCGATCCGATGCGGTCGCCGAAGCCGACCGCCTTCGCGCCGCCCAGCGTCGCCGCGCGCAGCGCGGTGAACGCATCGAATCCCGCGGCGTCATTGGCGACTGCCTTGGCCAGGATCGCCGCGGTGCGGGTCTCGCCGAACATGTCGAGATCGTTGTTGCTGGCCACGCCGTCGGTGCCGATCGCGAGGTTCACGCCTGCACGTTCCAGCGCACACGCCGGGCAGAAGCCGGAGGCCAGCTTGAGATTGGATTCCGGGCAGTGCACGACGCTGACGCCGCGTTCGGCGCACAGGTGGATCTCGGCCTCGGTCAGCTGGGTCATGTGCACCGCGATCAGGCGGTCGTTGACCAGACCGAGGCGATCGAGCCGCGCGATCGGCCGCTGGCCGTACTGCTCGACCGACTGCTGCACTTCCTGCGCGGTCTCGTGCAGATGCAGATGCACCGGCAGATCGAGCTGGTCGGCGAGCATGCGCACGCGCTCGAAGTTCGCATCGTTGACCGTGTACGGCGCGTGCGGCGCGAACGCCATCGAGATCAGCGGATCATCGCGCCACTGGTCGTGCACTTCGCCGGCACGTTCGAAATACTCGTCGTCGCTGGACGCCCATGCGGTCGGAAAGTCGATGACCGGCAGACCGACCCGCGCACGGAAGCCGTGACGCTTGTAGACCGCGGCCTGCACGTCGGGGAAGAAGTAGTTCTCGTTGACGCAGGTGGTGCCGCCGCGAATCATCTCGGCCAGCGCCAAAGTCACGCCGTCGGCGACGAACTCCGGACCGATCACCGCGCCTTCGATCGGCCAGATGTGCTCCTGCAGCCAGACCTTCAGCGGCAGATCGTCGGCGATGCCGCGCAACAGTGTCATCGGGTTGTGGGTGTGTGCGTTGACCAGACCGGGCAGCAACGCCGAGTTGGGCCGCGACACCGTCTCGGCCGGTGCGAAACGCTGCCGCGCTTCGGCGATCGGCAACACCGCGACGATGACGCCGCGATGCACCGCGACCGCGTGGTCGTCGAGCACCACCGCGTGCGGTTCGACCGGCACCACGTGCGCGGCTTCGATCAACAGGTCGATGGATTGCGGGGTCGCGTCGTGCATGCTCATTCGTCCTCGGGGGCCTGGGTCCAGAAGAACCCGTTCTCCAGCACGCGCGTGTCGTAGCGCGTGCCGTCGTAACGCACGACGCGGCTGTCGCGACGGCGCACGGTCTGTTCCGCATCGGTGGTCGCGGCGCTTTCGATACGCGCCACATTGGCGGTCACGCGCAGATCGGCGAAACCGTTGTGGGCGTTCCGCTCCACGCCGATGGTGAACGCCGCTTCCTCGGTCACCAGCCGCTGGCCCTGCGCCCAGCTGCAGGGCTCGCCTTCCACCCGCGCCCAGAAGTCGGTGTAAGTACTGAACACCGGTCGGAGCGCATCACCTTCGCGCACGTACAGCGTGAGTTCGTCGTTGACGCGGCCGTCCGGACAACTCGGACCCGGCGCGGAACTGCGCACCTTCACGCCGAACGCGCGCACGCCCTTGGAGAGGTCGTAGCGCGCGGTGTCGAGCATCAGTCCGTCCTCGAGCAGCGCGAATGCCGCGTCCTCGGTGAGGTCGGCTTCGTGCACGGCAAGGATGTCGGCCTCCTGCGCACCGAGCACCGCGACCACCAGACGCAGCACGCGCCCGTCTCCGTCGGATGCGGGCAAGGGATACGCCACCGCCGCGAGCGCGAGCGATTCGTCGTAAGGCCAGACCTTGCAGGCCTCGGCCACCAGCGGCACGTCGTCGCCCGCCGGCAGCAGCGACGCTTGGGTCAATGCATACAGGGTCTGCAGCGGACAGGCGTCCTTCGCAGACGCCATGCCCGACGCGCCCGCAGCCGCAAGCAGCAGCGCGACGGCCGCGAGGCGCCGGCGCAACCGCTTCGAGGTGCCTTCAACGGTTCGCATGGGCACTGGGTCTCCGCCTGCGCGGGGATGATGGATCCGCGACGCAGATCGCTTCGCGATTTCGCTGGAAACGAGCATGGAAGCTGGATCCCCGCCTGCGCGGGGATGATGGATCCGCGACGCAGATCGCTTCGCGATTTCGCTGGAAACGAACACGGAAGCTGGATCCCCGCCTGCGCGGGGATGATTGATCCGCGACGCAAATCGCTTCGCGATTTCGCTGCCGATCAATCACTTCACCCGGCTGACGTACTCGCCCGAACGGGTGTCGACCTTGATGACTTCTTCCTGGCCGACGAACAGCGGCACACGCACCACGGCGCCCGTTTCCAGCGTCGCCGGCTTGCCGCCGCCGCCCGAGGTATCGCCGCGCACGCCCGGGTCGGTCTCGGTGATCTGCAGTTCGACGAAGTTCGGCGGGGTCACCTGGATCGGCGTGCCGTTCCACAGCGTCACCACGCACTCTTCTTCGCCCTTGAGCCACTTCTCGGCGCCGCCCATGCCCGACTTGTCGGCCTGGACCTGCTCGAAGGACTCAGGATTCATGAAGTGCCAGTACTCGCCGTCGCTGTAGAGGTACTGCATGTCCGTGTCCATGACGTCGGCCACTTCCACCGAGTCGGTCGCCTTCATCGTCAGTTCGACGACGCGGCCCGACTTGATGTTGCGGTACTTCATGCGCGTGAACGCCTGGCCCTTGCCCGGCTTCACGTATTCGGTGTCGATGATGACGCAAGGCTCACCGTTGACCAGGATCTTCTGGCCGTTCTTGACGTCGTTCATGCCATAACTGGCCATCTCTCGCTCCTGCTGGGCCGGGTGCGCCGGCGGCTACAATGTTGGGTTCCCGGGCCGCGACTCGCGCGGACGGCTCTACGGATTCAATCGCACATGATACCCGCAGCCCCCCTCACGATGCAGCCGCGGCGCTGGCAGCAGGCCTGGCGCGAGGCCGTGCGGGAGCCCCGCGAACTGCTCGCCCTGCTCGGCCTGCGCGAGGCCGCGCTGGGCGTGTCCGACGCCGCTGCCGCGCAGTTCCCGTTGCGGGTGCCGCGCAGCTTCGTCGCGCGTATGCGCCCCGGCGATCCGCACGACCCGCTCCTGCGCCAGGTGCTGCCGCTCGACGACGAAATGCGCCTGGTCCCGGGTTTCGGTCTGGACGCGGTCGGTGACGGCGCCGCAAAGGCCGGCCACGGGGTGATCCATAAATATGAGGGTCGCGCCCTGCTGGTCACGACCGGCAGCTGCGCGGTGCATTGCCGCTACTGCTTCCGTCGGCATTTTCCGTATGCCGAGGAAACCGCGGCTGCGAACGGCTGGCGCGAGGCGATCGCAGCAGTCCAGGCCGACCCGAGCATCGAGGAAGTGCTGCTGTCGGGCGGCGATCCGCTGTCGCTGGCCACTCCAAAGCTTGTCGAACTCACCGATGCCCTGCGTGCGATCCCGCACGTGCGCCGTCTGCGCATCCACACCCGCCTGCCGATCGTGCTGCCCGAACGCGTCGACGCCGAACTGTGCGACTGGCTGGCGTCCTTGCCGTGGCCGGTCGCGATCGTGGTCCACGCCAACCACGCCAACGAGTTCGATGCCGACGTCGACGCGGCGATGCGCGCGTTGCGCGACACCGGCGCGGTGCTGATGAACCAGGCGGTGCTGCTGCGCGGCGTCAACGACGATGTCGACGCGCTCGCCGCGCTCGGCGAACGCGGATTCGCCGCCGGCGTGCTGCCCTATTACCTGCACCAGCTCGATCGCGTCGCCGGCGCGGCGCATTTCGAGGTCGACGACGCCACCGCGCTCGCCCTGCACGCGGCGCTCGTCGCCCGCCAGTCCGGATATCTGGTCCCGCGTCTTGTGCGCGAGGTCGCAGGTGACGCGTCCAAGCGTCCGATGACCGGTCATGGCGATGGACGGATCCCCCCCTCCGTGGCATAAGGCGGTCTGCCCTGGAGACCCGAATGTCGACACGAGCCGACACTGCGCTGCGCCTTCTGATCGTCGACGACCGCGTCGAGGATGCCGAGGCGCTCGCCAGCGGATTGCGCAATGCCGGCATCGCGGTGCGTCCCCTGCGGCCTGAATCCGACGACGATCTGGGCCGCATCATCGGCAGCCAGTCGCCCGACGTGGTCATCGCCGCGCGCACTTCGACCGTGCTGCCGTTCGCGCAGGTCATGCAGCGCATCGCCGACAGCGGCCGTGACCTGCCGGTCATCGCCCTGGTCGACACGCTGGTTGAAGCGGACTACATCGACGCGATCCAGTCCGGCGCCCGCGCCGTCGCCCTGCGCCATGCACCGCAGCAGCTGCTGGCCTGCGTGCGCGAAGCCTGGGCCGATCGCGACGCGCGTCGTGGCCTGCGCCGCCTCGAAGCGCGCGTGCGCGAGACCGAGCGCCGCTGCGACGCGCTGATCGATTCCTCGCGCGACCCGATCGCCTACATCCACGAAGGCATGCACATCCGCGCCAACGCGGCGTATCTGGAGATGTTCGGCTACGAGAGCTTCGAGGATGTGGAAGGCATCTCGCTGCTGGACATGGTCGCGCCGCAGCACGTGGAAGCGTTCAAGGCACTGCTGAAATCGTTGAGCAAGGGCGAGCCGCCACCGCCACGCCACGAGATCGAAGCGCGCGATGTCGACGGCAATGCGTTTCCCGCCTCGATGGAGTTCGCCACCGCACAGTACGAAGGCGAACCCTGCCTGCAGGTCGTGTTCCGCCGCCGCGAGGAACTCGATGCCGACCTCGTGCTCGAACTCGAGGAGTTGCGTCACCGCGACCAGGTCACCGGCCTGCTGAACCGCCCGACCTTCCTGCGCGCGATCGAAGACGCGGTCGACGATGCCGCGCAGTCCGATGGCCAGTACGGCTTCCTGATGCTCGAACCCGATCACCACCAGCAGCTGCTGGCCGACATCGGTCTCGATCACGCCGACGACCTCCTGGCCGCGGCAGCCGCACATCTGCGGACGCTGGTCGGCAACGACGCCACGGTCGCCCGCTACGCCGGCCACACGCTCGCGATCCTGCTGCGCGGCCACGATTACCACGCCACCTCCGCGACCGCCGAGCGCATCCGCGCAGGCTTCGCCGATCATGTGTTCGAGGTCGGCGAACGCTCCAGCGTCATCACCGTCAGCATCGGCGGCGTGCAGGTGGGCGAGAAGATCGCCAATGTCGCCCAGGTGCTCGCGCGTGCGACGACGGCGCTGGAATCGGCATCCGGCACCGGCGGCAACCGCTGCGAAGTGTTCGACCCGAGTGCGGTCGACCGCGTCGAGGAAGAACGCATCCAGGCCTGGGTGGCGCGCCTGCGCGGCGCACTCGACGACGACGGCTTCGTGCTGCATTACCAGCCGGTCATCAATCTGCAGGGCGACAACGCCGCGGTCTACGACGTGCTGTTGCGCCTGGACGGCGGCGACGGCGAACTAATCGCGCCCGGCACCTTCCTGCAGATCGCCGAAGACAACGGCATGCTCGGCGAGATCGACCGCCACGTCGCCGCACGCGCGATCGCGGCGATCGGCCAGCGCCTGCGCGCCGGCCATCCGACGACGCTGCTGGTCAAGGTCAGCCAGGCCTCGCTCGACGGCGACGCGTTCGCGGATTTCGTCGGCGAACAGCTCGCAGAACATCAGGTGCCCGGCGAATACCTCGTGCTGCAGCTGCCCGAGGCCAAGGTGTTCACGCATCTCAAGGCGACCCAGGCTTTCGCCGCGCGCATCGCCCGCTTCGATGGCCGCTTCGCGCTCGAACAGTTCGGCGTGGGTCTGGATTCGTTCCAGCTGCTGAGCCATCTGCAGCCGCATCTGCTCAAGCTCGATCGCAGCTTCACCGACGATCTGCCGAACACCAGCGAGAACCAGGCGCGCATCGGCGAGATCGCGCGGCGGGCGCGTCAGGTCGGCATCCGCACGATCGCCGAGTTCGTGCAGGACGCGGCCAGCATGTCGATCCTGTTCGGCGCCGACATCGACTACGTGCAGGGCAACTTCCTGGCCGCCGCCAGTCCCGGCATGCAGTACGACTTCGAGTGATGCGCACGCGGCGCCGCCGGGCGCCGCAACTCACTGCAGGACCGGCGTCCAAGTCAGGCTGGTTATCCGCCAGACGCCGTCGCGCAGCCGCCAGCCGCTTTCGATCCGCCACGCCTGCGCACTGTCGGGCAGCAGCGCACTGCCTTCACCACCGGTCAGCGCGGCGCGCGTCCGCACCCTCGCGCGATCCTCGCCCTGCAAGGTCACGTCCACCGGTCCGGTCAGCACGCCGATGCGCTGGTGCCGCAGCATCAGCACCGCCGCCATCTGCCGCGCGGCGCGCCGGTCCATGTTCTGCGGGCCGATGAAATCCTCGTCGAGCACGTCCGCGACATCCGACGCGCTGCGGTGTTCGATCGCCGTCTCCAACGCCACGACCTGCGCACGGATCGAGTCTTCGGGCGCCTCACGACTGCAGGCGGTGAGCGCTAGTGCGCACGTCAACGCCAGTGCGTATGCCCGACGCGTCCACCCTGCCCTGCCGCGCGTATCCCGCATGTTTCAAACCCCGTGCTTCGTCCAAGGAATGCGCATCGATCGGCACGCAACCTGCGCGATCTACGCCGCGTCGCGCCTTGCCTCCCCCTAGAGCCTATGCTCCAATCGAGCGAATTGCACAGGTACGGTCACCAGTTCGAGTGACGGCCTTCAATCAGGGAGAGGATTGCATGACCGATCAACGTCCGTGGCTGGCGAACTATCCCGCAGGCGTGCCTGCGGAAATCGATCCCGGGCAGTACCGCTCGGTGCCGGCGGTTCTGGACGAAGCCATCGCGAAGTTCCGCGACCGGCCCGCGTTCTCGAACATGGGACAGACGATCACCTACGGCGAACTCGATGCGCGCAGCCGCGACTTCGCCGCCTATCTGCTCGGTGAGCTCAAGCTCAAGAAGGGCGATCGCGTCGCGATCATGATGCCCAACTGCCTGCAGTATCCGATCGCGACGTTCGGCATCCTGCGCGCGGGCCTGACGGTGGTGAACACCAACCCGATGTACACGCCGCGCGAGCTGCGCCACCAGCTGGTCGACTCCGGCGCCGCCGCCGTGCTGGTGATGGACAACTTCGGCAAGACCGTGCAGGACGTGCTGGCCGATACCCAGGTCAAGCAGGTCATCACCACGGGCCTGGGTGACCTGCTGGGCTTTCCGAAGGGCGCGATCGTCAACTTCGTGCTCAAGCACGTCAAGAAGATGGTGCCCGACTACGCGATCCGCGGCGCGGTGCGATTCCGCGATGCGATCGCGGCCGGCGCGAAGCACCAACTGCCGGAGGTCTCGATCACCCACGACGACATCGCGTTCCTGCAGTACACCGGCGGCACCACCGGCGTGGCCAAGGGCGCGATGCTCACGCACCGCAATCTCGTCGCGAACATGCAGCAGGCCTCGGCGTGGATCGGACCACTGGCGCGCGAAGGCCAGGAAACGATCATCACCGCGTTGCCGCTGTATCACATCTTCGCGCTGACGGCGAACGGGCTGGTCTTCATGCGTCTGGGCGCGAAGAACATCCTGATCACCAATCCGCGCGACATGCCGGGCTTCGTCAAGGAACTCAAGCGCGAACCCTTCACCGCGATCACCGGCGTCAACACGCTGTTCAACGGCCTGCTCAACACGCCCGGTTTTTCCGACATCGATTTCAGCCCGCTGCGGCTCACCCTCGGTGGCGGCATGGCCGTGCAGCGTTCGGTCGCCGAACGCTGGAAGCAGACCACCGGCGTCACGCTGGTCGAAGCCTACGGCCTGACCGAGACCTCGCCCGCGGCCTGCATCAATCCGATGGATCTGGCCGAGTACAACGGTGCGATCGGTCTGCCAGTGCCGTCGACCGAAGCCTGCATCAAGGGCGAAGACGGCGCGCAGTTGCCGGCGGGGGAAGTCGGCGAGCTGTGCATCCGCGGCCCGCAGGTGATGAAGGGCTACTGGCAACGCGCCGAGGACACCGCCGAGGCGATCGACGCCGACGGCTGGCTGCACACCGGCGACATGGCGAAGATGGACGACAAGGGTTTCTTCTTCATCGTCGATCGCAAGAAGGACATGATCCTCGTGTCCGGCTTCAACGTGTATCCGAACGAAGTCGAAGACGTCATCGCGATGATGCCCGGCGTGCTCGAAGTCGCCGCGATCGGCGTGCCGGATGACAAGTCTGGCGAAGCGGTGAAGGTCGTCATCGTGCGCAAGGATCCGTCGCTGACCGCCGAGCAGGTGAAAGCGCATGCGCGCGAACATCTCACCGGCTACAAGCATCCGCGCATCGTCGAGTTCCGCACCGAGCTGCCCAAGACGAATGTCGGCAAGATCCTGCGCCGAGAACTGCGGGACGAGGCTCCGAAAGCGTGACGCAGTTCCCAAATCCGAGTGACGGATTTGGCATTCAGCATTTAGATCATTGAAATCCTTGCCCTTTTCGCCCGATGCGCGCATAGAAGCGCGCATCGGGCGAAAACTTTTATCGGGACCGCCTGCCGGGCGCCCGACCGGCGGGAAGTCCGCTTCAGGGGATTTTCAATGCACAACGTCGAGCTGCTGCACGGTGACGCAACCGCCGCACTGTCCACCATCCGTATCGAACATGACGCGTCCAATGATTCGCATTGGTGCTTCATGCATGCGCAGCAGGCGTTCTCCGATCCCACCTATCGGGCCTGCTTCTCTCCCGCGCTGCTGCGCGAACTACGCCTGTTCGCGCAGCAGACGATCGACCGCATCTCGAGCCGCGCGCAGGCCGAGCCCGCGCACGTCTCGCACATCGTGCTCGGCGCCGACAGCCACGTGTTCAATCTGGGCGGCGATCTCAAGCTGTTCGCATCGCTGATCCGCGATCGCAACCGCGATGGCCTGCTGCGCTACGCGACCGAATGCGTCGACAACATCCACCTGCTGCACACGCGCCTGCATCGCAACGCGCACACGGTGGCGCTGGTCGAAGGCGACGCACTGGGCGGCGGTTTCGAACTCGCGCTCGCCTGCCAGACCATCGTCGCCGAGAGCGGTGTGCAGATGGGCTTCCCCGAAGTGCTGTTCGGCCTGTTCCCGGGCATGGGCGCCTACTCGCTGCTCGCGCAGAAGGTCAGCCCGAAGGTCGCCGAGGAGATGATGCTCAACGGCGTGATGTACAGCAGCGACGAACTCCACAAGATGGGGATCGTCGACGTGCTGGTGCCCAAGGGCGAAGGCACGCGCGCGGTGCACGAGGTGATCCGTCAGAACCGCCGCATCGCCGCCGCACGCTTGGCGCTGCACGACGTACGCGAAGGTGCACATCCGGTGACCCACGAAGAACTGATGCGCATCACCCGGATCTGGGTCGACACCGCGCTGCAGCTCGGCGATCGCCAATTGCGCACGATGGAACGTCTGGTGCGCGCGCAGCTGCGCCGGCCGGACGCGGTGAACGAAGACCAGACCGCCGACGTCGGCTGATGGTCTGACGCGAGGCCCGGGTCAGGCTTTCTCGGACCCGGGCATGCCGGCCCGCGGCAGGTCGCCGCGATCGCGCAACGCAACCAGTGCCTGGTCGAGCTGCTGGCCCAGCGTCTGCAGCAGGCCGCTCCATTCCTTGAGCAACTGCTCCGAACGCATGCCCATGCCGGTCGACGCGGTGTCGGCCAGGCGCACGGCGCCCATGTTGCCGGCCGCGCCTTTCAGTGCGTGGCAGGCATCGCGCGCCGCATCCCAGTTGCCCACACGCGCTGCTTCCTCGAAATCGACGAGGCACTTGCGCGCGTCGCGGGAACATTCGCCGAGGAATCGCTGCACGAACTGTTCGCCCAGCCCCATCTCGCGCAGCTCGTCGAGGATGTGTTGCGAGATCACGCTGCCGTCGGCCTCGCGTGCGACGACCTTCGGCGCTGCCGGTGCCACCGGTGCGGCCGTGGTGCCCAGTGCGATCTCGGCCAGTTTCTCGAGCATGCGCTCGATGACGATCGGCTTGGTCAGATAGACCATCGCGCCGGCGCGCATGCAGGCCTCGCGCGCTTCGGCGGTCGCATCGGCGGTGAGCACGATGAAGGGTGTGCGGCGTCCGCTGCCCGCCTCCATGAAACGCGTCTGCCGGATGATGTCCAGGCCATCGGCGCCGGGCATGTGCAGGTCGGTGATCACCGCGTCGAAGGTCTGCGCTTCGAGCGCCATCAGCACGTCGTCGCCATCGTCGACGATGTGCGGGCGGTGGCCGGCCTTTTCGAGCAGGCGACGCAGCACCATGCGGTTGGCCGGCTGGTCGTCGGCGACGAGGATGCGCATCGGCTCGACGCGCGCGCGATGCCGCACGAACGGATCGTCGAACGGAATGACATTGCTGACCGAGGCCGGGGCCGCATCGTCGCGTTCGACCACGCCCAGCGGAATCTCGATCCAGAAGTGCGAGCCTTCGCCCAGACGGCTCTCCACGTGGATCTGCCCGCCCATCTGCTCGGTCAGACCCTTGGCGATCGTCGTGCCGAGGCCGGTGCCGCCGAAGCGACGGCCCAGACCGGTTTCGACCTGTTCGAACGCATCGAAGATGCCGGTCAGCGCCTCGGGCGGCATGCCGATGCCGGTGTCGCGCACCGAGAACCGCAGCTGCACGCGCGCCGGTGCCTGCTCGCCGGCCACCGTGTCGATCGACAGCGTGACCTTGCCCTGCTCGGTGAACTTGATCGCGTTCGACAGCAGGTTCACCAGCACCTGGCGCAGCTGGTTGCTGTCGCCGTGCAGCAGGGTCGGCACGCCGTCGGCCACCTTGGCCTCGAACTGCAGGCCCTTGGCGTGCGCGCTCGGCATCAGCATGACCTGGATGCCGCGCACCAGTTCCGGCAGCGAGAAGTCGGCGTGGCTGCTGCGGAACTTGCCGGCCTCGATCTTGAAGATGTCGAGCACGTCGTCGACCAGCACCTGCAGCGCCTTGGCCGAGGTCTGGATCACGTGCGCGCTGTCGCGCTGCTCGGCGGTGAGCGGTGTGGTCACCAGCAGATCGGACATGCCGATGATGCCGTTGAGCGGCGTGCGGAACTCATGGCTCATGTTGGCCAGGAAGCGGCTCTTGGCCTCGCTGGCGGCCTTGGCCGCGCGCGTGGCCTCGGTGAGCGCCCGCAGCAGCGAACTCAGATACAGCGGCACGGCGACCAGACCGACCAGCAGGCCGAGCGCCAGCGACATGTTCTGCTGCCAGTACGGCGTGATCGCGATCGCGGTGCCGAAGGTGACGACCGCGAAGCCGATCGCGGCATAGAGATAACGCGGACCGAAGCGCAGGCCGTTGCCGACGGTGACCCACATGATCACCACGTACAGCCACGCCAGCAGATCGCCGAGCAGGAACAGGCCCACGCCCATCAGGCTGTAGTCGGCCACCATGCCCAGGACGCGGCGCGGATGCGAGACGCCCGGACGCCACAGCAGCCACACGAAGATGCCGAGCGCGACCGCATATTCGATCGCGAGATAGGCTTCCGACAGCCACAGCGCGCGCGCGACTTCGGGCTTGCCGCCGACGAACAGCTGCAGATAGGCGTAGATGACCACCAGCATCACCAGGCGCACGGTGGCCTGGCCGTGTTCGCTGTCGTGGCGGTCGGACAGACGCGCGCGCAACCAGCCGAAGGCGGCGTTCATCGCGGACAACTTACTGCAACGGCCCGACGGGCCGTCCGCCGAACTGGGCGCAGATGTGCTGCAGGCGCGGCACGTTCGACAGCATCGCCTCGACGCAGCGCGGGTCGAAGTGGCGGCCGCTGTTCTCGCCGATGTAGGCCAGCGCTTCCTCGATCGACCAGGCGCGCTTGTACGGACGCTTGGACATCAGCGCGTCGAACACGTCGGCGATCGCGACGATCCGCGCTTCGAGCGGAATTTGTTCGCCGGCCAGACCGTCGGGATAGCCGGTGCCGTCGAAGCGTTCCTGGTGGCGCAGCGCGATCAAGGCGCTGAGCTGGATGAAGCGGTTCTGGCTGTTGCTCAGCAGTTCGTAGCCGATCTGCGGATGCTGGCGCATCTCCAGCGTTTCCTCGGCCGTCAGCGGGCCGGGCTTCATCAGGATGGCGTCGGGAATCGCGATCTTGCCAATGTCGTGCAGCGGCGCGGCGAGTTCGATCATCCGCACCTCGTCTTCGAACAGACCCATCGCTTCGGCGACCATGCCGGCCACCGCGGCGACGCGTTCGAGATTGGCGCTGGTGCTGGCATCGCGATACGCGATCGCGCGCGCCAGCCGGGTCAGGGTCTCGCGTTCGCGCTCCTCGACCTCGTGCATGCTCTTGAGCAGGCGTTGCTCCAGCGACAGCGCACGCTGCTTCACTGATTCGGACTGCTGGCGCAGTTGCAGGAGATTGCGGCAGCGTGCGCGCAGTTCGCGCGGACGCACCGGCTTGACCAGGAAATCGATGACGCCTGCTTCCAGCGCGGCCTGGCGGATCGGCTCGTCGCCGACCACGGTGACCAGCACGATCGGCACGTCGCGGTGCATCAGCGGACGGCGGAAGCGACGCGCGAACTCCAAACCGTCGACAACCGGCATGCGGTAGTCGAGCAGCAACAGGTCGGGGCGGTGATCGTCGCACCAGCGCAGCGCGTGCTCAGGGTCTCCGAAGTCGAAGACTTCGAGCTCCGGGCTGATGTCCTCGAGGATATGCCGCAGCATCGTCCGCGCGGACGTCTGATCATCGACGATGACGATGTTCATGCTGTTGGCCTCCTCACGGCTTCCCCTGACCCGCATCATCGCGGGCCATCTCCCTCAGAAGCAAGTCCCGCGCCAGCGTCGGGTAGAAACCTGACACGTCTGGCGAGGCTCGCCCGATGGTGGAACGACCGGAGCAGCTGCCGCCGGACGGCAGCAACTGACCTCAGGCGTCGGCCTGCGGGCGCATGTAGGGGAACAGCAGCACGTCGCGGATCGACGAGGAGCCGGTGAGCAGCATCACCAGACGGTCGATGCCGATGCCCAGGCCACCGGTCGGCGGCAGGCCGACCTCGAGCGCACGGATGTAGTCGGCGTCGTAGTGCATGGCCTCGTCGTCGCCGCCATCGCGGGCGTCGACCTGGGCGCGGAAGCGCGTGGCCTGGTCTTCGGGATCGTTGAGCTCGGAAAAGCCGTTGGCGATTTCCTTGCCGCCGATGAACAGCTCGAAGCGGTCGGTGATGCCCGTTTCGCTGTCGGACTCGCGCGCCAGCGGCGAGACTTCGACCGGGTAATGGGTGATGAAGGTCGGCTGGATCAGCCCGGTCTCGACGGTCTTCTCGAAGATCTCCAGCAGCAGCTTGCCCCAGCCGTAGCCGGCCTTGACGTGCACGCCCAGACGCGCGCAATGCGCGGCCAGCGCTTCGCGGTCGCGGCAGTCGGCGACGGAAATCTCCGGATTGAGTTCGCGCACGGCTTCTTCGAGCTTCCAGCGACGGAACGCCGGACCGACGTCGATCGCGTTGCCATCCCACTCCAGCGCCGTGGTGCCGACCGCCTGCACCGCCACGTCGCGGATGAGGGTCTCGGTCAGGTCCATGACCTCTTCGTATGCGACGTAGGCCTCGTAGAGTTCGAGCATCGTGAACTCGGGGTTGTGCCGGGTCGACACGCCCTCGTTGCGGAAATTGCGGTTGATCTCGTAGACGCGTTCGAAGCCGCCGACGACCAGACGCTTGAGATAGAGCTCCGGCGCGACGCGCAGGAACAGGTCGAGATCCAGCGCGTTGTGATGCGTGGTGAACGGCTTGGCCGCAGCGCCGCCGGCGATGTAATGCATCATCGGCGTCTCGACTTCGAGGAAGTCGCGGGTGTCGAGCCACTGGCGGATCGCACCGATGATGCGCGAGCGCTTGACGAACACCGCGCGCGCATCGGGCGAGACGATCAGGTCCACGTAGCGCTGGCGATACCGCTGCTCCACGTCGCTCAGGCCATGCCACTTGTCCGGCAGCGGGCGCAGCGACTTGGTCAGCAGGCGCAGCGACGCGGCCTTGACCGACAGTTCGCCGGTCTTCGTGCGCATCAGCGTGCCTTCGGCCGCGACAATGTCGCCGACGTCCCAGCTCTTGAACGCGTCGTAGCGCTCGCCGAGCGTCGCCGACTGCAGGAACAGCTGGATGCGGCCGCTGACGTCCTGGACCGTCGCGAACGCGGCCTTGCCCATGATCCGCTTGGCCATCAGGCGGCCGGCGACGGCGACCTGCACGCCCTCGGCCTCCAGCGCTTCGCCGGTCCAGCGCTCGGCATCGCCGTGCGAGTCCTGCAGCGCACCGGCCTCGTCGCGGCGACGGAAGTCGTTCGGGAACGCCACGCCCTGCCCGCGCAGCGCGGCCAGTTTGGCGCGACGCTCGGCGATCAGGGCGTTCTCGTCGGCGGGCGTCTGCGGTGCGGGGGCGTCGGTCATGGGTGTGCTTCGTTCGGATGCGAGGGGAGAATCACGCGCGACCGGAGCGGCTGGTCGCGCGGTGCCGACGCGGCGCGTCGGCGGATGGATCGATCAGACGGCGTCGGTCCGTTTGGAACCCGCCGCGAGACCCGACTTGAGGCTGGCCTCGACAAATTCGTCGAGATCGCCGTCGAGCACCTTCTGCGTGTCGCTGCGCTCCACGCCCGTGCGCAGATCCTTGATGCGGCTCTGGTCGAGCACGTAGTTGCGGATCTGGCTGCCCCAGCCGATATCGGACTTGGTGGCTTCCAGCGCGTCCTTCTCGACGTTGCGCTTCTGCACTTCCAGCTCGTAGAGCTTGGCGGCCAGCATCTTCATCGCGGTGTCGCGGTTCTGGTGCTGGCTGCGGCCGGTCTGGCAGGCGACGACGGTGTTGGTCGGGATGTGCGTGATGCGCACCGCCGATTCGGTCTTGTTGACGTGCTGGCCACCGGCGCCGGACGAGCGGTACACGTCGGTGCGCAGGTCGGCCGGGTTGATGTCGATCTCGATGTTGTCGTCGACTTCCGGCGACACGAACACCGAGGTGAAGCTGGTATGCCGGCGGTTGTCGGAATCGAACGGCGACTTGCGCACCAGGCGGTGCACGCCGATCTCGGTCTTCAGCCAGCCGTACGCGAACTCGCCCTCGACGCGCACGGTCGCCGACTTGATGCCCGCGACTTCGCCGCCGGACACTTCCATCAGCTCGGTCTTCCAGCCTCGGGCCTCGGCCCAGCGCAGATACATGCGCAGCATCATCTCGGCCCAGTCCTGGGCCTCGGTGCCGCCGGCGCCGGCCTGGATGTCGACGAAGCAGTTCGCCGAATCGAGCTCGCCGGAGAACATGCGCTGGAATTCCAGCTTGTCGACCTCGGCCGCGAACCCCTCGACGTCGTCGACGACCGCCTGCGCGGTGTCCTCGTCCTGTTCGGATTCGGCCAGTTCCAGCAGTTCGCTCGCGCCTTCCAGACCTTCGGTCAGATTGCGGATGCCGTTGACGGTCTTGTCGAGCGTCGAGCGCTCGCGTCCCAGCGCCTGTGCGCGCTCGGGATCGTTCCAGATGGTCGGGTCTTCGAGCTCGCGCTCGACTTCCTCTAGACGCTCGCGACGGGCGTCGTAGTCAAAGAAACCCCCTGAGCGCATCCAGCCGACCGCGAAGGTCGACGATGCGCTGGCGAACGGGATTGAGTTCAAGCATGGCCGATGACGTCCGGGGAAACCCGCGATTCTAGCAAGTCCGCCCCGCCGCGTCCCCGCAGACGGCACCGGGGGCGCCCGCTTTCCCGCTAGAATTCCGCCTGCCATTGGGGGCACTGGCAAGGGGATCGACCGGAATGACGATGCGCGACGCGCGCGGCTGGCTGCTGGCCGCCGCGATGACGGTGTTCGGGTGCACGCCCGCAGTGGCGGCGGCGCCCGATGCGGCGCCTGGCCACCCGCTGACGGCGCAGATCGAGCGCTGTTTCGATCTGCGCGAGAGCCGCCCGGCCGAAGCCATCGCGATCGCCCACGCCGCGTTGTCGAGCACCGATCTGCCCGCGCCCGAAGAGATCAAACTGCAGACCTGTCTGGCGCGCGCGTCCGCGCTGACCGGCGATGCGCTGACCGCGATCGATGCGGTGGACCGCGTCGAAAGCCTGCTCACCGCGTCGCCGCAGTCACCCGAGTTCGCGCTGCGGGCGCTGTCCAATGCCGGCGCGGCGCTCCAACTGGCGGGCGACGTGCCGCGCGCACTGGCGCTGTACACGCGCGCGTTTGAGGCCGCCGAGGCCGGCGACTCCGATATTGCCCAGATCAAGATGCTCAACAACGTGGGCAACATCCACAGCGAAGAGCTGGAAGCGTTCGACGACGCGGTCCGGATTTTCGCGCGTGCGCAGGCGATCGCCGACAAGGCCGGCCTGTCGGAGCCGATCCTGAGCTACAACCAGGGCCTGAACCATCTGCGCGCCGGACGCGAGGCCGATGCGCGCGATGCATTCGCCGTGGCGCTGCCGCAGGCGGAGGCGATCGCGCTGGGTGTGGTCGAGCAGCGTTCACGCGCCGAACTGGCCGCGCTCGACGCCACCGGCATCGAGGCGTTGCCGGCGCTGGCGCGCATCGCCGATGCGCAGCGCAGCGACGATCCGTCGGGCGCTGCGATCACCCTGATGCGCATGTCGCGCCTGGCGCTCGACGCCGGCCAGGCCGCGCAGGCACTGACGCATGCGCGCGACGCCGTCGGGATCGCGCGCGGCGGGGCGTTCCGCATCGAGTATCGCGACGCGATGCGCGCCGAAGTCGCGGCGCTGCGGGCGCTCGGACAGTACGAGGCCGCGCTCGACGTGCAGCAGACGCTGCGCGATGTCGAAGTGCGCGCGCTGCGCAGCCAGAACCTCGGCACGCTCGCCGGACTGCAGGCGCGGCTCGAAGACCGTCACAGTGCGAGCGAGCTCGCGCGGTTGCACGAACAGCGCCGCGTCGATGCCCTCACCCAGCAGCACGCACGCAAGCTGCGCAGCGCGGCGATCGCCGGGCTCGGCATCCTCGTCGTACTGATGCTCGCCTTCGCCTGGTACCAGCGCCGGGTGAACCGTCGCCTGTATCGCCTGAGTTCGGTCGACAGCCTCACCCGGCTGCTCAACCGCGGCGCCGCCACGCATGCGCTGCGCAACATGTCGAACGCCGCCAGCGGCGCTGCGCGGCAGGTGGTGTTCCTGCTCGATGTCGACTACTTCAAGCACAGCAACGACCAGCACGGCCACAGCACAGGCGATGCGATCCTCACCGAGATTGCGGCGCGGCTCGGCACCTGCTGTCGCCCCGGCGATCTGGTCGCGCGCTGGGGCGGCGAGGAATTCCTGGTCGCCTGCCCGGCCCTCGATCTGCGCGGGGCGAGCGACGTCGCCGAACGCCTGCGCGCAGTCGTCGCCAACACGCCCTTCGCCTTCGACGGCGGCCAGGCCGCGCTGTCGGTGTCGATCGGATTCGCGTGCTGGCCAACGGCGGCCGCGGCCGGCCTTGCCAGAAAGGAACGTTGGCGCGAGGCGGTGGATCTGGCCGATCGGGCGCTCTATGCCTCCAAGCGCGGCGGACGCGACGCGTGGACGGGACTGTGGTGCGATGGCGACGTGCTGGACGTCAAAGCGGTCCTGCGCGATCCGGAGGGCGCGATCGTCGCCGGCGACATCACCGCGGTCAGCAGCCGCATGCCGATCCAGTGGCGCAGCAGCGAACCCGGCAGCGCCGCGCCCGGCTGGCAGCCACGCGGCACGGCCGCGGACGGCGGTCGCGAACCACCGGCGCCGCGCTGAGCGGCACCGGTGGCGAACCCTCAGCGACGCTCGAGCGAGATGCGGTAGTTGCCGCCGGTGTCGCCGTCGATGGACGAGGCTTCGACGACATAGGTGCCCGACTCGAGCCGCTGCGCGATGCGCGCATTGAGCGCACCGCCGCCGTCGTCATCGGTCGCCACTTCCTGGCCGTCGCGGCTCAGACGCAGATAGCTGTCGACGTCGTCGGAGTTCATCGCGATCGCGTACTCGCCGGCGCTGCGGATGTTGATCGTCCAGCGGTCGGTCATGCCGGGCAGCAGGGTGGCCTCGGTCGGACGACCCGCCGCCAGCGTGCCGCCACCGACGTTGTCCGGTGCTTCACTGGCGGCGAACGCCAGCGTGTACAGACCCGCACCGGCCGACGCCGCATCGGCGCGCAACGTGTACGTGCCCGGCTCCAGCAGCATCGAGATGCGCGAATTGAGCCCGTCGCCGCCGTCGTCGTCGGTCTTCTCCACGCCGTTGCCGGCCAGATGCATCAGCGGATCGATCTCGTCGCTGCGCATGTCGATGCGCACGACGCGGCGCGCCGGCAACGAGAAGGTGTATGCGTGCGCGCTGCCTTCGTACAGGCCGGTCACGGTGCTGCCGACGGCCAGTTCGCCGCCTTCTCGCAGACCGCCTTCCGGCAGCGGACGCGCGGCGACGCGGATCTGGTACATGCCGTTGATGCGATCGCTGCCGTAGCCCTCGGCCGTCAGCGTGTAGGTGCCCGGCGCGAGGCGTGCGCTGATGCGCGCGTTGCTGCCGTCGCCGCCGTCGTCGTTGCTCAGCGCCACGCCGGGGCCGTCGAGCTTGAGCACCGAGTCGAAATCGTCGGACATCATGTCGATCGTGTAGAAGCCGGCCTCGTCGATCCGCAGCGGCAGCTGGCGCTTGGCATCGGTCCAGTCGCTGATCGCCGCGCCCACGCGCAGGGTCTCGCCGTTGTAGGCCTCGATCGCCGATGCCTGCAGCGTGAACGGGCCGTACGCACTGGCGTCGGCGCCGCTGACGGCGATGGTGTAGCTGCCGGCGCGCTTGGCGCGCACGACCAGCGAAGCGGACTCGTTGTTCGGGTTCGAGCTCGCGACCAGCTCGCCGCCGTGGAAGGCGGTGAGCTTGCCGCGCAATGCGCCTTCGAGCTTGAACGACGCCACCTGGCCTTCGCGCAGGTCGACGCGATAGAGCTGGCTGCGCGAGCCGTCCTGGTGGTTGAGGCTGGACCGGCTGGTGATCTCGCCCCGGCGCTCGGCGCCCAAGGTCACGGATTCGGCGGCATCACCCGGCGCGGCATGCACGACGAGGGGCGATGCGAGGGCCAGCGCAACGGCGAGGGCCAGCGTGTGGACAGTCTTCAAGAACGTCTCCCTGTACAGAAGTGGGCGGCGTTGCGGGGGCAACGGCCGCGGGCTTGCCGCATTCGCGGCGGCCCATTCTGCACCCGCATTCACGATTCCGCACGTGACGGACCGATCGCGTCAGACGGCGCCGAGCGGTTCGCGATGTTCGACGACCAGCTGCACCGCATCGCCGCCACGATAGTCGTCGGGTGCGAGCCGGTAGACGATCCGCTCGCGCGCCGACGGTGCGATCTCGCGCCAGCCGCCGAAATGGATCGCCGACAGCGGCTTCGGATGTCCGTCGAGGCGCAGCGTCATCTTCAGATGCCGGGTCCCCACCACGCGCCAGTCCACGACGGCGAACTCCCCGTCGAACTGCGGTTCGGGAAAGCCCTGCCCCCACGGCCCGGCATCGCGCAGATGCGCGGCATGCACGATGTCGAACTCCTCGCCGCGCAAGGCGCCGTCGGTGAGGATCTCGGCGCGCAGCAATGCCGGGTCGAGCATCTGTTCGACCGTCGCGCGGAACGCTTCGGTGAACGCGTCGAGGCGGTCGCGCTGCAGCGTGAGTCCAACCGCCATCGCATGCCCGCCGAAGCGTTCGATGAGGCCCGGATGCGCGACGTCGACCGCCGCGAGCACGTCGCGGATGTGCAGCCCCGGGATCGAGCGCGCCGAACCGCGCAGCTGGTCGCTGTCGGGTTCCGCGGGCGCGAAGGCGATCACTGGTCGATGCAGCGCGTCCTTCATCTTCGACGCGACCAGACCGACGACACCCGGATGCCA
The DNA here is from genome assembly GCF_057657295.1 of Luteimonas sp. Soil_C_16. Classification (NCBI taxonomy): domain Bacteria; kingdom Pseudomonadati; phylum Pseudomonadota; class Gammaproteobacteria; order Lysobacterales; family Lysobacteraceae; genus Luteimonas; species Luteimonas sp. Soil_C_16. The sequence goes on along the minus strand of NZ_JBDGIS010000004.1, from coordinate 121,481 downwards.
GTCGGCGTCGAACAGGCACACACCCGCGCTGGCCGGATCGACCGGCGGCTGCCCGGCGACGGCGGCTTCGGCGTCGTCGAGCATCGACTGCTGTACCGCGCGGCGCTCGGCATTGATCTGGTGCAGCGTGTCGGCGAGATCGCGCGCATGCGCACCGTCGTCACTGAGCAGGCATTCGATGCCGATCGCCATGTCTTCGAGCCGGCCCGCGGCATTGATCCGCGGGCCGACCGCGAACCCGATGTCGGCCGCGGTCAGACGCGCGGCATCGCGACCGGCGACCTCGATCAATGCATTGAGCCCGGCGCAGCCGCGGCGTGCGCGCAGGCGGCGCAGGCCCGCGGACACGAGTGCGCGGTTATTCGCGTCCAACGGCACCAGATCGGCGACGGTGCCCACCGCGACGAGATCGAGCAGGCTGCCCAGATCCGCATCCGCGGCGCGCGCATCGCCCTGCCCGCGCAGCCGCGCGCGCAGCGCCATCAGCACGTAGAAGATCACGCCGACGCCGGCCAGCATCTTGCTCGGGAAGGTATCGCCCGGCAGGTTCGGATTGACAATCGCATCGGCCGGCGGGAGCTCGATACCGGGCAGATGGTGATCGGTCACCAGCACGCGCCAGCCGAGCGCTTTCGCCGCGGCGATGCCGGCATGGCAGGCGATGCCGTGATCGACGGTCACCAGCAGCGACGGCGCCAGGGGCGCCAAGGATTCGACCAGTGCCGGCGACAGGCCGTAGCCGTGGGTGATGCGGTTGGGCACCGCGTGCACGATGTCGCGCGCGCCGAGCATGCGCAGCCCGCGCACCGCCACCGCGCACGCCGTCGCGCCATCGCAGTCGAAATCGCCGACCACGAGAATGCGCTCGCCTTTGCGGATGGCGTCGGCGAGCAGTTCCGTCGCGACGTCGATGTTCGACAGCGCATCGGGCGGCAGCAGGCCGGCGAGTTTCGGCTGCGCGGCATCGAGATCATGCGCGCCGCGCGCGGCGTAGATGCGCCGCAGCAGCGACGGCACGGTCGACGGCCAGTCTTCGCCGACCGCGGCCTCGCGGCGGCGGATCGTCGGCGCCTGCGCGCTCAAGACGTCGCCGCCGGCGACGCGACCCGCGGACGACGCCAGACGCGCAAACGATGCCAGCGGCGCAGCGTCAGCACATGCCCGTCTTCGTCGTCGATCGTCAGCGTGCGCAACTGGCCGCGCGCCAGTGCGGCGAGCGCCGGCTGCAACCAGTCCGTCTGCAGGCGGCGCAGATCACGTTCGCCGACCAGATCGAACAGCGCCGCCTCAGACGGTTCCGGGAACGTCTGCGGCAGGGGCGCGACCGTGGTCGCGCTCGCGGCGAGTGCGTGCAGCGTGGGATCGTCGGTGTGGACCTGTACATGCGCGCTGCGCGTGTGCACGCGCGCATCGGGCAGCGGGCCACCGCCCCAGAACCACAGCGCGTTGACCGGCGTCTTGCCGGCCGCGACGCGGCGCGCATTCCAGGGATGGTTGTGCAGGATGATCTGCGCTTCCGTCGCGAGCGCACGCCAGCGGCGCGCGGGAGCGCTGTCGTCGTCGTGATCGGCGAGATCGGTGCCCAGCGCTTCGGACGGATCCAGAAACTCGGGCAAGGGACTCGCGCGCAGCACACGCAGATACCAGCGGGCCGGATCGGGCGCGTCGAGCGCGAAGCCGGCATCGCCGAACACCGGCTGCAGCGCCGGCAGCAGTGCATCGCAGTCCTCGCGGGTCAGGCCCAGCGTGTCGCCATGCGCCATCAGACGCACACCGTTGATGTCGGGGCGCAGCCACGCGGGATCGGCGCGCAGCCACGCGCTGCCGGCCGCGTCGGCATCGCCGACGTCGACCTGCCGCGACAGGGCCGCAAGCGGCCAGGTGCCGCCCGGCAGTTCGATGTGCCGCGCGAGCTGCGCACGCCGGCCGGACGCCAGCGACGCGACGTCCGCACGTCCCAGCGCCCGCGACACATCCTGTTGCCAGCGCTGCGCGCCGAAGCGTGCGGCTGCGGGCAACAGGAAGGTGGCTGACGTCATCGGCTCAGCCGAGATACTCGACGCTGATGATGTCGTATTCGCGCGAGCCGCCGGGCGCATCGATGCTGACGCTGTCGCCCTCGTGCTTGCCGATCATCGCGCGGGCGACCGGCGAGGAAATCGCGATCAGTCCCTTCTTGATGTCGGCTTCGAGGTCGCCGACGATCTGGTAGCGCTTCTCTTCGTCGGTCTCGGTATCGGCGATGACGACGGTCGCACCGAACACCACCTTGTCGCCGGCGTTGAGCTTGGCCACGTCGATCAGATCCGCATGGGACAGCTCGCCCTCGAGCTGCTTGATGCGACCTTCGATGAAGCTCTGCTGCTCGCGCGCGGCGTGGTACTCGGCGTTCTCCTTGAGATCGCCGTGTGCACGCGCTTCGGAGATCGCCTCGATCACCGCCGGTCGCTTGACCGACTTCAGTTCTTCGAGCTCTTCGCGCAGGCGCTGGGCGCCGCGCAGGGTCATGGGTGCGCGCATGGGCGTGCCTCCGTCAGTTCGTTGAAGTGGCTGCCGCGCCGCCCTGGAGGCGCGCGTGCAGTTCCTGCAGCGCCCAGACCGGGCCGCTGCCGCGGAATTCCAGAGAATGCAGCAGGGCCTTGGCGCCGGCAACGGTGGTCGAATACGTCACCCGGTGCTGCAGGGCCTCGCGACGGATCGAGAACGAGTCGGAGATCGCCTGCTTGCCCTCGGTCGTGTTGACGATATACGCGATCTCGCCGTTCTTGATCAGGTCGACGACGTGCGGACGGCCTTCGACGACCTTGTTGATCTGTTCGCAGGCGATGTCGTGTTCGCGCAGCCACTTGGCGGTGCCGGCGGTCGCGACGATCGTGTAGCCGCGCGCGATGATGTCGCGGGCGACAGGCAGCACGCGCTTCTTGTCGGGATCGCGCACGGACACGAACACCTTGCCGCTGGTCGGCGGCGTCTTGATGCTCGCCGCTTCCTGCGCGCGTGCGAACGCCGCGCCGAAGCTCTCGCCCACGCCCATGACCTCACCCGTGGAGCGCATCTCCGGGCCGAGGATCGGGTCGACGCCCTGGAACTTCGCGAACGGGAAGATCGCTTCCTTGACCGAGAAGTACTCGGGCACGATTTCGGTGGTCGCGCCCTGCTCGGCCAGCGTCTTGCCGGCCATGCAACGCGCCGAGATCTTGGCCAGCGGCATGCCGATCGCCTTGGACACGAACGGCACCGTGCGCGAGGCGCGCGGGTTCACTTCCAGCAGGAAGATCGTCTCGTTGCCGTCGTCGTCGGTCTGCACCGCGAACTGGGTGTTCATCAGGCCGATGACTTTCAGCTTGCGCGCCAGCGCGACGACCTGCTCGCGCAGGCGCGCCTGCACGTCCGCCGACAGCGAATACGGCGGCAACGAACACGAGGAATCGCCCGAATGCACGCCGGCTTCCTCGATGTGTTCCATGACGCCACCGATCAGCACGTTGCCTTCACGATCGGCGATGACGTCGATGTCGACCTCGACCGCGTTGTCGAGGAAGCGGTCGAGCAGTACCGGCGAGTCGTTCGAGACCTTGACCGCGTCGCGCATGTAGCGCGCGAGGTCGCTGTCGGCGTGCACCACTTCCATCGCGCGGCCACCGAGCACGTAGCTCGGACGCACGACCAGCGGATAGCCGATCTCGCGCGCCAGCACCAGCGCTTCCTCGGGGTTGCGCGCGGTGCGGTTCGGCGGCTGCTTGAGGCCCAGCTCGTCGACCAGCTTCTGGAAGCGCTCGCGGTCCTCGGCCAGATCGATCGAGTCCGGCGAGGTACCGATGATCGGCACGCCGTTGGCTTCGAGCGCACGGGCGAGCTTGAGCGGGGTCTGACCGCCGTACTGCACGATCACGCCCTTGGGCTTCTCGACTTCGACGATCTCCAGCACGTCTTCGAGGGTCAGCGGCTCGAAGTACAGACGATCGGAGGTGTCGTAGTCGGTCGACACGGTTTCCGGGTTGCAGTTGACCATGATGGTCTCGTACCCGTCCTCGCGCAGGGCGAGCGCTGCGTGCACGCAGCAGTAGTCGAACTCGATGCCCTGGCCGATGCGGTTGGGACCGCCGCCGAGCACCATGATCTTGTCGCGGCCGGTCGGCTGCGCCTCGCATTCGTCCTCGTAGGTCGAATACAGGTACGCGGTATCGGTGGCGAACTCGGCCGCGCAGGAGTCGACGCGCTTGTAGACCGGGCGCACGCCGAACGCGCGGCGCAGCGCACGGATCGCCTGCTCGTCGGTGCCCAGCAGCTGCGACAGACGCGCATCGGAGAAGCCCATGCGCTTGAGCGCACGCACGCGCGCCTTGTCGAGCGCATCGATGCCGGCAGCGGCGACTTCGGCCTCGGTCGTGATCAGCTCTTCGATCTGGTCGAGGAACCAGTGGTCGACGTACGACAGCGCGTAGACGTCCTCGACCGACAAGCCGGCACGGAACGCATCGGCCAGATAGAACAGACGCTCGGGCCCCGGCTCGCGCACTTCGCGGCGCAGCGTCGCCATGTCGTCTTCGTCGGTCAGATCCAGGCCGGTGGGATCGAAACCGACCTTGCCCGTTTCCAGGCCGCGCAGCGCCTTCTGCATCGACTCCTGGAAGGTGCGGCCCATCGCCATGACTTCGCCGACCGACTTCATCTGCGTCGTCAGGCGCGCATCTGCCTGCGGGAACTTCTCGAAGGCGAAGCGCGGAATCTTGGTGACCACGTAATCGATCGACGGCTCGAACGAGGCCGGGGTCTTGCCACCGGTGATCTCGTTCTTGAGTTCGTCGAGCGTGTAACCGACGGCGAGCTTGGCCGCAACCTTGGCGATCGGGAAACCGGTCGCCTTCGACGCCAGCGCCGACGAGCGCGACACGCGCGGATTCATCTCGATGACGACCACGCGGCCGTCCTTCGGATTGATGCCGAACTGCACGTTCGAGCCGCCGGTGTCGACGCCGATCTTGCGCAGCACCGCGACCGACGCATTACGCAGGCGCTGGTATTCCTTGTCGGTCAGCGTCTGCGCCGGCGCGACGGTGATCGAGTCACCGGTGTGCACGCCCATCGGATCGAGGTTCTCGATCGAGCAGACGATGATGCAGTTGTCCGCGGTGTCGCGGACCACTTCCATCTCGAATTCCTTCCAGCCCAGCACCGATTCCTCGACCAGCACTTCGGTGGTCGGCGACAGCTCGAGACCTCGGGTCACGATGTCGACCAGTTCCTCGCGGTTGTAGGCGATGCCGCCGCCCGAACCGCCGAGCGTGAAGCTCGGACGGATGATCGTCGGATAGCCGACGCGCGTCTGGATGTCGATCGCTTCCTCGAGCGTGTGCGCCACTTCGGCGCGCGGGCATTCGAGATCGATCTCGCCCATCGCCACGCGGAACAGCTCGCGGTCTTCGGCCATGCGGATCGCTTCGCGCTTGGCGCCGATCAGCTCGACGCCGTACTTCTCGAGCACGCCGTGATCGGCGAGATCGAGCGCGCAGTTGAGCGCGGTCTGGCCGCCCATCGTCGGCAGCAGCGCGTCGGGCTTTTCCTTGGCGATGATCTTCTCGACCGTCTGCCAGTTGATCGGCTCGATGTAGACCGCGTCGGCCATTTCCGGATCGGTCATGATCGTCGCGGGATTGCTGTTGACCAGCACCACGCGATAGCCCTCGTCGCGCAGCGCCTTGCACGCCTGCGCGCCGGAGTAATCGAACTCGCAGGCCTGGCCGATGACGATCGGACCGGCGCCGATGATGAGGATGGTCTGGATATCAGTGCGCTTTGGCATGTCAGCGGCTCTCGGCGTTCTTGTTGTGCATCGACGCGACGAACCGATCGAACAGCGGCGCGACATCGTGGGGACCGGGCGAGGCTTCCGGATGACCCTGGAAGCTGAAAGCAGGCGCATCGGTGAGCGCGATGCCCTGGTTGGTGCCATCGAACAGCGAGCGATGGGTCACGCGCACATTGGCCGGCAGCGAGGCCTCGTCGACGGCGAAGCCGTGGTTCTGCGAGGTGATCAGGACCTTGCCCGAATCCAGATCCTGCACCGGGTGGTTCGCACCGTGATGCCCGTGCGGCATCTTCAGCGTCTTCGCGCCGGCGGCGAGCGCCAGCAGCTGGTGGCCGAGGCAGATGCCGAACGTCGGCACCTTGGCGTCTATGAAACTGCGGATCGCGTCGACCGCGTAATCGCAGGGTTCCGGATCGCCGGGGCCGTTCGACAGGAACACGCCATCGGGCTTCATCGCCAGCACTTCGGCGGCGGGCGTCTGCGCCGGCACCACCGTCAGTTCGCAGCCGCGCTCGGCCAGCATGCGCAGGATGTTGGTCTTCACCCCGTAGTCGTAGGCCACGACCTTGAACTTCGCAGGCGCGGTGACGAAGGCGTTGCGGTCGAGATCGAGCTGGCCATCGGTCCAGCTGTAGCGCTCGGTCGTGCTGACGACCTTCGCCAGATCCATGCCCTTGAGGCCCGGGAACTTGCGCGCGGCCTCGAGCGCCTGTTCGACATTCACGTCGCCGGCCATCACCGCACCGTTCATCGAACCGCGGTCGCGCAGCAGGCGCGTCAGCTTGCGGGTATCGATTTCGGAGATGGCGACGATGCCACGTGCGCGCAGCCACTCGGGCAACGACACCTGGCTGCGCCAGCTGCTCGGACGGCGCGGCACGTTGCGCACGATGAGGCCCGACGCCCAGACCTTAGACGCTTCGTCGTCCTGGTCGGTGCAGCCGGTATTGCCGATATGCGGATAGGTCAGCGTCACCAACTGGCGCGCGTACGAGGGATCGCTCAGCACTTCCTGGTAGCCGGTCATCGCGGTGTTGAACACCACTTCACCGACGGAAAGCCCGGGGGCGCCCACGGAAACGCCCTCGAACACGGTGCCGTCTTCAAGGACGAGAATTGCGGAATCTGTCACGAGGTCTTCGCCTACGTCAGGTTGCAGGAAACCGCCAGAGCGGTGGAAACCGGTCCGGAGGTTTGGGGTTCAGGCGAGCGAGAATTGTACCGATGCACCCCGTCCCGCGCCAGCGATGTGACGGATGCGTTCAGTGATACGGGCGCGGAAATCAGGCCGCAGCGTCGCCCAGCAGGTCGGCAATGGCGTAACGGCGCGGCGCACGGCCGGCCAGACGCGCCGCCACGTGCAGCGCGCCACTGGCGAAAATGTCGCGGTTCGTCGCCCGGTGCACCAGCTCGATGCGCTCGCCCACGCTGGTGAACTGCACCAGATGCTCGCCGACGATGTCGCCCGCGCGGATCGAGGCGTAGTGCGGCGTCGCGCCCTGCCCCGCTGCGGCTTCGCCCAGCGTCAGTGCGGTGCCCGATGGCGCATCGAGCTTGCGCATATGGTGCGACTCGACGATGTCGCAGTCCCAGCCCGGCAGCACCGCGGCCGCGCGCGCAACCAGATCTTCGAGCACCGCGACACCCAGACTGAAGTTCGATGCCCAGAGCACCGGAATCGTCGCCGCGGCCGCATCGAGAGCGGCGCGTTGCGCGTCATCGAGGCCGGTGGTGCCCGAGACCAGCGCTGCGCCGCGTTTGAGGCACAGCGCGAGCAGCGGATCGAACCCGCCCGGCAGACTGAAATCGATGGCGACGTCGAAGGTCGGCGCGCCGCCGAGTTCGGACGCACCAAAATACGGCACGCCGTCGATGACCCGCTGTTTCGGCGCGCGCCCCGACACCGCGGCGACGATGTCGAGATCCTCGCGTCCCGCCGCCAGCCGCAGCAACGCCTGGCCCATGCGACCCGACGCGCCGTGCACGAGAATCCGCGGTCGCGTGCTCATGCCCGCGGCTCCATGGCACGGGTGCGGCGCCCGCGTTGCGGGACGATGGACGGAGTGGACTGCGGGCCAAGGATGCTCATGTCCGCATTCTAGCGGCGCGTGCTTCGACGGGAAGCGGTCGCGCGCAAGACTTCGGCGGTCCGCGCAGGCGGGCGCTACGCTGACGGCCCCCGTGCCGCGAGTCCCGTCATGCAGTTGTTCGAACAGATCGTCCTCGTCACCGGCGCAGGCCGAGGCCTCGGCCGCGAGATCTCCCTTGCGTTCGCCCGCGAAGGTGCGCGTGTGATCGTCAACTACCGGCGCAGCCGCGAGGCGGCCGAGGCGCTGGCCGCGCAGATCGGGACGCGTGCGATCGCGCTGCAGGCCGACGTCACCGACCGCGTACAGGTCGACGCGCTCCATGCGCAAGCGCGCGCACACTTCGGTGCCGACATCACCACCGTCGTCAACAATGCGCTGGTCGATTTCGCGTTCGACGGCGATGCACGCGCGAAAGCCGACACGATCGACTGGCCGGCATTCGCCACGCAGTTCGAAGGCAGCGTGCGCGGTGCGCTGAACACCGTGCAGGCCGCACTGCCGGGCATGCGCGCCCACGCCTTCGGACGCGTCATCAACATCGGCACCAACCTGTTCCAGAACCCGGTGGTGCCGTATCACGACTACACGGCCGCGAAGGCCGCACTGCTCTCGTTGACCCGCACGCTCGCAGGCGATCTCGGCCCGGACGGCATCACTGTCAACATGCTGTCCGGCGGCCTGCTGCGCACCACCGACGCCAGCGCAGCGACACCCGAGGCGGTGTTCGACTACATCGCCGCGAATACGCCACTGCGCAGCGTGACCACGCCGGCCGAGTTCGCCGACGCGGTGCTGTTCTTCGCCTCGCCGTGGTCGCGCGCGGTCACCGGGCAGAACCTCGTCGTCGACGGTGGCCTCGTACGCGACTGAGTGTTCCATCCGCGCCGATCTCGAACCGGCGCTTGGCGCGCGCACGTTGCGCATGCGGATCACGATGCGCGGGTCAAGCGGCGTCTTGAACCCCCTTCGCTGCACTGGTCAAACAATGACCAGCGTCGTGCGCGTTGCGCCATGGCCGGCTTCATGGCGCTTACCCACAGACTTGTCATCGAATCATCCACAAGCACTGTGGATGACCGGCCGGCTAGCCGGTCGTCGCGGGCCGGTCAAGCGCGACTCCATCTCGCATGCGGTCGAGCCATGCGTGCGATCGGGCACCGCGCTCCGCGATGACGAAGCGCGTGCGCGGGTCAAGCGCCGTGTCCGCACACGTGCAGGCAGGTGGCGAACAAATCACCACGTTTTTCCAGAGCCGTCGCAGCGCAGCGCGTGATGCTTATCCACAACCTTGTCGTCAGACGGTCCACATGCGCTGTGGAGAACCGCGTCGCTACGCGACGGATGCACGCGGGTCAATCCCTTCGACGGGCCTGTACGCTGCGACGATTGGCGACCGCCATCGATGTCAGCCGACCCGATTCCGGCGAGCTTTTCCGCCCATACGCGAAGCGCTGGGATCCGGCGGCGAACTGGCAGGGTGCCGACCACACGCGACTACACCACCGCGTGCGCAGGTCAAGCACGCAAACAGGCCCGCACCGCGCGCCTGACCAGAAAATCACCACGATGTCCGCGCCCGGAGACGGCGCCGTTCGACACGCTTATCCACACCTTGACCCACAGTCCATCCACACCGGATGTGGACAGCAGACCGGCTAGGCGCATCCGGCGCTGACGTCAAGCGTTTTCGCGCGGTCCTGTGCCACGAAGCCCGCCACGGCCGGGATCGAGCCGCTCGGCCACTGCGCCCGGTCCATGTGCGCGGCGTCACAGTGGCGACGACATGACCAGCGTGCCGTCGCCCAATGCAAACGCGCACTTGGGCTGCTTATCCACAGCTTTGTCGACAGTTGATCCACACCTTCTGTGGATCACCGCAGCATGTTGCGCCGCACACCCGGGAAGCTGCCTCCGCTACCGGAAACCCTGTGTCGACCGCAGAAACGACAACGCCCGGCGCAGGGCCGGGCGGGTCGATCGAACAATCGCAGGACTCAGGATGTCATGCGATCCCAGAAGCCCTTCACCCCGTCCATGAAGGTGCTGGACTTCGGCGAGTGCCGGTGTGCGTTCTCACCGGTGAAGGTGGTCTCGAACTGCGCCAGCAACTCCCGCTGCTCCTTGGTCAGATTGACCGGCGTCTCGACGACGACCTTGCAGTACAGATCGCCGGGGCTGCGGCTGCGCACCGACTTGACGCCCTTGTCGCGCAGGCGGAACACCTTGCCGGTCTGCGTCTCGGCGGGCACGCGGATCTCCGCTTCCCCGCCGAGCGTGGGCACGCGCACGATGTCCCCCAGCGCGGCCTGCGAGATCCGCACCGGCACTTCGCAATGCAGGTCGTCACCGTCGCGCAGGAAGATCGCATGCGGTCGCACGCGCACTTCGACGTACAGATCGCCCGGCGGCGAACCGGCGGGACCGGCCTCGCCCTCGCCGGCGAGACGGATGCGGTCGCCGGTGTCGACGCCCGCAGGCACCTTCACCGACAACACCTTCTCTTCCTCCACGCGACCGGCGCCGTGGCAGGTCTTGCACGGGTTGGCGATGATCTGCCCCTGGCCGCCGCAATGGGGGCACGCCTGCTGCATCGTGAAGATGCCCCGCTGCATCCGCACCTGACCGCGACCGGCGCAGGTCGAACAGGTCTCGCGCTTGCCGTCTTCCGAGCCGCTGCCGTCACAGTCGTCGCAACCGGCGAGCGTCGGCAGTTCAACACGCTTCTCGACACCGGCCACTGCGTCCTCGAGGTCGAGCTCCATCACGTAACCGATGTCGGCGCCACGACGCGGACCGCCGCGACCGCCGCCCCCGCCGAAAATGTTGCCGAAGATGTCACCGAAGATGTCGCCCATGTCGGCGCCGCCGCCGAAGCCCGGGCCGGCATTGCCGCCGCCCATGCCGTGCTCGAACGCGGCATGTCCATGCTGGTCGTACATGCGCCGCTTGCCGCCATCCGACAGGACCTCGTAGGCCTCCTTGCACTCCTTGAACGCAGCCTCGGCACTCGCGTCGCCGGGATTGCGGTCAGGGTGATACTTCATCGCGCAACGGCGATAGGCCTTCTTCAGTTCGTCTTCGGTCGCGCTGCGGGTGACGCCCAGCACTTCGTAGTAATCGCGTTTGCTCATGGAAAACCGGTCGCAGGGACCGTCGCGGCGACGGTCTCGTTAAAAACGGAAGCCGGTCGCCCGACACCACCGCGCCCCAAGCGCGCGCGATGCCGGGGTTCCGGCCGAAACGCCGCGGCGGGGCCGCGGCGGTACCGACTTACTTCTTCTCGTCGTCCTTGACCTCGGTGAACTCGGCATCGACGACGTCGTCGGACTTCCGCGCATCGCCCGAAGCCGCGCCGGCGTCGCCCTGCCCGGCCGCGCCGGCGGCTGCGAACAGCTGCTGCGCGACCTCTTCGAGGTGCTTGGACTTGGCTTCGATCTGCGCCTTGTCGTCGCCCTTCATCGCGGTTTCGACTTCGGCGATCGCGGCTTCCGCGTTGCCGATCACGTCGCCCGGCACCTTGTCGCCGTTGTCCTTGATCGCGCTGCGCGTGGCGTGCACCAGCGCATCGGCCTGGTTGCGCGCGCCGACGAGTTCCTGGAACTTCTTGTCGTCTTCGCGGTGCGCTTCGGCGTCGGCGACCATCCGGGCGATCTCGTCGTCCGACAGGCCCGAACCGGCCTTGATCTCGACCTTCTGTTCCTTATTGGTCTTCTTGTCCTTGGCCGACACGTGGAGGATGCCGTTGGCGTCGATGTCGAACGACACCTCGACCTGCGGCATGCCGCGCGGCGCGGCGTCGATGCCGGTGAGATCGAAGCGGGCCAGCGACTTGTTGAAGCGGGCCTGCTCGCGCTCGCCCTGCAGCACGTGCACGGTCACGGCCGACTGGTTGTCGTCGGCGGTGGAGAACGTCTGCGAGGCCTTGGTCGGGATCGTGGTGTTCTTCTCGATGATCTTGGTGAACACACCGCCCAGGGTCTCGATGCCGAGGCTCAGCGGGGTCACGTCGAGCAGCAGCACGTCCTTGACGTCACCGGCCAGCACGCCGCCCTGCACCGCCGCGCCGATCGCCACGGCCTCGTCGGGGTTCACGTCCTTGCGCGGTTCCTTGCCGAAGAACTCGGCGACCGCCGCCTGCACCTTGGGCATGCGGGTCTGGCCACCGACGAGGATCACCTCGTTGATGTCGGACGCGCGCAGGCCGGCATCGTTAAGCGCGGTGCGGCAGGGCTCGATGGTCTTGCGCACGAGCTCTTCGACCAGCGACTCGAGCTTGGCGCGGGTCAGCTTGATGTTGAGGTGTTTCGGGCCCGAGGCATCGGCCGTGACGTACGGCAGGTTCACTTCGGTCTGCTGCGAGCTGGAGAGCTCGATCTTCGCGCGCTCGGCCGCATCCTTCAGACGCTGCAGCGCCAACGGATCCTTGCGCAGGTCGATGCCCTGGTCCTTGTTGAACTCTTCGACCAGGTAATCGATGACGCGCGCGTCGAAGTCTTCGCCGCCGAGGAAGGTGTCGCCGTTGGTGGCCAGCACTTCGAACTGCTTCTCGCCGTCGACTTCGGCGATCTCGATGATCGACACGTCGAAGGTGCCGCCGCCGAGGTCGTACACGGCGATCTTGCGGTCGCCGCCGGACTTGTCGAGGCCATAGGCCAGTGCGGCCGCGGTCGGCTCGTTGATGATGCGCTTGACGTCGAGACCGGCGATGCGGCCGGCGTCCTTGGTCGCCTGGCGCTGGCTGTCGTTGAAGTAGGCCGGCACCGTGATCACGGCTTCGGTGACCTTCTCGCCCAGGTAATCCTCGGCGGTCTTCTTCATCTTCTCGAGGATGCGCGCGGAGACTTCCTGCGCGGACAGGCGCTTGCCGTCGCTGGTCGACACCCAGGCGTCGCCATTGTCGTGCTCGAGGATCTTGTACGGCACCAGGCCGATGTCCTTCTGGACCTCGGCATCCTTGAACTTGCGGCCGATCAGACGCTTGACTGCGAAGAAGGTGTTGTTGGGATTGGTCACGGCCTGACGCTTGGCCGACGCGCCCACCAGCACTTCGCCGTCCTTGGTGTAGGCGACGATCGACGGCGTGGTGCGATCGCCCTCGCTGTTCTCGATGACCTTGGCCTTGCCGCCGTCCATGATCGCCACGCACGAGTTCGTCGTGCCGAGGTCGATGCCGATGATCTTTGCCATTGCTGCTTCCTCTGAAAGATGTGTGTCTGGGTGACGGCCGGGGCCGTCGATGACCGTGATCTGGGGACACGCAACACAGCGTTCAAGCGGTGCGACGTATCGGAATTGGGGGTCGGGCCGGGGCTCGGGACGTTCAGTCAGCCTTGGCGACGACGACCATGGCCGGCCGCAACAGGCGCTCGTTGAGCAGGTAGCCCTTCTGGAAGACCTGGGCCACCGCGCCCGGCGCCACGCCAGGCACCTCGACGATGCTCATCGCCTGGTGGTGCTCGGGGTTGAACACGTCGCCCGGCGCCGGCGCCAGCGTGGCCAGACCGTTGGACTCGGTCGCCTTGGTCAGCTCGCGCAGCGTGAGCTCGACGCCGCTGCGCAGCGGATCGGTATCCGAGGCATTGGCGAGGCCGGCCTCCAGCGCATCGAACACCGGCACCAGCGCGGCCAGCAGACGCTCGTTGGCGAAGCGGCGCGCGCTCTCGACCTCACGGGCCAGACGCTTGCGCTGGTTCTCGAGATCGGCGCGTTCGAGCAGCACCTGCGCGCGGAGCTGTTCGAGCTCGCCGGTCAGGCGCTCGACCTGGTCGGCCAGTTGCTGCTCGACCGAGGCCACGTCCGGGCCGTCGGTCTCGTGGAAATCGGGGGACTGCGAATCGTGCTGCTGGGTCATGTCGGGTTCCGGGGCGGTCGTCTGGCCGCCGACGGCACCAGCTATGGGGCCGCCCCTCGGCGATTCAAGGTTCAGGCTGCAGCGCGGCGCCGAGCACGGCCGCGGTCGCCTGCACCACCGGGATCACCCGCTCGTAGGCCATGCGCGTCGGCCCGATCACGCCCAGCACGCCCAGCGTGCGGCCCCCGGCGCCATAGGGCGCGGTCACCAGCGACATGCCTTCCAGCGGCGCCAGGCCGGTTTCTTCACCGATGAAGATGCGCACGCCCGGCGCGCGGATCGTGCGTTCGAGCAGCTGCAGGATCTCGCGCTTGCGGGCGAAGGCCTCGAACAGTTCGCGCAGGCGGTCGAGATCGGACAGGTCCTGCACGCCGATCAGCCGGTTCTGCCCGGCCAGCAGCATGTCGTCGTCGCCGGGCACCAGCGCCTGTTCGGCGAGTTCCATGGTCTGCGACAGCAGCGCCTCCATCTCGTCGCGGGCGTTGCGCAACTCCTCCACCAGCGCCGCGCGGATGTCGCCCAGCGGGCGCCCGGCGAACTGCTGGTTGAGATAGTTGGCTACGCGTTCCAGCTCCGCGGGCTCGAAGCTGCGGCGGGTCTGGAGGATGCGGTTCTGCACTTCATGGTCGGCGAAGATGATGATCGCCATGACCCGCTGGCCATCGAGCGCCACGAAGTCGATGTGCCGGAAGGCCAGTTGCTCGCGTCGCGGCACGGACACGACGCCGACGAAGTGGGTCATCGCCGACACCAGTTCCGACGCGCTGCCGAGCAGCGACTGCTGCCCGCCGCCGCCCAGCTCCCCCCGCAGCCGCTCCATCTCCTGCGCGCGCAGCGGTTTGACCTGCAGCAGCGAGTCGACGAACACGCGATATCCCTGCGCGGTCGGCACCCGGCCGGCGGAGGTGTGCGGCGAGGCCAGCAAACCGGCGTCTTCCAGATCCGACAGGATGTTGCGGATCGTCGCCGCGCTGACATCGAGGCCCGCATGCCGGGCCAGGGTCTGCGATCCGACCGGACCGCCGTCCTGGATGTGCCGCGAGATCAGCGTGCGCAACAGCTGTCTGGCGCGCGGATCGAGCGGGTGGCGGGGATCGGATGACATGCGGGCGGTATACGGTGCGCCTGTGGGCGATGCAAGCGCCGCATTCTCCGGCCGTGAGACGGACGCGCGGTATTCAGCGCACCGTCGAATGCAGATCCTCTCGCCGATCTACTCGCCCGCAACGCCTCAAGGCACAATCCGCACCCATGCTGACCCATCTCGCCATCCGCAATTTCGCCGTCGCCAGCCAGTCGGATCTGGAGTTCGGCGCCGGCCTGACCGTCATCTCAGGCGAAACCGGCGCCGGCAAATCCCTGCTGGTCGATGCGCTGGGCTTCCTGTCGGGCCAACGCGCCGACAGCGGCATCGTGCGCCATGGCGCCGAACGCGCCGAACTGCATGCCGAGTTCACGCTCGACGATGCCGCGCCCGCGCTGCGCTGGCTGCGCGAACATGAACTCGATGATGGTGACACCTGCCAGCTGCGCCGCACCCTGCGCGCCGATGGCGGCTCGCGTGCCTGGATCAACGGCCGGCCGGCGACGATCACCCAGCTCGGCGAACTGGCCGGGCATCTGGTGGAGATCCACGGCCAGCACGAACACCAGGCCCTGCTCGCCCGCGGCAGCCAGCTCGCGCTGCTCGATGCCCAGGCCGGCAATGGCGCACTACTCACCGAAGTGCGCGCGACCGCGCAGACCTGGCGTGCGCTGCACGAAGAGCGCGATGCGCTGGTCGGCATCGGCGATGTCGCCGAGCGCCGCGACTGGCTGCAGCACCAGCTCGACGAACTCGACGGTGAAGCGCTCGCCGCCGATGCGGTGGCCGATCTGTTCGCCAGCCATCGCCGGCACGCGAACGCGGCCGGCCTGATCCAGACCTGCGATGCGGCGCTCGAGCGCATGCGCGGCGACGATGATCTCGGCCTGCCGCAGGCGCTGCAGGCGCTGCGTCACGATCTGGCGCGGATGCGCGCGCACGAGCCGCGGCTGGGCGAGGTCGACGCGATGCTCGACGCCGCCGCGATCCAGCTCGACGAGGCCACATTGCTGCTGGGCCAGGTCCGCGACGATCTGGACATCGATCCCGAGCAGTTGGAGACGCTGGAACAGCGCCTCGGCCGCCTGCACGAACTCGCGCGCAAGCATCGGGTGACGCCGGAAGAACTCATCGACGTGCAGACGCGCCTCGCCGGCGAACGCGATCAACTCGATGGCGCCGGCGAACGCCTGAAACAGCTCGACGGCGAGATCGAAGCCGCGATGGGCCGCTGGCGCACCGCCGCCGACCGCCTGGGCGCGGCGCGCCGCAAGGCGGCCAAGGCGCTGTCGAGCGCGACCACTGCATTGATCCACGAGCTGGGCATGGGCGGCGGCGTGTTCGAGGTCGCGATCGAACCGGTCGAGACCACGCGGCCCGATCCACAGGGCGCCGAGCGCGTGGAATTCATGGTGTCGGCCAACGCCGGTCAGCCGCCGCGTGCGCTGCGCAAAGTCGCGTCCGGCGGCGAACTGTCACGCATCTCGCTGGCGATCGAAGTCGCCGCGCTCGGCCACGACGCCGTGCCGACGATGGTGTTCGACGAAGTCGATTCGGGCATCGGCGGCGCGGTTGCCGACATCGTCGGCCGCAAGCTGCGTGCACTTGGCGAAAGCCGTCAGGTGCTGTGCGTGACCCATCTGCCGCAGGTGGCCTCGAAGGGCCACACGCATTACCGCGTGCACAAATCCAGCGCCGAGGGCGCCACCGAAAGCCGGGTCAGCCTGCTCGATACCGGCGAGCGCACCGAGGAACTCGCACGCATGCTCGGCGGCGTCGACGTCAGCAAGGAAGCGCGGGCCGCGGCCCGCAAGCTGCTGCAGGGCATGGTCTGACGCGATGGACCCGCGCACGGCCCGTTGCGCCTGCGGTCAGTTGCGGATCGACGTGTCCGGCGCGCCGGTGCGCGTATCCGTCTGCCATTGCCTGGACTGCCAGCGTCGCACTGGCAGCGCGTTCGGCGTGCAGGCACGGTTCCCGGCTGCGGCCACGCAGGTGCACGGCACGCACGGCGAATACATACGTATCGGCGACAGCGGCGGTCGCATGCGCGCATCGTTCTGCCCGCAGTGCGGATCGACGGTGTTCTACGTCGTGGACGCGATGCCCGACCTGGTCGCGATTCCGGTCGGCGCGTTCGCCGATCCTACATTTCCCGCTCCGGACGTCTCGTATTACGAAGAACGCATGCACGCCTGGCTGACGCTCGGCGAGGACATGCGCCACGAATACTGACCACCGCGCACGGAGCGGCGGCCGGCCCGGGATGCGTCAGCGCTTCTTGCGGACGTAGAGCACCAGCGAGTGTTCTTCGAGGATGTAGCCGTACTGGTCGGCGATCTGCCGCTGCAGTTCCTCGATCTCGGCGCTCTCGAACTCGATGATCTTGCCGCTGTCCACGTCGACCATGTGGTCGTGGTGTCCACCTCGGTCGAGTTCATAGACGGCGTGGCCGCCTTCGAAGTTGTGCTTGAGCACGAGACCGGCGGCCTCGAACTGGGTCAGGACGCGGTAGACGGTGGCCAGGCCGATCTCGTCGCCCTGCTCCAGCAGCTGGCGGTAGATAGCTTCAGCGGTCAGGTGCTGGCGCGGCGTGCGCTGCTCGAGCAACTGCAGGATCCGCATCCGCGGATGGGTGACTTTCAGGCCGGCCTTGCGCAGGTCGAGCGATTCCATGAGTGTCTCCGGACGGGCCGACGAAAAACGGGCCGGCATACCACTGGCGGTTGAACGCCAGCTGCCTGGATCGCGGTTGCGGCGTGGCCCGCAGTGTATCATCGGCCGGTCATTCCAGGCCGTCACCCACGACATGCACAAGCTTCTTCTCGTTCCGGTTCTCGCCCTCGCCATCAGTGGTTGCGGCCTGCTGTACAAGCAGCCGATCTACCAGGGCAACCTGATCGACGGCGCTGCGGTCGAGCAGCTGCAGGTCGGAATGGGCAAGGCGCAGGTCGAGGCGCTGCTGGGCACGCCGTCGATCGCCGACCCCTTCCACCACCAGCGTTGGGACTACACCGCCTCGCAGCGCGTGGACCGTCGTGGCCGGACCGAAGTGAAGAACTTCACCCTGTTCTTCGAGAACGACCAGCTCGCACGCTGGGAAGGCGAGTACTTCCCGAAGCGCGACGAGGAACTGGCCGCGGAGATGCGCAAGTTCGGCAATCTGCCGCGCGAGAAGGGCAACCAGCGCCGCTGACCGGACGCTGGTCCGCAGGTTCAGCCCTCGCCGCGACTCGCCGCCGCGCGGCGTCGGCGCGCATCCTTCGGATCGACCTGCAGCGCTTCGAGCAGTTCAAGCCGATCGCCATCGCGCAGCAGCGTCGATGGCTGCACCCTGACACCGAACACCGCATAGCCGGCGACCGCATCGAGCGCGGTCGGTGCGGTCCGGCGCATGACATCGATCGCATCGGCGACGGTCGTCGCATCTTCCAGATGCAGTGTCCAGTCATCGTGGTGCCCGGGCCGGGCCCGGACCACGCGTACCGCTTTCACGCAGCGGTCTCGTGTTCGGCCACCCGCACGAAATCGTCGACCATGCGGTCGGCGAGGCCTTTGAAACCGAGGGTGAGCGCGGGCAGCATCAAGCGGCTCTTGGGTTCGAATTCGAGCAGCAGCGTGACCTTGCAGGCCCCGTCGCCGAGCGTCCGGAAGGTCCAGCGGCCGTGCAGCGACTTGAATGGACCGTCGCGCAGCTGCATGTCGATGGTGTCGGGTGGCGACAACGTATTCTCGGTCGTGAACCAGGTGCGCAGTGCACCGAGGCCCAGATCCAGACGCGCGACCATGCGCGATTTGGTCGCCTCCTGGATCTCCGCGGCATCGCACCAGGCGAAGCGGCGGGGATAGGCGGCGACATCGTTGACCAGCGCGTACATGCGCTCGGCGGGTTGCCCGACGAGGGCACTACGTTCGATCTTGGGCATGACTCGCCTGGGGGACCTGCTTCAGGGACAATGGACGGATGAGCAAGAAGAGCGGCAAGGACAAGGATAAGGCAAACAGCACGGGCACCATCGCGCTGAACAAGCGCGCGCGCCATGAGTACTACTTCGAAGACCGCTTCGAAGCGGGCCTGGCGCTGCAGGGCTGGGAGCTGAAGGCGATCCGCGCGGGCCGCGCGATCATCGGCGAAAGCTACGCGATGGTGCTGCACAATGAGCTGTTCCTGATCGGCGCGCAGATCACGCCGCTCAGCCAGGCCTCGTCGCACGTGATCGCCGATCCGCATCGCACGCGCAAGCTGCTGTTGCACCGGCGCGAGATCGACACGCTGATCGGCCGCGTACAGCGCGACGGCTACACCGTGGTGCCCACTGCGCTGTACTGGAAGGGCAACAAGGTCAAGGCCGAGGTGGTGCTGGCGAAGGGCAAGCAGAGCCACGACAAGCGTGACGTCGCGCGGGATCGCGACTGGGCGCGCGACAAGCAGCGCGCGATGCGGGCCCACAACAAGAACGCCTGATCCCTCGAAGTCGCGCGCATGAGGACGCGCGATTGATCAGCGTCGCTGCGCGACCGACGCCAGCGTGAAGCGGAACGTCGCACCGCCATCGGGTCGCCCGGTGGCGTCGATCGTGCCGCCGTGGCGCTCGACGATGCGCCGCACCGAGGCCAGCCCCACGCCGTGGCCCTTGAACTCGTCGTCGCGATGCAGACGCTGGAACGGGCGGAACAGCTTGCCCGCGTAGTCGGCGTTGAACCCGGCGCCGTTGTCGGCGACGTAGAACACGCCACCCGGCTCGACACCGAACTCGATCGTCGCGCGCGCGGTGTTCGCGGTGAACTTCCAGGCGTTGCCCAGCAGGTTCTCGAGCAGGTTGCGCACCAGCGCGGGATCGCCGTCGGCCTGCAGGCCCGGCGCGATGCGCACCGCGACCTCGCGGCCGGGTTCGGTCTGCCGCAGTTCCGACAGCACATCACCCGCTATGCGCGTGAGGTCGAGCGGCGCACGCTTGAACTCGCCGCGGCTGATCCGCGACATCTTCAGCAGTGCATCGATCAGCTCATCCATGCGCGAAGCCGCGTTGCGCACGCGCGCCAGGTAATCCTGCCCCTGTGCATCGATGATCGCGTGGTAGCGCTCGGCGAGGATGCGGCCGAACCCGTCGATGCTGCGCAGCGGCGCACGCAGGTCGTGCGAGACGATGTAGGCGAAGGATTCGAGCTCGTGATTGGCCTGGGTGAGTTCGCGCGTGCGCTGTTCGACGCGTGACTCCAGCGTGCGGTTGAGCGCATGCACCTGCGCCTCCGCGCGCAGGCGCTCGGTCACGTCGTCGACCTGCACCAGCCGCGCGACGTCACTGCCGTCGTCGCCGGGCATGAGGGTCGAGGCCAGATGCACCTCGCGGATGTCGCCATCGTGGCGTCGCAGCCTGCGCGTGCTGCGATGTACGCCTTCGCGCAGGGCCTGCATCTCCTGCGTACGCGTGACGTCGTCGTGCGCATCCGCGAAGTAGCTCGCGATCAGCGTGCCGTTCAACGTCGCCTGGCTGACGCCGGCGATCTCGGCCATCGCCGGATTGCTTTCGAGAATCGCCCCGTTGCGATCGAGCAGCACCATGCCGATCGCCGAGTACTGCATCGCATTGCGGAAACGTTGTTCGCTGCGCCGGTACGAATCGCTGAGCCGGTGCGCGAGCGTCTCGGCGCGGGACTGGGTCTGCGCCAGCGTCATCACCACCGCGAACAGCAACAGCGATGCGACCACGCCTGCGATGAGCGTGGCCTGTAGTTCGCGCATGCCGGCGGACGTGAGCGGGCCGACGTGCTGGAAGTCGTAGCGCCAGCTGCGGCCGTAAAGCTGCTGGGTCACGGTGTGCAGCACGCGGGTATCGCCCGACGGGTCGTCGACCCAGCCCTTGGAGGCCAGCAGCGGCGTCTCCGCGCCATTGCTGACGTCGACGATGCGGAACGCCAGATTGCGGTCCACGGCGATCATCGAGCGGTCGATGAACTCCGCGGTGCGGAACGGCGCGTATACCCAGCCCACCAGTGCGTTCTCGCGACCGGCCTGCGACACCGGCAGCCGCGCGGTGCGATACACCGCCGCGAACAGCAGTACACCCGCCTGCCCCTCGCGCCCGTACTGGCGCAGGCGCACCGGCGCACTCAACCGCACTTCGCCGCTGTCGCGCGCCGCGTCCATCGCGGCGCGGCGGGTCGGATCGCTGTACTGGTCATAGCCGATGGCGAGTCGACTGGAGTCGATCTCGGGCTCGAAATAGAGGATCGCGCCGTAATGCGGTCGCACGCCACGCGGCGTCACCGAGAACAGGCCCTCGCCCGCCGCACGCTGACGCAACTGCAGTTCGGCCAGCGAGCGCGGATCGAGATAGGCGACGTAGCCGATCCCCATCATGCCGGGCAACTGGCGGCGGACATCCAGACCTTCGACATAGCCGCGCCACTGCCGTGCGGTCGGCGTTTCCACCGCCGCGCTGTGCAGCGCCACGCCGCCGCGGATGCTGAGCTCGTACTGCAGCAGCCGCTGGCGCACGGTTTCGGCCAACTGGTCGGCGTCGGCGATGAAACTCGCCTCCGCCAGTCGGCGCTCGCGCTCCCCGGCGCCTCGCGCATACAGCGCCACCATCAACAGCGAGCCCAGCAAGACGAGACCGGCGAGCACATGGCTCCGGCGCAACCGCCAGGCGGACTGCACACGTGTAGGCGGGACGGGCGGATGTGGCGTGGACGCGGCCATCACGACAGCATAACGAGCGCGCACGCATCGACCAAAAAAAACCGGGCCCGAAGGCCCGGTTTCTCGACATATGGTGGAGGTGGCGGGAATCGAACCCGCGTCCGAAGGCACTCCATCCCCGGTACTACATGCTTAGCTCACCGTTGGATCTCGCCCTGTGGCAGCACGGTGTGCGAAGCGCACCCCAGGACCAGCCTGCTTTGGTTAAGCCGTGACTGACAGGCAGCCATCACAGCCGGTTCCGTGATAATGACCCTACATCTACGAGCACGGGCACAAGTAGGTTCGGGGCTTACGCCTTAAGCGGCGAGAGCGTAGTTGTCGTCGTTGGCAACTAAAAGTTTGCTACTGGATTAACGAGGAAAGTCGCCCCCTCGGCATGCACCAGGCAATTTCGCAACCCCCGTCGAAGCCTGGGCACCCCCGGGAGTCAGAAGTCGCTCTGACCCGGCCAGTATAGGGCCGATGCGGCGTATCTCAACTACGGACACGGTGCGCCGCGCTTCCGGTTCACCTGCGCTTTCCGCATCGTGATCGCTGCGTGCAACGCACGTCCGGCGACCCTCGCGATCATGTCATCTGCTATACGTGTGCGTTGTTCCAAGCGCGCTGATAGCATGCGCGTCCCCTTGGGGAGTAGCCGGCTTCCGCATCGCGGAAGCGCCTGCATCAACACACTCGATCCGCATGATCGTGGTGCAGGCAACCAGTCCAGGTAGGCGAGACCAGCGGTGCATCGGCGCTACGGAGGTTGGGCGTGCCGGCGTGCCGTGCATCGTCTCCGCCCGACCCGAAGCAGTTGCCGCATGTCCTTTCTATCGATCGTCCTGATCGGCTTCGCCATGTCCACCGATGCATTCGCGGCCGCCGTCGGCAAGGGCGCGGCGATGCAGCAGCCGCGGTTTCCCGAAGCGCTGCGCGCCGGCGCGATCTTCGGCGTCATCGAAGGCGTGACGCCGCTGATCGGCTGGGCGCTCGGCCTCGCAGCGTCGTCCTACGTCACCGCGTGGGATCACTGGATCGCATTCGTGCTGCTCGGCGCGCTCGGCATCCGCATGGTGCTCGCCGGCCTCCGCAAGGACGCGCCCGACGATGCCGAAGGCGACGCACGCCCACACGGGTTCTGGAATCTCGCCGCGACCGGCTTCGCCACCAGCATCGACGCGATGGCGGTCGGCGTGGGCCTCGCCTTTCTCGACGTCAACATCCTGCTGGTCGCGACCGTCATCGGCGTCTGCACGCTGGTCATGGTGACGACGGGGATCATGCTCGGCCGCGCACTTGGCGCGATCGTCGGCAAACGCGCGGAAATCGTCGGCGGCCTGATCCTGATCGTCATCGGCAGCGTGATCCTCTACGAGCACCTGTCGGGCAAGGCGGGCGGTATCGGGATCGGCTGACTGCAGTCGATTCACGGTCGCCTGACGCGCGCGGACCGATGCTCGCGCCACGCCAGCCAGGCACGGAGCCGACCATGAAAGTCCGTCGCGTCTACAGCACGCCGTCCCTGCAAGCTGCCGAAACAGCGGTCCGTGCCGCACGTGAAGCGGGCATCGCCGAAAACGACATCTCGCTCATCGCGCGCGGTGATGTCGAACTCGACGCAATGCCCGAACACCAGAAGGAAGCGCCGACCGACTTCAAGCACGCCGCCGTGCGCGGTGCAGGCATCGGTGGCGCGACGGGTCTGCTTGCAGGGCTGGTCGCGGTCGCAGTGCCGCCGCTCGGGCTGACACTCGCGGGCGTCGCGTTGACGACCCTCGGGGGCGCGGCAGTCGGCACCTGGGCATCGTCACTGGTCGGCGCCTCCCTGCCCGATCCGATCCGACAGAAATTCGAGGGCGAGATCGAAGCAGGTCGCGTGCTGGTGGTGATCGATGGCGAGGGCGACACGCTGGCAGGTGCCGAGGCCGCATTGCGCGACGCGGGCGCGCTGCATTTGCCGTACGGCGACCCGGCTGCGATGAGCTGAGCGCAGCGATCGACACGGCAGCCAGCTTCGGCTGACGCTTCGGATCCAGCTGTGACTACGCCGTTTCGCACGCAGCGCGCGCGACGTGCTGGCGCGCGTCGTCGACCCAGACGACCGGCGCGACGCCGGGCCGCGAAATCACCACGGCCTGCGTGTAGCCGACATCACCGCCGAAGCCATCCTTCGAATTGACCTCCATGCAGACGATTTCGCCGTTCTGCAATACCCGCTCGTGTCGAAACTCGGCCGTGGCGGGATTGCGCAGATGGTCGAGCACCAGTGCGCGTGCGAGCAGGCGCTTCGTGTTCGCGGGAGAGGCGCCCTGCTCTGCTGACACAGTCTGGCTTTGATCGACGCCTGTAAGAGGCGGCTGTGAATCCAGGATGGGTGGCGATGCGCCCGTCGACGCGGATGACCCGGCCGGCGGGCTGGATGGCGCCGCGACCGGCAATGCATGCGATGCGCGCGCGGCATCGTATCCACGGCGCACCTCGTTCCAGTCGACACCTGCTCCGATCGCACCCATCACGGCGATCGCGATCCACACTGATTCCGTGCGCTTCATGTCGCTCCTCCTGAGCTGCAGATTGTCCTGTCGCATTCCAGCGGCGGCAGAACGCAAGCGCCGATTGGCGAAACAGCAGCTACCGTCACCGCGTGGCGGCAACAAACGGAACATGGGAAGAGGCCAGACGGGTCGCGAGATGCAGCTGCAGCAACGTCGCGTATGCAGTGCGGGACGAGATTGGCGGAGAGAGTGGGATTCGAACCCACGGAAGGTTTGACCCTTCGGCGGTTTTCAAGACCGCTGCCTTAAACCACTCGGCCATCTCTCCGATGTGTCTCGTTTCATCACTTGCGCCGCTGACGCGATTACGGCTGGCCGCCAAACGTCGAAACAAACGCCACGCGTGATCGCGTGGCGTGGCGCGATTACGCCATTGTCGCACGCACCGCGGCGGTGGAGATACGCGGGGGCGGGATGGCGCCGGGCATCGGCTTCTTCTCGCAGTTGCGGCAATCGAGGCTGGAGGCCTCGATCAGGGGCGGCAGCTTCTCGGCGAGGAAATCGATGAAGACGCGCACCGCCGGCAGCAGGCCGCGACGCGAGGCGAACACGGCGTGGGCGATGCCCTGCGGCAGGTGCCAGTCGGGCAGTACGACTTCGAGTTCGCCGTTGCGCACGGCCTCGGCGCACAGGGTTTCGGGCAGCATCGTGATGCCGAGGCCCTGCTTGGCCAGCGCCATCAGCATCGGGAAATCGAAGCCGGCGACGCGCGGCTTGAGCTCCACGCGGCGCGTGGTGCCATCGTTGGCCTGCAGGTCCCAGCGCTGCTTCACCTCGTCCTCGCCCATGCTCATCGTGGTGTGCTGGTCGAGCTCGTCGGGATCCTTCGGGCGGCCCATGCGGTCGAGATAACCCGGGCTGGCGACCAGCAGTTCCTGGATCTGGCCGAAGCTGCGCATCACCAGGCTGCCGTCGTCGTCGAGCTTGGAACGCACGCGTACCGCGACGTCGAAACCCTCGTTGATGACGTCGACGCGGCGGTTGCTGACGTGCAGCTGCACGCGCACCTGCGGGTAGCGCGCGAGGAACTCCGGCAGCATCTGCGGAATCGACTGCTGGGCGATGCTCA
This sequence comes from Luteimonas sp. Soil_C_16, assembly GCF_057657295.1. Lineage (NCBI taxonomy): Bacteria > Pseudomonadati > Pseudomonadota > Gammaproteobacteria > Lysobacterales > Lysobacteraceae > Luteimonas > Luteimonas sp. Soil_C_16. The sequence continues at coordinate 96,335 of NZ_JBDGIS010000004.1, read as the reverse complement.
CGGGCACGCTGACGCGCACGAGTCCGCGCGGCTCGGCGCTGAGGCGGTCGACCACCTCACGCGCGGCGGTCGCCTCGGCGAGCATCGACTGCGCATGGCGGAAGACGCTCTGGCCGACATCGGTGACCGCGAACCGACGCGTGGAACGCTGCAGCAGACGCACGCCGAGCTCGGTTTCGAGCTGGCTGATCCGGCGGCTCAGGCGCGATTTCGGAATGCCGAGCGCACGTTCGGCAGCCGCGAAGCCACCGTGCTCGACGACCATCGCGAAGTAGTACAGATCGTTGAGATCCTGCATGTGGGGGAACCTCGCTATCAGAACAATCCGCGATATTCCATCACCTTTATTCCAATTTCGCAACAGACAGCGTCTACCGCTGCCACTCGTTCCAGATAGGACGACGATGCAGCCGAGGCGGCGTCAGTCGATGCGCGACAGGCCGCCCATGTACGGCCGCAGCGCCTCGGGGAGCTCGATCGAACCGTCGGCCTGCTGGTAGTTCTCCATCACGGCGATCAGCGTGCGACCGACCGCGAGGCCCGACCCGTTGAGGGTGTGCACGGGTTCCGGCTTGCCGGTCTCGGGATTGCGCCAGCGCGCCTGCATGCGCCGCGCCTGGAAGTCGCCGGTGTTCGAGCAGGACGAGATTTCCCGATAGGTCTCCTGCGACGGCAGCCAGACTTCGAGATCGTAGGTACGGCGCGCGGCGAAGCCCATGTCGCCGGTGCACAGCAGCAGCTTGCGGTACGGCAGGCCGAGCCGTTCGAGCACGGTTTCGGCGCAGCGCGTCATGCGCTCGAGCTCGGCGTCGCTGTCATCGGGGCGCACGATCGACACCATCTCGACCTTCTCGAACTGGTGCTGGCGGATCATGCCGCGCGTGTCGCGGCCGTGGCTGCCGGCCTCGGAGCGGAAGCACAGCGAATGCGCGCTCATGCGCAGCGGCAGGCGATCGGCCTCGACAATCGTGTCGCGCACGATGTTGGTCAACGGCACTTCGGCGGTCGGAATCAGATACCGCGTCTCGTCGCCGAACGGCGTCGCGAACAGGTCGTCCTCGAACTTCGGCAGCTGGCCGGTGCCGCGCATCGTGTCGGCGTTGACGATCAGCGGCACGCTGGTTTCTTCGTAGCCATGCTCGTTGGTGTGCAGATCGAGCATGAACTGCGCAAGTGCGCGATGCAGGCGCGCGAGCTTTCCCCGCAGCACGGTGAAACGCGCGCCGCTGAGCTTGGCTGCCGTCTCGGCATCGAGCCAGCCATGGCGCTCGCCGAGCGCGACGTGGTCGCGGACCTCGAAATCGAACGCGCGCGGGCTGCCCCAGCGCGACGCTTCGACGTTGCCGGATTCGTCGCGCCCCACCGGCACGCCTGCATCGGGCAGGTTCGGCACCCCGAGCACGATCGCTTCGATATCGGCCTGGATCTCGAGCAGACGTGCTTCGCTGGCCTTCAATTCATCACCGAACCCCGCAACCTCGGCCAGCAACGGCGCGACGTCCTCGCCCTTCGCCTTTGCCTGGCCGATCGCCTTGCTGCGCGTGTTGCGCAGGTTCTGCAGTTCCTGGGTGCGCACCTGGATCTGCTTGCGTTCGGCTTCGAGCGATTCGATCCGCGATACCGGCAGTTCGAACCCGCGGGTCTCGCGCAGGCGCGCGGCGGTATCGGTGACGTGCTGGCGCAGAAGGCTGGGATCGAGCATGGCGGGGCTTCGGCTTATCGATAACGGAATCCGCATTATCGCCCGGATTCCCGCGGGGCGCGCCCGCTGCGTCCGCGCGCCGAACAGTCGGCGCGAAAGCGTGTGCAAGAATGCGGCGCCACGTCGAGGAGCCCGCCATGTCCGCTTCGTCCCCGCCCTTGTCCGTCCGCCTGCGCCGCACGCTGCGCGACGTGATGCCGAGCGGACGCGCGTGGTGGTTCGTGGCCGGGGGCTGCGTCGCCGGTCTGCTGCTGTTCGCGCTGCTGTGGCTGGCGCGTCCGTCGACGGATGCCGGTGGCGATGGCGAAGACATTCCGGCAGTCGCCGGCGACCGCGCGATGACGCCCCTGCCCGCGCCGTTGCCCGCCGCCGGCAGCACCGATCGGGGTTTCGATTACGCCAGTTCGCAGGACACGCGCACGCCGGTGCGCATCGATGCGCACGTGCCGCAGAGCGCGCCGCCGCCCGCACCTGTCGCAGCGCCCGTGGACCAGGCGCCCGCCCCGCCGGTCACGACCGCGGCCGCCGATCTGCCGAGCAGCGTGCCGCGCCCGGTCTCCACCCAGCAGCCCGAATACCCGCGGGCATCGATGCGGCGTGGCGAGCGTGGGGATGTGCTGTTGCGGGTCCAGGTCGGCGCGGATGGTCGCGTCGAGGGCGTCGACGTCGTCAGCAGCAGCCAGCATCGACGTCTCGATCGCGCGGCCGTCTCCGCAGTGCGTCGCTGGCGATTCGAACCGGCGATGCGAGATGGCCAGCCGGTCGCCGGCGAGCTGCGGATTCCGTTCTCGTTCGCGCCCGAAGGCGGCTGAGCACGGCGCTTTCGCACTGCACATCGCGTCCACATCCTGCGTGGGACGCTCGCCGCACCCATTCAGGTAAGGAGGTGCGGCCATGAACGACCCGGTGCAGCGTCCCATCGATCCGCCGCCGCAGGAACCGCCGCGCAAGGGTTCCAGCCCGCTCGTGTGGATCCTGTTGCTCGTGGTGCTCGTCGCACTCGGCTGGTATGCGCTGACCCAGCGCGGCACCACCGACACGCCCGAGTTGCCGCCGACGCCGGTCATCGACGACCCGGCCGCGCCGCCCGCCGAACGAGAGCCTGCGACCCGCACCACGCCACGCGCCGACACGACGCCCGCCCGCCCCGCCGATCGCGAAGCCCGCCCGGTCGCGCAGCCGGAAATCCCGTACCCGCCGGCCGCCGCGCGCAGCCGCGAAGAAGGGTCGCTGATCCTGCTGGTGCAGGTGGACGCGAACGGCAACGCCACGGACGTGACCGTCGAGAAGCGCAGCGGTTCACGCGACCTCGATCGCGCCGCGCAGCAGGCGGTGCGCGACTGGAAGTTCGAACCGGCGATCAAGGGCGGCAAGCCGACCGCAAGCGCGGTCCGCGTGCCGATCGAGTTCACGCTGCAGGACGCAGGCTGATCACGCAGTCCGAAACGCGCTGAAAACGCAACGCCCGCATCTTCCGAATGCGGGCGTTTTTCTTTGGACGATCCGGAACCTGTGGAAGCGCGCGCGATTGGTGAATCGGCGCCGCCCATCGCGCGCAAGCGCGCTCCCGCAAAAGCCCTGCTCGATTCGGGCGTCAGGCGTTGCGCATCGAGAAGCCGGCAGTCTGCGCCAGCTCCAGGAATCCCGGAAACGAGGTCGCGACATTCGCGGTGTCGCCGATGACGACTTCGCCGCGCGAGCGCTGGCCGGCGATCGCGAACGACATCGCGATGCGGTGGTCGCCATGGCTGTCGACGCGCCCGCCACCGACGCCATCCGCGCGGCCGGTGATCGTCGCGCCATCGGGCGCTTCCTCGATCTCGACGTCGAGCGCGCGCAGGCCTGCGGCCATTGTCGCGATGCGGTCCGACTCCTTGACCCGCAGTTCGTGCGCGCCGGTCACCCGTGTCACGCCCGAGGCACAGGCCGCGGCGATGAACAGCGCCGGGAATTCGTCGATCATGTCCGGCACGTGGGCCTCGGGCACGTCGATGCCGTGCAGCGGTGCGTAGCGCACACGCAGGTCTGCGACCGGCTCGCCCCCCTCCTCGCCCGCTCCGGATTCGACGATGTCCGCGCCCATCAGGCGCAGCACGTGCAGCAGACCGGTGCGACGCGGGTTCATGCCGACACGGCGCAGCAGCAGATCGGAACCGGGCACGATCGACGCGGCGACGAGAAAGAACGCGGCCGACGAGAAATCCGCCGGCACGCGCACGTCCGTCGCGCGCAGGCGATGCCCGCCACTGAGACGCGCGATGCCCGGTGCGAACTCTATCGGCAAGCCGAATGCGGCGAGCATGCGCTCGGTGTAATCGCGTGTCGGCCGCGGTTCGTGCACGATGGTCTCGCCATCGGCGTACAGACCCGCGAGCAGCAGGCAGGATTTCACCTGCGCGCTGGCGAGCACGTTGTCGAATTCGATGCCCGTCAGCGGCGTGCCGCCGTGCACGTGCAGCGGCGGTACACCGCCGTCGCCGGTGTCGATGCGGGCGCCCATCTGCGCCAGCGGCTCGGTGACGCGGCGCATCGGTCGCTTCGACAGCGATGCGTCACCGACCAGCGTGCTGTCGAAGGCCTGGCCCGCGAGCAGACCGGCGATCAGACGCATGCCGGTGCCGGCATTGCCGCAGTCGAGCGGACCTTCAGCCGCGCGCAGGCCGTCGATGCCGACGCCGTGGACGACGCGCACACCCGGCGCCGGCGTGTCGATCGCGACACCCAGGCTGCGGAAGATCGCTTCGGTCGCACGCGCGTCCTCGCCTTCGAGAAAACCTTCGATGCGCGACGTGCCGTCGGCGAGCGCGGCCAGCATGATCGCGCGATGCGAGACCGACTTGTCGCCCGGCACCCGCACTTCACCACGCAGCGGCGCGCCCGGCGCCGCGATCCACGACGCCTCGCTCACGGCACGGCGACCGGGTAGGAACCGAGCACGCGCACCTCGCCGGCGAACGCGTCGATCTCGCCCAGCGCGTCCTTGAGCGGCGATTCGTCGACGTGGCCGTTGACCTCGATGAAGAACGCGTACTGCCACAGCGCACCGTGCGCAGGACGCGATTCGATGCGATTCATGCTGATGTCGCGACGCGCCAGCGGCTCGAGAATGCGGTACAGCGCGCCGGGCTGGTCGCGGATGAAGACCATCAGCGACGTGCGGTCGTTGCCCGAGGTCGGGAACGCGCCGCGACCGATCACCAGAAAGCGCGTGGTGTTGTCGCTGCGGTCCTCGATCGGACCGGCGAGCACCTGCATGCCGTAGACGTGCGCCGCGTTCTCGCCGGCGATTGCCGCCGCATCGTCGGATTTCTTGGCCCGGCGTACGGCCTCGGCATTGCTGACCACCGCGTGCTTTTCGACACCCGGCAGGTTCTCACGCAGCCATTGCTTGCATTGCGCCAGCGACAGGCCGTGCGAATAGACGCGTTCGATGTCCTCGATGCGGCCAGTGCGCGACAGCAGGTACTGGTGCACGCGCAGTTCCACCTCGCCGCAGATCTTCAGCGGCGAGGTCAGGAACATGTCGAGCGTGGACTGGATCGTGCCCTGCCCCGAATTCTCGACCGGCACCACGCCGAAATCGGCATTGCCGGCGGCGACCTCGTCGAACACTTCCTCGATGCTCGCCAGCGGCAGGCCCTTGGCCGAATGGCCGAACTGCTTGTGCACGGCCTGCTGCGAGAACGTGCCTTCCGGCCCGAGATAGCCGATCTTCAGCGGTTCCTGCTGCGCGAGACACGCCGACATGATCTCGCGGAACAGGCGCACGAGTTCGGTATCCGACAGCGGGCCGTCGTTGCGGTCGACGACACGGCGCAGCACCTGCGCCTCGCGCTCGGGCCGGTAATAGTCGACGGCCGCGGCGAGCTTGCCCTTGGCCTTGCCGACCTGGCGCGCGAACTGCGCGCGCTCGGCGATGAGGGTCTGGATCTGGCGGTCGATACCGTCGATCTGTGCGCGCACCGCATCGAGATCGGGCCTGGCGACGCCTGCGGTGGCAGCGGCCTTCACCGCGTCGACCTTCGTGCCCGCCGGCTTCTTCGCCTGCGCGGCCACCGGGGTCTTCTTCTTCGAGTCAGCCATGGGTCTTCTGGAAATCCTGCATGTAGGCAACGAGGCTGCGGACGCCGTCCACCGGCATCGCGTTGTAGATGGACGCGCGCATGCCGCCGAGCACGCGATGCCCCTTAAGACCGATCAAGCCGGCCTCGCGCGCGCCGTCGAGGAACGCGGCGTTGCGCGCTTCGTCGGCGAGGAAGAACGGCACGTTCATGCGCGAGCGCACGGCGGCATCGATGTCGTTGCGATAGAAGCCGCCCGAGCCGTCGATCGCGCCGTAGAGCAGCGCCGCCTTCTCGTCGCTGCGGCGGTTGAATTCCACTGTGCCGCCTTCGTCGAGCATCCAGCGGAACACGAGACCGGCCACGTACCAGTTCCAGGTCGGCGGCGTGTTGAGCATCGAGTCGTTGGCGAGCTGCGAGCCGTAATTGAAGATGTCGGCGCGTGGCATCCCGGCGCGCTCGAGCAGCGCCCGGCGCACGATGACGACCGAGATGCCGACGGGCCCGAGATTCTTCTGCGCGCCGGCGTAGATCACGCCGTAACGCGAGATGTCGATCGGCTCGGACGCGATGCTGGAACTGAAATCGGCGAACAACGGCACATCACCGGTGTCGGGCGCGGTTTCGCCCCAGGCCGGCCGGTACTCGACGCCGTGGATGGTCTCGTTCGCGGTGATGTGCACATAGGCCGCGCCCGGCGTCAGTCGCCAAGAGTCGCGGGCGGGAATCGTGCGGTAGCCGTCGGCCTCGCCGCTGGCGGCGATGTTCACCGACACCGCCGGGGTGAGCTGCTTGAGCGCGGTCTTGCCCCAGTGGCCGGTGACGACGTAATCGACCGTGTCGCCCTGGTTCGCGAAGTTCAGCGGCAGCAGCGCCTGGGCCGTCGTCGCGCCGCCCGGGAGGAACAGCACCGCGTAGTCATCGGGCACACCGAGCAGCGTGCGAAGATCGGCTTCGGCCCGTGTGGCGACCTCCATGAACTCCGGTCCGCGGTGGCTCATCTCGACGATCGACGCGCCGGCATCGCCCCACTCCAGCATGTCCGCCTGCGCCTGTTTCAGCACGCTTTCAGGCAGGGCCGCCGGTCCCGGGGCAAAGTTGTAAGCACGCGCCATTGAACACTCCACGGAACGGATTTCGGGGCCGGCAAGTATGCCGCAGCGCAACAGTTTGACGTGCATCCGATGGTTGCGCTGGCAACGTATGTCACTGGTCCACAGCAGGCGCGCCGCGCCGAGGAGTCCCACATGTCATTGCGCGATGCGTTGCGGATCCGGGCGTCCGAAGTCACCGACGAGGCCGTCTATCGCGACCGGCGACGCCTGCTGGCCCTGATGGCAGCGGCGCCCGCGCTCACCCTCGCGGGGTGCGCCGAAGCCGAGCCGCCGCCGGCCTCCACCACGCGTGTCACCCCCGCGCAGGCGCGCAGCGGGTTCCGCACCGACGAGCCGCTGACGCGCTTCGAGGACATCACCAGCTACAACAACTTCTACGAGTTCGGCACAGGCAAGGGCGATCCGTCGCGCGCGGCCAAGACGCTGCGCACCTCGCCGTGGACGGTCGAGGTCGGCGGCGAGTGCGCCAAGCCCGGGCGCGTGTCGTTCGAGGACCTGCTGCGCGGCGTGGCCAACGAGGAGCGTATCTACCGGCTGCGCTGCGTCGAGGGCTGGTCGATGGTGATCCCGTGGAGCGGCGTGCCGCTGGCCTCGGTGCTGCGCAAGTTCGAACCCAACGCCAACGCGAAGTACGTCGCATTCACCACGCTGGCCGATCGCGAGCAGATGCCCGGCCTGCGGTTCCGCTCTATCAACTGGCCCTACCGCGAAGGCTTGCGCATCGACGAGGCCATGCACCCGCTGGCCTTCCTCGCCACCGGCCTCTACGGCAAGACGCTGCCGCAGCAGAACGGCGCGCCGTTGCGGCTGGTCGTGCCGTGGAAGTACGGTTTCAAGAGCATCAAGTCGATCGTAGGCATCCGCTTCGTCGAACGCATGCCCAGCACCGCGTGGAACGATCTGCAGCCGTCGGAATACGGCTTCTTCAGCAACGTCAATCCGGCGGTCGACCATCCGCGCTGGAGCCAGAAGACTGAGCGGCGTATCGCCGGCAGCGGCAACCGCCTGCTCGCCAACCGTATCGACACGCGGCCGTTCAATGGCTACGCCGACCAGGTGGCGTCGCTTTACTCGGGCATGGATCTGCGCAAGTGGTACTGAAGGCCGCACCGGCGGTTCGCCCGGCCCGACCGGCGACACCGCCGGCGATCATCGCCGCCAAGACGCTGGTGCATCTGATCTGTCTGGCGCCGCTGGCGTGGCTGGGCTGGCGCGTGTGGCAGGTACTGGGCGGCGCGAACGTTGACGTACTCGGCGCCGAGCCGGTGGTCGCGATCGAACACGAGCTCGGGATCGGCGCGCTGCGTCTGCTGCTGATCACGCTGGCGATCACGCCCCTGCGTCAGATCACCGGCTGGACGGCGGCGCTTCGGTTCCGGCGCATGCTCGGCCTGTATGCGTTCGTCTACGCCAGCCTGCACTTCGGCGTGTGGCTGGCGCTGGATCTGGTCGGCGATCTGTCGCAGGTCGCGACTGAGATCGCGCGGCGCCCGTTCATCACCGTGGGCTTCCTCGCGTGGCTGCTGCTGGTGCCCCTCGCGGTGACGTCGACCAAGGGCTGGATGCGGCGCCTAGGTCGCAAGTGGGGGCAGCTGCACAAGGCGATCTATCCGATCGCCGCGCTCGCCGTGCTGCATTTCTGGTGGATCGTGAAATCGGACTGGCGCGAGCCTGCGCTGTACGCGGGCATTCTCGCGGTGCTGCTGGGCTGGCGGGTGTGGAAGGCGGTGCAGAAGCGGCGCTTGGCTAGCGCTGCCGGCGCCCGCGTCGCAACGCCCAGACGATGACACCGACCACGAAGACCGGCACCGCCAGTACGCCGAGGATGATCAGCCAGTGCCAGATGCTGAAACTGCCCATGCCGGTCCTCCGTGTTCCAGGAATCAGGCCGCGCCGAACAGCAGCAGTGCGCTGAGCAGGCCCGCCAGCACCACTGCCGCCAGCAACAGCCACGGCAGCGGCAGTCCGCCGCCACGCCGCTGCGGTGAATCGTCCACGAGCGCCTGCGGTTCGGGGGCTCGGTCGTAACCGGCGCTGTGGCCGGCGCGCGCGGGCGCTTCGACGACGAAACGATGGTGCGCGTCGAAGACGACCTGGTCACCGGCCTGCAGCACCGCGTCGCGCGTCGGTTCGCCATTGACCACGCTGCCGTCGGCGGAACCCAGATCGGTCAACCGCACGAAGGCACCGACGCGTTCCAGGCGCGCATGGCGATCGGAGAACCCCGGTTCGTCGATGCGGATGTCGGCTTCGGCATGACGGCCGACCAGACGCGGCCGGTCGAGGGTGAAACTGCGGCCGTGATAGCGACCACCGACGCCGCGCAGCACGATGCGGGGATCGGCATCGCCGCCGCCCGCATCGTCGGAATCGTGCGCCGGCGCGATCGCCGAGACAGGCGCTGTCGACACCAGCCGCAGCTCGTGGCCGTCGACGAAGATCGCGTCACCCGTCCGCAGCATCGCCATGCGCCGCACCTGGCGGCCGTTGACGTGCACGCCCTGCACGCCCTCGCTGACCGTGAGCCACACGCCGCGCCGATCGACGCAGAAGCGCACGCTCGGCTCGCCGCCGTCGGCCACCGGCGCCAGTGCGCCGGCGCGCCCACGGCCGATGCCGTGCACGCCGATGTCGAGCGGCAGTTCGGGTTCGTCGGGTGTGGGGAATCGCAGCTTGAGCGCAGTCATGCGGCGGCAATCTAGCACGAGGCTGCGCGGCTGCACGCGCCGTCACTTGGTCACGGCGCCCCAGCGACGCACAATGCGCGTCCACGACAACCCGCGGAGCCTCGCATGGCTGGTATCGACATCACCCATCCCCACTCGCTGTCGCCGGCCAAGGCCCGCACCGCGGTCGAAGCGGTCGCCAAGAAGCTCTCCGAGCGCTTCGACATGAAGTACGGCTGGGACGGCGACACGCTGAACTTCAGCCGCTCGGGCGTCGACGGCGCGATCGCGCTGCTGCCGCAGAGCCTGCACGTGACCGCGAAGCTCGGATTCCTGCTGTCGGCGATGCAGGGCCCGATCGAGGCCGAGATCCGCCGGGTGCTGTCCGAGAAGTTCTGAGCTAGTCGTCGAGCGCGTACGGCGCGGGGTGTCCGGCGAACAGACGCCGCGACACCTCGCCCTCGTCGCGCTCGATCTCGGCGACGAACGCGTCCGGATCGCCCAGTGCTTCGAACGCGCCGTAGCCGCGCTCCAGAAAGCCCTGCAGTTCGGTGAGTCCCGCGAGCCGGGCCGGGCCGCGCGAGAACGCCAGCAGCGCGGATACGCCGCGCATCTTCAAGGCCTTGCCGAAGCCGCGTCCCACGCGGCCGATCAACCGCACCTGACGCCGGCGCAGCCCCGCGCGGCCGACGTCCCGATAGGCCTGCGCGTAGAGCGCATCGTCGAGCTTGCGGCGCCGCGGCGCCAAGCGTTGCAGGGCCTCGACCATGTGCAGATCCAGCGCCTGGCTCAGCGCGCCGAGTTCGATCGCATCAGCCACTGTCTCCAGCAGGCGCGCAGGCAGCAACCGGCGCATCGTCGGCAGGATGCGGGCGATGTCGGCATCGCGCCGGGTGAAGTCGCGATCGCCGTAGACGTCGCCCAGGAAGAACGTGGCGGCGGGCGCGCGCGTCGGATCTTCGAGGAAATGCGCGAAGCTCACGCGCAGGCGCGCGGCCTGCCAGCGGCGGAGTTCGGCCAGCCAGTGCGAGCGGGCGCGCGGATCGTAATCCGGATCATGCAGGGCCTGGTGCCACGCCAGCCGTCGCGCGAGGCGGGCGGAAATGTCGGATGCCGTCATCGGCGCATCTTCGACGCTGGCGGCGTCTGGAGCAATCCTTCAACACCGGCTGGCTAGACTCGGACAGACCCTCCTGCAGGCCTCGCCATGCTGTCGTTGCATCCCGCCCGGCACCGTCGCACCCGCGCATCGACCCGCGCACCGAAGATCGGCCTGGCCATCGCCGGCGGCGGCCCGATCGGCGGCATGTACGAACTCGGCGCGCTGCGTGCGCTCGACGAGGCGCTCGACGGTCTCGACCTGACCCGGCTCGACAGCTACGTGGGCATCAGCAGCGGCGCGTTTCTCGCTGCGGGCCTGGCCAACCGGCTCGATGTCGAGGAGATGTGCCGCGCCTTCATCACCGGCGACAGCGACGATCTGGAATTCCGCGCCGAAGACTTCCTGCGTCCGGCCTTCGGCGAGTACGCGCGCCGCATCGCCGGCCTGCCGCGCCTGGCGATGGACTGGAGCCGCAGCCTGCTGCCCGGCGCCACGCGGGCTGCGCTGTTCGGCGGTGCGGTGCCGACCGGTGTGTTCGACAATCGCGGCGTCGAGCGTTTCCTCGCCGAAGTGTTCTCGCGTCGCGGCCGCAGCAACGATTTCCGTGCGCTGGAAGCGGCGTTGCACGTGGTCGCCGTCGATCTCGACAGCGGCGAAGCTGCGCTGTTCGGCAGCGGCGATCTGGCAGCGGTACCGATCTCGCGCGCCGTGCAGGCCAGCGCCGCCCTGCCCGGCCTGTATCCGCCGGTGCGCATCGGCGGCCGCGACTACGTCGATGGCGCGCTGCGCCGCACGATGCATGCGTCCGTGCTGCTGGAGCGCGACATCGATCTGATGCTGGGGCTCAACCCGCTGGTGCCCTACACCGATCGCCCGGCGGGTACTGCGCGGCGCAAGCGCCGCAGCCGGCCGTTGACCGATGGCGGCCTGCCGGCGGTGCTGTCGCAGACCTTCCGCACCCTGCTGCAGTCGCGCATGCAGGTCGGACTGGCGAAGTACGCGCAGCAGTATCCGGATGTCGACCAGCTGGTGTTCGAGCCCGGCGACGGCGCCTCGGAACTGTTCTTTCTCAACGCCTTCAGCTTCTCCACGCGCCATCGCGTGTGCGCACTCGGGTACCGGCAGACGCTGGACGATCTGCGCAACCGCGCGGCCGAACTTGAACCGGTACTCGGCGCGCACGGCATCGGCCTGCGTCCGGAGATCCTCGCCGACGTCGACCGCACCTTGCTCGACGGCCTGCCGCCGCGGCGCACGCGGCGCACCGAAACCACCGCACGCCTGCACCGCGCGCTCGATGATGTCGAACGCCTGATCGACATGCCACCGCGCTGAGCGCTGGTGTGAAACCTCCAGATCGCCGCATGAGGCTGCGATCGTCCTGTCCACCACGTCCGGAGACACCGATGGCCACGTTCAAGAAGACCGCGAAGAAAGCCACGAAGAAGTCCGCCCCGCGTTCCAGGCCCGCCAAGGGCGATGCCGCCAGCGGCGAAGCACTGTCGAAGTCGATCAGCGAGTCCGCACAGCAGATCTGGCTGGCCGGCGTCGGCGCATTCGGCCGCGCGCAGGCCGAAGGCACGCGCCTGTTCGATGGCCTGATTAAGGAAGGCGCGGGTCTGGAGAAGACCGCGCGCGCCTACGCCAACACGCGTGCGGGCACGGTGCGCAACGCGGTGGAGACCGGCGTCGGCCAGACCCGCGATCGCGCGGCCGACACCTGGGATCGTCTCGAGAAGGTGTTCGAAGACCGCGTGCAGCGTGCGCTGGTCAAGCTCGGCGTGCCGGGCCGTGACGATGTGCAATCGCTCAGCAGGCGCGTCGATGCGTTGACCGCGGCGCTGCAGGCCAGGAAGTCCGCGCCGGCGCGCAAGGCGACGCAGGCAGCCGCGAAGACAGCGCCCGCCAAGAAGGCTCCTGCGAAGAAGGCGGCACCGCGCAAGGCGGCCACGAAGACGGCGAAGACGCCGGCCAAGCGCGCGACGAAGAAGGCCGCGAACGCGGGCTGATCGTTCGGGAGTTTGGCTCGGGGGAACGGCGGCGCCTGTTGGCCGACCGGTTGTCCCAGTTCTGATGGTGTGCCCCCCACCCAACCCTCTCCCGCTTGCGGGGGAGGGCTTCGAGCGACGGTCCGCTCCGATCTGACGCGGATCGGGCGTCGCGCTCGGGTATCCTGCCGCCCTGCAAGCGGACACGGACACCGGCATGACCACGCAGTGGATCGCCGCAATCGGAGTGGCGATCGCCATCGGATGTGCGGCCTCGTTCTATTTCCTGACCTTCCAGCGTCGTCGCGACGAAGCCGCGGCGGGCATCGTCGCGCTCTCGGCGATCTCCTGGCGGGGCTTCATCGGCATGGTGCTGCAGGCGCTGCGCCGTCGCGGCTACGTGCAGGTGGTGGATTTGGAAGATTTGTCCGGCGACCGCGACTACATGCTCGAACGCGAAGGCGCGCGCTGGCTGCTGTCGTGCAAGCACGCGTCGACCTACGTACTGGGTCGCAACGCGGTGCAGGCACTGTCGAGCGAAGTACTGCTCAAGAGCGCCGCCGGCGGCCTGCTGGTGACGCAGGGCAGGATCGACGCCGAGGCCCGCGGCGCGGCCGGCAAGCAACGCATCGAACTGCTCGACGGCGCCACTCTGTGGCCGGAACTGCGCGATCTGATGCCGGCCGGCGAACTCGACGCGATCCGTGCGAAGACCGGCGCCGTCGCCCGTCAGCGCGTGCTGCTCGGCTGGCTGTTCGCGCTGCTGGCCGGCGTGGCCGTGTTTCTGGCGATGCCGGATGCCGCGCCTGCTGCGAACGCGGCCGCTGCGACGCCATACGCCGACACCGCACCCGCCGCGCCGGTCCGCATCGAAGCGCCGCCGCATGCGCCGATCGAAACCCAGCGCAGCGATCTGTCACGTGCGCTCGGCACCCTGCCCGATGTCGACCGTGCGATCTGGGCGACCGGTTCGACGTTGCAGATCTTCGTCGCCCGCGTAGACGACCAGGCCAGCGTCGATGCGATCTGCGCCCTGGTGCTGCGCCATCCCGACCTGACCTCGTCGCGCCTGCAGCTCACGCCGCCAGCCGACAGCGGGCAGCAGACCCGCTTCCTGCAGTGCCGGAGCTTCTGAAGCGCCGGCACTGCCTGCGGCGTTACCAGTGCACGCCGCGCATCATCGCGGCGAACGCGATCTGTTCCTGGCTCGGCGTTTCGTCGCGCAGCGCCGAGCGGTCGCCCTTCGACGCAGCCGAATCCGGGAACAGTTCGAACGCCGTGCTCATGACGATCTCGTAGGCCTTCGGCGCGACCGCGTTGACCAGCGCCGCGAACACGCCCAGGCGCGTCGTGATGCGGCTGGGCTTTTCGATGATCGCCTTGACCAGCAATCCCGCCGCCTCGTCGGGCGTGAGCGTCGGCACGCTGTCGTACATCTTGGTCGGCGCGATCATCGGCGTGGCGACGAGCGGCATGTTGATCGTCGTGAAGCTGATGCCCTTGCCCGACAGCTCGCCCTGCGCGCAGCGGCTGAACGCATCCAGCGCCGCCTTCGACGCCACATACGCCGAAAAACGCGGCGAATTCGCCAGCACGCCTATGGAACTGATGTTGATGATGTGGCCCTTGCGGCGCTTCGTCATCGACGGCATGAACCCCATGATCAGGCGCAGGCTGCCGAAGTAGTTGAGCTGCATCGTCCGCTCGAAATCGTGGAACCGGTCGTAGCTCAGCTCGATCGAACGCCGGATCGAACGGCCGGCGTTGTTGATCAGGATGTCGACGTGACCGTGTTCGGCCAGCACCTGCTGCACCAGCCTGTCGCAGTCGGCCAGATCCGCCAGATCGGCGGTGTAGGCGAATACCCTGCCACCGGCCGCCTTCATCGCATCGCGCGCGGCGAACAGCTCCTCCTCGCGGCGCGCAACGATCACCGTCACCGCGCCGGCTTCGGCCACGCGTTGCGCGGTCGCCAGACCGATGCCGGACGAGCCACCCGTGATCACCACGACCTTGTTGCGCACCTTGCCCTTGAGCGTGCGGTCGATGAAGAGATCCGGATCGAGGTGCCGCTCCCAGTAATCCCACAGGCGCCAGGCGTAGCCCTCGAGCTTCGGCACTTCGATGCCGCTGCCGCGCAGTGCGCGTTCGGCCTCGCGGTTGTCGAAGCGCGTGGGATAGGTGATGAACTTCATCACCTGTTTCGGGATGCGGAAATCGCGCAGCAGCATGCCGACGAAGCGACGCACCGGCGGCAACGCGCCCACCGCGCCGCGGATCGACGGCGGCACGAACGCGAACATCCGCGCGTCGAGACGCATCGTCATTTCCGGCGCGTGGCCAGCGCGGCAGAACAGATTCAGCACCTCGCCCACGCGCAGCGGTTCGGGATCGGTCAGGTGGAAGGTGTGGCCATCGAGCCGCGGCTTGTGCGCGATGTGATCCATCGCATCGGCGACGAAATCCACAGGCACGATATTGATGCGCCCGCCCTCGATGCCGAGCATCGGCATCCACGGCGGAAACACGTCGCGCAGCTTCTTGATCAGAGTGAAGAAGTAGTACGGCCCGTCGATCTTGTCGATCGCGCCGGTCTTCGAATGCCCGACCACCATCGCCGGCCGGTAGATGCGCCACTTGACGCGCGTCTCGCGCCGCACCAGTCCTTCGGACTCGTGCTTGGTGCGCAGGTACGGGTCGTCGAGGCCCTCGGCTTCGGCGTACATGTCCTCGCGGAAGATGCCCGGATACAGACCGGCGGCGGCGATGGAGCTGGTGTGGTGGAAGCATCCCGCCTCGATCGCGGCGGCGAGATCGAGCGCATGCTGGGTGCCGTCGATGTTGGCGCTGCGCTGCGCGTCCAGCGACGCCGTCAGGTCGTAGACCGCAGCGAGATGGAAGAAGTGCTTGACCTTGCCCTTGAGCGCACGCAACTGCGCGGCCGAGACGCCGCAACGCGCGGCGGTCATGTCGCCTTCGATCACCGACAGGCGTTTGGCATCCCAACCGAGTTCGCGCACCAGCGCGTCGAACTTCTTTCTCGAGTCCTTGCGTACCAGCACGTGGATCGTGCCCTTGCGCTTGAGCAGGTTGCCCACGAGGTGTCGGCCGATGAAACCGGTCGCACCCGTCACGAAGTAAGCCATCGCATCCCTCCGCGGCGCCCGCGGTGCCGGGCGTCCTCCCGCGGCTACGGTGCCAGAGCCGCGTGCCGCCCACAATCGGCCCCGGTTGCCTTGCCGCGACGACGGTGCTGTGATGGCGGCCGGCTTTTCGGGAGGGTGACGATGGCAGACGTGACACAGGCGTTCGAGGCTGCGGCGCAACGCGTGCAGGCGCTCGACGAGCGGCCCGACAACGACACGCTGCTGCGGCTCTACGCGCTGTACAAGCAGGGATCGGAGGGTGACGTGCGTTGTCCCAAGCCCGGCTTCTTCGACTTCGTCGGCACCGCCAAGTACGAAGCCTGGGCCAAGCTGTCCGGGACGGAAAAGACTGCTGCGATGCAGCAGTACATCGCGCTGGTCGACAAGCTCACGGGCTGACACGCGCATCGATGGCCCGCGACACCCGGCAACGCATCCTCGATTGCGCACTCGCGATGTTCAACGCCCAGGGCGAGCCGCGGGTGACGACGAACCACATCGCCGACGAGCTCGAGATCAGCCCCGGCAATCTGTACTACCACTTCCGCAACAAGGACGACATCATCGAGCAGCTGTTCGCGGGCTACGAGGCCCGCATGGACGACGCGCTCGTGGTGCCCGATGGTCGCCTGCCGGAACTGGAGGACATCTGGCTGCAGCTGCACCTGGTGTTCGAGTGCATCTGGGATTACCGCTTCCTCTACCGCGACCTGCTGGAGATCCTCAGCCGCAACCGCCGTCTGCGCGTGCGCTTCTCGCGCATCCTGCGCCGAGCCAGCGAGCGCGCGCACGCAGTGATCGCGGGACTCGCACGCGCCGGCATCCTGCGCGCCTCACCAGCCGAGATCGACGCGGCGGCGACCAATCTCATCGTCGTCGCCACGTTCTGGCTCAACTACAGCGCCACACGCGGCGACCGCGACGAACAGGTCGCGATCCGCGAGGGCATCGTGCAGGTGATGATGCTGCTCTCGCCTGCGCTGCGCGATGCCGAGCGCGTGCACCTCAACGCGCTGGTCCAGGCCTACACCCACTGACGGCGCGACCGCGCCACTTCGAGAGACCACGATGGCCAAGTCCGCATGGGCGCCCTTTCACCACCCGTCCGACGCGTTCGCGTATTCCGGCGACACCCTGAAGAAAGCCTGGCCGCGGCTGCACGCGGGTGATGCCGAACCCTTCCCCGATACGAAACGCGCACAGGCGTTGATCGATGCCGCCGGCAAGGCGGCACCCAAGGGCCTCGACGCGGCGGCGCTCGCGACTGCATTGCAGGACGCCTGGCGCGCGTTCCATGCCGGCGACTTCAAGACCGCCTTCGAGGCGGGCAGTGCGCTCGGTCCCGTCGGCGCATCGGTGGCAGTCAAGGCGCTGGGCATCCACGCCACGCATCTGGTGAGCTCGGAGGCCGAACAGCTCAAGCGCTACGAGCAGGCCGCCACGATCGCCGAGACCGCGATCGCCGCGCTGCCCGACGATGCCAACAGCCACTACCGCCGCGCCTACGCGCTGGGCCGTTACAGCCAGGGCCTGAGCATCGCCAAGGCGCTCAAGCAGGGCATCGCCGGCAAGGTCCGCGACTCGCTGCACACCGCGCTCGAACTCGCGCCCAAGCACGCCGAAGCGCATACCGCGCTGGCGCTGTACCACGCCGAGATCATCGACAAGATCGGCGCGATGATTGGCGGCCTGACCTACGGCGCGAAGGCGGCCGAAGCCGAGTCGCACATCGCGACCGCACTCAAGCTCACGCCGCAGTCCCCGATCGCCCATATCGAGCACGGCAACGTGCTGATGCTGTTGCACGGCGACAAGCAGGAAGCGGCGGCGGCTGCCGCGTACGAGAAAGCGGCCAAGTTGAAGCCGGCCGATGCGATGGAAGCGCTGGACGCGGCATATGCGGCGGAGCAGATCGAGTGACGGATCGCGTCGCTTGAATGACGGGCCGAAGGCCTCGCTTGCTCACACTCGCCAGCCACATCAGAACCCGTCTCCCCGGCGCAGGCCGGGGCCCAGCGACGCTGGCCCGGGACGCGACTGGTTTCCGACCGCATACAGGCACTAGATCCCGGCATACGCCGGGATGACGGATTCCGGTTTTCGGCATGCCGCCGAATGCGTGGCACCTCGTCCCGCAATCCACCCGCGACACCCGCTTGTCGCCAAGCCGAATCACCCGTAGAATTCGCGTCCCGATCGCGCCACCCCTTGCGGGTCCAGCGCTGCGGAGACGGCCCAGGCAGTTTGCCCGCCCCTCCGAACGATCCGGGCGGTTAGCTCAGCGGTAGAGCATTGCCTTCACACGGCAAGGGTCACAGGTTCAATCCCTGTACCGCCCACCAGACACCACGCGTGTGCGAGAAAGCCGGCCCGAGCGCCGGCTTTTTCGTACGTGCGCGTTCCAGCACTGCACGCGCTCCCTCGCCGTCCGCGATCGACGGTCACATCCCTGTGTTGCGCTACGTATCGTGCGCCGGTTGAACCGGCGCTCTCCACGTCCGCTGCACGACCCCGCGCCTACTTTGGCGCACCTCCAAGGAAGATCCCCCCGCAATGCGTGTCCAGGCCGGCTGCGAACTCTCGATCGAAACCGATACCGCCAGCCCGGTCATCGCGATGCTGCGCCCGCGCGACGGCGTCGCGAAGTGGCGCATCAACGATCGTTCGGGCTTCGAGCGCAGCCACGGGTTCGACGAGCACGTCGACAGCTTCGGCAACCGCTGCCAGCGCTTCGTGGTGCCCAAGGGGCTGACCCGCGTTCGGATCGACACCACCGTCGACACCACGCCGGACATCCGGGTCGCGCCCGACGCGCCTGCGGTCGATCCCGGCGCGCTGCCGGCCGATACCCTGCAATTCCTGCTGCCCAGCCGTTACTGCCCGTCAGACCGCAGCGCGATGTGGGAGCAGGCGCGCACCGTCGTCGGCGACGCCGCGCCGGGCTATGCCCAGGCCGAGGCGATCCGTCGCTGGATCGCTGCGCACCTCGAGTACCGCTACGGCGTCAGCAACGCCAGCACCGATGCGCAGGACACTCTCGCGCACGGCGCGGGCGTGTGTCGCGACTTCGCCCACGTCGGCATCACCCTGTGCCGCGCGCTCGACATTCCGGCGCGCATGGTCGTCGGCTGGCTGCACGACCTCAAGCCGATGGACATGCACGCCTGGTTCGAGGCCTACCTCGGCGGCGCCTGGTACACCTTTGACGCCACCCAGTCCGCCCCGCGCGGCGGCCGCGTGGTGATCGCGCACGGACGCGATGCTGCCGACGTGGCGTTCCTGACCAGCTATCGTCCATTGCGCACGTTGTCGCTGCGCGTGTGGGCCGATCTCGAATCCCAGACCGCTCGCACGTTCGACGATGATCTCGGCCACGCGGCCTGATCCCGGAGCGCTCCCGCCATGCAACTGTTCAAATGCTCGCATTGCGAGCAGGTGCTGTACTTCGAGAACACCGCATGCCTGCGATGCGGCAAGACGCTGGGCTTCCTGCCGCAGACGCTGACGCTCGAGGCGCTGGATCTCGATGCCGGCGAATGGGTCACGCCCGCGCGGCCCGGGGCGCGCTTCAAGTTCTGCCGCAACGCCTCGCACTCGGCCTGCAACTGGCTGCTGCCCACCAGCGATCCGCACGGCTACTGCCGCGCCTGCCGGCACAACCGCACGATCCCCAATCTGGGCGATGCCGAGCGCCTCGCCGACTGGCAGAAGATCGAGGTGGCCAAGCGCCGGTTGTTCTACACCCTGCTGCGTCTGCAGTTGCCGACGCCCGCGCCGGGTAGCGGCGATCCGCAGCCGCTGTCGTTCGATTTCCTGGCCGATTCCAAGAGCGGCCCCAAGGTGATGACCGGCCACGACAACGGCCACATCACGATCGCGTTGGCCGAGGCAGACGACGCCGCGCGCGAGGCGACGCGCATCGCGATGGGCGAGCTGTATCGCACCCTGCTGGGCCATTTCCGGCACGAGATCGGCCACTACTACTGGGACCGGCTGGTGCGCGACGCCGGTGAGGACGAACTCGCGCGTTGCCGCGCGTTGTTCGGCGACGACCGTCGCAGCTACAGCGATGCCCTGCAGCTCTACTACGACCACGGCGCGCCCAACGACTGGCAGGCCGCGCACGTCAGCCCGTACGCGACGATGCATCCCTGGGAAGACTGGGCTGAAACCTGGGCGCACTATCTGCACATCGTCGACACGCTGGAGATGGCGTCGGCGTTCGGCATCCGTATCGCACCGGACGTGGCCGACGATCCGTCGATGGAAACCGATCTGTCGTTCGATCCGCATCGCGTCGCCGACATCCAGCGTCTGGTCGATGCCTGGCTGCCATTGACCTGGGCGATCAACAGCCTCAACCGCACGATGGGTCATCCGGACATCTATCCGTTCGTGATCGCGCCGCCCGTGGTCGAGAAGATGGCCTACATCCATGGCCTGATCCGGCGCGCCCGCCGCTCGGCTGCTGCGCGACCGGCGACGCCCGCCGCGTCCTGAGGGCGGCAACCGCATCCGATGCGTCGCGTCGACTTGGACGCACACGCCGCGCTGCACCACAATCACGTCTCGCCAGCGAGACGGGGCACGCCGCAACGCGCGCCGCCTTCCGCGCCTGCGCGCCCTGTCCTGGAGTTGTCATGACCCTGCGTTTCAGCGAATCCCTGCGCCAGTCCTGTGAAGCCACGTGGACCCGCGCCGTCGAACACCGCTTCGTGTCCGAGCTCGGCGAAGGCCGGATCGCCGACGACGTGATGGCGGCCTATCTGATCCAGGACCATCGCTTCCTCGACAGCTTCCTGGTGCTGCTGGGCGCAGCGATCGCCAGCAGCGACCGCTTCGAATCGCGGCTCGTGCTCGGTCGTTTCACCGGCATGGTCTGCGGCGAGGAGAACACCTACTTCCTGCGCGCCTTCGAAGCACTGGGCGTCGATACCGAGACGCGGACCCGCGCACCCGATACCGCGCCGACCGCGGGCTTCAAGGCGCTCATGCGCGAGGCCGCGGCGACGCGCTCCTACGCCGCGACGCTCGCCGTACTCAACGTCGCCGAAGGCCTGTATCTCGACTGGGCGCAGCGCGTGCCGCGCCCGCTGCCGACGCACTTCGTCCACGCCGAGTGGGTCACGCTGCACGACAATCCGATGTTCGTGGAGTTCGTCGCGTTCCTGCGGGCCGAGCTCGACCGCGTCGGCCCCGACGATGCGGCGCTGGCGCAGGACTTCTTCCGGCGCGCGGTGAATCTGGAACTCGCGTTCTTCGATGCCGCCTATGCGGATGGCATCGCCTGATGGCGCTGTTCGAACGGCTCAAGGCCGCTGCGCCCGGCGAGTGGGCACGCTATGTCGATCACGCCTTCGTGCGCGGCATGGGCGACGGCACGTTGCCCGAAGCCGCATTCCGCACGTATCTGGTGCAGGACTACCTGTTCCTGATCCAGTTCGCGCGCGCCAATGCGCTGGCCGCCTACAAGAGCCGCACCCTCGCCGATCTGCGCGCCGCGAAGGACGGGCTGTCGGCGATCGTCGACGTCGAGCTCGATCTGCACGTGCGGCTGTGCAAACGCTGGGGCCTGTCGCCGGCCGATATCGAGGCCGCGCCGGAGCATCAGGCCACGGTCGCCTACACGCGCTTCGTGCTCGATTGCGGCATGTCCGGCGATTTGCTCGATCTGCATGTCGCACTCGCGCCGTGCGTGCTCGGCTATGCCGAGATCGGCCGCGCGCTGGCACCGGCCGGTGTCGATGCGCTCGCCGGACATCCGTATCGCGAATGGATCGGCGAGTACGCCGGCGACGCCTACCAGCAGGTCGCGGCGAATGCCTCGCGCCATCTCGACGATCTCGGCGCGCGCTATCTCGGTCCGGGCCGCTTCGACGAACTCGCCGCGCTGTTCGGCAAGGCATCGCGGCTGGAAGCCGATTTCTGGCAGATGGGACTGGACGCGGCCGGGCACTGACTGCGGCGAGAACCGGCCCGATCTTCAGATCAGGCCTGCTTCTGTTTCAGCGCCTCGTAATGCATGTCCTGCAGCTGGTGCGCATCGATCGTCGCGCACTGCTGGGCGATCGCCTCGAGATGCGCCGGCCGCTCCCAGCAGCGCGCGGTGTAGGCCTGCAGCGCCTCGAGGCCATCGAGCAGTTCCAGCCGATGCGCGATCTTCAGCACCGACGACAGCATCAGATCGGCGACCGAGAAGTCGTCGCCGACGATCCACGTCCGCGTGCCCAGCGCGTCCTGCAGTTCGCGCAGGCGCGTGCGCGCGGCGGCCTCGACGACCGGGCGACGTGCTGCTTTCTGCGCCGGGTCCTTCGTGAAATACGCGACCTCGGCGACGTTCATCAGAGAGGGCTCGATCGAGTTCAACGCCGCGATGACCCAGCAGGTCACGAGCGCACGCTCGCCGGGATCGGCCGGCAACAGCTGTCCCGCACGCGTCGCCACATCCAGCACGACCGCGCCGGATTCGAACAACGGCGGCCGGCCGTCTTCTTCGAGCACCGGCACCTGACCGAAGGGCTGCGCGCGCCGGTACTCCGCGGATTTCATGCCCGGCGCATCGAGCAGGCGCACTTCGTAGGGCCAGCCCACCTCGCGCAGCACCCAGCGCACGCGATGGTCGCGTACCTGTCCCGCCGCGAACGGCGGCGCCCATTTCATCGCGGTGATCCGGATCATGCCCGCCCCCCCCGTGCGTCGGATGCGCGCAGGCTGCGACGGTCGTGCGTAGGATCAGGTGAATGCCGCAGCGGGCGCCGGCATGGCCTCGCGCACCAGCGTTTCGAATGCGGCGACCGGCATCGGGCGCCCGAACAGATAGCCCTGGAACAGCCGGCAGCCCTGCCCCTGCAGGAAGGCGAACTGCGCCGGGTCTTCGATGCCTTCGGCGATCACGTCCAGCCCCAGATCGATGCCGAGCTGCAGCAGGTTGCGGGTGATGCTGGCCGCGTGCGCGTCGCGGACGACCTCGGCGACGAAGGCGCGATCGATCTTGAGTTCCGAGAACGGCAGCCGGCGCAGCGACGACAGCGAGGCGTAACCGGTGCCGAAATCATCCAGCGACAGGCGCACACCGGCCGCGCCCAGCGCGCGCATCGAGGCGGCCGCTTCGGCCACATCGTGCACCAGCACGCTTTCGGTCAGCTCCAGCGCGAGCCGGTCGGATGCCACGCCCGTACGCGCGAGGGTGTCGAGCACCTGCGCGGCGAAATCCGGTTGCCGCAGTTGCAGGCCGCTGACGTTGACCGACAGCCGCACGTCGCGCAGCGCCGGATCGGCCTCCCAGACCTGCAGTTGCCGGCAGGCTTCGGCCAGCACCCATTGCCCGAGCGGCAGGATGAAACCGGTGTCCTCGGCCGCCTGCACGAACTCGGCCGGCGGCACCAGCCCGCGTCTGGGATCGTCCCAGCGCAGCAGTGCTTCGGCGCCCACGATGCGGCCGCCGGCATCGATCTGCGGCTGGTAGAACAGCACGAACCGGCGTGCGGCCAGTGCATCGCGCAGCGACCGGTGCAGCGCGCGGTGCGCGGCGCTGTCGCTCTCCTGCAGATGCATGACCACCAGCAGGCAGGCGACCACGGTCAGCAGGTTGATCCAGATGCCGGCGCGGCGCAGCTCGTCGGGAATCGCGTAGCGCGCCGGCACGCCCTCGGGCATCGCCGCGAAGACCACGAACGCGCCGAGAAACAGGCAGACGCAGCCGTAGCGCAGCCACGGGCGCTCGCTGCGGAACACGTGATGGGCGGCGCCGGCGAGCACCAGCAGGAACAGATGCGTCGTGCGCGGAATGTCGCCGGTGTGGACATCGAGTCGCGCCGAGAACAGGCACACGAATGCGAACAAGCCGAGGAAGGCCATCCACGACGCGAGCCGCACGTGGCGCAGGCGCGCGGCGAGAATCACCGCGATGCCCAGCAGCGCCAGCACGGCTTCGGTCGATGCGACCAGCCCGGCGCCCTGGCTGAAGAAGAACAGGCTCCAGCCGAGACCGAGCGCCAGCATGATCGCGCCGGTCGCGAACAGCAGACGCAGCGCACGCTGGTTGCGCCGCGCTTCGAGTCCGTCGCCTGCTCCGCTTCCCCCGGATGCACTGGCGGATTCCATCTCGGCCATCCCTTCCCCCGTTCAGGTCGATGGTAGCCGGGTGGGTGGACGACGCACGCGGGCGCAGCAGTTTCAGAAAAATCCGCAGCCGTAGATCGCGGCACGTTCAGGCGCGGCGTGCCACATCCGCGGACCGGGCGCACGCGAACTGCGCCGGGTGTGTCCGTTCGCGCCGTCCCGGCGCACTGCACCGGGACGGCGCAGGCGATCAGGCAGCCTGCTGGAGGACCTGGCCGACTTCCTTCTCCGCATCGGTCGCGTCGCGCACGGCGACGATCTCGATCGCGAAGTGCAGGGTCTTGCCGGCCAGCGGATGGTTGCCGTCGATCTTGACCTCGGTGTCGCCGACCTCGACCACGGTCACCAGCATCGGACCGGCGCCGCCCTGGGCCTGGAACTGCATGCCCGGCTCGATCGTGTCGATGCCCTGGAACGCCTGGCGCGGCACGGCCTGGACCAGGCTGTCGTTGCGCAGGCCGTAGCCTTCTTCGGGCTTCACGTCGACCTTGAGCGTATCGCCGGCCTTGCGGCCTTCCAGCGCCTGCTCCAGGCCCGGCACGATGTTGCCGCCACCATGGAAATACGGCAGTGGATTGGCTTCGGCCGACTTGTCGATGACGGTGCCGTCGTCGTCGGTGAGGGTGTAGTGGAACGTGGCGACGCGCGCAGCGGCGATCTCCATGGACGAACTCCTTGGATGGGAATGGAACGAAGGGAAATGCTGCAGAAGGCACCGGTAGAACGCACGGTGCAGCAGCGATGGAACGCCGGTCACGATCCCGGCCGGACCCGTTGCGCGCAAACCGGGCGCCCGTCGCGTTCGACGTCCGTACACTTCACAGGCGCGCGGCACACGACCGGAATCGCCGCGTTTCCACCACATTTCGAACGGACGACGATGCACGCAGACGACGCCGACACCGATGCGCCGCCGCAGATCTGGGTGGATGCCGACGCATGCCCTGTGGTGATCCGCGAGATCCTGTTCCGCGCCGCGCAGCGCGCGCAGGTCCACGTCACTTTCGTGGCCAACCAGTGGCTGCGCACGCCAGGATCGCGCTACCTCCGCGCGTTGCAGGTCTCCGGCGGTTACGACGTCGCCGACGACGCGATCGCCGATCGTGCGCGCCCGGGCGATCTCGTGGTCACCCAGGACATCCCGCTGGCCGCGCGCGTGCTCGCACGTGGCGCCGATGCGATCGATCCGCGCGGGCAACGCTTCACGCCCGACACCATCGCCGAGCGCCTGTCGATGCGGAATTTCATGGATGAACTGCGTGGCGCCGGCGTGCAGACCGGTGGCCCCGCTGCGCTGCACGTACGTGACCGGCAGACGTTCGCCAGCCGGCTGGACCAGTGGATCGCCGGGCGCAACGCGCGGCGCTGATGCACATCGACGCGCGCGTCGCTTCACTGCGCAGCGTCCGTGCGGTCCACAATAGCGGCATGTCACGTCCCCGATCCCCCACCGAACCGCAACGGATGCATCCGCGCAACCGCCACCAGGGTCGATACGACCTCAAGCGGCTGTCGCGGGTCACGCCTGCGCTGCAACCCTTTCTCGTGCGCACGTCTGCCGGCGACACCAGTGTGGACTTCTCCAATCCGCGCGCGGTGCGCTTCCTCAACCAGGCGTTGCTGAAGGCCGATTACGGCATCGCGCACTGGGACATTCCGGAAGCGTACCTGTGCCCGCCGGTGCCGGGTCGCGCGGACTACATCCATGGGCTCGCCGACCTGCTCGCTGGCGATCGCGACGGCGACATTCCACGCGGCGACGACGTGCGTCTGTTCGATCTCGGCACAGGCGCGAACGTGATCTATCCGCTGCTCGGACACACCGAATACGGCTGGCATTTCATCGGTTCGGACATCGACGAAACCGCGGTGCGCATCGCCGATTCCATCGTGCGCGGCAACCAGCTCGGCGGTGCGATCGAAGTCCGTGCACAGACGCTGCGCGGCCATCTGTTCCACGGGGTGTTGCGTCCGGGGGATCGATACGCCGCCACGCTGTGCAACCCGCCGTTCCACGCGTCGGCGGCCGAGGCCAACCGCAGCGGCCGCGACAAGCGCCGCAACCTGGCGGTGCGTTCCGACGGTCCGCCGCGGGCGTCGCGCAAGCTGCCGCTGAACTTCGGTGGCCGTGACGGCGAACTCTGGTGCCAGGGCGGCGAAGCGCGATTCGTGCGCAAGATGATCCGCGAGAGCGTGGATTTCGGTTCGCACGTGCTGTGGTTCAGCAGCCTGGTTTCGAAGTCGGCGCATCTGCCGGGCCTGCGCGCCGAGCTGCGCAAGGCCGGCGCAGTGGACGTGCGCGAGGTGGCGATGGCGCAGGGCAACAAGCAGAGCCGGTTCCTGGCGTGGACGTTCCAGGGAACCGA
The DNA here is from genome assembly GCF_057657295.1 of Luteimonas sp. Soil_C_16. Taxonomy (NCBI): domain Bacteria; kingdom Pseudomonadati; phylum Pseudomonadota; class Gammaproteobacteria; order Lysobacterales; family Lysobacteraceae; genus Luteimonas; species Luteimonas sp. Soil_C_16. The sequence continues at coordinate 70,068 of NZ_JBDGIS010000004.1, read as the reverse complement.
CGCCCGCCGTGAATGGTGGCGTGCCCCGGCACATCCGACGCCAGGCCACGGCAAGCCCTGACATGCGTGCCGGGCGAGTCCCGGCGCGGCCCACGGCAGGCGCTGCCTAGGCTGGTCCTCCCGTTTCCGGAAGACCCGACCCATGGCCATCCGCCCGCGCTGGTACACGGTTCTGCTGGCAGCCGCTGCACTGGTGCCCGGCCACGGCCGCGCGCAGGACCAGACCGGCGAGCAGGGGCTGATGTGGCGGGCGGGCGATCCCTTCGTGTTCTGTCGGCACGGCATGCGGCACAGTCCGCGCGCCTGGTATCCCGTCGCCGACTACACGCGGTCGCTGCCTAGACCCTCGCCGGGTTACTGCCCCGTTCCGATCACCTGGTGCTACTACCAACGCGGCTGGACGATGGACGAGATCGCCGCCTACTTCACCTACCTGCGCATCTGCCCACAGGCCGAGCGTTCTGGCCGCTGGGACGGCGCCGGAGACGGCTCGCAGGCGCCGTTCTCGCACTGACGCTGTCCATCGATCGAGATGGGCAACGCGTTTCCCACTCACGCCGGATCGTGACCCCAGTTCATCAGCGAATGCCGCCACGGCGTGTCGCTGATGTCACCTTTCGGCCGCTGCGCCAGATGCCGATGCACGTAACCGACGACCTTGCGCATGTGCGCGAAATCGTCGGCGGTGTAGTCGTCCTGGCGTTTGCGCAGCAGCCGGACGATGTGCCGACCGGACGCGTGCCCCACCGATTCACCGCCATCCTCGCCCTTGTCGCCGACCGCGCGTGACGCATCGGTGTCGAGCCAGGCTTCGAGCCGGGCCGGCGCCATGTTCACCGCGTCACGGAAGGCGTCCAGCGTCTCGCGGTCCGCGTCCTTCATGCGCGTTTGCCTGCACGCTTCAGGGCGGCCGGCTTGTGCGCGGCCTTCGCGCCGGTCTTGTCGCTGACGACCAGATACTGCGGGTCCGCCTTCGAGGCCGAGACCTTGTGTCCCTTGATCGTCGTATCCGAGGTCAGCGTCTTCTCCACCTTGCCGCGCGTCTTGCCCTGCGGTGTCTGCCATTCGACCGCGGTGCCCTTCTTCAGTGTGCCGGTCATCGTCGGCGCCTCTCCGGATGCTGGGGCGCACAGCGTCCACGCCCCTGTGCGCGGCGGGAGTGAAGGTCGGGGATTCAGCGAACGGCTGCCGTGCGCACCGTGACCCCGCTGCTAGCATGTGCGCCGGTCCTGCCCCGGCGCCCACGCCCATGTGCCTGTCGCCCTGCCCCATCGCCATCCGCTCCTACGGTGCCGACAGCACCGTCGACCGCCACGACTTCGCCCAGCTGGTACTGCCGCTGACGGGCGAACTGGCGATGGACATCGCAGGCCGCGAGGCACGACTCGACCGCCACGCGGCTGCCTTCGTCGAAAGCGGCGCGCGCCATGACCAGGTCAGCCGCGTCGCCAACCGCTCGATCATTCTCGACCTGCACACCGGTGCGCTCGACGACGACGCGATGGCGCGACTGGCGCGGCGGCCCTACATCGCCCTGTCGCCCGATGCGATCAATCTGGTCGGTTACATGGGCCTGCAGGCGGCGCGCGGCGCGGTGCCCGAACACCGGATGCGGTTGTGGATGCCGCTGCTGGTCGATGCGCTGCTCGGCGACGATGCGCGGCCGGTCCCGCGGCTCGCGCGGCTGCAGGCCATCGTCGAGGCGGACCCCGGTCGCGCCTGGACGGTGGCGTCGATGGCCGGGCGGATCGGCGTCAGCGCGGGCCGGCTGCACGCGGTGTTCCAGCGGGAACTCGGACAGACGCCGCGGGCCTGGCTGGCCGGCGTGCGTCTGGCGCGTGCGCGTCACCTGCTCGCGCAGACCGCATTGCCGATCGCCGAACTCGCCGGCCTGTGCGGTTACGCCGACCAGAGCGCGCTGACCCGGGCGATGCGCCGCGCCACCGGCACGACTCCGGCGCAGTGGCGGCGCCAGGCGAGAGCCCGGGCCTGAAACACGAGAGCCCCGGTCAAGACGGCGCCCGGCGCGCGCCGTACGCTGCACCGGCATCGCGGAGACCGGCATGTCGGGCACACACAGCAACACCCTCGTTGGCATCGCCTGCGGCATCGGCGCGGGCGCGCTGTGGGGGCTGGTGTTTCTCGCGCCGGAACTGGCACGCGACTTCGCACCGCTGCAGCTGGCGATCGGGCGGTACGTGTTCTACGGCCTGTTCTCGGCGCTGCTGCTCGCGCCGATCTGGCGCGGCCTGCGCACGCGGCTGACGCGCCGCGACGGCTGGGCGCTTGTCTGGCTCGCATTGAGCGGCAATGTCGTCTACTACGTGCTGCTGGCGAGCGCGGTACAGCTGGGCGGCATCGCGATGACGTCGCTGGTGATCGGTTTCCTGCCGGTGGCGGTGACGATCATAGGCAGCCGCGACCGGGGCGCGGTGCCCCTGCGCCGGCTCGCACCCTCGCTTCTGCTGTGCGCGGCGGGCGCGGTGTGCATCGGCTGGCAGGCGCTGTCGATGCCTGCCGACGGCGATGTCGGCCGGCAACTGCTCGGCCTGCTGTGCGGCATCGGCGCGCTCGCTTCGTGGACCTGCTTCGCGGTGAGCAACAGCCGCTGGCTCGCGCGGCTGCCACAGGTATCGGTGCACGAATGGAACCTGCTCACCGGCATCGTCACCTGCGCGCTGACGCTGCTGCTGGTGCCGCTCGCGCTGCTGCTGCATCGCGACGCGCACGCACCGTCCGCATGGCTGCTGTTTCTCGGCGTGTCGGCCGGCGTCGCACTGTTCGCGTCGATGCTCGGCAATGCGCTGTGGAACCGCATGAGCCGGTTGCTGCCGCTGACCCTGGTGGGCCAGATGATCCTGTTCGAAACCTTGTTCGCGCTGGTCTACGCCTTCCTGTGGGAGGGGCGCCTGCCGACGCTGCTGGAAACGATCGCATTCGCGCTGGTCGTCGCCAGCGTCGCCAGTTGCCTCGCCGCGCACCGCAACCGCGCGGCGCCGATCGCCACCGGCAGCATCTGAGTGCACGCGACGACACCGGATTCACTGCCGCGCTGGCATTGATCCGGTTCGGTCCGCATCCGCGGACAGCGGATGGACACTCCCGATGGCACTGATCCACTCGATCCTGATGGGCGCCGTAGCCGGCATGCGTGCGATGACGCCGCTGGCCACGGTCGCCAACGCCGCCTGCAACGGCACCCTGCCCCGCGGCAACGGTGCGCCGCGTCTGTTGTCGAACCGGCTGGCCTCGACCGGCGCCAAGCTGCTCGCCGCCGGCGAACTCGCCGGCGACAAGATGGAACACGCGCCGGACCGCATCGTGCCGGCCGGCATGCTGGCACGCATCGTCACCGGCGCGATCGCCGGCATGGCGCTGGCCCCGCGTGAGCAGCGCCCGCTGGCGGCCGTGCTCGGCGCCGGCGCCGCGGTCGGCATGGCCTACATCACGTTCGATCTGCGCATCCGCGCGATGCGCAGGTTCGGACAGAAGACGACGGGCGCGGTAGAGGATGCGATCACCGTCGGCAGCGCCACGCTGATCGCCCGCAGCGCGGCGCCGAAGAAGCGCCGGGGTCTGCTGCGCCGCTGATCGATGCGAAGCGCGTGGCGACGCGCCTCCAGCGCACCGCGCGCGCCGTGATGCATCGCCGTGGGCAGCGCCAGGGGCGGTACGCACGCACGGGAACCGGCGCCGCGCAAGTCTCAACATCCGCGAACGGGCGCCCCTACAATGCGCGCCCCCCGGTCGTGGTCGTCCCGCATGCACATCGTCGTTCTCGAAGAACTCAAGGCCTACATCGATCCGTTGACCACCGACGAATACGAGGCGCTCGAGCGCAGCCTGCTCGCCGAAGGCTGCCGCGATGCGCTGGTGCTGTGGGGAGATGTGCTCGTCGACGGCCACAACCGCTACGGCATCTGCCAGAAGCACGACATCCCGTTCAACACGATCCAGAACACGCGCTTCCAGTCGATGGAGGACGTGCATCTGTGGATGATCGAACAGCATCTCGGCCGCCGCAGCGTGTCCGACTACCAGCGCGGCGTGCTGGCCTTGCGCAAGCGCGACATCGTCGCCGCGCGGCAGCAGGCGCAGCGCATCGCTGCGCTCGAAACCGCACCCGCCAAAGACGCGCCGGTCGAGGACACCGGGGACCGCCCGCCGTGGGACGACGCGCCCGCGCAGGTCAGCCGCGCCGAACTCGCGCGCGAAGCCAAGCTCAGCAGCAACCAGGTGGCGATGATCGAGCGCATCCACGCCCAGGCCACGCCCGAGCTGGTCGAAGCGCTCAAGTCCGGCGCGATCTCGATGAGCGCAGCCGCGGCCGTTGCCAGCCTGCCCGAAGACGAGCAGCGCAGCGCCGCCCAGGCCGGCAAGGCCGAACTCAAGCAGGCCGCCAAGCGCGCCCGCGATGCGAAGAAGCGCCCGAAGTCCGGCACCGCCGATGACGCGGCGGACGAAGGCGCCGCGCCCGCGCCGGATGCGAAAGCGCTGCAGCGACGCGTCGCCGAGCTGGAGCGCGAGAACGAGGATCTCCGCGGCCAGATCGAAACGCTGCAGAACCAGATCGTGCGACTGCGCGGCTGACCGCGCCGCACGGTCGCGCAGTGATGATCCGCAGTTCAACGCGCGGCGGGCCCGATTCCGATCCTGAATGGCGAAACTGGATGCGACCGCCTCCCGGATGAGACACTAGCCCGCTCAATCCAAGGGAGTTTCCGTGGCCAAGCCCAACTATTCGTTCGAAAAGCGTCAGCGCGAACTCGCCAAGAAGAAGAAGCAGGACGAGAAGGACGCGAAGAAGCGCGCCGAACGCGAGGCCGCCAAGGGCACCGCAGAGCCGGAACCCGAGTCCGGTTCCGAGCCGGCCTGATCGCAGCGCCGGGCGGCACGCGCCGCCCGGTACGGCCTGCGGACGACGCGATCTCGCCCGAGCGCCGCCGCACTCGCCCGCATTCGGGTTTCCACCGACAATGCGCGGCGAATCGCCGGGACCGCACCGGCCGACGGACCGTTTCGACACGCATGCGAACTTTCGTACTCCGGGCACGCGCCGCGCCCACCGACAGCCAGGCATTGCTGGCCGCCGTCGGCCAGGACGCGCACACCGAGATCCTCGCGCACACGCTGATGAACGCCATGTTCGTCGCGCAGTCGCACCGGCCCGACGTCACCGTCTATCTGGTGCTCGAAAGCACCCGGGATTTCTCCCGCACGATCCGCTTCGACGTCAACGCGATGCACGACATCGGCGGCTTCGACGAGCGCGCGTTGCTGGGCAAGATCGCCAGGGCGCTGGATGCTTCGCGCGGCATGGGCAAGGACGAGACGCGTCCGGTGGAACCGGGCGTCGAGGTCCGGACGACCAGCTTCGAGCGGCTGGTGCAGACGTTGTCCGAAGACCACCAGCTGTTCCTGATGGATCGCAAGGGCACGCCGATCCGTGAGCAGGTGTTCACGGACAATCCGTGTTTCCTGCTGACCGACCACATCCCGATGCCGAAGAAGACGATTCCCGGCCTCGAGCGCATGGGCGCGCGGAAGATCGCGCTCGGCCCGAAGATGCTGTTCGCCTCGCAATGCGTGGTGCTGATCCATTACGAGCTGGATCAGGCCTGACGCCCCTATAGGCAGCGGGCACTGCCGGCGCCCTCGGGGCGTGGCCGCTCTCCCACGCGGGACAAGGCATGATGACCGCGTCCACGGAGATACCCGATGCCAGGTTACGCCTCGGCTCTCGCACTGCTCGCCTGTCTGTGCGCGATCGCGCCAGCCATCGCGGGCGCACCCTGCTACCTCGACGGCGGCATCCACCCCACCCAGCCTCGCATCGCGGCCGCAATGGCCGAGGGCGGCATCGTCGGTGCAGGCGCCGCGGTGATCCTCGATGGCCAGCTCGTCTGGCGAACCGGCTTCGGATACGCAGACCGTGAATCCGGTCGACCATTCCGGTTCGACACCGTGATGAACATCGGTTCGATCAGCAAGACGATCACGGGCGCGGCGATGATGCGCGCGGTCGAACAGGGACGTCTGTCGCTGGATGCCGACATCGATACGGTGTTGCCGTTCGCCGTAAACAATCCGCATCGCCCCGGCGCGCCGATCACGCTGCGCCAGCTCGCCACGCATACCTCCGGACTGACCGACCGCTGGCCTGTCTACGCCGCGACCTACCACTTCGGTCGCGATGCGCCGCAGTCGCTCGGCGATTTCCTCGTCGGATATCTGGTGCCCGGCGGCGCCGACTATGCGCCGGAGAATTTCCTCGATGTCGCGCCCGGCACGCATCGCGACTACTCCAACATCGGCGCGGGGCTGGCGGGCTACGCGATCGAGCGCGCGACCGGCCAGACGCTCGATGCCTATACCCGGGCGCAGTTTTTCGAGCCGCTGGATATGCGCGACACCCGCTGGCACCTTGCCGATGGCGCATCGGCGCAGGACGCCACGCTCTACGTGTCGCAGGATGGCATCGCGATCCCGATCCAGCCCTACGCGCTCACCACTTGGCCTGATGGCGGGCTGCGCACCTCGGTCAACGACCTTGGGAAATTATTCGCCGCATTGCTGTCAGGCGGTGAGTGGAACGGCGCGCGCGTGCTGCAACGCGCGTCGGTCGACGAGATGCTGCGCCTGCAGTTCACCGCCGACACCGCGCCCGACAACATGAATGTTGCGGAGAAGAATTCCGGGCTGTTCTGGCAGACCATGTTCAACACGCGCTACGTGGGGCACGGCGGCAGCGATCCGGGCGTCAAGACCGAGATGCTGGCCACGCCTGACCGCCGTCTGGGCGTGATCGTGTTCACCAAAACCTCGGGCGAGGGCACGGTCAAGGCCCACAACGAGATCCTGCAGGCCGTGTTCGCGCACGCCGAACTGATGCGCGACTTCACGTCGACGAACTGCAAGACGCAGCTGATCGATTGAGCGTCGCGCGGCCGCCGCTCAGCCGCCGCGCACCCGCATCGTCAGACCCTTGAGGAAATTGCGCAGCAGCTGATCGCCGCAGGGACGGAAGTTGCGGTGTCCGGCCTGGCGGAACAGGGCCGACATCTCGGGCTTCGAGATCGGAAAACCCGCGTCGGCGAAGATCTGGTGCATGTCGACGTCGGTCAGCTCGAACGCGACGCGCAGCTTCTTCAGTACCACGTTGTTGCTGATGCGCGACTCGACCGGGCGCGCGGCCTGGCGCTCGTCGCGGCCGCGGCGGTGCACGATCAGGCCGTCGAGCACGTGCGCGAGCACGCTGTCGCTGCAGGCCACGTAGCCGGGCTCGTCTTCCTTCAACAGCAGCGGACGCACGTCGTCCTTGTCGAGGGCGAAGTCGGGATCCACCAGCTTGGCGAGATCGACGACCTTCTGGTCGCTCAGGTCGAGCATGTAACGGATGCTGCGCAGGACGTCGTTGGTGATCATCGATCCAACAGGGCGGTTCGGAAGAGGCGCAATTCTACCGCTCCCGACCGGTGCGCCCCGGATGCACACGCGATCCTGCACGCGGCGCTTCAGGACACGACGGTGGGCGCACGTCCGACCACCGCCGTCCTCCAGTGCTTCAACGCACGCGATCGAACCGGAACGTGCGCATCACCGCCTTGCCGTCGGCGCCGAAATGCACCGCGGTTTCGATCATCTGGTCGCCGTCCGGCGTGACCGCATAGATCCGCGTCGAGGCCGGCACGCCCTGCTTCGCCAGCGCCATCGTCAGCACGTCGCCGGTGGGACGCTTGACCGCGATCGCATCGGCTTCCAGCGTGTCGCCCTCGATCGGCACCGTGCTGCCATCAAGCGGCACGGTCGCCGTGGAGATGCGCGCTGCGCCTTCGGCCGGCACGATCTCGACCCGGATCGTCAACGCGCCCGCCGCGGCCTCGTCGAGCGCCACCGTCACCCGCTGCGGCCGTGCCTCGGGCGGCATCGGCAATTGCGTCACGTCGACCGACCACAGGCCGAGCAGCCGCGCGCCGTCGTCTGCCTGCGCCCATGCCGGGATCGCCAGCGCGATCACCGCCGCCATCCTTACACCCGCCATCGTCCGTCGCATCGCCAGGCACTCCGGTTCGAAAAGGTCAGAACGACGCGGACCGCGCCGCAGCCGGTCCGCCTTCGTTGCATCATCCATCCAATTGCCACGCCAGCGGTACCGCGTCCGCCGAACGCGCCGACCTGCCCCGCTCGCTACACTGCCCGCCCCGATCACGGCGCTACCCGATGTCCGCCCCCGTCCGACTGGCCAAACGCGTCTCCGAACTCGCCCGCTGCTCGCGCAGTGAAGCCGAGCAGTACATCGAGGGCGGCTGGGTGTCGGTCGATGGCCGCGTCGTGGACATGCCGCAGCACATGGTGACCACCGAGGCCGTGGAACTCGACGCCGCCGCGCGCCTCGCGGTCGCCGAGCCGGCGACGATCCTGTTCCACAAGCCGGCCGGTCTCGATGCATTCGCCACATCCGACGCCGCACTGGCCTACGTCGATGCGAGCACGCGCTGGAGCGAAGACCCCACCGAGGTACGCCTGCTGCAGCGGCACTTCCATCGACTGACGCCGCTCGCGCCGCTGGAAGCTGACGCCAGTGGGCTGATGGTGCTGAGCCAGGACGGCCGCGTGTGGCGGCGGCTGACCGAAGACCTCGACGGCATCGAGCAGGAGTTCGTCGTCGAAGTCACCGGCGAAATGCCGTTCTACGGCATGCAGCGGCTCAAGCACGGCCTGCAGTACGACGGCCACACGCTGCCGCCGTGCAAGGTCAGCTGGCAGAACGAGGTGCGCCTGCGCTTCGCGATCAAGGGCGTGCGGCCGGGCCAGCTGCGCGACATGTGCGCGCAGGTCGGGCTCGGCGTGGTGTGGATCCGGCGCCTGCGGATCGGCCGCGTGTCGCTGGCGAAGATGCCGGTCGGCGCATGGCGCTACATGCCGGTGGAAGACCGCTTCTGATCGCAGCGCGTCGTCGCGCGTGTCCGGCCAAGCCGCGCCTGCGACGCCCCCGCGATTCGGCCTGGCGCGTGCGCCCGAGCGGCACGCCATCCCGTTCCGTCTGCGACCGCAGGCACGCGCGCGACAGGCGCCTGAATGCAGGCGCAGTCCCGCCTGCGACGCTTCACCCGCGCAGCCCCGGCTGCCGGTATCGTCGGATCTCCCACGTCGACCGAAGCGCCGCCATGTCCCATCAGCACAAGAGTTCTCTGCGGCAGGCCAATGCGGCGATCGCGCGCGGCGACATCGACGGATTCCTGGCGTATTGCACCGACGACATCCAGTGGACGACGGTCGGAGAGTCCACGCTCGACGGCAAGGAGGCGGTGCGCGCGTGGATGACGGACGCCTACGTCGAGCCGCCGGTGTTCACCGTCGATCACCTCATCGCGGAAGAAGACTTCGTGATCGCGCTGGGCAGCATCACCGTCAGAACGGCGGACGGCACCGAGACGCGTCACGCCTACTCGGATGCATGGCGGTTCCACGACGGCAAGATGGCGGAGCTGCGTGCGTTCGTGATCTGAAGGTCCTGGATGTCCGCGACGCATTCGCGGATGCAGACGACATGCAGAACGCCGCCGGAGATGGAGATCGCCATCACCGGCGGCGTTTTCGCATGCGTGGGAACAGGCCGTCAGTCGTCGACCGTGCAGCCCAGCGACACGCGTGCGTGCGGATAGCCGGTGTCCGGATCGACCCAGACCTCGAGCACCGTGATGTCCTGGTCGGAACGGCCCCAGCTGCGGTAGCACTGCTCGTCGGCGTCACGCCAGGCGTTGTCGATCGCCTCTTCGCTGCTGCGGCCGTACGACTCGCCGATCACATCGAAGTGATGGCGCGCTGCGGATGCGGTCGTGCTGGCAGCCACCGTGGTCAGCAGCAATACGCCGGACAAGGCCCACTTCTTCATCGGAAACTCCACGCGTCGGGAAGGAACCCGGACCTTTCCATTCCGATGCGACCGTGGTGTTAATCATCGGTAAGACACGCGCGTTCAAACGCGACGCGATGTTCGTTCCGTGACCGGGACCGCTTTGTGACGTCCCGGTGTCGCCGTCGCGTCGCGCCTCAGCCCGCCGCAGGCGCCTTCGGCGGTGTCCGCCGGCGCGCCGCGGGTTTCTTCGGTGCGGGCGTCTCGTCCGCGTCGGCTTCCACGTCGCCGTCTTCGTCCTTCGCCGCTGCCATGGCCTCGGGTTCGAGTTCCTCGACGCTGCGGTTGAGGCGCAGGAACACGCCCCAGCCGACGAGCAGCAGGGCCGCGGTCGCGCCGATCGCCGCGGCGTACGGCAATTGTTCCGGCGCTTCGTGCAGCAGGCGGAACACGGCGACCAGGGTTTCGATCGACAGCGCCACCACCAGCACCACCATGAAGCGCGACAGGAACCGGCGCACGCGCGTCGGCCCGCTGATCTTGACCTCCCGCCGCACCTCTTCCTCGAAGACCGTCTGCGCCAGTTCGAACGCGACCAGCGCGATGGTCACGATGCCGATCGCGTCGAGCACGGAGTCGAATCGTCCACGCAGATCCATCGACTGCGACGGCACCAGCGCCTGCCACATCTCGATCGCTGCCAGCCCGACCAGCGCGGCGCCGGCGAACAGGAACAAGGCGATCACGGCGAGATAGCCGGCGGCGAAAAGGCGTTCGATGAGGCGCGTCATGGGCGGCGACTCTCGCTGTTCGTGACCGCGGGCCGCGTGAAGATCATGCGCGACATTCCGGTCGATGTCGGCGCACCGCCGATGCGGCGATGCGGCTCAACCGGAAGGCGTCGCATCCTGCGTTCGCTGCGGTGTGTCGACGAGCTTGTCGACCGGGTAATCCATCGCGCGCGCTCGGTCGATGAGCCGGTTGCGGATCTCCGGATCGAGCTGCGGCTCGCGCGACAGGATCCACAGATAGTCCTTGCCCGGCGAACCGACCATTGCCCAGCGGTACTCCGCTTCGTCGAGGGCGATCACCCAGTAATCGCCCCACACCATCGGCAGCCACGACAGCCACTGCGGCGCGAACCGCACTTCCAGTGTCGAGGTCTTCCCGTCGACCACGCGCGCGACGCCGCGTGCTTCGTTGAAGCTGCCGTCCTTCGTGCGGCAGCGGTTCAATACGCCGACCGTGCCATCCGCGTTGACGGTGTACCGGGCGGTCGTGTCGGCGATGCATTTGCGCTGGAAGAACATCGGCAAGTGCGCCTGCTCGTACCAGGTACCGGCGTAACGCGCGAGATCGACGGCGGCGACGGGTGTGTTCGGCTCGGGCGGCGGGCGCGCCGCGTCGGCGGCGGCAGGTGCGGACAGGCCCGCGGCAATCAGCAGGGGAACAATCGGCAGACGCATGGAGCCACTCCGGATGCAAAGCGCGATTCTCCGATTGCGTGGCGTGCGGGCGACGTGAGGCGCTGCGATCCAACGCGCCCTTTCCTGAACAGGGCGCGCGCGATTGGGAACGAGTTGCTAAATGACATCCATTCGCATCTAATGCACGCGCAGTTTCATTGACGCCCGCGGAATGGGCGCGGTGCCGGACCTTAGGCGCGCCGACGCGCTGCCGCCGAGGTCCGACGCCGGGATCTCCGGTTGGATTCCGCCGGACTGCCCGTCCGGACCGTGAGCCGCGCCCCGAAAGGAATCGCGCCACGTCCGTTTCATCCGTCCGTTTTCGAAGGCCCAGATTTCCATGCTCCGTTCGCATGCCGTCGCGTCGCGTTTCCGCTCCGCCCGCAAGACCTCCCCGCTCGCCTGCGGCATCGCGCTCGCGCTGTGTTCGGCCGCCGCATTCGCCGAACCGCAAAGCGCCGCCGCGACCGCATCCGGTGCGAGCGCGACCGATCTCGACGCGATCCTGGTCGTCGCCCAGCGCGCGGGCCGCGTCAGCAACGGTGCGACCAACCTCGATCTGGACATCAAGGACACGCCGCAGTCGATCAGCGTCGTCAGCAGCGAACAGATGCAGCGCTTCGGCGCCGACAGCCTCAACGAGGCGCTGCGCCTGGCGACCGGCATCCAGGTGGAGGAGTGGGAAACCAACCGCAGCAATTACACCGCGCGCGGCTTCGACATCGCCAACACCCAGATCGACGGCGTCGGCCTGCCCAACGGCTGGGGCATCGTCACCGGCGCGATGGACACCTTCGGTTACGAGAAGCTCGAAGTGATCCGCGGTGCCAACGGTCTGCTAACCGGCGTGGGCAATGCCGCGGGCACGATCAACTACGTGCGCAAGCGCCCGACCAACCAGGCTGAGGGCTCGGCGGGCATCAGCTACGGCTCCTGGGGCACGACGCGCGGCGAGGTGGACTACTCCACGCCGTTCACCGACGACGGCACCTGGGCCGGCCGCATCGTCGCCGCGCACGAGGAAGGCGATTCTTGGCTCCGCGGCAAGGACGACCGTCGCGACTTCGTCTACGGCGTCGTCGACGGCCAGATCGGCGAGAACGGCACGCTGACGCTCGGCTACTCGTGGCAGGACGCGCGCACCAACGGCAACATGTGGGGCGCGCTCGGTTTCATGTACAGCGACGGCACCCAGGCGCGCTGGGATCGCGGCGCGTCGACCACGCAGGACTGGACCTACTGGGACACCACCAGCCAGACCGCGTTCGCCGAGTACGTGCACCAGCTCGGCGCCGACTGGCAGCTCAAGCTCGCCTACAACCACCGCGACGTGCGCAACGACGACCGCCTGTTCTACGCGACCGACCTCAACGGCACCGGTCTCGAACCGGGCACCAACCTCGGCCTGTACGGCTATCCGTGGGGCGGCGAGGACGAGCTGAAAGCCGATCTGGTCTCGGCCACGCTCAACGGCCATTTCCAGATGTGGGGCCGCGACCAGGAAGTCATGCTCGGCGTCGGCTGGTCGCAGAGCGAGAACATCAACTCGCAGTTCGCCGGTGCACTGTGCAGTGGCGCGCCCTGCGGCTACATCGAAATGCCCGGTTTCCCGTGGGCGGGCAACGTGGTGCCCGAACCGCTGTGGGGCGAGAGCTCGGTCTACAGCACGCTCGACGAACGCCTCAAGCGCGCCTACGGCGCCACGCGTCTGTCGTTCACCGATCGCCTCAAGGCCGTCGTCGGGTTCAACTACGCCGAGTACCACCGCGACGGCGCGAACTACGGCGTCGCGTTCGACCAGACCGAAAGCGAGACCAGCCCCTACGCCGGCCTGACCTACGATTTCAGCCCGAACGTGCTGGGTTACGTCAGCTACTCCGACATCTACCAGCCGCAGAGCCAGTCGGATGCCGACGGCGGCTATCTCGATCCGACCAAGGGCGCGAACTACGAAGTGGGCGTCAAGGCCGACTGGCTCGACAAGCGCCTGCTGACCACGCTGGCGGTATTCCGCGCCGAGCAGAGCGGCCTCGCCACCGGCGCCGGCTACAACGACCAGGGCCAGTTCTATTACGAAGGCGTGGACGTCGAATCGAAGGGCGTGGAGCTCGAAGCCACCGGCCGCCTGAGCGAACACGTGGATCTGGTCGCCGGTTACACCGCGCTCAAGCTCACCGGCGCCGATGGCGACGATACCTACCGCTGGGTGCCGCGCCGCACCGCCAACCTCGTGCTGAGCGCGCGCGTGCCCAGCTACACCGCGCTGTCGTTCGGCATCGGCGGGCGCTGGCAGAGCGCGATCTCGAACGTCGAAAGCAACGGCTTCACCGTGCGCCAGGACAGCTACGCGGTGTTCAACGGCTTCGTCGGTTGGGATTTCCAGCCCAACGCCACGCTGCGTCTCAACGTCAACAACGTCGTCGACGAGACCTACATCAACACGCTGCGCTACAGCGGCTACTACGGCGCACCGCGCAACTACACGCTGAGCCTGAACTACCGCTTCTGATCAGGATGTGCTGATCCACGCGCCCCGCTCCCCCGACACCGCAGCCGCCATGTCCAACGCCGCCATGCTTTCGTCCCCCGCCCCGCGCCTGCGTCTCGCCGCGCGCATCGGCGCCGCCGTGTTCGGCGGCTACGCGTTCACCTGGGGCTTCATCGCCGCGGGCGCCGCGCTGATGTTCAAGGCGGGCGTGGATTTCCACGACGCGGAGTTCCTGGCGAGCGCGCTCGGCCTGCTGGTGTTCCTGACGGTGTTCCTGTGGACGTTCGCCACGCGCCGGCTCGTGCTGGCGTGGGGCGTATTGGCCGGTGGTGGCGCACTGCTGGCGGGCGTCGCCTCGCTGGTCCAGGCGAGCATCGTCTGATGGCCGCCCAGGGCATGGTGACGCAGAGCTTCCGCCAGGCGATGGCGTGGCTGCACACGTGGTTCGGCCTGGTGCTTGGCTTCGTGCTGATGGCCGCGTTCTTCTTCGGCGCGCTGTCGGTGTTCGATCGCGAGATCGACCGCTGGGCGATTCCGTCGACGCGCTTCGAACCGCAGCCGATGCCGTCCTTCGAGCAGATCCTGCGACCGGCGTTCGAACGCATGCAGCCCACGCAGCCGGCAATCGATGCGATGCGCCCGCGCGTCGACGGGCCGATGCCCGAGCACTTCGACACCGTCGCCAACTGGAGCGCCTACACCACGCATCGCGATCCGGTGCTGGCGCTGTTCGCCGGTTTCCAGGTGCCGGGCGCGAAGGATCCCGACGAGGCGATCTTCGCCCTCGGCACGATCGATCCGCGCGACGGCACCGCGCTGCCCGACGACCGGCTCAAGATCGGCAGCGGCTTCTTCTACCCGATGCACTACAGCCTGACGCTGGACTGGAAGAATCTCGGGTTCTGGGTCGTCGGTTTCTCGGCGCTGGTGATGCTAGCCGCGCTGGTCAGCGGCGTGGTGATGCACCGCAAGTTCTTCCGCGAACTCTTCACCTTCCGGCCCGGCAAGGGCGGTCTGCGCAGCGTGCTGGACCTGCACAACCTCACCGGCGTGGTCGCATTGCCGTTCCACTTCTTCTTCGCGTTCACCGGTCTGGTGATCTTCTCGGCGACGTATTTCTTCCCGGTCGGCCACACCCAGCTGCACGACCTGCACGATCTGCATGCCGCGACCGAAGCGAGCGAACTCGGCCTGCCGCACCAGCGCGCCGGTGTGCCCGCGGGCCTGGCGAACGTGGACGCGATGGTCGCCGAGGCGCAGCGCCGCTGGGCGGCGCGCGACATGGCCGGCGATGTGGGCTTTCTCGTGCTGCAACACGTCGGCGATGCCAACGGCTACGTCAGCGTGTACCGCGCGGGCACCGATCGCATCGCGCTGGTCGGCCAGGGCATCCACTTCAAGGCGTCCACCGGCGAACTGATCCGAGAGGATCCCGTGGCCACGCCGGTCGGCAAGGTCGCCGAATTCTTGACCGGTCTGCATCTGCAGCATTTCCGCCACTGGCTGCTGCGCTGGCTGTACGTGCTCGGCGGTCTGCTGGGCGCGGTATGCATCGCCACCGGCTTCGTGTTCTTCGTCGAGAAGCGCAAGCGCCAGCATGCGAAACAGGCCAGCCAGGGCGCGCGCATCGTCGACGCGCTGGCAGTGACGATGATCACCGGCATGGTCGCGGCGACGCTCGGCATTCTCGTCGCCAACCGCCTGCTGCCGGACGATCTGCCGGCGCGCGGCGACTTCGAGCGCTACGCGTTCTGGGGCACCTGGGCACTGGCCCTGCTCCATGCGGGTCTGCGCAGCGCGCCGGTCGCGCGTGGTCTGGCGAACCCGGCCTGGCGCGAACAGTGCGGTGCGATCGTCGTGCTGGCACTCGCGGCCGTCGGCCTGAACTGGATCACCACCGGCGACCATCTGCTGCGCACGCTCGGCGCCGGTTACTGGCCCGTGGCGGGCCTCGATCTCGCGCTGCTGGCGACCGCCGCCATTGCCGGCGTTACCGGCCTGCACCTGCGCCGTCGCGCCGCCGCAACCGCAGACGTCGAAGACCCGCGCCGGGAGGCCGCCCATGCATGAGGCCTCGCACGCAGCCTGGCTGCTGGGCGCGGCCCTGCTCGCCAGCCTCGTCGGCATGGCCTGGCTGGCGCTGGCAATGCCGGCGCACGGCCAGCAGGTCTGGGGCGCGCCGGTCCCGCCTGTACATACGCGCGTGCTGCGGGTGCTGGGCGCGGTCGCCCTCGCCGCGTCGCTGGCGCTGTGCCTGGCGAGCGATCACGCCTCGATGGCCGCACTGGTCTGGGTGATGTCCCTAGCCGGCGGCGCATTCGCGACCGCGATGGCGCTCGCCTGGCGCGCGCGCTGGCTGGCGTTGCTGGCGCCATGGATCGGCATCGCCAATACCGCCGCAACGCGCTGAGCCCGCGCACGCCGGCTTAACCGGTCCGGTGGCCTGCTGGATGCACCGTCCACGAGGGTCCCGGCCATGATTCCGAAGAACACGATCTGCCTGTGGTTTGACGGCACCGCGCTCGACGCGGCGACGTTCTACGCGGAGACGTTTCCCGACAGCGCAGTCAAGGCGGTGCATCACGCGCCGGGCGATTATCCCGACGGCAAGGCCGGCGTGCCGATCACGGTCGAATTCACCGTGTTCGGCATCCCCTGCCTCGGGCTCAACGGCGGCCCGCATTTTCCGCAGACCGAAGCGTTCTCGTTCCAGATCGCCACCGACGACCAGGCGGAAACCGATCGTCTGTGGAACGCGATCGTCGACAACGGCGGCGCGGAAAGCGAGTGCGGCTGGTGCAAGGACAAGTGGGGCGTGAACTGGCAGATCACCCCGCGCGTGCTCACCGAGGCCTACACGAGTCCCGACCGCGCAGCGGCCAGTCGCGCCTTCGACGCGATGATGACGATGAGGAAGATCGACGTCGCCGCGATCGAAGCGGCGGTCCGCGGCTGACGCGGACCATCGATCGATCGGCGCGCGTTGCGCTTTCCACGCAACGCGCGCGACCGAAGTCTCAGGGCGACGTCGCCTGCGCCCAGCCCCAGGCGAACGCATCGGCGAGTTCCGCCACCTGGCTGTCCTGCGACGAACCGATACCATGGCCCTGCGCAGTGTCGACGCGCAACAGGATGTCGCGCCGGTCGCCGAACTTCGCGCTCGCACGCGCGGCGAACTTCGCCGCCATCCACGGCACCACGCGGGTGTCGTTCATGCCGACGGTGATCAGCGTGTCGGGCAGATCGCGCGCGTCCTCGAGCATCACGTAGGCGTCCTGCGCGAGCAGCGCCTCGAATCCGGCCTGCGTGCGCGGGTCGCCCATCTCGGCGAACTGGTTCGGCCCGTTCGGCGCGGCTTCGAGACGGCTCGCATTGAGCACGGCGACGCGCGGCATCAGGCCGGCGAACAGTTCGGGATGTTTCATCGCGGTCGCCGGCGCCAGCAGACCGCCGGCACTGGTGCCCATGACCAGCGTGGTCGCCGGCGACGCGACGCCCATGGCCTGCGCCTGCTGCGCGCACGCGGCCAGATCGTCATGCGCGTTCGGTTTGTGCGCCTCGCGTCCGGCGTCATGCCAGGCGCGGCCGCGCTCGCCACCGCCGCGCGTGCCGCAGAATACGAAGGCGCCGCCACGCTCGACCCAGGGCGCCAGCAGCGGCGAACTCAGCGGCGACGTGGTCAGCACGCCGTAGCTGCCGTAGCCCTCGACGAACGTCGGCACCGGCGCATCCGCCGCGCCCGGTTTGCGCAGCACGACTATGGGCACCCGCGTGCCGTCGCGACTCACTGCTTCCGCACGCGTCGCGACGAAGGCCTGCGTCGGCGCCCAGGTCGCCGAATCCAGACCGAGTGCGTCGATGCGTCCACCGGTCGCGCGGAATGCGCGCGTGGTCGTGGTCCAGCCGCGCAGGCCGAACACCATCGATCCGCCGTCGCCATCGGCCGAGGCGTCCAGCAGCTCGCTTTCGAACGGCAAGGCGACCGCCTGCGGTGTGCCGTCGCCGCCTGCGAGATACAGCACCTGCGAGACGCCGTCGCGCGTGCCCATCACGTAGAGACCGTCGCGCGTGGCGACCAGATCCGACAGGATCAGATCGCCTGCGGGCATCACGGTCTCGATCGTGCCGATCGCATCGCCGGTCACCTCGCGGCGGTAGAGCGCACCGTTGGACGCCTCGCGGGTGCTGACGAAGTAGTAGTCGGTCTCGCCGACAAGCGCATCGGTGGCGAGCTGGTCGCTGTAGTCCGCCAATGGCCGCCACGTCGGCGTGCCCGCGCGCAGTGCGGCCAGCGAGGTCACCAGCACGCGCGCATCGGCACGGGCGCCGAAGCCGTAGCCGAACACCAGATCGCCATGGCCCGGCCCGATGATCACCGGGAACTCTTCCGGCGCGAACGTCGGCCCGCCTTCGAGGCGATTGCCGAGGCCGACGCGCTCCACCGCGCCCTGCGGCGTCAGCGCGACTACCATCGCCTGCGTGTCCAGCAGCGGATCGACGCCGCTGTCGGGCGCGTGCGTCATGCGCGTGTAGGCGACGAGATCCGGCGCGAGCCAGAACAGTTCGAAGTCGCCGAAGGTCATGCCGTCGAGGCGGTAGCGCTCGCGTCCGTCGGCGACATCGAGAATCGCGAAGCGCCCCAGTTCACCGCCGCCCTCGCCCACCATCACCGCCACCAGGGTGCCGTCGGGCGACGGCGCGTAACTGGCGATCGCCTGCGTCGCGCCTGCGCGGGTCGCGGTATCGAGCAGCACGCGCTCGCCGGCGCCATCGCGCACGACCAGCTTGGGCACGGCCGCGCCCGGATCACGCTGCAGGAAGAACAGGTGACCACTGGCGGATTTCGTGTCGCCGTAGGACACGCCCGCGCGCGTCGCAGCCCGCAGCATGGTTTCGAACGCCGCGCGCTCGGGCAGCGCATCGAGCCGCGCACGCGTCGCCGCGCCAGCTTCGGTCATCCACGCCTGCAGCTTTGCCGCCTGCGCCGGATCTTCCATCCAGCGATAGGGATCGTCGATGTCATGTCCGAAGCGGTCTTCGACGAATCCTTCGGTCGGCGCCGGCGGCAAGGGCGCGGCGTGGGCGATGGCGGCGCCCAGCAACAGCGGCAGGATCGAATAGGCAGCGTTCACGCGTTGGACTCCTGCAGCGCCGCGGTGGCGTGCTCGACAGGAGGCAAACGCGATGCGCACCACGCACCGGACACCGGCGGCGGGCGCGCGCGGGCGGGTGGCGGCAACAACCGCGCACGTCATGACGACCAGCACTAGCAACCCCTTACGGTCGCGACGCTATGATCCGCCGACATGGCGGGCACCCTGCCCGGCCACGAACTGAAGGGAATTGCCATGGGTCTCGTACAGGCGGTGTCGGGTGCGGTCAGCGGCGTACTGGCCGACCAGTGGAAGGACTTCCTGACGGTGCCGACCGGTCTGCCGTCGACGGCGGCGCTGTTCGCGGCTGTGCCGCAGGGCACGAATGCCGGACGCGGGTCCAACACGCGCGGTTCGTCGAACATCATCAGCAACGGCTCGAAGATCGTCGTGCCCGAAGGCTATGGTCTGCTGCTGTTCCAGGACGGCGCGATCACCGGCTTCGTCGCCGAGCCGGGCGGTTACGAGTGGCGCTCGGAAGACATCAATTCGCAGTCGATCTTCGCCGGCGACGGCATCGTCAGCCCACTGATCAAGCAGAGCTGGGAACGCTTCAAGTTCGGCGGCCAGCCCGGCGGCCAGCAAGCGGCCTTCTTCGTCTCGCTGAAGGAGTTGCCGGACAACCGCTTCGGCACGCAGTCGGAGATCTACTGGGACGACGGCTTCCTCGGCACGCAGGTCGGCGCGCTGACGCGCGGTTCCTACACGCTGAAGATCGTCGACCCGATCCTGTTCGTGAAGAACTTCGTGCCGGCGAGCTATCTCGCGCCGGGCCAGGTGTTCGACTTCACCGACATCGACAACGCCGCCGCCAGCCAGCTGTTCAACGAAGTCGTGAGCTCGCTCGCACCGGCCTTCAGTCTGTACACGAACGATCCCGGCAAGGGCAATCGCATCACCAAGCTGCAGCAGGATTCGCTGGGCTTCGCGCAGAGCCTCTCCGCTGCCGTCGAGCAGGGCTACCAGTGGAAGTCCGACCGGGGCCTGGCCATCGTCAAGACCGCCATCGTCTCGATCGAGTACGACGCGAACACCCGCGAACTGCTCAAGACCGTGCAGCGCGCCGACGCCCTTGCCGGCTCGCGCGGCAATTCCAACCTGCAGGCGAGTGTCGCCCAGGGCATGCAGTCTGCCGGCGAGCACAGCGGCGCAGCGGGCCTCGTGGGCTTGGGCATGGCGTCCGGCATGGCCGGCGGCATCGGCAGCCTGCAGCAGCCGGCCACACCGGCCGCACCCGCGGCCGACGATCCGGTGGCCAAGCTCAAGAAGGCCAAGGAGATGCTGGACCTCGGCCTGATCACCCAGGACGACTACGACGCGCTCAAGGCCAAGGCGCTGGGCCTGTAAGCCGCCCGACCGACCGCGCCCATGTCCGACACCAAGTTGCCGCCGCCGTTGCCGGCGCGTCCCGTCGACGGCCCGGGTTCGCCGCGTGACGTGCCGCCATTGCCGGGCACGTTGCCGGTCGATCCGGCCACGCTGCCCGGCCCGATCCGGGACGAACTCGAGGCGCCCGATCCGCTGGCGATCGATACGTCCGCCGAGGAATTGAAGGACGGCCTCAACCGCTGCCCGAAGTGCGGCGCGACCGACATCCGCCAGCGCGCAGGCACCGACATCCTCGTGTGCCTGTACTGCCGCAACGAATGGCATGGCGAGCGCGTCGAGGAAGCCTTCGGATTCGGCGAGGGCATCGCCGATCTGCGCGGCACTGTCATCGCGTCCGGCGCGCGCGACATCGAGGCCGATGCCGCGAGTCTGATGACCTTCAAATGCGCCGGCTGCGGCGCGGAAGTGACGGTCAATACCGAAAGCACGATGACGGCGCGCTGCCACTGGTGCCGCCACGTGTTCGGCGTCAACGAGCAGATCGCCAACGGCGCCGTGCCCGACGCGGTACTGCCGTTCCACATCCGCAAGGACGACGCGGTCGCGCGCATCCGCCAGTTCGTCGACAAGCGGCGGATGTTCGCGCTCAAGGCGTTCAAGGACGAGTTCACGCCGGAGAACGTGGTTGGCGTCTACCTGCCTTACATGATCGTCGACGGCAGCGCGAGCGCGTCGGTGGCCGGCAAGGGCGAGATCAAGACGCGCCAGTACACGCGTGGCACGAACAACAACAAAAAGACGTACTACGACGCCGACGTCTACCAGATCGAACGCCACGTCGAGTTCACCGTCGACGACCTGCCGCTGGAATCGTCCACCGAGCGCGGCAATCTGGACGTCAACGTCAACACCAACAACATCATCAATACGATCCTGCCGTTCGACACCAAGAACGCGGTGAAGTGGAACGCGTCCTACCTCTCAGGTTTCACGTCCGAGAAGCGCAACAGCAACGTGCAGCAGCTGCAGCCGCGTCTGGAAGACCAGCTGCTGTCGATCGCGCGCGCGCAGGTGGAAGGCACGACGCGACGCTTTGATCGCGGTGTGCGCTGGGAGCAGGAACAGCTCGACGTGCACGGCACGCGCTGGGTCTCGATGTACCTGCCGGTCTGGCTGTACTCGTATCACCAGCCCGGCCGGAACGGCGGCCTGCTGCACTACATCGCGGTCAACGGCCGCACCGGCGAAACCATGGGCAGCGTGCCCGTGCAGCAGTGGAAACTGCTGCTGGCCGCGTTGACCGCCGGCACCTTCATCGAGGGCATCGCGATCATGATTCTGGTGGGCATGTCATGAGCGACGACAGTGGACTGTGGCTGCTGCTCTCCGGCCCCGCCGGTGCGACCGCGCTGTACTGGGCGCTGTACCGGTTCTACCGCAACACCGACAAATCGCACGCCTTCGAACGCGAGACCAGCATCGACGCCAAGCCGGTGACGGGCAACGACGCGAAGGTCGGCACCATCACCGGCACGCAGGCCACGCGCATCCAGGGCAACAACGTGGGCGCCTATCGGGCGCGGGTGCGGCGCGTGCCGGGCGAAGTTGTGCGCAACGTGGACGACGGGCCGCCCGAAGGCTAGCGCCCGGGACACCCGTGCGTGCGTGTCACGGGTGCTGGATCTCCGCACGACGGGAGCGTGGCATGGCGTATCGCATCAGACGCAGGGATTCGAAAGCGCGGACGTCGCTGCGCCGTATCGCGCGCGAGCAGGTGCAGGCGGCGATCCGCAGCGTCGACACGGCTGCGGTCGACACCGCAGGTGCCATCCACGACGTGCGCAAACGCATCAAGAAGATCCGGGGCCTGCTGCGTCTGGTGCGTCCATCGTTCGGCGGATACCGGGACGAGAACGCGGCCTTCCGCAGGATCGCGGCGCCGCTCGGCCCGAAGCGCGATGCCGATGTACTGATCGAGACCTTCGAACGCGTGGCCGCGCATGCCGGGGCAGCGCACGCGGACGCGGTCGGCTCCGTGCGACAGCTGCTCGTGCAGCACGGCAAGGTGGTCGAGACCGCACACGATCCCGACGCCCTGCTCGATGCGGCGAAATCGGAACTGCAGGCTGCGTTACTGCGCATCGCGACCTGGCGGCTCGCCGATGACGGATTCGAGGCGTTCGAGGCAGGCCTGACCTCCAGCTACCGTCGTGCCCGCAAGGCGATGCGCGCGGCCGGCGAAACCGGCGAAGACGAGGCCTTCCACGACTGGCGCAAGCGCACCAAGGACCACGCCTTCCACCTGCGTCTGCTGCAACCGGTGTGGCCCGGCCCGATGCGCGCGATCCATGTCTGCGCCACGGAACTGGGCGACACGCTCGGCCTGCATCACGACCTCGCGGTGCTGGCCGACCACTTGCATGCGATGACAGGCGTGGACGCCGGCGTCGTCGCTGCACTGGAGGCGCCCCTCCGGGCACAGCAGCGCGCACTGGCGAGTCGCGCGCACGCGCTGGGCACGCGGCTCTATGCGGACTCGCCCGCGTAGCTCGCGGGCAGCTGGCGTCGACGCCATGCGGCGTGGCGTAGCGGCATCTGAGCGCATGCGCGTGATACGCGCCGGCGCCGGTCGCGTGCAGCCGAGAACGGGATGTTCACCGGTGCGGCTTAGGATACGGCGGTCCGCGAACCGGCCATTGCCGCGGTGTCGCGACGGGATTCCGGATCACCACCACCTCAAGGAGATGCCATGAAGCACGTGCACATCGTCGCCCTCGCCAGCTGTCTGCTGGCCATCAGCCCGCAGGCATTCGCCGAAGTCGTCAACCTGACCAACAGCGCCGACGGGGCGAATCGCGACGCCGGTCTCGCCGCGGTCAAAGAGAAGCTGCAGGCCGCCTGCACCGACCGCAAGGGCACGCCCGATGTGGACTCGTTCGAGGTCGTGTTCGAACGCACCAGCGAGAATCCCGACGTCCCGAAGCCCTACTACGTGGACGGGAAGATGAAGTGCGAGCTGCCTGCGGGCTGAGTCATCGCACGCATCTGAGCCAGAAAAAAGCCCCGCACTGCGGGGCTTCTTTTGTGCGGATCACGGCGGATCAGCGGCGCGCTGCGAAGAACGCGACCAGGTTGCGGAACGCACTGGAGAAATACAGTGCGTAGCTCTTCTGCTCGACGTAGCCCAGATGCGGCGTCGCGATCACCGCGTCGTTGTGCAGCAGCGGTGAGGTCGCCGGCAGCGGCTCCTGCTCAAACACGTCGAGCGCCCAGAAGCCCGGTCGGCCGGCCTGCAGCGCGCGCTCGACTGCGCCGCGTTCGACGAGTTCCGCGCGGCTCGTGTTGACCAGCAACGCGGTCGGCTTCATGCGCGCGAGGTCGTCACCGGTGACGATGCCGCGCGTCGCATCGTCGAGACGCAGATGCAGCGAGAGCACATCGGCCTGCGCGAAGAGCGCCTCGCGCGATTCGGCCACGGCGACACCGTCAGCGAGCGCCCTTTCCAGACTGCCGGCACGCCCCCAGACGCGCACCTGCATGCCGAATGCCTTGCCGTAGCCGGCGACGAGCCGGCCGATCCTGCCGTAGCCCCAGATCCCGAGCACATCGCCGTGCAGCGTGCGGCCGATGCGCTCGTGTCCGGGCTGCGTCGCACTCGATTGCCACACGCCGGCCTGCAGCTGCGCGACGTACTGCGGCACGCGGCGATAGGCCGCCATCACCAGTGCCCAGGTCAGCTCGGCCGGTGCGGTCGGATCGCCCTCGCCTTCCAGCACGGCGATGCCGCGCGCCGCGGCCGCGGCGAGATCGATGTGTCGACCGGCCTTGCCGGTCTGCGAGATCACCTTCAGCGCCGGCAACCGCGCCAGCAGTGCGGCGTCGATACGCGTGCGCTCGCGGATGAGCACGATTGCATCGAAGCCGGCCAGCGCGTCCGCCAGTGCATCGCCTTCGAGTATCTGGTTGAACACGGTGACGTCATGACCATCGAGCAGCCGGAAGCAGTCGAGCCGGCGCACGGCGTCCTGGTAGTCGTCGAGGATCGCGATCTTCATACGCGCGCGCCAGACATCGCGGGCGCACGGATCATGCGTACAGCGCCGCGTAGCCGGCGCGATCGACCTGGCTCAGCCCCAGCCGGTCGAACTGGGCCCACATGCCCTGCCAGCGGCCGGCATCGCGCTGCATGGGGCCGACCAGACGCGGACAGGTGTCGGCGATGATCGCGTCCATCAGCGCGGTGGCCTCGGTGCCGCTGTAGGCGTACCAGAGCGCAGCGGCCTGCGCGGGATCGTCGCGGCACAGCGTCGCGCCGCGCCCGATCAAGCGCGTCACGGTCGCCACCACGTCGGCATGTTCGGCGAGGAACGCCTGCGAGGTGAAGAGTTCCAGCGCCGAGAAGTTGTGCAGACCCACCTCGTGCGTGGCGATGAAGTGCGTGTCGAGCCCCGCGAGCCGCGCTTCGACACCTTCGAAGTTGGCGAAGCACAGCCATGCGCCATCGAAGCCCGCACGCAGGTTGGCGAGATGCTCGAAGCCCGCGCTCTCGATCACGACCTGCGACGCATCGAACGCCGCGCCCTGCTGCACGCACCAGCGCGACAGGATCTCGACGGCGATCGCATCCGTCACGCCGCCCGCGACCGGCGACGCCAGCCGGACCGTGCCGCCTTCGAGCAGCCGCTGCCCTGCTGCCCGCTGCAGCAGGATGCCGCCATCGGTCTCGAAGAAGCAGCCGAGCGCCCGGAGGCCCGGCCGGTCCGCATCGATCATGTGCAGCGGCTCGTTGCACGCGAACGCGACGTCGCCGCTGACCGTCGCCGCCAGTCCGTCGTAGTGATCGTCGGGCACCAGCAGCTCGAGTTCGAGGCCCGCCTCGCGATACCAGCCCAGCTGGATGCCGGCGATCAGCGGCAGATGGTCGGGATTGAGGAACCACTCGAGGGACAGCTGGAGCTTCATCGTGACGACTCGGTCGAATGCGGGCTGCACAGACTAGACGACGGTGCGTCCGTGGGCAGCACGATGACGATGCGGGATGACATCGGGACCGCCGCGACGCCTCCGCGCCGCGCGCTCAATCGTCCCGCGCGAACCGGATCACCAGGCCCGCGCGATCGTCCGTCGCCCAGATCGCGCCATCGTGGGCGACCGCCAGACCCACCGGCGAGCCCTGCGGGCGCACGCCGCGCTTCAGGCCCCAGCCCGGCGTCAGAACCACCGGCGTGGCCGCAGGGCCGGCGCCGTAGGCGCGCATGCCCTGCCCGTAGACCGGAAAGCGCGGATTGGCATCGGGCGTCGGCACGCCGCGCGCATCGACCGCGAAACTCGCGATGCGGCCGCCCACCGAGCGATGGCCGTGCCAGCTCATCAGCAGCCGTCCCTGCAACGCGGGAAACATCGCGCCCTCGTACCACAGCATGTCCAGCGGCGCGGCATGCGGCGGCAGCAACAGCGCAGGCGCGGTGTGCGCGTCGGAACGGCACCAGTCGGCCCTGTCGCGCCACGCGGGCGTGGCCTGCGCGGTGTCGGCGCAGTAGGGCCAGCCGTAATGGTGTCCGGCCTCGATGATGTTGAGTTCCTCGAACGGCGACCAGCGGCTGTCGAAGTCGTAGCTGTTCTCGCCCTGCAACACGGTGCCCGACGGATGCACCGCGAGCGCCAGCGCGTTGCGCAATCCACGGGCGAAGACGGTGTAGTCCGACGACCAGCGCCCGTCGCCGTCGTAGCGATACCGGCGCAGGCTCGCGGCATCCTCGGCGCCCTCGCTCTGTGCGCACAGGCCCGACGCCGTTTTCGCATCGGGGCCGGTGCACTGATCGCTCGGCGCGCCCACATTGACCAGCAGGTCGCCATCGGGGAGGAACACGAATTTGGACAACGGATGGCGATGCACGTGCAGGCGGTTGTCGGGCAGGCCGCCGATCACGTCTTCGATGGTGTCGCCCGGCCTCTCCGCATCGGGATCGAAGCGGACAATGCGGCTCATCTCGCCGACGTAGACGCGGCCATCCGGGCCGCGTGCGATCGCGTGTGGCAGATGCAGGCCGTCGAGCACGGGCTGCACCTCGACCGCGCCATCCGCGCCGGTGCGCAGCCGCCACACCCTGCCGCGCGTGCCGTCCCAAGCGCCCAGATCGGTGACCAGCCAGGTGTCGGCATCGAGCTGCAGCAGCGAGCGCGGCAGCCGCAGCGTGCGCGACGGCGCCTCCGTCGTCGGCCCGACCACCAGTCCCGCGCACATGCCGCGCATCGTCTCGATGGCGAGGCGCGGATAGCCGCCGCAGGTGCCCGCGTCGACCGCGTGGCGCTCGCGCGCGGCGCAGGCCAGCACGGGCAACCCGCACAGCACCAGCAGCAAGCAGACACGCAGGGTTCGCAGCACATCGATTCCCGGCATCGTGGATCCGCGCATTGTGGGCCAGACGCTCGATGGAGACGCCGGCAAGGACGTGCCCTCTGGCTGCGTGGTGGGTGCGTGGAACGGCGCACGTCCGCGCCGCATCCCGTTCATGCCGCGACAGTGCGCGATCAGCGTTCCAGAACCTGGGCGAGCGCTTCGTCCTTCTCCTGCCAGATCGCGTTGATCCATTGCTGGAACCGGGCGCGTTTGGCGCGATCCTCACTGTCTCCGCTGCGGAGAATGTCGTGGGGCATCGGGCGTTGCTTCACGTCGATGTGCACGGCGGGCACGCGGCCCGCCAGCAGGTCGACCATGGTCGGGCGGCCGCCGGGATAGGCGATCGTCACATCGATGATGCCGTGCAGGGCATCGCCCATCGCGTCGAGCACGTAGGCCACGCCGCCCGCCTTGGGCTTGAGCAGATGCCGGTACGGTGAATCCTGGCGCGCGTGCTTCTCCGGAGTGAAGCGCGTGCCTTCGACGAAGTTCATCACCGACACCGGGATGTCGCGGAACTTCTTGCAGGCCCGGCGCGTGGCCTGCATGTCGCGGCGTCCCAGCTCCGGGTTACGCACGATCTGCGCCCGCGTGTGGCGGCCCATGAACGGAAAATCGAGTGCCCACCACGCCAGGCCCAGCAGCGGCACCCAGAACAGTTGCCGCTTCAGGAAGAACCGCATCAGCGGAATGCGCCGGTTGAACACCTTCTGCAGTACCACGATGTCGACCCAGCTCTGGTGGTTGGCCAGCACCAGATAGTGTCCATCGGCTTGCAGCCCCTCCAGACCGGTGACCTCGAAACGCGTCCCGCTGTAGCGGTCGACCAGCCAGGTGTTCACCGCGATCCAGCGCTCGGTCAGCCCGGTGAGGACCGAATTGCAGGCCAGGCGCAGGCGCGCGGACGGCAGCACCGCCTTGACCAGGGCGGCCGCGAGCAGCAGCGGCACGTGTACGACGGTATTGGCCACGACGGCCAGAAAGATCAACGCAACGCGGAGCGAGGTCATCGGACGGGACAATTCGAAGAAAGGGCGAAGGAGAGCGAAGAGATGGGGCGACGTTGCGCGATCGCGCCGCCGGCCGGGCGATCAGCCGTAGAAATCCACGCCGATGATCTTGCAGACCTCTTCCTCGTTGTAGCCGTGGAAGCGGCGGCCGCGCGTGGTGTGCGTCCGCGCGAACAGCTTGCCGTTGGCATCGGTCCGCTCGCGCTTCTCGTTGAGCAGCCATTTGGCGTAATCGTGCGTCAGGTTCCGCTCCCGGGTCGGGTCGCGCTTCATTCGGGCCATCGTCCACATCCTCAGGTCTGATCCGCGCGCGCCCTGCCGGGCGCGTGCGGCGCACAGGATACGCGGCTGGCGCGTGCGTGGCGTGGCCGGGCTGCGTGCGCGACGCGCCCGGCAGACCTGCGCCGGTGACGTCCGCAGCGGCGCATCGCGAGTCCCGGCATGCGGGTACGCACACGCCCGCGGCGCGCGGCGGCACCCGAAGCGGTCTGGAGACGGTGCGCGAGCGGTCAGGGCATCAGATAGCCGGTGACATTCTCGGCCTGCCGCGCGCCGTCGATCGCGAGCAGATCCTTGAGGATCGCGGTGTGTCCGGCGCCGGCGATCACCAGTACGCGATGACCGGGCGCCGCGACTTTCTGCACGTTGGCGTACATGCGGAAATTGCGATGCCACCAGCTCGCCGCCGCATCGGCGCCGACGAAGCTGCCGCCGGCGTCGACGGCGTTGGTGAACAGGTAGAGATCCTTGTTCTCGCGATCGCGTTCGGCATCGTTGGTCAGACGCAGCAGCTCGTGCAAGGGTAGCGTGGTCTGCTCGCGGGTCGTGCGCGCCGACAGCGCTGCGAACACCGCATCCATGGCGACCTTCTGCGCCGGCGCATGCGCATCGACGTACGCGAACAGCGGTTCGCCATTCCAGTGCACGTCGCCCTCGTCGAAACAGGTCACGCCCGGCAGGCCCGCCGCCTTCGCCACACGGAACCCGATCTGCTGCGTCTCGTCGACGGTCAGCGCTGCCGTCCCGTCGCGCCACGCGGCGTAGGCGGCGTCCTGTTCCGGTTGCGCGGACGGTTCGCACTCCACCAGCACATCGGTGGGATGGAACGCCGCGATGCGCGTCGCCAGGCCCATCAGATACGCCTGGTTGTCGTCAGTCGTGACGTCGACGACCTCCGACTTGACCACGTCCAGGCCGGGATTCTCGAAGTGGAACACGCCCAGCATCATCACCTTGGCCGGTTCGGGCGACGGCGGCGTCGCGTGGGCGTCCGCGCAAACTGCGGCGGTGGCGATCAGGAGTGCGGCGCAGGGCAATCGAAATGACATCGGGCAGCTCCGTCGGCGGCAAAGGCCCGTCTGCACCGTGCAACGGGTCCGGCAGGGACCAACCTACGATGCGCACCCGGACTGCGCACATGCCGGAAGTCGCGGGATCCAAGGGCATGGGGCAGCGTTCGCGCATCGCTCACGCTGCCGGGCGTACACGGGCGATTCCGACACCATCGACACTCGAGGACGCGGACATGAAACTCGTCACCAGCCTGAGCTTCCAGGGGCAATGCCGCGAAGCATTCGAGTTCTACGCCCAGGTGCTCGGCGGCAGGATCACGGCCGCGTATCCCTACGGCGACGCGCCGCCCGGCATGCCGATCACCGACGCGAAATACAAGGACTGGCTGATGCACTGCTGGCTGGAAATCGGCGATCAGGCATTGATGGGCGCCGACATGGATGTGGCCTGGGCATCAAACATCGCCAAGCCCAAGAACGGCTTCGACGTCAGCCTGCACACCGACGACATCGCAGAGGCCAGGCGCTGGTTCGAACAGCTCTGCCAAGGTGGCCGTGCCGTCATGCCCTTCGCGGCGACATTCTGGTCGCCCGGATACGGCGCGCTGGTGGACCGGTTCGGCGTGCCGTGGATGGTGAATACCAATCCGTCGACACCGGCCTGATCGACAGCGCGGATTGCCGCGCGCGGCCACGGTCCGGAACGCCCGTCAGACGATCTCCTGCCGTCGCAGCTGGCGAAGACCCAGCTGGAACGCCACCGCGCCGATCACCGGCGACAACAGCACCGCCAGCCGCTGCGCCTCGACGGTCTGCGCGGTGATCGACACCGTCGGGTAACTCCAGGGCACCCAGACCCAGAGCCTGGTCGCGGCGAGCTCCATGCCGACGAACGTGGCGACCACCGCGATCGACAACGGCGGTACGAGGCTGCGGAAGTGCCAGGCCAGACCGTGCTGGATCGCCAGCATCGGCAACGCGGCCACGGCCGGGGCCCACAGCACGCGCCACGAGCGCAGGTCGAACGCGCCGGTCAGGTCGTAGCCGGCCCGGCCGAACGCCCAGAGCGCGAGCACGATCGACACCAGCAGGATGACGTGGGCGCACAGCGTCAGTGCGATCGCCAGCAACGCCTTGGCGATGTAGAGCGTGTCCACACCGATCGGCAGGCTGAGCATCAGCCGCCATGTCTGGTTGCGATGCTCGTGGCCGTGGATGAGGCTCGTGACGAGCGCGACGAACAGCGGCAGCATGAAGTAGGCCCAGGTCGACACGACATCCGACCAGAACCGCGCCATGTCCGCGCCGGTCATCTCCGGCGGGTCCCACGCCCGCAGCGTCATCAGGAACATGAAACCCACGATCGCCAGCGGACAGACCAGGGTCATCACGAGCACGAGCGAGCGCCGGATCTTCAGCAGCTCGACCAGAAACAGCTGACCGATCATGGCGCGTCGCCCTCGGCGCCCGCGGTGTCCAGGAACCATTGCTCCAGGCTCGGTTTGCGGTGTACCGACTCGAACAACGTGAGGCCCGCGTCCACCAGCATGCGATGCACCTGCCCGGCAGCCTCGCGCGTCACCTCCGCAATCGCGACGCGCCCTGCCCCGTCCACCACGGCCGCGTGACCACCGGCCTGCAGCACGGCGGCTGCGCGCGCCGGCGCATCGACATCCAGCGACAGCACACTGGGCAATGCACGGGTCAGATCGCGGATCGACGCCTGCAGCCGCACCGAGCCGGATCGCAGCACCGCCATGTGGGTCGCGGTCTTCTCCACCTCGTCCAGCAGATGGCTGGAGAAGAAGATCGTGCAGCCGGCGCGCTCGGGCAGTGTCGACAGCAGACGGCGCATGTCCTGCATGCCGTCCGGATCGAGGCCGTTGTTCGGCTCGTCGAGTACCAGCAGGCGCGGCTTGCCGACCAGCGCGAACGCGAGCGCGAGCCGCCGCTTCATGCCGAGCGAGAAATGCGCGATGCGCTGACGCCGGTCGACTTGCAACCCGACGACGTCCAGCACGCGGCCGATCTCGGTGGCGGGCAGACGCTTGAGGCGCGTCGCGATCGACAGGAATTCGTGGGCGGTGAGATTGGGGTACGCGCTGGGGGCTCCGATCAGGCAGCCCATGTCGGCGAGCACCTGTACCCGTTCGCGCCGGATGTCGCGGCCCAGCACCTGCACGCTGCCGGCATCGGCATGCGCGAGACCGGCGATCAGGCGGATCGTCGTCGACTTGCCATGCCCGTTGTTGCCGAGAAACGCGAACACACTGCGTTCGGGCACCTGCAGATCGAGTTGCCGCAGCACAGGGTGGTGCCCGAAGGACTTGTCGACGGCACGCAGTTCGATCGCAAGCGACATGGAGGCACATCCTTCCGTGGACACGACAGATCAGAGGCCTCACGCATGCGAGGCACCAGATCAGACCGCGCGTGCGGGATTTGGTTCATCGCGTGCGGCATCCCCGTCTGCAGGTCCGTCTGGACACACGTCGATGACGCATTCGCTGGAGGCGTGCAATCCGCAGATCGATGGGCGAGTGCACAGTTGCAGAACCCACCTGCGCCAAGCGCCGGGGTTCGATCGATACAGGAGCCGCAGGTGGTCTGATGGATGCCGAGTCGACATCCGGCGCGTCAATCCGGCCGAGTCATTGCTGACTCAACGCGTTCGCAACTGGCGCCAGCGCGCCGGGTTCCACTCAGCGATCGCCTTCGCCGCTCCAGTCGTAGGAGATCGAGGTCGAGCCGTCCGCATTCTGTTGGACCTGCACGTCCTCGATGCCGTCCTTGCTTTCCAGCTGTTCGACGATCGCATCCGCCAGTGCGGACTGCTCGCCCGGGGACATGTCCGCAGGCAGGGTCAGCTCGCCACGCTGGCCGAGGTTCTCGTGGTTCACAGCGGGATCGGTGCGGATCGCGAGATTCCAGAACTGCGTTTCATCGCCGGTGCTGGTGAAATACACCTCGCCGGTCTCGGTGTTGTAGATCGTCTGCGACATGCCGATCTGGTTGTCGCCATTCGCGGCCGAGTAGTACCCGTCGATCTTTTCGAGCTGATCGCCCAGCGCGCCACGATCGCCGGCACCGTTGGTGTACAGCGCGATCTCGCCACCGAATGCCCCGCCTGCGCCGTAATCCCCCTTCCACAGCTCCAGCCGGTATTCGACATCGCCGACGGTGAAAATCATGACGCTCTCGTCGAGATCCATGCCGAGTCCCTTGCCGGCCTGGTCGTAGATGTCGTGGAAACCGCCGTAGCTCTGGATCGACGTTTCGTTGGTCGTGTAGATGTCGTTGCGCGCGTCGTATTCGAAGCCGAACGCCTGTCCCACCGGCCCCGCGATCCAGCGGTTGCCCATGGCGATGTCCATCGCATTGCCGATCGCGCTCTGAAGACCCGGCACCTGCGCCGTGACGTCGGAGACCTTCGGCCCCTCGGGACCCAGCAGCCAGTCGACGAAGCCGGCCGGATTCTGCTGCAGCTCATGCTGGATGCGCACGGCCTCATTGCGCCCGTGGAGTGCCAGATTCAAAGCCACCGCGCCGGGACCGCCGGCCTGGTGGACGGCGGCGCCGACTTCGAACGCGGGCGCCAACACTGTCGCGGCGACTGTGGGCGGAAGCAGGTAGGCGTCAACGGCGTAACCCAGAGGATCCGACGCCAGCGACTGCACGCCACTGACCACCGCGTCCTCCACCATCTGTCCGAAAGCCTCGCCCAGCGCATCGATCCTGGGCTGGACAGCGCTCTGGTAGGTCTGGGCAGTCGTCTGGACGAAATCACGGACGGCATCAACGATCGCATTCATGGGGACGGTCCAACAGGCGGCGACACGTCGAGCGTAGCGTTGCGCGCGACGGTGCATCACTCGGGCGGACCCTAGACCGCCCGAGTGGATGCATCTTCTGCCCCGTCGCGTCCGACCAGTCAGAAACCGCTGGTCGACACCGGCGCTTTCAGTTCCAGCGTGAAGTCGGTCGGTGGCGTCTCGCCCAGCAGATGCTCGACGAAGTAATCCCACATCCGTTGCGTGTAGTACGCGTCGGTCCGGAAAAAGCCGTGGTCGCGGTTGGGCAGATACAGCAGGTCGTACGGCTTGTTGGCCCTGGTCAACGCGTCGATCAGCTGCAGGGTGGTGGTCGGTGGCGCGTTCTCATCGAGCTCACCGTAGACCAGCAGCAGTTTGCCTTTGAGCTGCGACGCCAGCGGCAACGAATCGAGCGGCGCGTAGTTCAGCGGGATCGCCTGCGGATCGGGCGCGGCTACGCGCCCATTGCCGTAATCAGGTGCCGGGAACAGGCCTTCGACCGAGTAGAACCCCTGGAAATTGTGCGGGCCGGCAGAGGAGACCGCGACCTTGAAGAAATCCGGATAGCTCAGGATGCCGCGCGCGGACGTGTAGCCGCCGAACGAATGGCCGTAGATGCCGACCCGGTCGAGATCGAAGGTGCCGTAGCGCGCGGCCAGCTGGCGAATGCCGGCGACGTGGTCTGCAAGCGCCGGTTCCGCGAATGCCTCGTAGCTGAAATTGTTGAAGGCCTTGGAGCGGCCGGGCGTGCCGCGTGCATCGATGGTGACCACGATGAAGCCGAGTTCCGCCAGGCTGGCCCGCGCACGCGGATTCAACGCGGCGACGGCTTCCTCGTAGGCCGGCGCAGCGTTGATCACCTGGGGCCCGGCATAGATCGCATCGATCACCGGGTACTTGAGCCCCGTCTGCATGTCGCGCGGGAAGTAGACCGAGCCCCAGATCGGCGTACGGCCATCGGCGGACAGCAGCTTGACCCGCGTCGGCGCGCGCCAGCCGGCGTCGATCAGCGCCGACACGTCAGCGGTTTCCAGCGTGCGCACCACCTGGCCATCCACCGCCGAACGCAGCACCGTCACCGGTGGCTGCTCGAAGCTCGACCAGGTGTCGACCAGCCATTTGCCATCGGGCGACAGGCCCGCAGTCGAACCGGAGCCGGGAACGCCATTGCCGATCGGCGTACGCCCGACGGCGTGCACGCCCGCTTCCGGCGTGAGCAGTCGCGCCGCGCCGCCATCGAGCGATACCGCGTGCAGATGCACCTGGTACGGATCTGGATCCGCGTCGGTGCCGCCTGCAGTGAAGAACAGGTGTCGCTGCGCCACGTCGACGTCGATGAGGTCACGGACCGTGCGCTGGCCACTGGTCAGCTGGCGCGTCAGCGCGCCGGTCGCGAGGTCGTACAGATAGAGCTGCCCCCATCCGTCGCGTTCGGAGAACCACACCGCTTCGTTGCTGTCTTCGAGAATCCGCACGTTCGGCGGGCTGTAGACGAAAGCATTGAAGCGACCGATCCCCTGCGTCTGCTCACGCACGACCAGGCGCACTGCACCGTTGATCAGATCGATTTCCGCCAGTGCGATCTCACTTTGCGCGCGCGTCGCGGCGAGGCCCCAGGCGCGTCGACCGTCTTGGGACCAGTGGAAAACGGTCTGCGCGAATTGCCAGCCATCCGGCAGCCGCACGGCTGTTGCAGCCCGGGTCGCGACGTCCAGTACCACGACCTCGGGCATGCCGCGTTCGGCATCACCGAGCAATGGAATCCGCGGTAACCAGAGCTTCGGACCGTGGCTGCCGTCCTGCGGCACGGATTCGACGAAGGGATACGGCCGCACATTGCGCTCGTCGACGCGCAGGCTGATCAGGCGCTTGCCGTCTGGCGACCAATTCAGCCCGGACGGCGGCAGCGGCTGGCGCGCACGCATGCGTGGAATCGCGAACAGCGACGTGCCCGGCGGCGTGCCGTACGCAAAATGTTCGACGCCATCGTGGGTCAGTTGCACCGGCTTGGCGGCGTCGCGCGACTGCAGCCACAAATTGTGCTCGCGCACGACTACGCCGTGCTCGCCATCCGGCGACCACAGGACACCAGGCGTCGCAGGCACTGCAGTACCGGTGCAGACGTAATCCGCCAGCATGCAACGCACGCTGCGACCCGCGAGCGTGAGCGTGACATCCGTCGCAGTGATGCCGGTCACCGGCAGGTCATCGGGCAGCGCGGTGCCATTCACCGCGCGCACGACCGCCTCCCGCAGGCGTCCTGCATCGAAGGCGGGCACGCGTTCGCCGGTCGATGCGGTGACGATCACCCATTCCACACCATCAGCGCCGTCGCGCCGGTACCAGAAGCGGTCGCCACCCTCGATCCAGTGCGGCACTACGCGCGCATTGCGCATCTCGCCGGCGAGGTTGCCGTCGAGCACACGCGCAGCTCGGGCATAGGCGTCCGACATCTCTGCTTGCGAGTGCGATGACGCCGCTGCGCCCACCACGGGCAGCAGAACGAGCGCGATACAGGACACCATCGAACGGAACATTGCTGACGCCATTGCGCGGAATTCCCGGTAATCAAGGGTGTCCGGCACCGTAACCGAAAGCGGGCATGCTGCGATGTGCCGAACGTACGACATGCGTGGTGTCTGCATGCCTTGCAGCAGCAGGGCACGCCGCGACGACGTGCGGTGTGATCCCTCTACCCGCGCGCACTTCTATCAGGATGCTCGGCTTGGCTATGCTCCGCACGACCACGCCGCACGATAACGCCATGTCCCGTCCGCATCCGCTGCATCCCCTTGCCGCCCTGACGTGCCTGCTGGCGTGCGCCGTCGCGCCGCCCGTGCAGGCCGCGCCCGATCGCGACGGCGCGGTTCGCGTCTTCGAGACGGCGGACACGCTGTGCGAGCGCGACGGCGGCACGCTGTGGGGCGAATCGCTGTGCGGCCCGATCCTCGTCGTCGATCCCGCGGATCGTGCGGTCATCGCGAACCGTCAGGATCCCGGCGGTGTGCTCGTCGAGCAGGAGGGCGTCTTCGTCGGCACGTTGCCGGAGACGGCGATTCTCGCGAATACGCGCGTGGAGTGGTCGGGCTCGGACTGGACGCAACTGCTGTGGCCAGTGCCGCTGGAATCGAGCCTGCTGCGCGTGCTGCTGATGCACGAGATGTTCCACCGCATCCAGCCGACGCTCGGCCTCACGCGCAAAGAAGCCGGCAACCGCCATCTCGACACGCGGGACGGCCGCTATCTGCTGCAACTCGAATGGCGCGCGCTCGCCCGTGCGGCGCTGGCGGTCGACGCCGATGTCCGCCGTGCGCACGTCGGCGATGCGCTCGCGTTCCGCGCCGAACGCCGTCGTCTGTTCGCCGATGCGGCCGTTGAAGAAGCGGCGCTAGAAATCAACGAAGGCATCGCCGAGTACACCGGTGTGCGCCTGGGCCTGGCGCGCGACGAGGAGCGCCGCGCGTTCGCCGTTTTCGACCTCGCCCGGTTCATCGGCGCACCCAGCTTCGTGCGTTCGTTCGCGTATGCCAGCGGTCCGGCCTACGGACTGCTGCTCGACGACGCCGATCCCGTGTGGCGCAGCCGACTCGGCGCGGATGCCGACCTCGGCATCCTGCTCGCGCAGGCGCTCCGCATCGACGTCGCGGCGCTCGCCGATCTCGATGCCCGCCAGCGCCGTTACGACGCCGATGGCAGCCTGCGCAGCGCTGAGGACGCGCGTGACCGGGAGCGTCTGGCCCGGGTGTCGCACTGGCGCGCGACGATCGTGGACGGCCCGGTGCTCGTGTTGCCGCTGCAGCACATGAATGTCCAGTTCAATCCGCAGACGCTTGCCGCGCTCGACGACATCGGCACCGTCTACCCGACTCTGCGGCTGACCGACACCTGGGGCGCGCTCGACGTCGTCGAGGGCGGTGCGGCGCTGATCCACGCCGATTACACGCGTGCGACCGTGGCGCTGCCGCGCGACGGGGATGGCAGACGCGGCGAAGGCTGGACGCTGACCCTGGCGCCGCGCTGGAACGTGGCGCCCGGACCGCGCGCAGGCGACATGACGCTTGTGCGCGAGGCGTCTGCATCGCCACGCTGACCGGGTGCAGATACAGGCGCGAAAGGACGTTGCAGGTGCCCCCGCGAACTTGACGCATCGCCGATGCGACATTCCAATGGGTCCGCTCTGTTGTCCGTTCCGACCCGCCGGTTTTCGCACCGCGCCTTCTGGAGACGCCATGCGCGAGACCCGACCATTTCCGCATTCCGGCCTGCGTGGCCGACTGCACGCCTGCATCGTCCACCCGCGCGTGCAGACGGGCATTCTGGCGCTGATCATCGTCAACGCCGTGCTGCTGGGCCTGGAAACCTCGCCGGGGATCATGGCCGCGGCCGGCGATGTGATCCGCGCCGTCGACAGCGCGATCTTGACGGTCTTCGTCATCGAGATCGCGATCCGCCTGTATGTGCACCGCGCGCAGTTCTTCCGCGATCCGTGGAGCCTGTTCGACTTCGCCGTCGTCGCGATCGCGCTCGTACCGGCCACCGGCCCGTTCTCGGTGCTGCGTGCATTGCGTGTGCTGCGCGTGTTGCGCGTGCTGACCATCGTGCCGTCAATGCGCCGCGTGGTCGGCGCCCTGCTCGGCGCCGTGCCAGGGCTGCTGTCGATCGGCGCGGTGTTGCTGATCATCTATTACGTGTGCGCGGTGATCGCGACCAACCTGTTCGGTGGCGCGTATCCGGATCGTTTCGGCAATATCGGCCGCTCGCTGTATTCGCTGTTCGAGATCATGACGCTCGACAGCTGGTCCACCGGCACGACGCGTCCGATGATGGCCGAGTTCCCCTACGCCTGGGCGTTCTTCATTCCCTTCATCCTCGTCGCCAGCTTCACCATGCTCAACCTCTTCATCGGCGTCATCGTCGATGCGATGCAGACCGTATCGAAGGCGGAGCACGACGACACGCTGGATGCGATCGACCGCACCCAGGATCACATCGAAGCCGAACTGCAGACGGAAGTGCGCGCACTGCGTGGCGAAATCCGCGAGCTGCGTGCGCTGCTGGAAACGCGCGGATCGCACTAATGCGTCGAGGGAATGTTGATGGCACGTGCGTGGACGGGACCGCATCGTGTTCGTCGCCTTGGGCTACCCTGCCAGGCTTGTCCGCAACGCCGAATCCCATGACCCGCCGATCGCTCCGCCACATCGTCTGCCTGTCCGTCCTGCTGCTCGCCGCTTGCGGCAGCCCGCCGCCCTACACCGGTGGCGACGTGCCCGAACTGCAGCGCATCGACGTGACGGCGGGCGACGGCGCGCCTGCGGCAACCGGCGATACGGTCACCGTGCACTACACCGGCTGGCTCTACGACCAGAACGCCACTGACAAGCGGGGCGCGCAGTTCGACAGTTCGCACGATCGCGGCCAGCCCTTCGTGTTCGAACTCGGCGCCGGTCGCGTCATTCGCGGCTGGGACGAAGGCGTCGCCGGCATGCGGCCGGGCGGTACGCGCGAGCTGCACATTCCGGCCTGGCTCGGCTACGGCGACAGCGGCGCAGGCGGCGTGATTCCGCCGGGCGCGTCGCTGGTGTTCGAGGTGGAATTGCTGGACGTGCGCAAGTAAGCGACGTGCGCATCCGCACGCGCTGGGACCGCGCGGTTTTCAGCGCTTGCGGAACACCACCACGTGCTGCCACGGCAATATGTCGGCGGTGCGCTCCCAGACCAGCGGATGCAGTGCCGCTTCCTTGCGGATCTGCGCTTCGCTCATCTTGTGCAGCGGCTTGATCGGCACGTCGTCGTCTTCGGCGCGGTACTCGACGAACACCACTCGCCCGCCGGGCCGCAATGCGTGCACCAGCGACTGGAGCACCTCGTGCGGGTATTCCAGCTCGTGATAGACGTCGACCATCAGCGCAAGATCGATCGACTCCGGCGCTAGTCCGGGATCGGTGGCGCTGGCCTGCACCGGCACGAGATTGTCGAGTCCCGGCTGTGCGGCCAGCTGTGTGAGCATCGCCACCATCTGCGGCTGCACGTCCACCGCGTAGATCGTGCCGCCGGGCGCCACCAACGGCGCCATGCGACGCGCGTAGTAGCCGGTGCCCGCGCCGACATCCGCGATCGCTATGCCCGGCTCCAGCGCCAGTTCCTGCAACAGCAGGCTGCCGCGCTCCTCGCGCTCGCGTTCCTCGCGCTCCAGCCACGCGGCGCCCTGCCAGCCCATGACGGCCGAAATTTCGCGCCCCTGATAGGTCTTGCCGATGCCGTCCGCGCTGCGTCGCACGGAACCGTACGTCGGCGCGTTCTCGGCAACGGCTGCGGCGGTCGGTGTTGCGGTCGATTGCGCAGGCGGCGGCGCAGAGCACGCCGGCCCCGTGCACACCATCAGCGTGAGTAGCGCGAATGTCGTGATCTGGCGCATGGCAGGGTTCCGGTCAGCTGCGGTGATGCCGAGGATTCGAGCCTGCACCCGAGGCCGCCATTGCGCGGTGATGCCGTTTGCGTCGCGCACATGCCGCTCGCCGCGCGGATCCACGCCGGCGCGGCACCGGCCGGACCGTCAGTCCTGTACCGCCAACGCCGGCGTCGCAAAGCCGAGGCCGGCGTCCGAGCCGTCGTAGAACGCATCGCTGCCGACATGCGCGCCGCCACCGGCCGCCGCCGCTGCGGCCTCGTCGCGGAACTCGCCGGCGATGCGGGTGATCTCGTCTTCGATCTCGAAGAAGGCATCGAGCACGGCCGGGTCGAAGGTCGCGCCGCGCAGTTCGCCCATCATCGCCATCGCCTGCGCGTGCGGGAACGGTGGCTTGTAGCAGCGTCGATTGACGAGGGCGTCGTAGACGTCGGCCACCGCCATGATGCGGCCCGACAGCGGAATCGCCGGGCCTTTCAGGCCGGCCGGGTAGCCGGAGCCGTCCCACTTCTCGTGATGCGTGGCCGCGATCTCCGCCGCCACCGACAGGAAGTTGTCGCCTTCGATATGGCGCGACGTGCTGAGGATGATGGTGCGACCGAACTCGGCATGCCGGCGCATCAACACCCATTCCGCTTCGGTCAGCGGACCCGGCTTGAGCAGGATGTGGTCGGGCACGCCGACCTTGCCGATGTCGTGCAGCGGCGCCGACAGGAACAGCAGGTCGATGTAGGCGTCGGTCAGCACGTCGGCGTAGCGGCCAGTGTCGCGCAGGCGCTGCGCGATGGCGCGCACGTAGTGCTGGGTGCGCTTGATGTGCGCACCGGTCTCGGGGTCGCGCGTTTCGGCGACCGCCGACATCGATTCGATCGTGACCTGCCGCGCGTTCTCGAGCTGCCGCCGCCAACGCCGCGCATGGCGCTGCTGCGCCCAGAACCGGATCACGGAGGCCGCGATCAGCACGGTCGACCCGACCAGCGCAGGCGCGGCAACGGGCAGCACGAGGCCGAAGGATTTGAAACCGGCGACCGCCAGTGCGCCGAGCGCGAGCATCATGCCCAGCGTCACGATCGCCACCGTCAACAGGCTGCGCCCCGCGACGAGCAGACCGCCCTGCAGCAACGCGATCACCAGTCCAAGCGCGAGCGCCGCGCCGGCGCCCCACTCCGGCGATCGCAACACGCGCCCTTCGAACATGTTCTGCATCAGCGCCGACTGCACTTTCGAACCCGAGAACGCGCGACTCAAGGCGGTGACGTGGCGATCGCCCAGGCCCACGGCCGACGACCCGATGACGACCACCTTGCCGCGCAGATATTCCGGTGCAAGTCGTCCCGCCAGCACGTCCACGGCCGAGACGCTGGCGTAGTCCGACGGCGGGCCATCGAAGCGCAGCAGCGCATCGCCGCTGCGATCGATCGGCACCACGTGCGATCCAAGCACGAGCGAGGGGCCATCGCGACCGGTCACCACTTCGCCGGACGACACGCCCAACGCCTGCATCGTGGTGGCCAGCGCCAGGCTCGGATGCAGTACGCCGCGATACTCGATCAGCAGCGGCAGGCGCCGCAGTACCCCATCGCCGTCGACCTGCATGTTGACGAAGCCGCTGACGCGGGTCTGCGCGCCGATCGCGTCGACGTTGTCCAGCACGCCATGTGCGCTGTCGAGCGCCAGCGTATCCAGCGCCCCCTCGAACCCCACGCCGGGACGCGTGGGCGTGGTCTCGCCGGTGCCGTGATCGAAGTAGAAATAGCGCGCGCCGACCACGCCGGCATCAGCCATCGCCTGGCCCAGGTAGCCATCGTTGTCGAGCAGGCCTTCGGGTACGCCGGTGATGGCGACATCGAGGCCGAAATCGCGCTGGAAGGTCTTCTGGATGTCGGCCAGCGACACCCGGTCCGCCTCGGGCAGCAGCACATCCAGCGCGATCGCCGACGGGCGCTCGGCGGCGATGCGCTCCACCAGCGCCGCGAGGCGGTAGCGCGGCCACGGCCATTGGCCGACCGCCGACAGGCTGACGTCGTCGATGTCGACGACCACCGTGTCCGGTGCCGGCATGCCGGTCGCGGTCGCACGCATCAACGTGTCGAGCGCGGCGTTGTCGAGGCGTTCGACCGGTGCGGCGCGCAGCAGCCCCGCCACGCCGATCGCCACGGCGATCAACACGCCGAGCACCAGCAACAGCAGGTCCTGCCGCCGACTCTGTCCGGCCGCGATGCCCGGCGGCTGGGCGCGCGCGTCTACACGGCGCATCGCATGCGCTCCGGTCGTGCCTCGGGCCGGATGGCCGCTTGCCTCACAGGATCAGGATCTCCGCGCGACGGTTGCGTGGCTCGGGCTTGCCGGGCGGCGTGGGCACCAGCGGCGACTTGTCGCCGAACCAGTCCAGCTGCATCGGCAGCTCCGGATCGATCTTCCGCAGCAACGCGGCCACCGCGCGTGCGCGTTCGGCCGACAGCTGCAGGTTGTAGGCGGGTGCGCCGGCGGAATCGGCATAGCCGAACACCGTGACTTCGGTCGGCAGGCGGTTGCGCACCGCTTCCAGCACCTCGGGCAGCTTCCGCCGGGACTCGGGCGTGAGCTCCATGCTGTCGAACAGGAAATTCAGCACGAAGCTCAGCGGCGGCGTGGGCTGCGCATCGAGGAGCGCGCGGTGTTTCGTCTCGAAGGCCTCGCGCGAGTCGGCCTTCGCCTGCGCGGGCGCAGCCGACGTGCCGGCGTCGACGCGGCCGTAGGCCTGGTCGAGCCGCTGCTGTCCATGCGCGTTGTGCACCACTACCGCGCCGACCTTGCCGTCCTGGTCGGGCAGCAGGGTCACGCGCGTGGGCGCAGCGGAACAGGCGGACAGGCATGCGGCCATCACGAGCAGCACGAAGACGTGCCATTGGCCGCGGCAGACGTTCGCCATGCTCAGTTCGCCTCGATCAGAAACCGCGTGCCGCGCACGCCCACCGTGGCCTGCGGCGTCTCCACCTTCACCGACTCCGGCGCCAGGCGGCCGATCTTGCCGGACTCGTAGATCGCCGAACCCTGCCCCATGTAGACCGAGAACGCGTAGCGGTTGGCCTTCGGCTCGAACACGTAGTCGCGCACGTGGACATCCGCGCCGCCGCCGAGCGTGAGCATCGTCCCGTCGCGGAACACGATCGATGCCGTCGCACCCGGCGCCGTGACGATGCGATCGGCCACCTGCAGTTGGGTGCCCGCTTCCGCGGCGCGCGTGGCGCTGGCTTGCACGATGCTGACGCTGCCGGAGACGCCTTTCACCAGTCCCACGTGCTGATCCGTCGCGGAGACGGGCAAAGCGCTGCACGCCAGCCATGCGGCAGCCAGCAAAGCCAATACCTTCGACATCGGTGTTCCCCTGATTGTGTGTACGCCCGGTCGGCGGCAGCGCGCCGGGCGGTGCCGCGTGGCCCGTTCCCCAAGCCATGCAGCACCGTCTTGAAATCGTTAACGGCTGCGGAGCAGGATGCTACAGAGGCCGTTTGTGATGACGATTTCACCGGCGTGCGCAATCGCGAACGACTTGACCGGGCGTCGGAT
Organism: Luteimonas sp. Soil_C_16; assembly: GCF_057657295.1. NCBI lineage: Bacteria > Pseudomonadati > Pseudomonadota > Gammaproteobacteria > Lysobacterales > Lysobacteraceae > Luteimonas > Luteimonas sp. Soil_C_16. The sequence continues at coordinate 27,304 of NZ_JBDGIS010000004.1, read as the reverse complement.
TCTGCCCGCACGCATCGTCGGCGCGCGCCGACCGCTCAGTCGTGGCTGCCGGCGTCCGGATGCTGCGCATCGAACGTGTGCCGCGCCGCTTCGACCACCGCGCGATTGGCAATCGCCCACTCCCCGAGCGCCTGCACCGGCGCCAGCAGCGAGCGGCCCAGATCGGTGAGCGCGTAATCCACCCGCGGCGGAATGCTTGGGGTCACGGTGCGCAGGATCAGCCCGTCGCGTTCCAGGCCACGCACCGTCAGCGTCAACATGCGTTGCGAGATGCCGGTGATCTCGCGCTTGAGTGCGTTGAAGCGCTGCGGCCCCTGCCCGAGCTTCGCGATGACGAGGATGCTCCACTTGCTGCCCACACGCGCCAGCACGTCGCTGACGTGCATGCAGCTTTCGACGGTGTGTGCGGGCGGGTCGGTCACACCCATGTGCCTCCGGTTACCGGCGTGTGCCGTCTTGTGGAGGCTCATCTTGTAGCGCATCGTCGCCCCGGGCACAAATCGTAACCGAGGCACACAATGAAACTACTGCATCTCGACAGCGCCATTACCGGCGACGCTTCCGTCAGCCGCCGACTCACCGCCGACATCGTCTCAAGGCTCAAGGCCGCTGATCCCACGCTCGCCATCACCTACCGCGACCTGGCCACCGACCCGCTCGACCACTTCACCCTGGCCGCCGCCCCCGAGGCCGATGCGCCGGATTCCGCGCTGGCACAGTTCCTGGCCGCCGACATCGTCGTGATCGGTGCGCCGATGTACAACTTCGCGGTGCCCAGCCAGCTCAAGGCCTGGATCGATCGCATCCTGGTCGCGGGCCGCACGTTCCGCTACGGCGAGACTGGCGCGGTGGGGCTGGCGGGCGACACGCGCGTCATCGTCGCGATCGCGCGCGGCAACCGCTACGCCGGAGACGCGCCTGCCGCCGGGCAGGAACACACCGAGAACTGGCTGCGGACGATCTTCGGCTTCATCGGCATCTCGCCCGAGTTCGTCATCGCCGAAGGCCTGCTGCTGGGGCCGGATGCGAAAGACGCGGCGATGGCAGATGCCCGGTCGTCGATCGACGCATTGGCGGCTTGAAGCAGGACGCGCCAGTGGGACGCGCATCGAAGCTGGCGCGGTGACGAACGCATCGCACCAGCGTACTCACCGCTTACCGCATGCCGATGTCATCCAGCCAGCGCATCGCATCCTGCGTCCACCGGTCGCTGTCCGTGCCGTTCCGGCGCACGCCGAACGCGTGACCGCCGGTTTCGTAGCGGATGAGCGTCACGTTCCCACCGGCCTCGCGCAACGCCTGGTCGTAGACCTCCGAATACGCGACCGGGTCGACGGCATCGTCCTTCGCGTGGATGAGCAACGTCGGCGGCACGGCTGCGGACACCACGATGTCGGTATTGAGTGCTCGCGCCGCGGGCGAATCCTTGGGCCGCAGATTCTTGTGTTCCATCGTCATGTGTCCGGCGTAGACCGGAATCGCGAAGTCGGGCCGCAGGCTGACCGCGTCCGCGGCGTCGGCCGGTGCATACGTGCGGGATGCGAACGCCGTGCTCGACAGCACGGCAAGATTGCCGCCGGCGGAGAAACCCATCACGCCGATACGGTCCGGATCGACGCCCCACTCGGCCGCGTGATGGCGGACCAGCGACATCGCCCGCTGCGCATCCTGCAGCGCCATCGGAATGGCCGGCGACTCGTGCCGCTTCGTCACCGGGTTCCAGTTGCAACCCGTGTTGGGCACGCGGTACTTCACGAGCACGCAGGTGATGCCGGCATCGATCAGCCACTTGCAGACATCCGATCCGTACAGCCCCAAGCTGCTGTTCGGGCCGATGCCCAGCGCCTTGTAACCACCGCCCGGAAACACGAGCACGGCGGCACCCGGTACACGCGCCGCCTGCCGGTAGACGAGCATGCTGGGATGGGTGAGCGCCCACGACTCGTGCGCCAGCGCTGCGATCCCCGCCTGCAGCACCGGCGAATCGTCCGGCCACAGCGGCACCTCCCGCCAGTACGCCATCGATGGCGCGGCCGCCTGCGTGCCGTTGGGCGCCGGCACTTCAGTTGAAGGCGCACCCGGTACTACCTGCGCTGTGCCATAAACCGGCAGCACGCTGGCGAGCATCGCCCCGCCGAACCCGAGCAGAATCCGGATTGCACGTTTCATTGCACCCTCCTTTCGCAACCTTGCAAGCGACCCCGGCACCGTTACTGCCCCGCCTCGAACACACTGATCCCCAAGGCACTGCTCTTGGCCTCGTACATGGCGGCATCTGCCGCGCGCAGATAGTCGTCGCTGGTCGCCAACTGGGGATGGCTGCTCACCAGTCCGATGCTGGCGCTGCTGTGCACGGCGGTCGCGCCGATCGTGTAGGGCAACGCGAGCGCCGTCGCAATCTGCCGCGCGCGTTCGGCTGCGCCGGCGGAATCGACGGACTCCAGCAGTACGATGAACTCGTCACCGCTCATGCGCGCGACAAGATCGACCGCGCGCACGCAACTTTCCAGCCGTCGCGCCACCTGCTGCAGCAACTGGTCGCCGACGTGGTGGCCGTGGGTGTCGTTGACCGCCTTGAACCCGTCGAGATCGAGCATCAGCACCGCGAACATCGTGGTGTGGCTCTGCGCCGCTGCACCCTCGCCCGCCGCGAGCCCTTCGCGGTGCAGCGCGATCGCGTGATCGAGACGATCGCGGAACAGCGGCCGCCCCGGCAGATTGGTCAGCGCGTCGTAGGAACTGCCGCGTTCGGCCAGATCGCTCAACGAGCCCGCCATGCGCACCGCGACACCGTCCTCGAAACGGGCCACGCCGCGCCAGTTCACCCACACCAGACGCCCCGAGCCGTGCCAGGCGCGGAAGTCCACGGAAAAGTTCGGACTGTCTCCGGCCAGATGCCGGCGGTAGGCCGACTCCACGCGTGCGCGATCGTCGGGATCGATGCGCGACTGCAGGAAGTGCCAGCCGTCCGCGTGGACGGGTCCGGTCGCGTCCAGCCCGAGGATGCCGTTGAAGCGTCCGGACACGTGCAGCACATCCGTGCGCAGATCCCAGTCCCAGATGCCGTCGTTGGACCCGCGCGTCGCCAGCGCGTAGCGCTCGTCGGAGCGCAGCAGTTCGAGCTCGGCCTGCTTCTGCCGGGTCACGTCGATCATCAGGCCGATCATGCGGTTCGGGCGCCCCGCCTCCACCACCGTCCGGCACAGGTCGCGCACCCAGACGACCTCGCCCGAGCGCGTGATCAGGCGGTAACTCATCTCGTACGCGTAGCTGTGCGTCGCGTCGTAGGCGGCGTTGTCGATCGCCAGTGCCGCCTGCAGATCGTCGGGATGCACGCGCGAGCGCCAGAAGCCCGGGTCGGCGCGCCACTGCTCCACCGTGAAGCCGAACAAGCGTTCGACCTGCGGACTCAAAAACGTGTTGCCCACACCGCGTTCGGCTTCCCAGACCACGCCGTCGATGGTCTCCAGCAAGCGCAGGAAGCGCTGGCGCACTTCCACCAGCACCTGCTCGGTGACATCGGCCACTTCCAGCAGCACGCCCTGACGACTGATCACCCGATCCGCCGCATCGGTCTCGGGCTGCAACTGCAGCCGCATCCATCGATACGTCCCGTCCGCGAGCCGCAGCCGGAACACCGGCATGCCGGAACGCAGCGTCGGGTCGTCGTCGGGGTGCACGAAATCCAGCAGGGAGCTGCCCAGCGCATCGGCAACCGCGTGGCCCGTCAGCGTCTGCCAGGCGGGATTGAGATAGGTGACCGTCCAGCGCGCATCCGTCTGCACGACCGCGTCGGGCAACAGGCGCAGCAGGTGCGCGGACGGCGTGGGATCGGCAGGCATGGGCGCGCTATGGTCACCGAAGGACGCACGCCCGGTCCAGCGACGCGCACCCGGGAACCGCGACGCCTGGGATCCACTCAACCCGGCTGATCCGGGATTTCGCAGCAGTCGCTTTCCCGCGCGGCGAGCGCGATGTACTCAGGTGCGCGTTTTCTCGAGCCGCGCCTTCAGATCCGCGAACGGGTTCGACGTCGCCGCGGCGGGCGCATCCTCCGCGTTCCGTGCGCTCACGCCGGTGTGGTCGAGCTGACGGGAATGCTCGTTGTCGTGGCAGTACACGCAAAGCAACTCCCAGTTGCTGCCATCGGCCGCATTGTCGTCGTGGTTGTGGTTGCGGTGATGCACCGTCAGCTCACGCAGATTGACGCGCGTGAACTCGCGCGCGCAGCGGCCGCAGATCCACGGGTACATCTTCAGCGCCCGCTCGCGATAGCCGGCGTTGCGCTGCTCGGCACTGCGGCGGGCCTCCGCGACGATGCGATCGAGCTTGGACGGGTCGGGACTAGGCATGCGCGGAGTCTAGCGCCGCAACGGCGCCAGGTTCACGCGTTCTGCGGAACTGCGTTCCGACGCAGCGCGTTCTCACACATGCCCTGCGAATTGCGCTCGATCGTTTCGGAGACCTGCGGCCCCAATCCGCGTGGTGCTTTACGCCAAGTCGATCGCGATCGTTCTTAAATTGCGCCAAACACCACGCACAGCTGTCCGAATCAGTCGCCGCCCTTCCCCGCCTCGCGACTCTGCGCAAAATCCGGGAAGGTCTCCGCCAGCGAATCCTTGTCCGGCAGGATGTAGAACACGCCGCCCTTCTCGAATGTCGGCTGGACAACCAGCTCGTAGAAGCCGGTGTCGACGTTGATGCAACCGTGGGTGACGCGGTTGTCGTCCGGCGTCGGCGATGCGAGGCGTTCCCCGCGTCGTTCGGCCGGGGTGCCACTCGCGGTGGGGTGCAGCGAGACCGCCGAATCGTAGTCCACCCAGAGCACGCGCCCGGCGTCAATCGACGGACCATAGCCACCCAAGAAACGACCGGCCGGCGTGGTGCGATCCCGCCCCGGAATTTCGCGCAGCGCAAGACCGGCAATGCCGGGCGCCGCATGATCGCCAACCGCCGAACCGAACAGCCCGGGCGCTGCGCCCTGCAGCTTGCCGTCGCCGCCGAACACCAGCACCTGCGCTGCGGCCTTGTCCATCACCATGAACGGATAGCCGTGGTTGTCATTGGCGGCGATGACCCAGCCCGCAAGCTCGATCACCGTGTCGGAGACCGCCTGGCCGGGCGGAAGCTGGTTGGCCGAGGCGGCCTGTGGCGCCACGGCGTCCTCGGCCATGGCCACGCCGACGCTGGCGGATGACAACGCGAGCAACAGCGCTGCGTGGAAGACCCGCATCGCAGGTTGTGTGGACGTGGCGATGGGACAACTCCTCGAAAAGACGGGTGACACACCGGGACCCGTAGCCGGCAGGCCAACGGGTCCCGGTCCGATCAGATCAACCGCGCGGCGTGCGACGCGGCGCTGTTTCCAGCTGCTGGACGCGACGTTCCATCGTATCCAGACGCTGATTGGCCTGCGTTGCCGACTGGTTGGCGGATTCCGCGCTCTGGGCCGCACCCTGCACCCGCGAGTCGAGGGTATCGAGGCGCGTATCGATGCGTGCGAAGTCGTCCTTGTACGTGGCACAGCCACCAAGCCCCACGGCCGCGACCAGTGCCACGCCGACCATTTGTGCCGTCTTCTTATGCTGTTGGATGAGCGACATTTCAGTTCTCCTGCTTCGGGGGAGTCCGGAATATAGCGGCGTTTTTGCCGCAGATTCCGCGCGTCTTCAGGCGAAATTGGAGTACGTGGACGAGATGTGAAATTTGCCTGATGACTGACCTAGGGCGTGCCCTAGATGCTGGAAATAACGTGTTGTGTTGTGTGCTTCGGACAGGAAGCTAGGCGGGGTCAGGGTCACTTCCGCGACTCTCCGATCGTTCGACCGGCCAGCCCTCTGCGGATTTCACCGATGCACGCGCCGCACCCGGGGCGGCGCGCTGCGTGCTGACCTGCCAGCGCTACATCGAACTCAATCCGGTACGCGCCCGAATCACCGACGATGCGGCCGCCTGGCGCTGGTCCAGTTGCGCTGCCCACTGGGCCCACGCAACGGTTCGATGCTGACGCCCCACCCGGCATGGCTGGCATTCGATTCCGATCCGCTCGTTCGCGTACGACGCTGGCAGGACATGCTCGATGAAGTTGTGACCGGAGAGGACCTCACCGCGATCCGCGACTACCTGCAGCAACAGCGCGCTTGGGGCCGCGACGACTTCCGCACCATGGTCGAAGTCAAGACGAAGCGCTTCGCAGGCGTCCGACCTGCTCCTCGACCAACCGAGACGGATAAAGAAACCTGACCTCGTTCTTGCCCGCTGTCATCGGTAATACCGAGCCAATCTGAGAAAGAAATAGGCCCCGGGAAGAAGCAGCGCCGATATCCAGAAAGTCAGAAAGAAAATTGCTGCCACAGTTAGATCACTACGCGATGCGAACTCAAGAAACGCGGCCGTTCTTAAACTGGTTGCCGAACCGACGCCAAGCGCCAGAAACAGCATCACCGGCGCGCCTGCGCCCAAAACCAAACACGCCAACGACAGCCGCCAATACTCCATTGGCACCGTGCTGGGAGCGGTCCAGGTCAAGCGCCTTCGAAACCATGCAAGATTTGCAAGCAGCACCGGCACATACAGAAAAAACATCCCAAAGAACAAGCTTGGCATGTAGTCGAGGGCACGATTTCGCGACCAAAGAGCTTGGAACCTCGCTTGATCCGGGAGCAGTGCTTCGTGCACAAGACCGGTCAGGTCGATGCCCAATACGGGCATCGCGATAGCGGCCGCGAGGTAGAGGTAGAGCGCGATCTCCATGACATCCAACTTTCGATGCGCAAAGGCTTTGAACTTAGGCATGTGCTGGCTCAGTTCTAGTTTGGCCCGGTTGAGCAAAGCATTTAGGTCACGTGATTCAAGCTAGTGGCTCACTACTTATAAGTGGACTTGCCCCCTATATTGCCGGCCGCATGTCGTCCCCTGACCGGCCTACGTCGCCGCTCGCGCGGCGTCATCCTAGATGAGTGAACTTGACCCCGTTGCTGGATACGGCATGGGTGAGTCAAATCGATTCGGCCGCAAAACAAAGCCGATCAGTCTTCGACGGCGGTGATACGGCCGTCTTCAACTTTCCAGAGGCCGTTCTTTACAGTGGTGACGTAGAACGGCTTCCCCTTCCAGAGACTCCAGAACACGTGGATCTCGGTCGGAGTCGGGTCGAGCAGATGCGTGACGATCATGGCGACCGCGTTGGGTGCCGGATTGAGATCAATGCAGCTCCGCGTGTAGGGGCGCCACGCCGTCGCCACATCGCCTTCCGTTTCCACACGGGTCGAGCCGCCCAGCCGCACCACGCCTTGCGAAGGTCGCGGAATCAAGAAGGCCACCCACTGCGCCTCCACGCTCGACGGCAGCACCACCGTGTCGTAAGCCTCCCCGCATCGCGGCGAATCGAATGCCAATGCCGTCGTGCGGGCCTGCGCGGCAGCCCGCTCATTCGAGGACAGCCCGGCCGGAGCCGGCAGTGCCTCGATTGGCGCCGCGAGTACGCCGTCGGTCGAGACCGCTGCCCGATAGAGCGCAGCGGATGCGTCATCCAGCACGGTGACGTGGATCTGCCCCCCGTAGCCCAGGGTGATCTCACCTGCCACGCGATCGTCCTCGCGCATGGTCTGGTCGGCATCCATCGCCGCGCGCACCGCTTCGATCGCGCGGTAATGCGTGTAGATCGTCCGGCCTGACGCTTCAGCCGATGCGTTGGCGTCCGCATCGCTGATCTTCGAATCGTCGCGGGCAAGCGCGGGCCAGCACACCAGCAGTGCCCCGACCAGAATCGCCGTGCGCACGTGCCGGCAAGCGAGCGCAGCGGACTGATCAACGCGGGACAATCCCATCATCTGGGGAGCCTCATGGACTGGCTGCGCATCGGAACCCGATCGCCGTTCTCTTTGAGGATGGTCCAGCCGTCGATCTGGGACGCCTCGAGAACCGTCACCTCGCGCTGCAACCCCCACCAGCTGGTCCGGGTAACCAGCACGCGATCCGCGCCCTCAAACAGAAGATCGCTCGATTGCCACGTTGAGGTCAGCGCAATCAAGCCAGCGGCTAGCAGCACGATGAAAATCGTGCCAACCAACGTGTCGAAGAACTTGCCGATGGCGCCACGGCCCTCCGTGGCCGAGGATGCTGCGATGTGACCCTGCTCTGCATGTGCGTTCATTGCGTTTCCTGGGTGAAGTGCTGTGATGCGCCCGGTGAACCGGAGGCGCGGAGTCCGTTCTCACATTTCGGGTGTCGAAGCGCGCAGCACCTCCATCGCGGCATCTGCCTTGCGCTGCGACTCGCGCACTTCTGCAAGGCTCGGTTTCGGGCGTGCGGCGTGTTCGGCGCAGCGGTCGACGCTGGCACCAGTGCGCGGATCATGATCGATGCAGAAGCTCGCGACTGCAGGCGTAGACGCGACGGCCGAGCGCGACGGCACGAACTGCGGCGCAGGTACGGGACGCTGGATGGCCGCCGTCGCAGGTCGGCCGACGGCCTGCAGGCTTTGGTCGAGATTCCGACTGAGCGCTTGGATGACCTGGTAGGCGACCAGCAACATCACGACCAGGGCAAAGCCCTTCAGCGCCAGCGTCGCGGCGGTGGCTTTGGCCCAGGACGTTGCCGCCTTGCGACCAGCCGGCAAGGCGCGATCCATTGCAGCGTGCAGCAGATGTTCTCCGACCTGCGCGGCCAGACTGTCGGCGGTGCGTGTTGCGGGCGGCGCTTCCGGCAATGGCCCCAGCATGGCGCGGAGTTCGTCGCCGTCGATCAGCTGCACCAGCCCGTTGCGGGTCGCCGCCTCAATAGCGGCCTTGGTGAACTCACCGCTGGTCACGAGGATCGCGGCATCGGCGCGCGCGTTGACCATCAGCCCGATCAGCTGATGCACCTCGTTGTGCGGCACCTTGTAGGCGTTCCAGTGCTTGACCTGCACGAGCACGACCCGACCTTCGCGTTGCAGCTTCAGATCGATGCCGCCATCGAACCGACCAGCCGATGCGCCGGTTCCCACGTGCTCGACCTGATAGCCCGCATCCCGGTAATACGCGGCGAGCAAATGCTCCAGCCGGTCCCACCGCACCCCTGTCAGCGCATCGTCACGGCGATGCGCTACCCGCTTCAATCCCTGTCGCATGCCGTCTCCCTGCCTGACTGGTCGTCGTTTGCGCGGCGTCTTTTAGGTGCGTGCAGCTGCCCTGTTCGATGCCTCATGCGGAGATCGGCCTTACTCGGCGAGTTTCCGCTTGATGGTCTCAATCGCCTGCACCTGGACGGGATCCTTCGGATCGGCCACCGCAAGGAAATCCAGAAACCACTGTCGCGGAGGCGGTTCGCCGAAATACTCGCGCCGTGACCACTCCCACAGGTGCGCACGACCGTCGCGGGGAAACTTCGCCAGCAACGTGTCGAGGTACGGCCCTGCCTTGGCCATTGCCGCGTCGGCCGGCAAGCCGGCGTCGAACATCCACATCGTTACGAGTTCGCGGAGCACGGTCTGCTCCTGGCGTACGTCGAGGCGGGCGAGCTGATAATGCCGATCCGCCTGCTCGAACCTGCCCACGTTGTAACTGGCGGCGCCCAACAGATAGTGGCCATACGCGCTCTCGGGATCGCGTGCGACGGCATCGGTGATCGTTGCGTACGTCCATTCCGGCTCCACGCGCAGCAGCCTGCTTGCCACTTCACGCGCCTGCCAGGGCGTCAAGTGTTCAAACCGCTCACGTTGCAGCAACAACGCAAGTCCCTTCACGTCATCGACCGGCGACCCGTCGGATCGATGCATGCTCAACTGCGCTGCACGCGCGAGTGCGTCCTCGTTGGATGCCATCCGCGTTGCCACATCGGCGATATCCGCCGCCTGCTGTGTGTATCGATTGGCGGCGATTTCCCTGAGCGTCAGCTCGTTGTAAGGCTCGACCAGCGAATTGGCCAGTAGCGGAAATGCTGTGGCCCGCGGTGACAACATCTCCGCGTAACGCTCCATCTCCTGCAGCGAACCACCCCATCGAGGCTGCAGCGCTCCCATTCGTGAAACCGCGACTTCTGCGCATGCCGGGCCCGCGAGCTGCGCGCGCGCGAAGGCCCAGGCTTCGAGCTCCGCATCCGACACGGCTTTCGCAATCTCCATCATGCCGATGTACGCGTGCGTCAGATCAGGATCGAGCTCAACGGCTCGACGGTAGAACGGGATCGCCTCGATGAAACCGGCCCGCATGCCGGCGAACTGCGCCTCGCTCGTCTGGGGCGCCAATGCAGTGCCGCGCGCCTCCCATCCCTGTTTCGCAAAGTGACGCCCACGCGCCATGGCCGCGTATGCGCTCCGCGGCGCGGCGTCCACCCAGCGAGACGTCAGCCGATCGCGCGCCGCGGCGGGCATGTCCGCCAGATCGTGGAAGAAGGTATGCACGCGCTCCGCGTCTTCGCGCTGACCGTGCCCGGCCGCCATCTCAGCCATCAGGCGTTCGAGCGTCTGCACGTCACCCGCCTCGAGCAGCGCGGCTGCCTGCGTGGGCGACGGTCCGTCGGAAAAGTGATACCGGCAGTGCGCCGCCGCGTGACCTTCAGGCCATTGATTGTCTGGCAGATCGGGCCATGCCAGGCACCGTGCCAACGGCGCCTCGATCTGCCGGGCCGCGCGCACGCCAATCAGGTAGTCGCGCCATGCCCCGGGCACACCGACGAACTGCGCATCGCGCGGCGTTTCGGGAATCGCAGGCAGCGCCTGCGGACCGGCGGATGCAGGTCCAAACGTACCGACCATGAGCACAACGCTGGCCAATGCAATCTGTGCGATGCGTGCAAAGCCGGATCGGGATCCGGATGGACTGCAAGTGAAAGCGAGCCGCTCATTCATGCGCTTCAACTCCATTGATGAGAATTCCTTGAAACCCGCCTCTTGAGCGGGCGTCCATCAGCGGGCGACACATCCACGCTCGTGACGCGCTTTCCCTGTAGCCCGGTCAGCTGATGCACCTCGTTGTGCGGCACCTTGTAGGCGTTCCAGTGCTTCACCTGTACCAGAACGACCCGCCCGTCGCGCTGCAGCTTCAGATCGACGCCGCCATCGAACCGACCAGCCGATGCGCCGGTTCCCACGTGCTCGACCTGATAGCCCGCTTCCCGGCAATACGCGGCGATCAGATCGCTCCAGCCGGTACCACCGCACCCCTGTTAGCGCATCGTCTCGACGATGCGCCACCCGCTTCAATCCCTATCGCATGCCGTCCCCTGACCGCCCTACGTCGCCGCTTGCGCGGCGTCATCCTAAATAAGTGAACCTGATCCCGGTTATCCGGTAACTCCAATCTATCAACGTCAGCTCTTGACGCCTGCATCTCCCGGGATGCTACCAATATCCTGAGCATTCTTTCGCGAGCTGACTTTTGTTCTGCGTACTAACCTTAAAGCTAGCCCCAAGAAAAGAAGAAGCGCTAAACCAACAGCGCTTAAAAGCGCGAGCCAGGACAAATAATTTGTAAGAGATCCACCGCCAATCAGAAATGCCAACGGGTGCAATACATGACAAACAACCGCGCCACCTAGTAGCCACGCAGGAGCGAGTTTATCCAAATCAACCCTTTCCAAAGATTCTATGACATCCGACGCCATGAACGATATAGCAGCTACAAAAAAAGGAGGGAGGCCGATCGACAAGACAAGTATAATCAACTTAAAGCCGTCAAGCTCCAGGACAAGATCGGGCCTGAACTTCATAACTACTAGAAAAGGAAGCGCAACAACACTGCTGACAATAGCTAGATATGCAATACCTCTAAATTTCTCCACTCGATCCAGAAGATGCATCAGAGCCACCATCACTCAACCCCTTTTAATGTTTGCTTTCCACACAGTGACAACTGAATTCTCTGATGACGAAGCAGTTAAGCGTATTTTGGCCTCAGGCAGGACGCACAAGTTGCTTCGGGAGCGGCACGTAGGCCGTCGCCACGGCTAAGCGCGAGAAAAATGTCTCAGAATGAAGACGTACTTCGCCGCCCCACTCCACAGCTTCAAGTCCACGCGCCATCGAGCTGTCCCGCCGATGCGCCCGTCCCCAGATCCTTGACCTGATGGCCACCTTCCCGGCAATACGCGGCGATCAGATCGCTCCAGCCGGTCCCACCGCACTTCTGTTAGCGCATCGTCCCGACGATGCGCCACCCGCTTCAATCCCTGTCGCATGCCGTCCCCCCTGACTGGCCTACGTCGCCGCTCGCGCGGCGTTATCCTAGATAAGTGAACCTGGCACCGTTATTCCTACAAAGCGCGGCGAACTTCAGCAGCAGCGCAATGCCGGTGGCGTTTGCATACGACTTCGCAGCCCTGCGTCCGGCAGGCACGGCACGGCCGAGGGCGGCGTTCAACAGGTGTTCGCCGACCTGGGCGGCGAGCGTGTCTGCGGTGCAGGTTGCAGCAAGCGGCGCGTTCGGCAGCGGGCCGAGCATGGCGCGGAGTTCATCGCCGTCGATCAGCTGGACCTGGTCGTTTCTGGTGGCGGCCTCGATAGCGGCGCGGGTGAACTCGCCGCTGGTCACGACGATGGCGCCGTCGGCTCCGGCATTGACCATTACGCCGATCAGCTGATGCACGTCGTTGTGCGGCACCTGGCAGGCGTTCCAATGTTTGACCTGCACCAGCAACAGCCGCCCGTCGCGTCGCAGCTCCAGATCGACACCGCCGTCGAACCGGCCGTCAGTACCGCCCGTTCCCACGTGCGTGACCTGATACCCCGCATCCCGGTAGTACGCGGCGAGCAGATGCTCCAGCCGGTCCCACCGCACCCCTGTCAGCGCATCGTCACGGCGATGCGCCACCCGCTTCAATCCTTGTCGCATGCCGTCCCCCTGACTGGCCTACGTCACCGCTCGCGCGGCGTCATCCTGGATAGGTGAATCTGACGTCTTCCCCCGATCAAGTTATCCCTCTTCACGATTTTCCGGCTGTAGATGGACCTTGAATATGGAGTCAGCGAGCCTTGATCCTGTAGAAACGAGCTTCGACAGAACGCGCAACTGTTCTTTACTCGCCAGCTTGGTCGTCCGGTCCGGGTAATTGATGGAGTGATCTATTTCTCCCCAAGCCTCTTCGAACAGAGTTCGCACCTGAATCTCACAAACGAGTTCGTTATCCTCGTCATTACCAGGCGAGACCAAGTAGTGAACACTTGTGTAGTAAGAAGACTTCAGCTCAGTTCTTAGCTTGAACTTCTTAAAATACTCTATCGACTCGGGATCCCAAGTGTACGCAACAGGCCTTTCAACTAGCTTCCAAGTTTTCTTTTTAACCTTTTGAGCAATAAAATTATGAATAAATTCAAATTGATCTTGGTACAGATGCAGAACGCGCAGCCCTGCAAGATCGGTTACCTGTGAGAATAAATTCTCAGCGCTAATATCCCTCACGCCGTCGGCAATCTTCTTTGCCACTTTTTTCTTGAGATGCCCCTCGTCCTTCAGTCTTTTTTTCATAGAATGGATAGGAGCTGGCACCCCATCATTCAGACCGATATCTGTACGGAACGCGCCTTCGACGTTATCGAGAAAAAGCCCGATAACCTTCTTCTTGTCCCTGTACTTTTCGACAATGGCCTCAATCTCCGCCTCTGTAGTCATTTGGCTTCCAGCCTATTTATTCTCTCGATGAGCGAATCAGCAAATTCCGAATAATGCTCCTGCGTTTCGATAATCCCAGATCGCTGACCGTTTACGGTATTTCTGTCATCTTTGTCTATCTTCTTAAGCGATGGGATTTGCCACATAGGGACTCGATAGTGCTGAGCCATGGCGGGGAAAGTATTATGACTATGCATAATCGATTCACCTCCGATTGGCTCAGCTATTTCGGAACCCGGAACTGCCTCCCGCAAATCTTCACCAATGTACTTATTGATGATTGTCGGAATTTGAAGTGCGTACTTAAGATGTGCTTGAGCGAGGTTCCACTTCGTATCTGTTTTTGTGTACTTCTTTGCGTTATATATTGTGTATCCGAGGAACTGAACAAAGTCCTTCGGGAAAAGTTTTCTTTTCTCGCTGGAGATGAGTTTGTATATAATTGAGAACTCCTCTCTCCATTTGTTCAAGCTCGCCCCGATATTCCTAATCCCATATAGCGAGAACATATCCGGGGCAGCCGGAACTATAAACCCATCAACAGTAGATATGATGGTTTTATTCATCGCACCAAGACTAGGCGATGTGTCGATTATTACGTAGTCGTACTTGTATCTCTTGGCGTACTCCTCGCAGATGTTTCTAATCCTAGTCACGGTGCGGATTGCAAGAGAGTCGCCTCTGTACGCATCACTCCAGCGAGAGGATATCTTCTCTTCAAACTCATGAAGAGAAAGCCTTCCGGGGACTATATGAAGCGACGGGGTTATTTTTTTAGGCGGAGGAAGCTTTTCATACTCGCCAACACCATCTATCGTCGGCTGCAAGAGAAAATGCAGCGATCGAACACTTTTCTGCAGCGATGCCAAGTTCGAAAAACCTTTTTTCTTCGAGAATTCGCTCACCCCCATCCCGATACACTCGTCTTCCGCCTCCCATATTCCATGGATATCTTCGACGGACATTGAGTATATCGTTAGATTGCATTGCGGATCAGCATCCACTAACAGAACCCTATTACCTTTCTCAGCGAGCGCATGCGCCAGATGATAGGTAAGCGTTGTCTTGCCGACACCACCCTTATTATTAAATACCGAGACTATTTTCATTACTCGTCCAAGAGTTAGTTTCCTAACAACTACCGCAGCACCTTTTCCGACGCTACTGCCTACATGTTCCTTCGATACTCCCCACCCACGTCATACAACGCATGGCTGATCTGCCCCAGGCTATGCGTCTTCACCGCTTCCATCAGCGCTTCGAACACGTTCCGCCGCTCCCGCGCGGCGTTCTGAAGATACGCCAGACCGTGCCCGTCGTGGACCATCGGCGCCTGTTCGTCGGCATCGGCCTGATGGGCGTGTGAGGTCTCGCCCTTCGGCGCGAGGGCGTTGCGGCCTTGCTGCCAGTTGCGGACGTTCTCGATCTGCTGGCCCTTCTCTTCTTCGGTGCTGCGGATCAGCTCGATCTCGGTGGCGATCTCGCCGGCGTGTTCCTTGGGCAGGAACATGTTCACGCCCACCAGGGGCAACGAGCCGTCGTGCTTCTTGTGCTCGTAGTACATGGACTCTTCCTGGATCTTGCCGCGCTGGTACATGGTGTCCATGGCGCCCAGCACGCCGCCGCGCTCGCTGATGGCTTCGAACTCCTTGTAGACGGCCTCTTCCACGATGTCGGTGAGGTAGTCGACGGCGAAGCTGCCCTGCCAGGGGTTCTCGATGAAGTTGAGCCCCATCTCCTTGTTGATGATCATCTGAATGGCCACGGCGCGGCGCACGCTTTCTTCGGTGGGCGTGGTGATGGCCTCGTCGTAGGCGTTGGTGTGCAGGCTGTTGCAGTTGTCGAACAGGGCGTAGAGCGCCTGCAAGGTGGTGCGGATGTCGTTGAACTGGATCTCCTGCGCGTGCAGGGACCGGCCGCTGGTCTGGATGTGGTACTTCATCATCTGGCTGCGTTCGTTGGCGCCGTAGCGCTCACGCATGGCGCGCGCCCAGATGCGGCGGGCGACGCGGCCGATGACGGTGTATTCCGGGTCCATGCCGTTGGAGAAGAAGAAGGACAGGTTGGGCGCGAAGTCGTCCACGCGCATGCCGCGCGCGAGGTAGTACTCGACGATGGTGAAGCCGTTGCTCAGGGTGAAAGCGAGCTGGCTGATCGGGTTCGCGCCGGCTTCGGCGATGTGATAGCCGGAGATGCTGACCGAGTAGAAATTGCGGACCTTGCGATCGACGAAATACTGCTGGATATCGCCCATCATCCGCAACGCGAACTCGGTGCTGAAGATGCAGGTGTTCTGGGCCTGGTCCTCTTTGAGGATGTCGGCCTGCACGGTGCCGCGCACGGTGGCGAGGGTGCGTGCCTTGATGTCGGCGTAGGTGTCGGCGTCCACCATCTGGTCGCCGGAGACGCCCAGCAGGCCCAGGCCCAGGCCGTCATTGGTGGGCGGCAGCTCGCCGTGATAGCGCGGGCGCTCGCGGCCTTCGAAGAGTTTGGCGAGACGGCTTTCCGCCTCCTGCCAGCGGGCGTCGTCCGCCTTGAGGTACTTCTCCACCTGCTGGTCGATGGCGCAGTTCATGAACATCGCCAGGATCATCGGCGCGGGGCCGTTGATGGTCATCGACACCGACGTAGTGGGCGCACACAGGTCGAAGCCGGAATAGAGCTTCTTCATGTCGTCGAGCGTGGGGATGTTGACGCCCGAGTTGCCGATCTTGCCGTAGATGTCCGGGCGCGGCGCGGGGTCTTCGCCGTACAGGGTGACGCTGTCGAAGGCGGTGGACAGGCGCGCGGCCGGCTGGCCGACGGAGAGGTAATGGAAGCGGCGGTTGGTGCGCTCGGGCGTGCCCTCGCCCGCGAACATGCGGATCGGGTCTTCGCCGGTGCGGCGGTACGGGTACACGCCGCCGGTGTAGGGATAGCTGCCCGGCAGGTTTTCCTTGCCCAGGAAGGTCAGCAGCTCGCCCCAGCTCTTGTAGGTGGGCGCGGCGATCTTGGGGATCTTCTGGTGGCTCAGCGAGTCGCGGTAGTTGTCGACCTTGATCGACTTGTCGCGCACCTGGTACTCGGTGAATTCGTCGGTGATGGACTTCAGGCGCTGCGGCCAGTCGCGCAGGAGTTTCAGCGATTCGCTGCTGAGCGCCTGGATGGCGTCGTTGTAGCGCTGGCGCAGGGTGAGGAGGGAGCGGTCGACGGGGGTGGCTGCGAAGGCCCCTCCCTCACCCGCACCTGCGGCTCGACCTCTCCCGGAGGGAGAGGTGCTGAGTTCGCGCGCGGTGTTGGGGTCAGGCGCGGTGCCGGCCTGGACGGGGTCGGCGGGGACTGCGGGGGATGGGCTGTCGACGACGGCGGCAGGCGCAACGCCACCCGCGCCGTTGACGGGCGCAGGCGCGGCGGCACGCTCGGGCGCGACGTCATCGGAGTGGTAGAGATCGAGCGCCTTCGGCAGCTGGGCGTCGCCCAGTTCCTGCAGCGCCTGCCACATGGCCTGGGCGCGATCGGCGGCTTCGGCCTGGCGCTCGATGTCGCTGTTGATGCGGCGGCCGGATTCGGCGATCTCGGCCAGATAGCGCACGCGCGCGCCGGGGATCAGCACGGTGGCGCGCGGTTCCTTGAGCGAGGTGTCGAGGCCGGGCTGGAAGCTGCACTGGCCTGCGTTGCCGGCGCCGGTCTTCTCGCGCAGCAGGCGGCACAGGTTGTCGAACATCCAGGTCACGCCCGGATCGTTGAACTGGCTGGCGATGGTGGGATACACCGGCACGTCGGCATCGGCGGTCTGGAACGCGACGCGGTTGCGCTTCCACTGCTTGCGGATATCGCGCAGGGCGTCCTCGGCGCCGCGCTTGTCGTACTTGTTGAGGACGATCAGCTCGGCGTAATCGATCATGTCGATCTTCTCGAGCTGGCTGGCCGCGCCGTAGTCGCTGGTCATGACGTACATCGGGAAATCGACGAGATCGACGATCTCCGAATCCGACTGGCCGATACCGGCGGTTTCCACGATCACCAGGTCATAGGCGAGGCTCTTGAGGAAGCCGATGCAGTCCTTGAGCACCGCATTGGTGGCGACGTTCTGGCGACGCGTGGCCATCGAGCGCATGTAGACGCGATGGCTGCGCAGCGAGTTCATGCGGATGCGGTCGCCGAGCAGCGCGCCGCCGCTGCGACGACGCGTGGGATCGACCGAGATCACCGCGATGCGCATCTGCGGGAAGCTGGCGAGAAAGCGATTGAGCAGTTCGTCGGTGACCGAGGACTTGCCCGCGCCGCCGGTGCCGGTGATGCCGATGACCGGCGTCTTGCCGCCGGCCAGCTGCCAAGTCTTGCGCAGTTTGGCGAGTTCGTTCTCGCCGATGCTGCCGTCCTCGAGCGCGGACAGCACGCGGCCCAGGCCGATTTCGTCGTCGATGTCGGGCGCGTGGCTGGAATCGTCACGGACAGCGGCATCGCGCGCGGTCGCGGCGCGGTTGACGACGTCCTCGATCATTTCGACGAGGCCCATCTTCATGCCGTCGTTCGGGTGATAGATGCGCTCCACGCCGTAGCCCTGCAGCTCGCGGATTTCCTCCGGCGTGATCGTGCCGCCACCGCCACCGAACACGCGGATATGGCCGGCGCCGCGTTCTTTCAGCATGTCGACCATGTACTTGAAGTATTCGACGTGCCCACCCTGATAGCTCGACAGCGCGATGCCGTCGGCGTCTTCCTGCAGCGCCGCACGCACCACGTCCTCGACGCTGCGGTTGTGGCCCAGATGGATGACCTCCGCGCCCTGCGACTGGATGAGCCGCCGCATGATGTTGATGGCCGCGTCGTGCCCGTCGAACAGGCTGGCGGCAGTAACGAAGCGCAGCGGGGAAGATTCGGGCTGACGGTCGGGAAGCTGGTTGGCCGGCGTGCTCATGGCGCGCTCCTGCGGGGACAAAAGATGCGTCGATTGTAGCGGTGGCCGGGGAGCTGTTTCGGCTGAAAATATGCTGCGGTGCGGCATTTTTCGGGGTTTGTGGGGTGTTCGGCTGGTCGGGCTGGAGCGCAGAGTCGCTGGGCCCCGGCGTGCGCCGGGGCGACGGGTCTTGAGGTCGCCTACTTTGCCCTGTGAGCGTGGCGCACAAAATCAAAATGGATCCCAGCTTTCGCTGGGATGACGGCTTCGCACTGGGGATCTTCAGCCGTCGCCCCAGCGAACGCTGGGGCCCATTTTGATCTTCTTGATCTTCAGCTCGCGCCGGGGCGCCGCGCCCTCGGAACGTGCGATCGTTCGTAGGAGCACCCTCACTGCATCGGCATGCGGCCAGGTATCAGCTAATCGCGGTATCGGCAAAACCCAAAAACCATCCCGTCGCCCCGGCGCACGCCTGGGCCCAGCGCCTTCCGCACGGACATGGGGCGCCGCCACCCTTGCCTGCTCTCGACAGCATCAGGCGCAGCATCCAGATCCGCCTCTCGGAGCGTCCCCATGACCCCACTCGACAAGCCCCTCAAGCGCGAAGTCCGTATCGGCGAAGACGCCTACTCGCTCACCATCGATCCCGATGGCCTGAAGCTCGTTCCCAAGGGAAAACGCAAGGGCCTCGAGCTGCGCTGGACCGATCTGGTCAGCGGCGATGCCGCATTGGCGACCGCGTTGCAGGCTTCTCTCGACACGCCCTGATCCACCCGCCTCAGAACAACCCGGCCTGCGCCGGCGGATAGACGAGATTCGCGCCCGCGGGCCGCGCGTCCGGATGCATCACGTGTGGCTGCACCTTGCCGATATCGAGAATGTGGCAGACCTCGACACCGCGATGGGTCAGCAGATCGGCGATCAGGCGCCGGTGGCAGCCCCACCACAACGCCTCGGCGCACATCAGCGCGGTGCGGTGTTGCGCGGCGACGGGGAGCGTCTGCGACAGACCGTCCGCGAACTCGTCGCTGGTCATGTGATCGGCATAGCCCTGGAACGCGGCACTGCGCCAGGCGCCGTTCGGCGAGTTGGGCTGCGCGCGGCGACGACCGCCGAGCTGCGGGAGCCAGTGGTAGTCGATGTGCGATGCCGACAACTGCTCGGCCATCGTTTCGCTCGCGAACCACGGATAGCGGCGCGACCCGGGAAACCGCCGCACGTCGACGATGGCCTCGATGCGCCAGTGGATGAGCAGTGCGAGGAAATCGTCCCAGGACCGCGTCGAGTGACCGATGGTCCAGAGGGTGTCGGCGTTGGGGCGTGGAAAGGGACTGGGCACGGCGAGGGAGATCTTTTGCGGGTGTGCCATTTGACTCGACGATATGTTTGGCGGGCGTCAGTCAGATGAGCTGCGATGGCCGACGTACATTGATCGACGTCGAACAAATCTTCCTGCTTCTTGACGCGAACGCCGTGCGCCGATGCATCTGCACACAAAGATCAAAATGGGCCCCAGCTTCCGCTGGGGCGACGGCTTAAGCGGAAGACTGCCGCTTTGGCCCGTCATCCCAGCGAAAGCTGGGATCCATTCTGACTTTCGCGCAGTGTGCGGCGCTACCGGGGCACGCAGACCTCACACCGTCATCCAATCGCACGCGAAAAAACCTTTCGACAGCTGAAGGATTGGTCATCCAGTTGATCTTCGCTCTGAAGGCTCAAGCGCCAGATAACCACCTCTCACCCCGCCCCACGGCGGCTCTCAACAGACGCATGTCTGGTCACGCCGGGCCCCAGAGAGTCGTGCACCGGGTCAGACCGCCCGAATCACCCCCGTCCCACCGGCTCCAACGCCTCACTCAACCGCGCCCGGCAATCCGCCAGCCCTGATTCCGACCGGTGAATCCGCACCGGCGCCGTGGTGCTGCGCTCGCCTAGGATCCTGCATAGCGTGGCCTGCAGCGTCGCGGGGTCATCGTCGAAGCCGCCGTGGCTCGTCGACGCACTGCCATCCGCCGCATGCGTGGGATCGCCCTGCACCGGGGCCTGGATCCAGTCGAGCTTGCCGGTCGCCAGCAGGTCGCGGATCGCGCTGTTCGATTCGATGAAGCGCGCCATGCCCAGCAGCGGTGTGCCGTTGCGGTGCTCGCGGCGTACCCAGCTGCGGGCGCGTTCCTCGAACGCGTGGGCGACGAGGTACAGCAGCGACTTGTTGTAGACGCGGGCGCAGTGGTCGTCCTGTTCGGCGCGATCGCTCAGGGTGAACAGCCCGGCGTGCGCGATCGTCCCCGAAGCGAGCGCGGGCGCGAAGCTCTGTTCGAACAGCGCCATCGTCATCGCCGGTGCCCACAGATTGAGGCTGGCGATGCGTTGGCCGATACCCTGCATGCTCGCGGCTGGGCCGGTGGACACGAGACCGTCGGCCGTGAGCAGTTGCGCCAGCGGCGCGAGCAGAATCGAGCCGGCGCTGTGGCCGACGAGATGCAGTTCGACGCCCGGATCGGCCTGCATCCATTCGCCGAGCAGGCGCGCCACCTGCGCGGCGCCGCCGGCTTCGGTGAGCTGATCGCCGTTGCGGATGACGGCCGTCGTCGCGAGCAGCGCGTTCTCCTTCATCTCGTTCCACATCGCCTTGCCGCCGAGCGCGCGCGCCAGCGGTTCGATGGTGTCGTCGATGCGGTCCAGCAGCACGCCCTTGGCCTTGTCCATCAGGCCTTCGCTGCGCGGGCGCACCGCATCGCGAAGGATGTTGCCGAGCGTGCTCCAGAAGTCCGTCTTCCAGACGAAGCACAGCGGATAGATCTGCTGCGGCAGCATCAACTCGCGCAGATCGGCGACGCGCTGGATCGCGGCCTGCTCCGGCACGAGGCCGCCGTGCGCGTAGAGCATCACGCGCTTCTTCGGCCAGTCCTGCGTGATGCGCGGCAGATCCTCGCGGATGAGATTGCGCACCGCGTCCTGGCTGGTGCCGAAGCGACCGCTGGTGCGCAGGCGGCCGTCGTTGCCGAGGCTCACGATGTGCGGGCGCAGGTCGGCCTGCGAGTAGCCGTTCGACTGCCGCGCCAGCGCCGAGTTGCTGGCGGCCACGGCCTGCACGCGCTGCAGGCGCACCGGCACGGCGAGGCGCGCGACCCAGACATCGGTGCCGCGCTGCAGCCATTCGTCGTAGCTGATCCATCCGAAACCGCGCTTGCCCCAGCCGGTGCCCCAGGAGTTCTGGATCCAGAAACCGTCGCGGTCGTAGCCGACGATCGCGAACGCGTGGTAGCCGGCGATCGGCTGCTCGGTCCACTCGATGACACCAGATGCCGGCGGCGTCATCCAGTCGGCATGCACGGCGGCCGAGGCGTAGAGCACGCCGACTTCCGCGAACGCGGCGTGCATCGCCACGAGGTCCTTGTGGTTGACGCGGTAGTAGGCCCCGAGCGGATGTTCCTGCGCGGCGCGCGCGCGTTCTTCGGTGTAGACCTCGTGCAGCGGGCCTGCGGCATCGGGCCAGCAATCTTCGGCGCAGACGCCGTGGCGGTGCCAGCCCTTCATCGCGCCCCGGCAGCTGGAGCCGTCGTAGTCCTCGCCTTCCCACTCGTCGTAGCGGCGGGCCATGTCGTAGAGCATGCGCGTGCTCATGCGCAGCGTGACCGGGTCGGGCCGGCGGCGGCGCAGCAAGGTGTGCGCGACTGTCGCCAGACCGTAGGCGGTGCAGGCGCCCTCCTCGCCCTGGTCGAGCACCGGCACGCGCAGTGCGACGAATCGCGACAGCGGCATCTCGCTGGGCACATCGACCAGCGTGGGTTCGAACATGCGGTCGCGGAAGTCCGCGGTGTCGGGACGTGCATCGAGCAGACGCGGGGTGATCGCCTTGCGCGCCGCGCTGCGCGTGGTCTTCCTGGTTGCCATGAAGCCTCCGTGGTTCGCAGATATCGAACGCGCCCGGGCCTGCCGGGCGGACAGCGACGGATCCCCCGCCGCAGTGTGCAACGGATCAATGACGGTCGCGATGGCGTCCAGGCTGCGCCGTCACGGTCGCAACCGCCGCGACGGGGTGTGCGAAGGCGCGCAGGCGGCGCATCTGCGATGCTTGTCCGGATGACCTCGAGCCCTTGCACATGAAGAAGCGCGTCAAGAAGCTGATCGGCTGGGGGCTGTTCACCCTGCTGGTGATGGCGGTGAGCAGCATCTTCGTGGCCGACCACCTGTTGCCGCCGGCGACCGGCAGGCCGAGCCAGACGCTGCCCCTGTCCGATGACGCCACGCCGCTGGACCGCGAACTGGCGCCGCTCCTGGCGCGCCACGCCGGCAAGACCGGCGCGATCATGCTGCCCGACGGCGTGGACGCCTACGCCGCCCGCGCGATCTCCGCCCGCCAGGCCGGGCGCAGTCTCGATCTGCAGTACTACATCTGGCACGACGACCTGACCGGCCGGATGCTCGCCAACGAAGCCTGGAAGGCCGCCGAGCGCGGGGTGCGCGTGCGCATCCTGCTCGACGACATGGGCATCGGAAAAATGGACGCCACGCTGCTGGCGATGGACTCGCACGAGAACATCGAGCTGCGCGTCTACAACCCGTTCCGCAACCGCACCGGCGTGATGCGCCTGCTGGAAATGGTGCAGCGCGCCTGGGGCGTGAACCACCGCATGCACAACAAGGCGTGGATCGCCGACGGGCGTGTGGCGGTGGTCGGCGGGCGCAACGTGGGCGTGGAGTATTTCAGCGCGGCCGAGGAGTTCAATTTCCACGACCTCGACATGGTGCTGTTCGGCCCGGCCGTGGCGGATGCGAGCGCGATCTTCGACGACTTCTGGAACAGCGAAGCGGCGATTCCGATCGAGGCGCTCAACCGAAAGCCCAAATCGACGATCCGCGCGGTGCTGGCACAGATCCAGGAAGAAGCGGGCAGCGCGGAAGCACGCCGGTATCTGGACGCGATGGAACTCTCCCCAAGCGTGCGCGGCTATTTCTCGCAGGCCCTGACGCCGATCTGGAGCGAGGACATCCAGATCCTGTCCGACCCGCCGATCAAATGGCGCGGCGACGATCGCGAGGACTGGCTGGTCGAACGTCTGGTCGGCGATATCGTCGAGGCTGACCGGTCCGCGCTGCTGATCTCGCCCTACTTCGTCCCCGGCGTGCAGGGCACCCAGGGACTCGTCCACCTCGCCCAGCGCGGCGTGCACGTGTCGGTGGTGACGAACTCGCTGGCGGCGAACGACGTGGTCGCCGTGCACGGTGGCTACGTGCGCTACCGCACGACGCTGCTCGAAGGCGGCGTGCATCTGTTCGAAGCCCGCAGCCAGGCGGAAGCGAAAGCCGCGAGCAGCCTGTTCGGCAGCAGCGGCGCCAGCCTGCACACCAAGGCGATCCTGGTCGACGGGCGGCGCGGCTTCGTCGGCTCGTTCAACCTCGACCCGCGCTCGGCCAATCTCAACACCGAGATGGGCGTGCTGTTCGACGACCCCGCACTGGGCGCCGCCCTGTTCGAGGAATACCGGCACCTGACCGCGCCCGGCATGAGCTACTGGGTCTACCTCAACGGCGAAGGCGACACGCGCTGGCTCGACCGCGCCGAAGACCCGCCCGTCCCCCTGAAGCGGGAGCCCGACAGCACCCGTCTGCAACGCGTGAGCGCGAGCGTGGTGCGCTGGCTGCCGATCGAGTCGCAGCTGTAGCGCTCGCCCCTGCCGCTTGAAGCCCTCCCCCGCTTGCGGGGGAGGGTTGGGTGGGGGCGAACCGTCAGGCTATGCGAGCCGCAGACAGGCGAGTTGGAAGGACATCGTCTTCCTGTAAGGGCGTCGCCTTTTTGCGCTCGTCATCCCGGCGAACGCCGGAAAGGCTCTACAACAGCGCGTAGCGCTGGTCATCCAGTGACTTGATAGCCGGTTGCAGCAGCCGAGCGGTGTTTGAAT
Source organism: Luteimonas sp. Soil_C_16 (assembly GCF_057657295.1). Lineage (NCBI taxonomy): Bacteria > Pseudomonadati > Pseudomonadota > Gammaproteobacteria > Lysobacterales > Lysobacteraceae > Luteimonas > Luteimonas sp. Soil_C_16. Next base: position 2,933 of record NZ_JBDGIS010000004.1, on the reverse strand, counting down.
AAGGCGGCAAGGCTGCCCGCAGATTCGTGAGGTCAGCAGAGTGAAAGCCGCTGGATGACCAGCGCTACGCGCTGTTGTAGAGCCTTTCCGGCCTTCGCCGGGATGACGGCTCCAAGCACATCGCGACCCAGACGGCTTTGCAGTCAACCAGATCTTTAGCGAGCCGAGCGGACAACGCCCAACCCCCCGCAACCACTTGATCCTGAAGCCCTTCCGACCCGGCAGTTGCACCTTCAACCAATTGCCCGGACAGGGGCGTAAAATGCCGCGGTCACTCACACCCTGCGGCCCTGCCGGACCCATCCGGTCGCCTAGACCGACCCGCACAGCCCCCACGCCGCCTCCTGCCACCAGACGTCGGGCCCAACGCCCGTGACGGAGTTTTGAATGATTTTCGAGCACCTCGACACCTACGGCCACGAGCAGGTCGTGTTCTGCCACAACAAGGACGTGGGTCTGAAGGCGATCATCGCGATCCACAACACCGTGCTGGGTCCGGCGCTGGGCGGCACCCGCATGTGGCCGTACGACTCCGAGCAGGACGCGCTCAACGACGTGCTGCGCCTGTCGCGCGGCATGACTTACAAGAACGCGGTCGCCGGCCTGAATCTCGGCGGCGGCAAGGCCGTGATCATCGGTGACCCGGCCGCCGACAAGTCGGAAGGCCTGTTCCGCGCGTTCGGCCAGTTCGTCGAGTCGCTGGGCGGCCGTTACATCACCGCCGAGGACGTCGGCATCGACGTCAACGACATGGAACTCGTCTATCGCGAGACCCAGTTCGTCACCGGCGTGCACCAGGTCCACGGTGGTTCGGGCGATCCGTCGCCGTTCACCGCCTACGGCACGATGCAGGGCCTGCTGGCCTCGCTCAACCGCAAGTTCGGCAACGAGGACGTGGGCAACTACAGCTACGCCGTGCAGGGCCTGGGCCATGTCGGCATCGAGTTCGTGAAGCTGCTGTCCGAGCGCGGCGCGAAGGTGTTCGTCACCGACATCAACAAGGATCGCGTGGCACGTGCGGTCGGCGAATACGGCGCCGAGGCCGTGGGCCTGGACGAGATCTACGATGTCGACGCCGATGTCTACTCGCCGTGCGCGCTGGGCGGCACGGTCAACGAGAAGACGCTGCCGCGCCTGAAGGCCAAGATCATCTGCGGCGCGGCGAACAACCAGCTCGCCAACAACGCGATCGGCGACGAAGTGGAGAAGCGCGGCATCCTCTACGCGCCCGACTACGCGGTCAACGCGGGTGGCGTGATGAACATCTCGCTGGAAATCGACGGCTACAACCGCGAACGCGCGATGCGCATGATGCGCACGATCTACCACAACCTGACGCGCATCTTCGAGATCTCCGAGCGCGACGGCGTGCCGACCTACATGGCCGCCGACCGGCTCGCCGAGGAACGCATCGAGACCATGGGCAAGCTGAAGCTGCCGCTGGGCCGCGCCCAGCCCCGCTTCCAGGGCCGCGTACGCGGCGGCTGATCCGGCCGCCCCGCAGCTGTCATGAAAACGCCACCTTCGGGTGGCGTTTTTCTTGGCGGGACGCGTGTGGCTTGCCGGATCTGGCGATGTCGACCCGCGCATACGCTGCATCACAATCGCCGGTGTAGCCTGACGCGCCGGCGTCGCGCGACGCCATCCTTCCGGAGAGTTCGATGCTGCGTTCGTCCCGTTCCCGCGTCCTCGTCGTCGCCATTGCCGCGTTGCTTGCACCCGCGTTCGTGTCCGCCCAGCAGTATGACTACGAGCGGCAAGAGACGTGGCAGTACCCCGCGTCGCTGGGCCAGTCGCCGATCGACATCCAACGTACCGTCGCAACCGAAGGCGACATGGAAGAAGCCCAGGCGATCGAACTGCGCGACACCGAAGCCGCGCTGCGCGTCGTCGACAACGGCCATTCGGTCGAAGTGGAAGCGCACGGCCCTGACGCGCTGATCCGCGGACGCCATTTCGAACTGATGCAATTCCACTTCCACGCCGCGAGCGAACACACGATCGACGGCGAATCGTTCCCGCTCGAAGGCCACTTCGTGTTCAAGGCGAAGGACGGCCGTCTCGCTGTGGTCGGCGTGATGTACCGCGAAGGCGACGCCAACAAACTCGCCGGCGAAGTGCTGGAAGCGCTCGGCGATGCACGCGAAGGCGAGATCGAACGCGAAGACATCGCGATCATGCTGCCGCGCGACAAGAGCTATCACCACTACTTGGGCTCGCTCACCACCCCGCCGCTGACCGAGAACGTCGAGTGGTATGTGCTCGACACGCCTGTGACGCTGTCGGCCACCCAGATCGCCGGCTTCAATGCCCGCTACAGCCACAACAACCGCAAGGTCCAGCCGCTCAACGAACGTCCGCTGATCCATTACGCCGCGCATTGAGTGCTGGCGCGCTCATGCGCGGCCTCGCCCTTCCCGCTCAGCACCCCTCCCTCTGGGAGAGGTCGACGCGCGAGGCGCGCCGGGTGAGGGATGGAGAAGGAAAGAGAATACGTAGGTTGCGCCTGCGATCGATCGTGAAAACTGCATCGGCAAGATCGCCAGCGAAAGTCACGAGGCTGGTGGCTCGCTTGCCCTCACCCGACGCGCGGCGCGCGTCGACCTCTCCCAAAGGGAGAGGTGCTGCAAAAATTCCGTGTGCAGCAATACTTCCGCAGCATCGCACCCTCAAAGAAAAGGCCACCCGGAGGTGGCCCTTTCTCGGCGCAATTGGAACTAAAACCCCACCGCAACCCGCATCGACGCCATCCGGTCGCTCCCCCGCGGACCGAAGCGCTGATCGACACCCAGCAGCATCCGCGCACGCGGCGTCAGCCAGGATTCGAAGCCGAGACCCACGAGCCCACCCGAGCGCGCCGGTGCGAATCCTGCGATCGGCGCCCACGCCTCGATACCGGTGAAGCTCGCCTGCAGATCGAATCCGCTCGACGA